>JAOAIP010000019.1 GCA_026414605.1 Bacteroidia bacterium
ACTTTTAACTAACTTTCGCGTGAGGGATGCGGAGGGTGTGGCGAGCGAAGCGAGCCGCAGCACTGCCTCGCCTTCGTCATTGCGAGCCCTTTTTAGAAAGGGCGAAGCAATCTCTTACAGCAGTCCGTCATTGTGATGGGCAAAGCCCGAAGCAATCTCCTGTTGGGTAGTGTTAATTCCTTTTGAGATTGCTTCACTTCGTTTGTAATGACGAAGGCGAGGATTGCCGAAGCAAAAGCGTAGCCCGTAGCAGCCCGACCCGAGCCCGCCACAGCCGCACAGAATATGTCAACGACATAGTTTGTCGTTTTGAAAAAATGGAGATAAAGCATTGTCAAGGATTAAAATGGCTGTGGCGGGCGAGGGGCACGCCCTAAAAATAATTATTTAGTTAAAGAGTTGAAGGATGTTTGGATATCTTGAAGGGCTTTGTTTAATGCTTCTTGTTTGAGTTCATCGTCGGATTTCATTTCTTTGCTAACAAAAAATAATTCTCGCCACGCTTTGGGGTTGTATTGAGCAAATATGGGTGTTGTCAAAGGATTATAAGGGTAAAAGTTTCTTATATCTGCATTGGGTTTGTAAACAAATTCGTTGTATTCTTTTTGTTGGTCGGCTTGAATGGTAATGTTTTTAGTTACAATCGTTTGAAGGTTTTGAGTTTGAACAATTTTGTAATTTAAATCAAAAGAAAAGGTCTTTTGTAATTTGACATTATTGTAAGGGACTTCAATGTATTCGGTAATGAGATTATCGCCTACTTTTTTAGTGATTTGTTGATATGCTTTTAATGATTTTGTTTGGGGGCTTGGTGTGTTTAATTTTGTATTATTGATAAATGCGGAGAAGAAATAATCTGCATTGGTGGCTTTGGCAATAGCCCGTAATAAATCGGGTTTGTTTTCAATAGCACTATAATGAAAGATAGCAAAGGTATTGTCTTCTTTGATGCGAAAATAGTTTGGTGTAGGTGAGTTAATGATTTCGTTTAATAATTTTGTAGTAAGTGTTTGGTCAATATAAAGTTTAAAAGAGGGGTCAGTTTGATTGGGTTTAAATACAAGCATTGTTTTGGTAAGGGCGGCTATACACACTTCTTCTATATCTTTGACATCTTTGTAGATATTCGTGATTTTATAGAGTTGTTGAATGTTTTGTAATGCTTTTTGATAATTTTTGTTTTGAATATCTATTACAATGCTTTGATAAATGGGCTCACAAGCAGCGGTTATATAATAGGTTTGTAGTTTTTTATATTCGGGTCTGTATTTTTTTACTTTTTCAAAATAGGGGAGTGCTTCTTTGTATTTTTTTTGTTTGAAGATAGTTAAGCCCTTGTTATAATTTTCTTCAACATAGTTGTCAATGGCGGTTTCGTAGTCGTCTTTGTAAGCAGTAGGATAAGAGAGTTCTATGCCCAATGCAGAAGATCTTTCTTTGAAATCTAAAATTTTTTCAAAGGTTTGAATAGCGGAGTTGTAATCGTTGGTTGAAAATTCTCTAAAAAATTGTGAGGATAAAAAATCAACATATTTTTGTCCTACTTCTTTGAGTTTGATTCTTGCTTGTGTGTTTTTGTAATTTCTTTTTAAGGATTCAAGGTAGAATTCAGCGGCTTCGTTTACAAGTCCTTGTTTTTCTAATTTTTCTGCTGCTTTAAAATATCTTTTGCTTCCTGTACAGGAAAAGAAAAGACCTAAAAGGGCTAAAATTATGATCAACCGAAAGATGTTTAAGGATTGAAACATTATGTGATGAAGATTTATACCATTTTAAAAGAAAAGCCCGAAAATTTTTTCGGGCTTTTTAAGATTAGAAATATAGATTATTGTTGTTCTTCGGCTAATTTTTTCATTTCAGCATTGAATATCTCTTCAAATTTTTTCTTATCGTAATCTAATTTTAGTTTAGCATCATTAGATATTTTCTTTTCTATATTATCAAATATGTTTTTTTTGTCGGCTTCAATGGCTACCCAATAGGTATAACTTCCATCTTCTTCTTTGAAAACTTTTTCATCTTTTACACGGATATTACCAATAGTTAAATTTGTTACTTCACGAGAGAGTTCTTCAAATTTATTTTCAAATTCTTGTTTGTTTCCTACAGTTCTTTGGTTAGTGTATTGGTCGGTTACTTTTTTAATGGTAGTTTGGATATTGCTTGCTAATTCGGATTTTGCATTGTTGAGAGCAATTTTTTTTGCAGTAGCAAGGTCAGGAGATTTTCCAACATTGCGTGCTCTAAAGAAATCTTCGTCTGTTTTGTATTCTTTTGAACTAAAAGGAAGTGTAATTTCTTTTGCGCCTGTTTCTTTTTGAATGGGTGTTCCTTTTTTGGATTTGCAACTTACTGTAACTAATGATCCTGCAATAATTGGGATGATGAGAAGATGTGTTGTTTTCATAATTGTAAGTTTTAATTGTTTTTGTGCAAAGTAAAGAAACAAATCTCAAACCAAACAAAAATTTTTAATGTTTTTTAAGAAAACATATTGGTTAAGATAAAAATAGTGAAGTATCAATGATAATGTATAATTGATTAGTAATCTCTGTAAAAATTAAACACATTGCAACTAATTCCTGCATAAAACCAAAGATTGGTAAAACGAAAAGCAACATCTGTTTGTTGGCGATAAATAATACCGGTTTGTGCTCTTAAGTTCATTACGGGTACGATTAAATAAGAAAGTTCTAATTGACTATGGTTAAAAAAGGTACGAACGCCTTGAAGTGTATAATTGCCGTATTCTTTTTGTCTTGTAGTATAAGATAAAAAGATGTTTTGTCCTACATTGCTTTTTGGAGATAAACTGTCTTTTCCAATTTCAGCATATACTTGATGAAAGCGAATTCGCCATTTATTATAGGTGTAATTAAGTTGGAACACCAATTCTCTAAAATTGGCACCAAAAGGATGGGCTAATGATTGTCCAAAATGGGCGTAGTTTTGTGCAGGCGATCCGTGTGTGTATGTAAAAGGTTTGGCTTCATTATATTCTATGCGGCAGTTTAATTGTGGAATGCTTAAGAAATTTAAAGCATAAATGCCCAGTTGCCACGCTTGTTTGTTTGCCCACCAACCTTTGCCCGCACGAATTTCTTTCAAATAAAATTCATCCAATGCTAATTGCCCATAGAATTGCACTTTTTTGGAGATGGTATAACTTAAATTAAGTCCCATCATTACATTATCAGAAGATCCTTGTTGATATTCTTGTGGTCTAAAAAATATCACAGGATTGATATAAGTAGGATCAAAGCCCCGATGACGATTTGCATCTGTGCCTTGCCATACAATATTTTCAAAAAGCGTAATGTTTATTTTTTTAGTAACATTTAGGGATAAGGTATGCATCGTAGCATATTTTTTTTGTATAGAGTTTAAATCACTTCCGGGAATGTAGTGTTGTAGCAACATATAAAACACATTGTATTGTATTTTCCAAAAATTGGCTTGAAGTTTTAAGTAAGGATATGGTGATGAAATATCTGAAAGTAAAAGCGATCTATAACCATTTCCAATAAACATTTTACCATTTCCTAATTGAACATTAAAAGCAGATTTAGTATAAGAAGCATAAGCATTCCAATAAACATAATTGTACGTGTTTTTGTGAAAGGATAAAGGAAATCCAATGCCCGGAATAAATTGATGTTGATAAATAAGTGTGTCCAAAAAGTAAGGAAATGTTGAAGAATAGGCACTAACTTGTCCATAAGCAGTAAAATCATTGTTGATGTTTAAATAGAGTTGTGTGCCTAATCCATTTTCTGAAGTAAACTTACCATCATACCCTTGGATGCTGTGAATGATAGGCAATATCTGTAATTGGTATTGATTTCTTTTGTTAGGAGCATCATTAAAAACTTTGGAAAGAGCCAGCGATTTGATTTTTGGATAAGATGCTTTTTTAAAGACAGTATCAGAAAATTCAATTATAGTAGAAGATAAATAAGGTTGAAAAACAGAATGAAATTTTTCGGATGGATAACGAATAGACCATTCTTGCAAAGCATCAGAATAATCTTTTTGTAATAATACATTTTTGGAAATAACATTGTATTGTGCGATTATAGTAGAACATTGAATAAATAAAAATAGGAGTATTTTACAGTGGAGGTGTTTAATGGATATTTTTGATTTTTGAGTCATCATTGTTGTGAAGTTTCTGCCCATTCAGGGCTTTGAATATATTTACACTAATTTTTGTGTTTTGTTATTATATTTTGTCCAATATGGGGCTTGTTTACTTTTGTCTTTTTACTTTATCCTTTCAACCTGTAACATTCAACCAAATGCATATTTATCTATTTAAAAATCTCCTTTTCACTTTATACTTTTAACTTGTTACTTTCAACTCGTCACTTATTCCATTTTACATCTTTGGTAAATAGTCGTACGGGATAAAGTGCGGCTATAAATCCTATTATTAATAATACAGACAAAACCAATGCAAGGTCTTCCCATTTTACTTCTACAGGATAATAAGGCAAAATGGAGTTTTCATTAAATGTAATGATGTGAAATTGTATTTGAATCCAACAAATAATAACGCCCAGTAAAAGCCCCACAAATGCCCCACCAAAGGTAATCAAAAATCCTTCCACCATAAATATACTTTCAATCATTCTTTTATGTGCTCCTAATGCATAGAGTGTTTGAATGTCTTTTTGTTTTTCTATTATCAACATTGTCAAAGCACTAATGATGCTAAATGTAGCAATTAGTAATATAAAACTCATAATGATGAATGTCCATAATTTTTCGGTTTCTAATGTCTTGAACAATACTTCATTCAGTTGGTCTTTGTTTTTGACAACAAATTTATTTCCTAACAGAGATTGTAATTCTTGCTGTATTTTATCTCTTGATGCTGATTTATGAATGGATATGTCTATACTACTTACAAGCCCTTCGGCATCAAACAATTCTTGTGCAAAATGTAAATCTGTAAAAACAAACTTGTAATCAAAATCATCATTAATAGAAAATACTCCTGACACATAAGCCGATTTTTCATTGATAATATCTGTTGAAGTGCCTGTGTTTTTAATTCTTTTGGGGCTATAAAATAGAATTGGGGCAAATTGATTTTCTATATTGATGTTGAGTTCTGTGGCTACACCTTGACCTACTACGCAATAGTTTATATTTTTGTCTTTGAAATAAAATTTTCCTTTTCTTAATACGGATTGAACATTAGTCGTTTTACCAAACACGCTATCTACACCTCTTACGGTTATTAGAATTTGTTTTTGGCGATACTTAATCAATGCTTGATTTGAAATTGTTTTGGAAATAGAAGCAATACCTTGTTTTTTAGATAAAATAGAAAAAATACTATCAGGATTAAAGTATTTGCCTTGCGCAGGAAGTATTTTTAAATCGGGCTCAATAGAATTGTATAAATTACTTACTACTGAAGTAAAACCATTCATCACAGACACAATAATGATAAAAGCCGCCGTAGTAAAGGATATAGCCAATACACTAATCCAACTAATGATGTTGATGATGTTATTAGATTTTTTTGAAAATAAGTAGCGAAAAGATAATAATCTTATTAACCTCACTTTTTTGTGTTTTTTAATAACTGTTCAATCCTTTCGGCAATATCCAAACTTTCATCAAAATAAAATTTTAATTCGGGAATTTTGCGCAGTTTTTTTGCGAGTTTGTCGCCCACATATTTTCGTATTTTTTTATTGTTTTCCTCAATCATTTGAAAAACGGTTTTCCTGTCATATTTTTCTGAAGGCAATATACTCACATAAATTTTTGCAATAGATAAATCAGCTGTTACTTTTACTTCTGATATATTAATGAATGCGCCTAAATAATCTATTGAAGCGTGAAACAAAAAATACTCGGCAACGGTGGCTTGAACAAGTTCTGCTACTTTTTTTTGCTTGATACTTTCCATAATTTTTTATTTGAGCAAATTTACAACAAATAATGGGATTGATTAAATTAAAAATGAATAATTACTCAAATATATCTTATCATCAAATGGGCTTTTCATTTAAATGTAAATACGGTTCAAATAATAAAATAAATTTTTCTTCAAAATTTCTTCAAAATCAAATGTTTATTTTTGACCCTATGAAAATATTAGTTATTGAAGATGAAAAAGAATTAGCCGAAAGCATTATTTCTTATTTTTCCGGAAATGGCTTTGTCTGCGAATGGGCAAAAAACACGGAATCTGCCATTGAAAAAATTATATGTTTTGAATACGATTGTATTTTGCTGGACTTGATGTTACCCGATGGAAACGGATTCAAGATATTAGAAGAATTGAAAAAAGAAAACAAAAACGATGGTGTAATTATCATCTCTGCCAAAGATACATTGGATACAAAAATTGAAGGTCTGCAACTCGGAGCAGATGATTATCTTGCAAAACCCTTTCATTTATCAGAACTGCTGGCGAGAGTGCAGGCATTATTACGAAGAAAAAAATTTAAAGGAAATAACATTGTTGTTTTTAATGAAATTCAGATAGATGTTTTATCCAAGGAAGTAAAAGTAAATAATACAAAAATTGAACTTACTAAAAAAGAATTGAATTTATTGTTATATTTGATTAGTAATGAAAATAAAGTGCTTTCCAAAAATGCTATAGCAGAACATTTATCAGGAGATATGGCAGATATGCTGGATAATCACGACTTTGTTTATACACACATTAAAAATCTGAAGAACAAATTAAAAAACGCCGGATCCGGAAATTATATTAAAACAATTTATGGAATTGGATATAAATGGCAGAATGAATAAAAGTTTATTACATACGGTATTAAAGACCTACCTTATTGCTGTTATTGTTGTGTTTATTATTGTCGCCCCATTTTTTTATTTTAGTTTAAAAAAATTATATCTTGATGATGTAGATGAAGCATTACTGCTTCGTAAAAAAGAATTTATGATAAAACAACTCCCCTATTTAAATCAAAAAGATATTGTCTTA
The DNA here is from genome assembly GCA_026414605.1 of Bacteroidia bacterium. GTDB lineage: Bacteria > Bacteroidota > Bacteroidia > B-17B0 > Aurantibacillaceae > BPGX01. The sequence goes on from JAOAIP010000019.1 coordinate 6,974, forward strand.
TGGAATAAATTTAACAGAGAAAGCAAGATATTTCCAAACGAACGATTAAAGAAGGACTCATTGTTCTTTAAATATTATTATGACAGTTTAGATCACGAAGAAGAACCCTACAGAGAAATTAATGTACCCATAGTAATAAACAATAAGCCCTATATTTATTCAGATAAAATGAATTTAGTTGAGTCGGAAGATTTGATTGAAAGTATAACTATACTCTTTTTAATAACCCTGATTCTTCTATTAATAACATTATTTTTTGTAACAAAGAAAGTGGCATTGGTTATCTGGAAACCTTTTTATAACACACTCCAACAAATTGAAAAATTTGAAATTGATAAAATGAACTATCCAACTTTTTCCGATACAGATATTCAGGAATTTGTAAGATTAAATCAAAGTATCCTCAAACTGATAGAGAAGAATGTAGCCATCTATCAACAACAAAAAGAATTTGTAGAAAATGCTTCTCACGAATTACAAACCCCTGTGGCTGTTATTCAGGCAAAAATGGATACCCTTCTTCAAAGCGGCGATTTTAGCAAGAAACAATATGAAATAATAACATCTATAAATGAAAACATTGCCCGTCTGACTCGTTTAAATAAAAATCTGCTGCTTTTATCCAAAATAGAAAACCATTTTTATTCCGATAAACAACGTATCAACTTAAATGACCTGATAAAAAAACAACTGGATTTTTTTATTGAACAAGCAGAGTCAAAAGATATAAGCATAATAACAGAACTCAATGAAAATGTGAATGTTTTTTCAAATTACACACTTGTTGAAATCCTTATCAGCAATCTTATTTTAAATGCTATTCAACACAACATACCACAGGGAAAAATTATTATTAAACTTACTCAAAAAAATTTTATTGTAGCAAACAGTGGAAAAACTCAACCTATCCCACAAGAAAAAGTATTTCTACGTTTTTCAAAAACAGATCCCTCTGCCAAAGGAAATGGCTTGGGATTAGCCATTATCAAAAAAATTACTGAACTTAATAACTGGCAAATAACCTATTCGTTTTCTGAAAATTTGCATTTTTTTACAGTATTGTTTTAAAAATTCAGAATTTCTCCAAAATTGTATAATACCTTTGTAGCATAAAATTTAAAAACTATGAAACGTGTAAAACTCGTAGCAGCCGCAGCGATGATAACTTCGCTTGCCTGGGCTCAAAAAATCAATGAAAAAGAAGTTCCCATTGCGGTAAAAAATGCACTTCATCAGAAGTATCCAGATGCAAAGGAAGTAAAGTGGGAAAAAGAGAATCAGTACATTGAAGCGGAATTTGACGTGAAAAAAGCGGACGTCTCTGTTTTATTTGATGACCAAGGTAACATTATTGAAACAGAGCAGGAAATTGAAATCAACGAACTTCCCAAAGGAGTAGTTGACTACGTCAAATCGCATTACAAACAAAACATCAAGGAAGCCGCTAAAATTACAGATGCAAAAGGAACGGTTACTTATGAAGCAGAAATCAAAGGAATGGATTTGATTTTTGACAGCAACGGAAAATTCCTAAAAGAAATTAAAGAGAAATAAAGGAACTTCTTATATTTCATAATTATAGTCAGGATACCTTGTTGTGGGTTGGTTAAGGTGGTTATGTAATACATAACAATACACTTTATTTAACCCCGCAAGGTATTCTTTTTTTTTATTTGTAATAACAAGCATTCAAATTAAAACATTAATAATCTAATGAAGTATCCTTTTTTAATATTGATTTTTTCATTTCTTGTCAGAGCACAAAACAATCTTCAATTTTATTTGGAAGCAGCAGAAAAAAACAGTGCACTCATTAATGATTACAAAAATCAAACAAACGCCAATGAATTAGAAATAATAAAATTAAAATCTTTGTATTTAAAACCACAGATAAATATTTTAGTCAATTATCTTTTATCACCAGTTATAGGAAAAGTTGATAACCAATACCGTTTGGAGGTAAATTCAAGTGGAAATAAATTTGAAACATCGGCAAATGGCATAAGTAATTATTATGGATATGATTTAGCATATTCTAACGGAGGACAATATCAAGCGATGATACATTTGATTCAACCGATATTCAATAAGCAAAGATACTTGTCGGCAATAGATCCACTTTTAATTTCTAATCAAATAAACCAAAATAATATCAAACTGACAAAACACGATTTACAAAAAATAATAACCGACCAATACATATTATGTTATCAAGACAAACTTCAAATTAATTTCACAGAATCTATACTAAAAGTCATCGAAGAACAAAAAAACATTTTAAACGAATTAGTAAAAAATGGAATTTATAAAAAATCTGATAGAATATTATTAGAGATTGAATCTCAAAATTATTTATCACAAATAAATTTATACAAATCCTACTATAAAAGGGATTTACTTGACTTAAATATATTATGTGGAATAAATGATACAAGCGGTGTAGAAATAGAAAATCCGCAATTATCTTTAAATACCTTTTCCGGAGAATCCAATTTTTTACAAAAATATAAATTAGATAGTTTAAGTTTAGTAGCCCAACAAAAAGTGTTTGAAATCAAATATAAACCACAAATAAATTTTTTTGCAAATACAGGATTGAATGCTGTTTATGCACCCACAATACCGCAAAGATTAGGAATGAGTGCAGGAATAAATTTTACATACAATTTATATGACGGAAAACAAAAAAGAACAAATGAAACAAAAACAAAAATTTTAAATACAACAATATCGTATTACAAAGAATTTTTTATCACACAAAATAATGTTCGTAAAGCAAAGGTGCTCTCTGAATTAAAATCAATTACAGAAAGAATATCTATCCTTCAAAAACAATTACAGGAATATGATGAATTATTAAATGTATACAAAAAAGAAATTTTATCAGGACAAATGTCTATTATCAATTATATTAACATAATTAAAAACCTAATCTCATTACAAAAAGATTATGCTGTTTTAATAACACAAAGATTTTATCTTATAAATACTTTTAATTATTGGAACTGGTAAATAAAGTATATGAAACAAATAAATCATTTTATAGTAGTGTTTCTCTTTTTTGTTTCTTGCAAAAGTACCACAGAAAACACAGAAATAATTATAACGCCTAAAACTCCTGTTGAAGTCGTGAATATACAAACAGGAACTATAAATCAGGATATAGTTGTATATGGTACAACACAATATCTGAAAAGAAATATCATAACCTCGCCCATCCCTGCGTTTATAAGAGAAGTAAACATTAAGTTAGGTGATAAAATCAATAAAGGAGATGTATTATATGTTCTTCAATCAAAAGAAAGTAAAGCGGTAGCAAATAATATCAGTCAAATAGATTCAACTTTAAAAAATTTTGGAATTATAAAAATTACAGCGCCCTCATCAGGTATTATTACCACATTTGATAAGCAGCAGGTCGGAGATTATGTATTAGAAGGCACACAATTATGCACAATTGCTGAAAGCAAAGATCTTTTAGTACAGGTAAATGTTCCGTATGAATATACACACGATATAAAATTAGGTAGTTCGTGTTTTATTTCTTTACCTGATAGCACTACCTATTTGGCTACACTTACTCAATCATTAGCCACAATGAATTCAACCGTTCAAACACAATTGTTTTTTGCACAATTTATACAGCCGATATTGATACCAGAAGGTATGAATGTTTTGGTAAAATTTAAGAAACCTTCAATATCGGTTCAACAAATTTTACCCAAATCCTGCGTATTAAGCGATGAAATGATGAAAGAATTTTGGATTATGAAGTTAGTAACTGACACCATAGCAATAAAAGTTCCTGTTCAGGTCGGAAAATCAAATTCTGAATTTATTGAAATACTCGCTCCTAAATTTAATAAAGAAGATAAAATTATTTCAAATGGTAATTACGGATTATCTGATACGGCGTATGTTTATATTTTAAATAATAAAAAATGATAACACAAAATTTTTTTGTTACATTTAAAAAACCAATACTTTTTCTCAGCATCACACTTTTATTATTTGGTATTTACTCTTACACCAAGATGGAAACTAATCTTTTTCCTGAAGTGTTGTTTCCGAGAGTAACTTTAATAGCCGATGCAGGACAGCAACCTATTGACCGCGTGATGATAACAATTACAAAACCCATTGAAAGTGCAGTGAAAAAAGTAAAAGGTGTAAGAGTGGTCAAAAGTACCACAAGCAGAGGAAATACAGTAGTAGATGTGTTTTTTGAATGGGGGACAGATGTCTATCAAGCAAAACTACAAATTGAAAGCCGCATTAATGAGATTAAAAATTTTTTACCGCCGGGCGTTAATATCGCTATTGAATCTATGAATCAAAGCACCTTCCCGGTTTTCGGATTTACCCTTGAATGCAAAAATCATAGTTTAGTGGCTTTAAGAGACAAAGCCAATCTTATAATCCGACCTATGTTTTCTCAGGTAAAAGGTGTATCCAATGTGGTGGTTAGAGGAGGAAAAAACAAAGAATTTGTGATAGTTCCGGATGTAAATAAAATGGCGACTTTAAAAATTACTCTCAATTCGATTATTAATGTATTTAACAACACAAACTTTGTAACTTCAAATGGATTCTTAAACAACCACCATCGCCTTTATCTTTCATTAGTAGATTCAAGAATTATGAACATTAGCGATCTTGAAAATACAGTCATAAAAAATGACGGGATACGTCTGATTAAATTAAAAGATATTGCAAGAGTTACTTTAAAAGAACAGATAGAATTTATTGTAGTTAATGCTAATGGACACGAATCTGTACTTATTGATATTATTAAACAGCCCGGAATAAACTTAATAGAGTTTGCAAAAGAATGTGCACAAAAAGCAGAAGAGATTCAAAAACAACTACCCAAAGGCATGGTTTTGAAACCGTATTATAATCAGGCATCTTTTGTAGGAGAAAGTATAAACAGTGTTATCCGAACAATTTATGAGGGACTTATTTTATCTGTAATTGTGATGATCCTTTTTCTTAAGTCATGGAGAGCAAGTTTAGTCGTTATTCTTACAATTCCAATCACGCTTGGTTTTACTATTTTAGTTCTATATTTATTTGGAATTTCAATAAACATAATGTCTTTGGGGGCTATTGCTGCATCTATCGGGCTCATTATAGATGATGCCATTGTTATTATAGAACAAATCTACCGAAAACATGAAGATATACCGAATATCTCAACAGAAAGAGCGGTTAAAGAATCTATACATGAATTATTTCCAGCAATGATAGGATCTTCACTTACTACTATTGTTATTCATTTTCCTTTCAGATTACTCAGTGGATTGGCGGGCAGTTTCTTTAAAGAACTTTCTGATACTATGCAACTCACAATGGTTACTTCCTTTTTAGTTACCTGGTTGCTATTACCGGTTTTGCATATTGTTATTGGCTATAAGCAAAAAATACATCACAAGCACTTAAAAACCAATCAACAAATTAAAAAATTAAAATGGTTAACCTGGTTTTTTAATAAGCCCTATTTTGCAATAATATTTATCGTTTTATTAGGAACTTTGGCATGGAATTCTTTTAATAAGTTAGAGACAGGATTTTTGCCTGATTTGGATGAAGGTACCATCGTGCTGGATTATTTTATGCCACCAGGAACATCTGTAAGCGAAACCAACAGAGTATTATCCGAAGTAGATAAAATAATACTTTCTCATCCTGAAGTAGAAACCTACACAAGAAGAACAGGTATCAGAATGGCTTTTAATACAGTACCTCCCAATTTCGGAGATTATTTAATACAATTAAAACCAAATAGAACCAAAAAAACAACAGAAGTCATTGAGGATTTACGAAAAAAAATTACTGCTACATATCCTGTATTACATGTTAGTTTTGGTCAAAGAATAAGCGATTTGTTAGGCGATTTAATGAGTACACCTCAACCGATAGAAATAAAAATTTTTGGAGAAGATTACAATCGTCTGCAAAACATATCCAAAGAAGCAGAAAAAGTGATAAGTAATATAAACGGAATAGTGGATGTGGATAATGGATTAAGAATTGCCGGTCCTTATGTTCAGTTTATTCCCAATCAAGAAATGCTGAGCAGATATAAATTAACTCCTGTAGATTTATTGACACAAACTTCTGTTTATATTGGTGGCTTGCCTTTGGGTATAAATGCCAATCAACCAACGCCCTCTCCCGCACAAGCCGCCTTAACATCCGGTATTCAGGTTGGACAAATACAAGACGGAGAACAAATGCGAAAATTAATAATACGATTATCAGATATTGATAATATTAATTTAGAAAACATAAAAAACTTGCCGATCTTTCTGCCAGACGGATCAACCTTACCACTCCATATATTTTGTGAAATAAAAATACTTTCTGGAGAAGCAGAACAAAAAAGAGAAAATCTAAAATCTTGTGTGATACTTACCGCAAGGTTAAATAATAAAGATTTAGGCAGTGCTATTCAAGAAATCCAAAAGAACTTAAATGAAAAAATTTCTTTACCAAAAGGGTATTTCTTTAACTTTGGTGGATCTTATGCAGAACAACAACAATCTTTCAATGAACTTATGTTGGTATTGATTATGGCGTCTTTGTTTGTTTTAGGAGTGCTCATTTTCTTGTTTAAAGAATGGTTACTTGCTTTGCTGATATTGTTTGTTGCATTAATTGGCATATTAGGAAGCATCATTTTTTTGTATATTTTTAATATCCCTTTAAATGTCAGCAGTTATACAGGAATAATTATGATTGTTGGGATTTTATCAGAAAATGCTATCTTTACTGTTGCTCAATTTAAACAAAATTTTCAAAAAACAAAAAATCTGATAGAATCTATAAGTTATGCCATCGCTTTACGAATAAGACCAAAACTTATGACTGCTATTGGTGCCATTTTGGCTTTATTACCATTAGCACTTGGTATTGGGTTTGGTGCTCAAATGCAGCAAGCATTGGCTATTGCTGTCATTGGAGGTTTTGTTGTTGGATTGCCTACACTTTTGTTGATATTCCCAAGTTTGTTATATCTGCTTTATAAGTATAAAAAAACATCTGTGTGAATATCTATTGATTCAAAATGATTTAAAAAATATAGTACCAATCAGTGTATTCCTATTCTATAACCAATTCCTGCTTCAATATGATATGCTACGGCAAAATGGGTTTTTAATGAAAAGTGAGCCACTACATTGTTTTTAAAATAATAACGACAACCAAGACGATGATATAATCTACCGTTTGGAAATTCTTGTGAAGGAGTATACAAATAATAGCCCATTTCTAAGATAGGTGTTAAGCGACCAAAATTGTATGCATAACAAAATTTTAGCCCCGTGCTAAATGTTGAGTGAAAATCAAAATGAACTGCATCTGTATCACTTTTTCGTAATTCATACGGCAAACTTTGTTCGTAAAATGCATCTATACCTGCCCCCAATTGTTGATTTTGATGGATATTAAAATAATAATTAGCCCCCACTGTAAGAGCCCAAAGTTTATTGCCCGTTGGAGGTTCTACTTCATTCACACCTATGCCTGTAAAAAATAATAATTCGTGTTTTGTTTTTTTATCTGATGTAGAGTCCTGAACAACAGAATAACGTTGAGTTTCTTTCCATTTGTAAGTGATGCCTATAGAGGGATACAAAGTGTTTATGCCTAAGTTAGGAACAGCAAAACGACAATTACTCACGTGAATAAATGTGATGTTGGGATTAAGATAAAGATGAGGAGAAATTCGCATTTGCCATAAGAAGCGAAATTGAATAAAGGTGTTCAAATGTGTACCAATGGCGATGTTTTTATGATTGGTTTCGGTATCATAAGGTTTAGTAATGTAAGCCAATCCCCAAGCCATTTTAAGTTTAAATAAGATAGATTTTTCTTTGTGTGTAAAAGGAAATTCTAAATAGGGAGCCACTGCAATACTACTGCCTATTTTTTCTTTGTTTCCAAGTGTTTCAAAGTTTAAACACAAACCATAATCGGGAAAATGATTTATCCGATGCCATTTGTAGTATCCTGAAGATGGTCGAAATAAATTAAGTTCTACAAAAAAAGGACGTTCTGCGATGAGATTACCAATTTTTGATGAATGTTGAACAACAGAACCATATCCGCCATAGATAGAAAGAGAAGTAAAACCTTGCTGAGCAATACTTGTCATTCCTACAAGGCATAGGAAAGAAAGAAGTATGTGTTTTATGTGGAACATAGTATATCATTTAGTGGAAAGTTATACTCACCCCCTTTTATTAGTAGAAAGTGAAAAGTTTTAGGTCACTATAACTCTAAATCTCTAAATTGAAAAAGTATTTTCATTACTTTCAACTTTTCACTTTCAACTTTTAACTAAATTTGCGTGAGGGATGCGAAGGGCGGCGAAGCCGGTACTGCCCCGAGGAGCGAAGCGACGAGGGGATTACCGAAGCGATAGCGAAGCCCGTAGCAGCCCGACCCGAACACACCACAGCCAATTGAAATTTTTAAAACGACATTTTTTGTCGTTTTAAAAATAATGAGATAAAATCATTTACAAAGTTTGGAAATGCTGTGGTGTGTGAGGGGCACGCCCAAATAAAAAATGGTATTAAAAGAAGTATCATTCATAAAGTTATTTTACTTTAATTGATTAATATCTTTGAACCAAGTGGAGTAAAATAAATAATTTTTTGCAATACGTTCTACTTCGCCACTTAATAATTCTGCTGAAATGTCTTTTACTTTTTTTGCGGGGATGCCTGCAAATACGCAATTGTCAGGGACTTCTGTGCCTTCTAAAACAACAGCCCCTGCTGCGATAATTACATTTTTCCCAATCTTGCAATTGTCCATCACGATTGCCCCCATTCCTATCAACACATTGTCTGAAATGGTGCATCCGTGAACAATGGCGTTATGTCCAATAGATACATTATTGCCAATATGTGTTTCGGTTTTTTGATACGTGCAATGAATAGTGGCATTATCTTGGATATTGACTCTATTTCCTATACGAATTTTATTAACATCACCTCTTACTACAGCATTGAACCAAATACTACACTCATCGCCCATTACTACATCGCCCACAATGGTAGCATTAGGGGCTACAAAGCAATTTTTACCAAACACAGGAAAAATGCCATTTACAGGATAAATAAAACCACTCATATTTTTTGCCTTAAAGGTATCTTAAATATAATTAAAAATCAACAGTGCTATTTCAACAAAAACAACATTCTTAGTATCTTTGTGGCATAAATTATTAAAAAATGAAAATTAAACGCTTTACTGTAGAGGATGTTTATTTTAATATGATGAAGGAAGAATTTAAGGAAAACAAAGTAAAGTCAGAGGAGTCAATGTTTATTTATTTTGCTTCGTATTACATTAATCGTTTTTTGCATACAGATTTAAAGATAAAATCATATATTGGATTGAAGGTAAAAGGCCAAACAAAAGATGTTTTTTGTATAACAATCCCTTTTTCTGCTATCAATGAAAGCAAGGAAAACAAAAGGTTTTTCAAAAAATATTTTGAAGAATGTATTAAAGATAATGAAAGATACGTTGGTTTATTAAAATTAAATAAGGAACAAAAGATTGGATTTTTATTCAAACACGATGAAGAACTTTTAAGTGCTTACAAAACAGGACAATATTCAAAAATATCTGAAAATAAAAAAAAGCGAATGAAACGGCTCAAAGTCATTGATTATGATATGAAAGTAAAAGCATTTTATGTATATCTTTCTAATCATCAAGAACCCAATCCTGATGAGTGGAAAGAATATCCTCTTGGAAAAAGCGATAAAATACTTTTTGAGTTATACAAAATGATTTATCCTGAATATTTTTACAATGTGTTGGCTGAACAATTCAATATCAACATTGAATATTTAAAGAAAAATCAAGTTCAAATACTTCCTAAACCTAATTTTGAGAATGAGTATCTTGAAATATCTGAAAACGACGAATTGTATTGGTTTGATAAAAAACAATAATGCAAGGAATAAGGTTATACATTTGGACGACGTTTGTCGTTGTGTTTTTTTTATCTTGCAAAAAAGAAAACGCATTTGATTGTGTAAAAACTTCAGGAAAAACAATCACAGAAGAAAGAGAATGTTTGAATTTTCATACTGTTGTTATTGAAGATAAATTAGATGTGTATTTAAAGCAAGATAATTTTTATGTGTCTGTTACAGCAGGAAAAAATTTAATGAAGAACATTCATACAGAAGTAAAAAACGAAACCCTGTATGTTTCAAATAAAAACAAGTGCAATTTCATCAGAGACCCTAAGAAAAAAATACAAGTAGAAATCCATTTGCCAAAACTTAAATTCTTAAAACACAATGGTAGTGGTAATGTATATTCTTTAAATACTTTTGTTCAAGACACAATGCTATTGCGAATAGAATCCCCAGGAGATGTGCATTTGCAAGTTCAAACGCATTACTTTGGCGGAAGCACGCACGGAAATGGGGATTTATATGTTTCAGGAAACACAGATTATTTTTATTACAACTACAACGGCACAAATTATATTTATGCTTCGTCATTAAATATCCATACCTATACTTATTTAGAAAGTCATTCGGTAGGGAATGCTTATATTCAATTAAACAACATTGGTCTGGATGCTAAATTATTTACAGATGGAAATATCTATTATACAGGAAATCCAATGTATGTAAATTATGTTTCAAAAGGAAAAGGTAAGGTGATGAAGCAGTAAAAGAGAATTCATCTATAAAGTATAGTCCCAATAATTATTCAAACGTCTCGTTGCTCATTCCTTTTTTTTTAACTATGTTTGTCCAAAAAATTAAACTATGGAATTGTATTTGGATTCTGCAAATATGCAGGAAATTGAGGAAGCATTTAAACTGGGATTTTTAACAGGACTTACTACCACACCTACGTTTATGCAGCGAGAAGGCATCACAGATATTGATGCTACTATTGTGAAATTGAGCAAGATGGTGCCCATTCTTCAAATAGAAGCGCTTGGAAATACCGCAGAGGAAATCCTTGCAGAAGCCGACAGACAAATTGCACTTGGACTTGATCCACAAAAAACGGTATTTAAAATCCCTGTGTCTTTAGAAGGTGTGAGAGCGTGTAAAATGTTGAGAAATAAAGGATATTTAGTAAATATTCATTTAGTATATACATTGCAGCAAGCATATATGGCAATGCAAGCAGGGGCTACTTACGTATGTCCATTAGTAGGCCGTTTGCAAGACCAAGGACACGACGCATTAGCACTTATTGATCAATGTGTAAAAGCCGTTAATTATTACAAATATCCTACAAAGATTATGTTTTCTTCTGTTCGTCATACCGAGCACGTGCGCAATGCCATCAACCTTGGCGTTCATACGATTACTGTGCCTTGGAAAGTGATGAAACAACTTACGGAAAACAATCTTACAACTCTTGGCACAGAACAATTTATCATTGATACTAAATTAATGACCAAACGTGTAAAAGATGTTATTAGAAATGTAAATCCTGTGGTGTCTATCAATACAAAATTAACCGATGCCATTATTAAAATGACAGAATATGGATTTGGTGCAATAACAATTGTAGATGATAACGATGTTGTAAAAGGTATATTTACGGATGGCGATTTAAGAAGAAGTATAATGAAAGAGGGATCTAAGTTTTTAGAGAAAAAATTATCAGATTTAAATTTTAAGACGCCCTATACCATCAAAGCCAATGCTTTATTAAACGATGCTTATCAAATGTTCAAAAAAACAAATGTGGATACTATTGTAGTAGTAGATGATAATAATAAAGCCATTGGAATGATTGATATTCAAGATGTGTAAAAAATGAATACGGTATTTGAAAAGTTTCAGCAAAAAGGAGGCCGTTTTCTAATTAATGAAAGGTTATTTTTAAATCGCTTAGATAAAATCAAGTTGTTTATTTTTGATTGGGACGGCGTATTTACTAATGGATTAAAAGATGCCCAACTTCAAAGTCAGTTCAATGAATCGGACTCGGTAGGATTAAACTTGTTGCGTTTTTCTTATTTTTTAGTAAACAAAAAAACGCCCATAGTAAGCATTATTTCTGGTGAAAAAAATCAATCGGCTTTTACTTTAGCCCAGAGAGAACACATACATAGACACTACTTCAAGATACCACATAAAATTTTAGCATTTCAACATTTATGTCAATCTTTTAATGTTTCACCAAAAGAATGTTGTTTTGTATTTGATGATATTTTAGATTTGAGCATAGCACAAGAATGTGGCTTGAGAATGTATATTCAAAAAACTTCTGCAGTTCTCTTTAATGACTATGTAATAAAAAATTTATTAGCCGATTATATTAGTTTTTCAAGTGGTTCAAACAATGCTGTAAGAGAAATTACAGAGTTATTAATTGGTGCTTATGATAATTTTGAAGAAGTGATCCGACATCGTATCCAATACGATGATATTTATCAAACGTATTTAAAACAAAAAAAATCAGTAACAACGGAGAATTACACATATATTGATAATACTATTCAACTTGTTCAATTATAGTTTATGCTTATTCGTAGCAAAGCCCCATTAAGATTAGGATTAGCAGGAGGCGGTACAGATGTATCACCTTATTCAGATATTTATGGCGGATCTGTTTTGAATGCTACTATAAATCTATATGCCGTAACTACTATTGAACCTACTACTAATAATACAATTGAATTAACTTTGGGAAATTATGGAAAGAGTAAAACATTTAAGAGTGAAAGACATATTGAAATTGAACAACCCTACGAGTTGATATTAGCCGTTTATAATCGCATTGTTAAAATGTTTGATTTACCGCCTTTGTCTTTCAAATTACATTGTTACATAGAAGCCCCACAAGGTTCAGGATTAGGAACTTCATCTACATTAGTAGTATCTATTTTAGGATGTTTTACAGAATGGCTTAAACTTCCTTTGGGAAAATATGATATCGCACATCTTGCTTATGAAATAGAACGGCTTGATTTAAAAATGCACGGGGGAAAACAAGACCAATATGCGGCTACTTTTGGAGGTATCAACTTTCTTGAATTTTATGCCAATGATAAAGTCATTGTCAATCCTTTGGATATTAAACCGCATATCAAAAAAGAATTAGAATTGTGTTTATTGCTCTATTTTACAGACACTCAAAGACATTCCTCTGAAATCATCAAAGAACAAATTCAAAATGTTCAATCCAATAAAACAACCTCTATTGAAGCAATGCATCATTTGAAAGAACAAGCGTTGTTATTAAAAGATTATTTATTAAAAGGAGAATTAAATAAAATTGGAGAACTTTTACACTTTGGTTGGATACATAAAAAGCAAATGGCAAGCAATATATCCAATACATTAATTGACAACATCTATGAGTCCGCACTCAAAGCAGGTGCTACGGGAGGAAAAATATCCGGAGCAGGAGGAGGGGGATTTATGTTTTTTTATTGTCCTAAAAATACAAAGTTAGAAGTGGCTAATGCAGTATTAAAGTTTGGTGGAAAAACTCAACCCTTTCAATTTACAACTGAGGGCTTAACGACTTGGACGGTGGATTAGGTAATAAAAATTTTTCCTTTAAGGACGAATCAAAATAAGGTGTTTGATGTACTTTGTAATTATTCCAATAAATTGGAAAATGTTTTTTCATAAAAGTATCAATATTACGCATACCTATTAAGTACCAAAGTCCTTTCAAAATACCAATTGGTGTAGTATTGATGGATCGCATACTCATTGCTATGCTATTTTCTAGATACTCAATATGGTGCCAAAATCCTGGAGGCATTATCAAAGCATCAGATGGTTCTAATATCACTTCATATCCTTGTGCTTCTTTGAGTTTAGGAAACTGTGTTTCTAATTCATTTATTCTTTCAGCATAATTGGAAAAATCTACCCAACTCAATACTTCAAAAGGTTTTCTGTATAAAAGATGTTGTTGGTCAAATGGAAACAACAAAAACTTTTTTCTGCCATAAATTTGAACGTGTAAAACAGTACTATAATCAATATCAAAATGTATATGAGTAATGGACCCCTTTCCCCCTATAAATAACATTGGGGCTTGCTTTACAATAGGAGAAATAACATCGGTTGGATAATCAAAATCTTTTAGTAATTCAGGGGCTTGTGTGTAGATATTGAATAAAAACAAACGCCATTTATGTTCAGGATGTTGTAAAATGTTTTGAATGTAATCGCTAAAAGACATATAATCGTCGGCAGTATTGACAGGCGTATAAGCGTCACTTTTGACATTGTTGTACAATGGGACTTTTATATCTTTGATTTTATTTTGGAGATATTCGGGAGTCCACAAATTTTGGGCTTTCCAACGATGTGCAAAATTTTTTAATACAACAGGCGTTTGTTGGCTAATGTAATTGCGAATTTGCTTTTTACCTACGACAGTCAATATTTTAGGAGATTTTAAATGCATATAAACAAAATTAATTACATTTGAATTCCTAAGTTTATAAAAATGTGGACCCGCTCCGAATCGAACGGAGGTCCAAGTAAGCAATGAGTAAGTTTTCTACAGGTTTAGTGTTCACTTTCGCATTCGGTACAAAGCAAGCAGAACACCGCTTATACTTTGTACCTATCCGCTGGTAGTCATCTTTCGTAGCGGAGTCCGAAAGATGCTCTGTCTCTTTCCGACGCCTTACACCTTTCGCCAGACAGAAGGGCTAAAGGGAAGACGGGCTGCAACTATTAGGCAGCCATTGCGAAGTTAGATTCGCCATTTAAGTTTTGGAGACGAGATTTAAGAGCATTGTCCCCATTGCTCTACCTGCTTACTTACCCATTGTTCTTACTGTCGATACCTGTCGGGCCCAATGTTTTCAAAGTGCAGTTTCTTAAATCAAGTTTTATACCAATTTATTATTTACCGCAAAAATGGCAGAAAGGTGGTTATTATTTTGACCAGTTTTTAGGTTTGAATTTTTTATCATTTAATATCTTAGCAGATTCACCGGTGGCTTTGATTACAAACAATCCTTTTTTATAAGCGTATTTATCGGCTTCTTCATTCACATTTAAATAAGCAACAGCACCATAGATATTTTTGTTTTTATATTCTGAAAATACTTTTTTGAATACTTTCAGTTTTTCAATATTCATTAACGTCTTCAACTCTTAAGGTTGTTTTTACTTCTACAGCGACAATATCAGTTCCATTGATGACTAAGATGTCAATTTCAATTTCTTTTCCATTGTATAAGCTTTTTACTCTTTGACGAGTACCTCTTACATCTATTCCTCTTTCTCGCAGTATTTTTGCTAAGTTACCTTCTACTAATGATTCAACAAGGTTTCCCCAATGTCCTATAAAAAGATTTTCTAATTGTCTTAGTTTTTTTTCGGTTTTGAGTGATTCTTCTTTTAATAATTGTTTTGTTTCTTCAAATTGTTTAGCAGTTTCTTGAAACTTTTTGTCTGTTTCTTGGAATTTTTTGTCTGTTTCTTGGAATAATTTCCATATTTTTTCAAAATCAAGTTTTTCAGATTTTGCTTTCATAAAGAGTTATTTATGATTCTTTATCCCTTTAATAAACCGAATGATTTCTTTTCTAAAAAAGAAAGCCATTAAAATATAAGGAATCACCATTAAATAAATAATGCCCTCGTTGATACCTTTGGCTACTGAATTAGGATTGTTTTGTAAATCGCTTTCAGCGGCGGCTTTACACATGGCACATTGTGCCAATAAAGATAGTTGATTTCCTACTATCATCAGTATAAACAATGTGAAAAAAAATATTTTTCTCATAAAAAAATAATTTTAATTATTCTTCAAACTTTTTATATCCCTGAGGAATTTCAAATTCTTCGCTTTTAATTTTTTCTGAAGTGATTTTTGTTGTTTCAAGTTTGGTAATGATTCTACCTGTACTTATTTGTTTTTCAATAGATAATAGTGGCATAGAACCTTTTGGCAGACCAGTGATTTTAGTATAATAAACAGATTGTTTGTCTTTTCTATTCCAAAGTTGCAGCATTGGAATAAAAAAGTCAAAATTTCCTTTATTAGTTATCCAATAGGTAATTTCTGTGTCTTCTGATTTGTTTGTTACAATATATTCGGAGCAAGGATATCCAAGGATATTTTTAGTTTTTTCTGTTTTTGTAATTTTAAAGTCATCTTTATTAGTAGGCGAGACGGTGCTTTTATGAGTATTCCATAATTTTCTAGTGTGGCTTAAAATTTTAATATCTTTTTTATTTAAGTCAAATAAGTAACTTCCTTCTATTGAATTTTTCTTGGATTTGGAGTATTGGTCTAAACGAGCTTTTTCATTTTTTACTAAATATTCATTTTTAGAAGTATCTTTTTGATAGTATAAAAATTCAATTTTTCCCTCAAAAGAACTTTGAGCATTTGTATATGAATACAAATTGATGACAAAGAGAATAGATAAACTTTTGAAGTATTTGAACATAATTATTTTTCCACAAAGATAATGAGTTTTATACGAATATAGTATCTTAAAATTTGTTACCATTCAAATTGTGATAAAGATGGAGTTTTGTTGTTTTTATTATGATTTAAGGATGAGTTTTAAAAATACGTCTCTTTTGATTTCTAATTGACCGAATTTGATTTTTGAAAGAAGAATTAAAAATTCTTCTTTTAATTAAATCTATTCTCTTACTTTTGCGGGCAAAAAAGAGATATGAAATTTTTTATTGATACAGCCAATTTAGAAGAAATTAAAGAAGCCGCTGCACTTGGTATTTTAGATGGAGTAACCACCAATCCATCGTTAATGGCAAAAGTGGGCATTAAAGGCAAAGAAGCAGTAAGATCTCATTACAAAGCCATTTGTGAAATTGTGGATGGCGATATAAGTGCAGAGGTGGTTTCAACAACTTATGATGAGATGATAAAAGAAGGGAAAGAATTGGCGGACATTCATCCCAACATCGTAGTCAAAGTGCCTATGACAAAAGACGGAGTGAAAGCCATCCGATATTTTTCTGACAATGGTATTAGAACAAATTGCACACTGGTTTTTTCTGCAGGTCAGGCACTCTTAGCAGCAAAAGCAGGGGCTACTTATGTATCTCCATTTGTAGGAAGATTAGACGATGTGTCTTCTGATGGATTGCAGTTAATTAGCGATATAGTAGAAATTTATAGTAATTATTTTTTTGAAACGGAAGTATTAGCCGCCTCTATCAGACACCCAATGCACATAATAGAGTGTGCAAAAAGAGGGGCAGATGTTATTACAGCACCACTTAGTGCTATTTTAGCATTACTCAATCACCCACTTACAGATAAAGGATTAGATATTTTCTTAAAAGATGCTGAAAAGTGGAAGTAAATAAAAAACCCCTCTAAAAAGAGGGGTTTTGTTTTGGGGAATTAACCAAAAAAGTAAAACTATGAACCCAAAACTATGCTATTATCGGTTGGTTACTTTTTTTGCTGCTAAGCGGGCTTGTCGTTGTTTTTCTCTCATCAGAGACAATACATTTCTTTTGTGATCTTCAAAGTTTCCAAAAGCCAAGGCATCAAGAATTTCTTCTTTTGTCATTTCGGGTTTTCCAAAATGATTTCGGATATTGTGAATGTTGTTTTCTACGAATTTTTCAAATTTTTCGGGAGCAAAAATATAATCGTTTTGTCCAATCGATTTAAATTCTTCGGGTAAAGATCCTTGTATGCGAACTTTAATTTCAATTCCTTCGTATCTTTTAGGTAATAATCTACAATCAAATAAAAATGGTCTGGTGAGCACAATAGCGTGCTTTTTTTTGATAGGATCAATCATCTGAATACCTTCAAACTTGACACCCATTTTTTTCAAAAAACCGTATCGTTCTTCAAATCTTTTGTAGATATCGTACATAATATAAATTTGGCTTTGCAAAGTTACGGTAAATAACCCTGTTTTGTTTCATAAATTAGACAAAACCCCTCTTTTTTTCAACAAAAAATTGTTAATAATTTTTTTAAATTGTGGATAAACAGTTGAAAAGTTTATTCAAAAAAGTTTATTAAAAGTGGATTAAAGTCATAAACAATTGAAATACAAAAATATAAAATGTGGATAATAAATTATGAATAGAATGTGGATAAAGTTTTGTCAACATCAATTAAAAACAATCAAAATAAAATGAATAAAAATAGTTGACATTAGAAATCGCCGTCTTCCTTATCTTTTCTATTTTTGCCGCTATGATAAAAGAATTTAGAGTTCAAAATTTTGCATTAATAAATTATGTCGATATTGCTTTTCAAGATTCTTTTGTTGTTATCACGGGCGAAACAGGAGCAGGAAAATCTATATTGTTAGATGCTCTTTCGCTTGCTCTTGGCGGAAAAGCAGATTCTTCTTTGGTCTTTGACAAGACAAAAAAGACCATAGTTGAATTGGTTTTTGACATTTCAGAATTAGATATCCAACAATTTTTTGATGACAATGCACTGGATTATCAAAAGGAAACGATAGTAAGAAGAGAAATAACGCCTGATGGGAAATCCCGGGCTTTTATCAACGATACACCTGTTACTCTTGGAGTATTAAAATCCTTAGGAGAGTTTTTAATAGATATTCATTCTCAACATCAAAATTTAATAATCAACAGTGTTTCGTTTAGATATAATTTTGTAGATGCTATTGCTGATACATTAAAAGAAAGAAATCAATTTACTCAATTATTTAAGCAGTATCAAAAAGAAAAAAAGGAGTTAAATCAACTTATAGAAAATCAAAAACAAATTAGTAAAGAGTTTGAGTTTAATAATTTTTTATTAGAAGAATTAGAACAAGCACAAATTCAAGAAGGAGAATTACAACAAATAGAAGAAGAATTAAATCAATTAGAAAATGCAGAAAGCATCATACAACAACTTTCTTATGTCGTACAATCCTTGAAAGACGGCGAAATCAATGCCATTCAATTATTAGTAGATGCCAAAAACCATCTTCAAAGCATTGCCAAGTATCATCCAAAATACGAAGAATTAGCACAACGATTAAATGCTGCAATTATTGAAATCAAAGATATTTCATTTGAAGCAGAAAAGCAATCCGCAGAATTAGATATAAATCCTGAAAGAATACAAGAGTTAAGGGATAGAATAGATCTTATTAATAAATTATTAAAAAAACATGGTGTTAAAACAGATAAAGAACTTATAGATATAAAAGAAGAATTAGAAAAAAAGGTGGAACAGTTTCAAAACAGTGATGATATTATTTCAGAAAAACAAAAAATCATTCATCAATTAGAACAAGAATTGCACAATAAAGCCCAAGTATTATCTCAAAAAAGAAAATCTATAAAAGACAAAATTGAAAAAGAATGTGTAAGTTTATTGAATGATCTTGCAATGCCCAATGCTCAATTTGTTGTACAAATTGAAAACACTAATGAAATCAATGAATTTGGAATGGATGACATTAAATTTCTATTTTCTGCCAACAAAGGCATTACACCATCAGAAGTTCAAAAATCCGCATCAGGCGGTGAAATAGCTCGTTTAATGTTAGCCATAAAATCATTGATGGCAAAGAAAATCCAATTGCCTACTATAATATTTGATGAAATTGATACAGGGGTCAGTGGGTCTGTTGCAGGAAAAATGGGCGATATAATGAAAAGAATGGGAGAAGATATGCAAGTAATTGCTATCACACATTTGCCACAAATTGCTGCTAAAGGCACACAACATTTTTATGTTAGCAAAGTAGAAGAAAACAATAGAACAGTATCAAAAATCACAGAACTAACAGGGCAACAAAGAGTTATGGAAATAGCCAAAATGTTGAGCGACGAAAACCTCGGAGATGCCGCCATTCAAAATGCAATGGAATTATTAAAGTCCAAAAATTAAAGTAAATGAACGGAAAAATAGGCGTGTTTGATTCTGGATATGGCGGACTTACAGTTTTTAAGGAAATCATTAAAGAACTTCCTCAATACGATTATGTCTATTTAGGAGATAATGCTCGTGCCCCTTATGGAAGCAGAAGTTTTGAAACAGTTTATAAATTCACATTAGAATGTGTTCAATTGTTATTTGATATGGAATGTCCATTGGTGATATTGGCTTGCAATACAGCATCTGCCAAGGCATTGCGAACCATTCAACAAAAGGACTTACCAAAGATAGCCCCCAATAATAGAGTTTTAGGAGTTATTCGTCCTACCACAGAAGTTATAGGAAATTATTCACACACAAAACACATTGGAATTTTTGCTACAGAAGGCACTGTAAAATCAGAATCGTATTTGATAGAAATACAAAAATTTTTTCCAGAATTAAACGTCGTACAGCAGGCCTGTCCTATGTGGGTTCCACTCATTGAGAACAATGAACATTTGTCCGAAGGGGCAGATTATTTTGTTCAAAAGTATATGCAATCTTTGTTAAAACAAGATGCACAAATAGATACAATATTATTAGCGTGTACACACTATCCTTTGATTTTACCCAAATTAAAACAATATATTCCTGATCATATACAAATTGTATCGCAAGAAAAAATTGTTGCGAAAAGTTTAAAAGAATATCTTCAAAGACATCCCGAAATAGAGAGTAAAATAGGGAAAAGAGGAAACAGATTTTTTTATACCACAGCAGAAGCAGATTGGTTTAATGAAAAAGCAGAATTGTTTTATGGAGAAAAAATAAATGCAAAAAAGATATCAAAATAAAAAGTAAAGAATTTGTTGATTTAAAATAAAAAAGCCCTTCAAAAGAAGGGCTTTTTAGCAGCACAACATGCGACTTATTTTCCTTTGTTTACAGAGTTTGCTAACTCAGCACCAGCTTTGAATTTTACCACTTTTTTTGCAGGAATTTTAATTTCTTTTCCTGTTTGTGGGTTACGACCAGTGCGAGCACTTCTTTTAGTAACTGAGAAAGAACCGAATCCGATGAGTTGGACTCTGTCACCTTTCTTCAATGCTTTGTTGATTGCCTCAATGGTAGCATCGAGTGCTTTTGCAGCATCTGCTTTTGTGAGTTTTGCTCCTGATGCAATAGCATCAATTAATTCTGCTTTGTTCATAGTTTTACTTTTTTGGTTTTTGATAGTGCAAATATAAAGCATTTTATTTGATTTGTCAAGGGTTTTAGTAATAAAAATCGCCATTTTGTTGATAAAATCTATGTTTTGTGGATAAGTTGGGCGTAAAACAGTGGTTTTTGCAGGCATTTGATGCATTTTATGAACGGAAAACCTTGCTATTTGTATTTATTCTAAAATAGGCATTAGTAAATATATTGAAAAATATGGGAGTTCAAAAAACATTTATTTAAATCATTTTTAAGCCAATGTTTTATTTTGCAAATTCGTGCCGCAAATAGAATTATGATTACTACTAAATACATATTTGTTACGGGAGGCGTTACTTCTTCATTGGGCAAGGGTATTGTTTCGGCATCCTTAGCCAAATTACTTCAAGCAAGAGGATTTAAAGTAACTATACAAAAATTAGATCCTTACATCAATGTAGACCCAGGAACGCTTAACCCTTATGAACATGGAGAATGCTATGTAACTAACGATGGTGCAGAAACAGATTTGGATTTGGGACATTATGAACGGTTTTTAAATACCCCCACTTCTCAAGCCAATAATGTAACTACTGGAAAAATTTATCAAACCGTTATAGAAAAAGAAAGAAAAGGGGACTATCTCGGTAAAACAGTTCAAGTTATTCCACATATTACAGATGAAATTAAACGGAGAATAAAAATTTTAGGACAACAATATCAATATGATTTTGTTATTACAGAAATAGGTGGAACCGTGGGAGACATAGAGTCAACGCCATACATAGAAGCCGTAAGACAATTAAAATGGGAATTGGGTCAAAATAGTTTAGTCATTCATCTTACACTTTTACCATATCTTTCTTCTACAGGAGAATTAAAAACTAAGCCCACTCAACATTCTGTGAAGATGCTTTTAGAACACGGTGTTCAACCAGATATAATTGTTTGTAGAACAGAACACAAAATCAATGATGATATTAGAAAAAAAATTGCTTTGTTTTGTAATGTTAGTAAAGAAGCCGTGATTGAAGCAATAGATGCTCGATCTATTTACGAAGTCCCTTTATTAATGGAGCAAGAAAAACTGGATGAAGTAGTATTGAAAAAATTAAATGTAGTTGCAGATCAAAAACCCGATTTATCAAAATGGAAAGAATTTTTAAACACATTGTACACGTCTGAAAAGCAAGTAGATATAGCCCTTGTAGGAAAATATGTAGAACTCAAAGATTCCTATAAATCCATTGCAGAAGCATTTATACACGCAGGCGTTCAAAATAAATGTAAAGTTAATATCCATTGGATACACAGTGAAAAGATTAATAAAGAAAACGTTCGTAGCATTTTATCAAAAGTAAAAGCCATATTGGTTGCACCAGGTTTTGGCAATAGAGGTATAGAAGGAAAAATTATTGCTATAGAATACGCACGAAAAAATAATATCCCGTTTTT
This sequence comes from Bacteroidia bacterium, assembly GCA_026414605.1. Classification (GTDB taxonomy): domain Bacteria; phylum Bacteroidota; class Bacteroidia; order B-17B0; family Aurantibacillaceae; genus BPGX01. Next base: position 29,447 of record JAOAIP010000019.1, read on the forward strand.
GGGCATTTGTTTGGGAATGCAATGTGCTGTCATAGAATTTGCAAGAAATGTATTAAACTATGAAGACGCTAATAGTCGTGAAATGAATCCTGCTACTACACATCCCGTTATTGATTTATTAGAGTCCCAAAAGAAAATTGATTATATGGGAGGAACAATGCGATTAGGATCATATCCCTGTGAATTAAAAGAAAATACTTTAGCATATAAAATTTATAATCAAAAAATAATTTACGAAAGACATCGTCATAGATACGAGTTCAATAATGAATATATGGATGCATTTGCTGAAAAAGGAATGGTCTTTTCAGGAATGAATCCCGAGAAAGGATTAGTTGAGATCATTGAATTAAAAGATCATCCATTTTTTATTGGTGTTCAATTTCATCCCGAATATAAAAGTACTGTAGAAAATCCTCATCCTTTATTTGTTCATTTTGTAAAATCAGCACTTGAACAAAATGGATAAACTACAACCAATAGGAAAAATAGGGAAAACACACGGTATCAAAGGTTTTGTGTCTATTCATTTAAATGATAATATTGATGTAGATTGGGATTCTTTACGATCTTTTTTTATAATGATGGATAATGTTCCTGTTCCTTATATTGTGGATGACATAGAATTTTTACCTCAAAAAATCATTGTAAAATTTCAAGGCATTAACTCGGTCAATGAAGCCAAACAGTTTACAAACAAACTAATTTTATTGCCAGAAAATTTAATCCTATTAGATGATACTTTAAATTATGTCGGATATTTAGTAATGGATGTTAATCAAAACAATCATCACATTGGTTATGTAAAAGAAGTGATAGTTAATAACAATTTAGAATGGTTGGTCATTGAAAATCAGCACCAAAAAGAAATTTTATTACCATTCAATGAAAATTTAATTGAACAAATCAATCATCAAGAAAAACAGATATTCTACAAAGCCATTGAAGGAATGTATTGATAATAAAAATTAGTTTAATAAATACTGATACTTTTGTCTTAAAAATCTTTTATCTACACCGCTTTTCTTTGAATTTGTTTGACGATTTTCAATAGAAAAAACTAAATTGATTTCATGAGACCCTTGTTGGGCCGTTTTTAATTTTGAAACTAATAAGTCGTAACTGTATGTAATTTGAAATCTATCAAACATTGTCAATCCTATATGAAAAGCCAATGCATTACCAGGACGAATACTAAAACCAACAATACCTGTTTTATGAATATGTAATCGCAAGGAATAATCTAAAAACAAAGGCATTGCTTTTCCACTCATTACCCAAAAAGTATTTTCCCATACATAATCAGGATTTTCACCAAAATTATATCCCGCACCAAAAATGATTTGATTTTCGTTATTGTAATTTCCTCTATAAAAATCAGGATTAGAATATGTAAATTTGTAATTAGCAGCAAATAAATTGATCATTGATACGGATAGAAAGAAACGATCGTTGTAATACAACAAACCAAACGTACCTTCTAATTTTTTTTGCGAAAGAGTTGAACTACTTAAATCAACAGCCGCATCTATTTGATGGCGAAGTGTAATTAAAGACGGATTGAGTTGAAAAATGGTATATGCCAATGAAAAACCAAAAGAAAGTTCTGTATCTGCCATTTTAATATGATAAGCCAAATTGCCCGAAAAATAATTATTTACAAAAGGACCAATTTTATCATTAAAGATCATAATGCCACTACCCATTTTACCTTTCAAATAACGGATATTAAAACACAAAGCAGCCGTGATCGGACTTCCTGAAAATCCTGTCCATTGCTGTCTATAAGATGTACGAGCGTCTATCCATCGCTTTGTCCCCGAAAATGCAGGATTAAATAAATAAAGATTTCCACGATATTGTGTAATAAATGGATATTGTTGCCCTTTTACAACAGACAACAGAAAAACAAATACTATTAAAAAACGAATTCTAAACATTTATTGTGCTTGATAATATCTTTTTGCTTCAGGTAAAAATTCTTGGATGAGTTTAATTCTTGTTTCATCACTGGGGTGTGTGCTTAAAAATTCTGGTGGTTTTTGTCCGCCATGTGCAGCCATTCGTTTCCAAAAGTCAATGGCTAATTCTGGATTGTAGCCCGCCATGGCCATAAAAATAAGTCCCATTTTGTCGGCTTCGGCTTCTTGATTGCGGCTGTATTTCAAAAGTGTAAGCCCAGATCCAACGCCATAAGCCGCCAAAAAGATATTCCGAGTTTCTTGTGGTTTTTGAGACAATGCTACCGCCAAAGACATTTGTCCAAATTGAGCCAACATTGCTTGCGACATTCGTTCGTTGCCGTGTTTGGCTAAAGCATGTGAAATTTCGTGTCCCATCACTACTGCAAGTCCTGCATCATCTTGGGTAATAGGTAAAATACCAGTATACACAACCACTTTGCCACCAGGCATACACCAGGCATTGACGATATTTTCATCTACCACATTAAATTCCCATTTGTAAAGTTCTAATTCTTTTGATAATCCCTTTTGTTGATAAAATTTTTCTACGGCTTGTTTGATTTTATTGCCTACATTTCGAACTTGCAGTACTCTTAAATCGTTGTCAGGTAACCGTTTGTGTTGCTTTAAAAAATTATCATATTCCGTCAAACTCATATTGACCAATTCACCTTCTGGGATTAAACTTAACTGTTTGCGACCTGTAACCACATTTTTAGTGCAATGATACAAGAATAAACTGGATAGTGTAATGCTGAAAATAAAAAACCAATATCTTTTTCTCATCATCAAAATCATTTTGCAATGATTTTAGAGTTAATGTTTTTTGAAAAGAGTTCTGATTGTATTTCTTCTAAAAAATCTTTTGATCCGCTTAAAATAGGATATTGTCCCTTCAAATGTGTTAGTAAAGTGCATTGCTCTGCACGTTCATAATCAAAATCACAAGTACTTACAAGAGATTGTATAACATGATCAAAAGAATTGACATCGTCATTTAATAAAATCAATTGATAATTTTGGGATGAATCATTAGTCAAATGTTTGGGTTTTTGACTTGGATGTTTTTTATTCATAACAAGTTTTTTGGCGAAAATGTATAGAAAAAATTATTAATCTTAAACTTTGATTAAATCAAAACATATTAAAACGTTAATCTTATTTAATGTAGTGATTAAAAATTGAAAATAATTATCTCATCTATAAATAAACAAAAATTTTTTTATTTACGATATATCAATTACTTTTAGCCCTAAAATTAAATTATGTCTCAAAAGGTTTATGTTCTGTTACTTTTTGTTTTTTGCTCTTTCTTTTCTTACTCGCAGTCCGAAAAAGAATTATACAGAGAAGCATTGTCTTATATGAGTGCTAAAGATTATGCTAAAGCATATTCTATAATGGATAAGTTGTATTCTAAAAAACCCAAAAATGAAGATTATTTGTTTACACTTGGGCTTATTTGCTTAAATTACCCTGAAAGAAAAGATCGGGCAGTAGAGATTTTTGAAGCATTATCTCAAAAAAGAAAAGATATGTTGGAAATAAAATACTATTTGGGAAAGGCCTATCATATGAACTATAAATTTAATGAAGCCATTCCCTTGTTACAAGATTTTATCAATAATTTCGCATCTATTAAAAAAACAAGCGAAGAACAAAACGCTATGATCAATGATGCTCTTTTACTTTTAAATTATAGTGAAAATGGAAAATCTATCATGGAAAACAAAGTATTTTGTAAAATAGAAAATATCGGTGCACCTATAAATACAGAAGCATCAGAATATGTTCCTGTAATATCTGCAGATGAAAGTGTTTTAATTTTTACTTATGTTGGACCAAAATCTACAGGCGGATTAGTGAATGATGAATTAAAACCCGATAAAGATGAGGGGTATTATCACGAAGATATTATGATTTCTTTTAAAAGAGAAGATGGAACTTGGACAGAACCCGTGGGAATTCCTGAATTAAACACACCTGGTCACGATGCCGCCATTGCTCTTTCACCCGATGGGCAAACATTATTTATATTTAAATCCACTAATGAAGACAAAGGAGACATTTATATGTCTGTTTTAGATGGAAATAAATGGACAGAACCCACCCGATTAAATTCAAATATCAATACAGAATATTGGGAGGGAAGTTGTTCGGTAAGTGCAGATGGTAAATATCTTTATTTTGCATCAGAGCGACCAGGAGGATATGGCGGTAGAGATTTATGGGTGTCGGAAAAAGTAGGCGATGATTGGGGACCTGCAAAAAATCTTGGACCTACTATCAATACTAAATACGATGAAGACGCACCATTTATTCATCCCGATGGTATTACACTGTTTTTTAGTTCAAAGGGACATAAAAGTATAGGAGGATATGATATTATGTATTCTATTAAAAAAGAGGGGCAATGGCTACCCCCAAAAAATATGGGTGTTCCATTGAATACTACCGAAGATGATAGATATTATGTAATTAATGCAAAAGGAGATAGAGGGTATTTATCTTCAGATCGTGGCGGCTATGGTGGAAAAGGTGAACAAGACATATATACATCTACCCCTGGAATAGTGGGCGAAAAGCCCGTCTTAGCAGTGGTTACGGGTACGGTCTTTGGTAATGACAAACCTATTGCAGCAGATATCATTATTACTAAAATGTCAGAAAATAAAGAGTTTAAATTGGTATCTAATCAAGTAACAGGAAAGTATTATATTGCTCTTTCACCTGGTCAAACCTACAAAGTAAAAGTAATAGCAAAAGGATATGAACCTACTGAAGAAGTATTTGATATTGAAAATATCAAAGAATACACTCAAATTAATAAAAACTTCTTTTTATTAACACCTGAACAAGTGGCTAAAATTAACGAAGAAATACAAAAAGAAAATGAACAACTAAAAAAAGAAAAACCAGAAGAGTTTGCAAAAACAGAACACCATTCTACTACTGATTGCGAAAGCAAATTACCAGAAAATTATTTGGAAGCAAAAAAACAAATTAGTAATCTTGAGATAACAAAAAAATACGATGCGATCATCTCTTTATTAGCCAATTATTGCTTAGATGGGTTGATATTTAGAGTCCAAATAGCGGCATATCATTATCCTAAAAATTACAGTTACAAACATCTGATAGAATTTGGACAACCTATTGTTTCTGCAGGAAATGATAATATTACTCGTTTTTATCTTCCCATAGACAATAAAACACTTAAAGAAGCCGAAGCATTAAGGCAAAAAGCGATATTAAAAGGACAAACAGATGCATGGATAGTGGCTTTTTACAAAGGAAAGAGATATACGCTACAAGAATTATTAAAAGAGGATTTTTTTGCGAATAAATAATTTAGCATTAAATAAGTATGCAAAAAAAATATTCATATAAAGTTGTTTTAATTTTTATTGTTGTTTATTTGTTTTCATTAGGAGAATTATTGGCTCAAATGAAAAATGATAAACTTCAAGATAAGTTAAATAAAGCAGATGAGTTATTTGATCATGGAAATTACTTAATGGCGATTCCTATTTACAAAGAATTATTAAAAAAAGAACCTGACAATAAATACGTCAAAGCCAAATTAGCCGTTTGTTATCTTAATACCAATCAAAATAGATCTGAACCAATTAAACTATTGGAAGAATTAACCAAAGAAGAAAAAACGGATATTGAAAACTGGTATTATTTAGGAATGGCCTATCATCTCAATGGACAAATTGATAAAGCCATTGAGACCTTTGAAAAATACATTTCTCTAAAACCAAAAAAATCGGATATTGAAAAAGCCAATAGAAAAATACAACAATGTCAAAACGCTAAGAAACTAATGAGTAATCCTATCAATATTACATTTACCAATCTTGGTCCTGAAATAAATTCACCTGATCCAGATTACTATCCTTATGTAAATGGCAATGAGACCTTTTTAGTATTTACTTCTCGTAGAAAAGAAAATGTTGGAGGAAATAAAATAGAAATTGATGGGTATCGTCCCAGCGATATTTGGTTTAGTAAAGTAGAAAACGGCAAATGGATAAAGGCATATAATGCAGGAAAAGTTATTAACACCAATTATGACGAACAATGTGTATCACTATCTACCGATGGCAATCAAATGGTTGTGTATTTTGATAATATAGAAAAATACGGAGATCTTTATACTTCTGATAGAAACCCGAATGGAGAATTTACCAAACTCAAACCCATGCATCCTTTTATTAGTGATCCTAAAACTATTGAAACAAGTGGTTCTTTTACACCCGATGGAAATACTTTTTTCTTTGCAAGAAGAATGAGTATAGATGATCAAAGCGATATTTATATGATTCGCAAATTACCAAATGGTCAGTGGGGAATGCCACAAAAACTACCCGAACAAATCAATACTCCATATAATGAAGATTTTCCATTCATAGGTGCAGATGGTGTGAGTTTGTATTTCTCTTCAGAAGGACATAATTCTATGGGCGGTTACGATTTATTTAAATCTACATGGAATCCTGAAGAAAACACATGGACACCTGCTGAAAATTTGGGATACCCTATAAATTCTACGGGTGATGATAGAAGTATTTGTATGACACCCGACAATAGAGTGGGGTATATCAGTGCATTTAGACCAAATGGCATAGGAGATTTGGATATTTACAGAATTCGTTTTGACGATAGAGATCAAATCATTAGAATAATTACAGGTAAAGTTTATTTGAACGATACAACTACAAAAGCCATTGATGTTCCCGTGATGATTATAGCAAAAAATAAAAAAACAGAAGAAGAAAGACAATTTGTTCCAAACTCAAGAACCGCCAAATATGTAATTGCACTTGAAGCAGGTGAATATACTATTACAGTTTCTGCCGATGGATATGAAGATTATACAGAGCATATTTCTGTATCTGATATTGGAAAAATTGAAATTGAAAAAAACAAAGATTTTATATTAAAGAAAAAACCATGAAAAAAATCATTTTTATTGTATCAGCATTGTTTTTCACTATCTCTGCAAATGCTCAAGAGTTAGACAATAAATTAATGCCTAAATTTTTAAAAGCCGAAGATCTTTTTGATGCAGGGAATTATTTATCCGCCATTCCTTTGTACAAAGAGGTTTTAGATAAAGCACCGCACAACAAATTTGTAATGGCTAAATTAGCAGTATGTTACATTAAGACAAGAACCAATAGAGATCAATCTGTTAAACTCCTCGAAAAACTTGTTGAATCCAAAGATATAGATCCCAAAATTTGGTATTATCTTGGAAAAGCATACCATCTTAATAATAAATTAGACGACGCCATTGCTGCTTATGAAAATTACAAAACATTTAAATTAAAAAAGAAAGAAGTAGAAGATGTGAATAGACAAATAGAAATCTGTAAAAACGCAAAGCAACTAATGCAATACCCTGTAAATGTTATTTTTACAAATATCGGAAAAGAAATTAATACAGAGTTTCCCGAATACTATCCATTTGTAGATGAAAACGAAACGACATTAGTGTTTACCTCACGTAGAAAAACCAATATTGGTGGAGGAAGATCAGAAGCAGATGGTTACAGACCAAGTGATGTATGGATAAGCACTGTTAAAAATAATGTTTGGGATAAACCAATGAGTGCAGGAAAAGAAATCAACACTAAATTTGATGAAATGTGCGTGTTTCTTAATCCAGAAGGAAATGTAATGTTGGTTTATGTTGATAGAGGAGGAGAAAAATTCGGTGATCTTTATTTAAGTATGAAAGACAAAAAATCTCAATTTGGAAAACTAAAACCATTGCCAGAAATCATTAACGACCCTGATAAAATTGAATTGTCAGGATGTTTTAATAGAGATAGTTCTATTTTCTTTTTTGTAAGAAAAGATAAATTAGAAACAACATCAGATATTTTTATGGTGAAAAAATTACCCAATGGACAGTGGGGACCACCTCAAAAATTACCAGAACAAATTAATACACCATACAATGAAGATTTCCCATACCTTGCCCCAGATGGTGTTACTTTTTATTTTGCATCAGAAGGACATAATAGCATGGGGGGCTACGATATATTTAAATCTATTTTTGATCCTGAAACAGGAAAATTTACTCCTGCTGAAAATCTCGGCTATCCAATTAACTCAACCGATGATGATATGGGAATATGTGTTACAAAAAATAAAAAGATTGCTTATGTCAGTGCTTATCGTCCTACAGGATATGGAGACCTTGACATTTACCGAATCAAATTTATGGATGAAGAACAAGCCACAAAGATATTTAAAGGAAAAATTTTTATGAAAGATACCACACAAAAGATGAATCAACAAATTACTATCATTGCTACCAATAAAAAAACAAGCGATGAGTATACATTTACGTCAAAAAACAATGGAGAATTTATTTTAGCATTAGAAGAAGGTGAATATACAATAAGTGTGGATATAGACGGTTTTTTACCATTTAAGAAAGATATGAAAGTATCAGATATAGGTACAATTTCAGAAGAAGAATTGACGATTGTTCTTCAACCGAAATGAATTTTCTGTTTTTGCCGCTTCATTGTTAGGTATGCAAAAAAATCTCAACAACGTTTCTGAACATCCACAGCCCAGAATATGAGATCACTCCATTTTTTATCGTTTTAAAAAACAATTTGAAAATATAGATACATCTTTACAAATGATTGGAAAAAGAAAAATACCTTATGATTTAGATGATCCAAGAACAACCCAACTTCACAGGGATATTATCTTAAATACACCATTTTTGAAAAAAGTGTATCTGTATTGGTACAAAGAATTTGAAAAAGTAGTTCAAGAAAATCCAAAAGGACACTATTTGGAATTAGGATCTGGTGGGGGCTTTTTGAAAGACCTCGTTCCCAACCTTATCACCTCTGATCTTCTGCCATTACCTTATGTAGATAAACAAATCAATGCAGAGCAATTGCCTTTTGAAAACGAATCTCTTAATGGTATTTTTTTACTCAATGTATTTCATCATATTCCAAGACCTTACTTGTTTCTCAAAGAAGCCGAAAGGTGCTTAAAACCCAATGGCAAAATTGTGATTATAGACCCTGCTAATACTTTGTTTTCAAGATGTATCTACAAGAAATTGCATCATGAACCTTTTGACGAAAACGGTGGATTAACCATTGATGAAGGAAAGCCATTAAGCAATTCTAATCAAGCCCTGTCTTATATTTATTTTATTCGTGAAAAAAATAAATTTCAAAAAAATTTTCCTCATCTGAAGATACTGAATATAAACTATCATACAACACTTTTGTATTTATTGAGTGGCGGAGTGTCTTATTATCCATTTGTGCCTTCATTTACATTTGGTATATTTAATTTTGCAGAAAAAATTTTAAAACCAATTCAAAAACATACGGCTTTATTTCAAACAATCATTATTCAAAAACAATGAAAAACGAATTAAAAAATATAAAAGAATATTTTAATCAATTGGCAATAAAGAGAAAAAATAAAACCTTAAATAGATATTATTGGAATGAAATAACTCGTTACATAGAATATTTTACACACGAATACGATTCTGTATTAGAAATTGGTTGTGGAAGCGGCGATCTTATTGCTAATATCAAAGGGAAACATAAAACAGGAATTGACTTTTCAGAAGAACAAATTAAATGGGCAAAGGAAAAATACGGACATTATTCCAACATAGAGTTTTTAGTAATGGATGCTAATAATTTGAACTTAAATCAAAAATACGATCTTATCATTATTTCAAATGTAATAGGTTTTTTAGAAGACATTCAAAAGGTTTTTGAACAATTACACAAAGTAGCACATCCAAGAACCAAAATCATTGTTCAATACTATAACTCTTTTTGGGAACCATTTATAAAATTAGCAGAATTTATTGGGATTAAGAAAAAAACTCCTATTCAAAACTGGCTCACCAGCGACGATGTTAATAATTTACTTTACATTTCTGGATTTGAAGTGTATCGCAATACAAGACAAATGCTATTTCCTATATACATTCCTTTAATTTCAGAACTCTTAAATCGCTATATTGCTAAATTACCTATCATTCGTTATTTTAATCTTAATCATTATTCTTTTGCTCGCCCATTGCCTTGTAATACTTGCGAAGAATATTCTGTTTCTGTTGTTATTCCTGCTCGTAATGAAAGTGGAAATATTGAAAACGCTATTTTGAGAATGCCCCGCTTAGGTAAACATACAGAAATTATTTTTGTAGAAGGAAACAGCACAGATGATACTTGGGAAAAAATTATTGATGTAAGCAATAAATATAAACATCAATGGGATATTAAATACTTCAAACAACCCGGAAAAGGCAAAGCAGATGCGGTAAGAGAAGGATTCAAACACGCTACAGGAGATATTTTGATGATTTTAGATGCTGACCTTACGGTACCACCCGAAGATTTACCAAAATTCTATAATGCCATTGCTTCCAATAAAGGCGATTTTATCAATGGAACACGATTGGTTTATCCAATGGAAAAACAAGCAATGCGGTTTTTAAATTATTTGGGAAATCAGTTTTTTAGTTGGCTGTTTTCATTTTTATTAGAGCAAAAATTTAATGATACATTATGTGGTACCAAAGTGTTATTCAAAAAGGACTATGAGAAATTAATTAAAAATCGAGAATACTTTGGTGATTTTGATCCTTTTGGTGATTTTGATTTACTTTTTGGAGCACATAAATTAAATTTAAAAATCGTGGAAGTGCCCATAAAATATAGAGAAAGAGTTTATGGTACTACCAATATATCTCGTTTCAAACATGGATGGATACTTCTCAAAATGTGTGTTTTTGCCAGTAGAAAGTGTAAATTTATTTGATAATGTATTACCTTGTTTATAGTATAATATTTGTATTATCTCTATTACCATTGCGAGTTTTATATTTAATTTCAGATGCTTTGGCACTTATTCTGTATTATATCTTAAGATATAGAAGAAGCGTAGTGCGTAATAATTTGATAAATGCTTTCCCAGAAAAATCAATAGATGAAATTACTCGGATAGAAAAAAATTTTTATCGCTTTTTTACACAATGGATAGTTGAAACATTAAAATTAGTTTCTATTTCTCCTTCCGAATTAAAGAAAAGATGTATTTATACAGATCAATTTAAATCTATATTTGCTAAATATTATCAAGAAAATAAAAGTATAATGGCCTTAATGGGACATATTGGAAATTGGGAATGGGCAGGATCCTCTTTTCCTCTTTACTTTAATCAAAAACTCATTGTTCTTTATCATCCATTGTCTAATAAAATTTTTGATCGTTTGATGATTCGTATCCGATCTCGTTTTGGAACAGAATTGTTGCCGATGCAAAGGGCTACCAGATATATTTTATCACATATTAAAGAAAAGCAAGTATATGCTTTCATTGCAGATCAATGTCCCTCTTTGCACAATGCTTTTTGGATGGAATTTTTGAATCAAGACACTGCGGTTTATTTTGGTCCAGAAAAAATTATGCACAAAACCCACCTTGTTCCTGTAATAGTTATTGTTTATCCACATCCAAATCAACGAGGACATTATATTATTGATGCAGAAGAAATAAAAAATACTGAAACAGAACTTGATACCTACCCCATAATGCATCAATTTATGAAAAAATTAGAATCTGCTATTCAAAAGTATCCTGAATATTGGTTGTGGTCTCATAAGAGATGGAAGTTAAAACGACCCTCTTGAAAAGGACGATTTAGGGTTTGGTGAAAAAGCCAAAATTTACTTTCATAAAAATTAAATTATGGTTTCATAAAAAATCCGCCGAAGGCGGATAAATGTGAATAGCCATCGGTGAAACCGATGGTAAAAAGCAACATATTTATTTACAACTCTGAAAGGGTTGAATAAAAAACAAAAAATATCTTTTGTAGAACATTCAACCCCTTCGGGGTTGCAAAATTTATTACCTTTTTATACCCCCAATTTCATTGGGGGCTATTCACATTTAATCCCTTCGGGATAATTTTTTTAAAATTAAAACAAGTGCAAGGATTTTTAGAAAATTTGATAAAACGATTGCACAAAAAAAACAAAAAACGCATGGTAACTTAATAAATATCAATTAATTGAAACTTTTTCATCAAACCCTATTTAAATGCAAATGATTTTTATTTCTTAAACTCAGGATATCAGCCGATCATCTTTTTTATTTACCATTCATAAAATTTAACCAAATTCTATTAAAAAACAGCATTCTAAATGTAAATTAAAATCTGTATTTTTGTAACAAAATTTAGTATTATGAGAAAAATCTATTTAATTGTCGCTGCGGGCATTAGTGTAGGACTAATGTTTGCACAAAGTGGAAGAAAAGCAACTTTTACAAAAGCGACATCGGCAACTCCTGCTACAATGGTTCAAGAACAACCCATTAAAAGAACGTGCGGAACAGTGGCGCCTCCTGTTGAATGGGAAGAGCAATTTCAAAAACTAATTGAACAGTATGTAAAAGACCATCCAGAAATTATGAATGGAAGAGTATATACGAACTATACTATTCCAATTGTATTCCATGTTGTTCACGGAGGTCAAGCAATAGGAACTTATCCTAATTTAGCACAAGGACAAATTAACTCTCAAGTGCAAGTATTGAATGCTGATTATTCGGGAACGGGTTTAAATGTTGGTAATTATCCATCTAATGCTTTTGTCAATTATGCCGCTTCATTGCCTGCAGCCAATAAAGATGCCAATGGTAGAGTAAAAATAGCCAATACAGGAATTCAATTCTGCTTAGCAACCAAAGACCCCAATGGCAATACATTAGCCGAACCAGGTATTGATAGAATCAATTATGTAAGTAAAGGTTGGAGCAATCCTGCTTCTTTCACTTCTGTATCTGCTTTTCAAAGTTTTATAGATGGTACGGTAAAACCAAATACAATTTGGGACCCCACCCGATACTTTAATGTTTGGGTTACAGATGTAAGTACCAGTGTTGGGTTACTTGGTTATGCTACTTTTCCAGCAGGTACGGGATTAACAGGGCTTTCAGGTTTTGGTACTGCTACTACCGATGGCGTTTGGATTTGGGCAAAAGCATGCGGTTCAAAAAACATCTATCCATCCGGTACTTATGCAGCCCCTTATGATAAAGGTAGAACACTTACACACGAGGCAGGTCACTGGCTGGGCTTAAGACATATTTGGGGCGATGGAACTTGTGCAACAGATTATTGTGCAGATACTCCTCCTGCTCAGACATCTAATAATGGTTGCCCAACTTATCCTTATCATGTAGGAACTTGTTCAGGAAATTCTCCTGATGGAGAAATGTTTATGAACTTTATGGATTATACAGATGATGCATGTATGTATATGTTTACTGTTGATCAAACTACGAGAATGCAAACAGCTATGGCAAATGGTACTTATAGAAGTCAATTAACGGCTTCTAGTGCTACACTGTGTGGATCTTCTTCACCCGCAGCTAATGCTTGTTTTACAATGCCTTCTACAGGATGTATCAATACTGCCATTAACTTAACGAACTGTTCCACCGGTAGTCCTACACCAACTTATACATGGACTGCGAATCCTAATACAGGAGTTACTTTTAATCCTAACCAAAATGCTACTAATCCATCGGTTACTTTTGCTAATACCGGTTCTTATACCATTACACTTACAGCAAGTAATGGAACAGTGAGCACATCTTCGCATGTGATTAGTATTTCTTCTTGTGTAACACAAACAGTATGTAATGACACTATCACTAACATTAGAAATACAGATACTTTAGTCGCTTACACATTACCTACTAGTACTGCTTGTACAACTGGAGGATTTATTTCTGGTAATAACTGCTATGGCGATCTTGAAAAAGCAGAGTTTTTTGCACCATCAACGTATACACAAGTACAACCCGCTCAGTTCATCACAGGAGTAATTGTTCTTTTCTATAAAAATGGAAATGTGGGAACAGGAGGTTCTTCAACAGGTAGAGTAGATATGACAATATACAATGGAGATGGCACAAGCGGTCCAGGAACTGCTGTTGCAACCGTTACAGCCAACTTGGGTATGATAACAGCAGGTACACCCACAACCAAGGTAACTTATTGCGGTGACCCCAATTTGGGTTATTCTCAGCCAATTATTCTTCCATACAAGTATACCTTTACTACTCCTGTTGGTCCACTATCAAGCTCAACACCAAATGGTTTCTTTGCGTCTGTGGTCTTACCTACAACAAGCGGAGATACCGCAGTGATATTTAATAATACCATTGGTTCAAATCCAACAAATACTATGTGGGAAAAATGGAACACAAATGCTTGGTATGCTTACAATGATGCTACTAATAGTTGGGGCATAGATTTAAATGGAGCGATTTTACCAATTCTCACTTGTACTACTGGTAAAGATGAAATAAGCACCTTTGCTAATAACATTATGATTGTGCCCAACCCATCTAATGGTATATTCAATATCGTTACAACATTTAATGAAAAACAAAACATTAAGTTTGAAGTAATGAATACACTCGGTCAGGTATTAAATAGTGGTGAGTTCCAAAATGTAATGAGTAATCATCTTACTATTAACTTAAGCAATTACCAAAATGGAATTTATTTCTTAAGAATAACCAATGGATCTGAAACATTAGTAAAACGTATTGTTATCAACAAATAATCTTGATGAATGGTATAATTAAACGGGGAACTTTATGTTCCCCGTTTTTGTTTTAAATGATGCGTGTTTACGGGATTATTTTACTACAAAGAACACATTAGTAAAAAGTGAAAAGTATAAAGTTTGAAAGTAAAAGGAAATATTTTTCAATATAATGATGTAGCGTTTTAATACTTTTCACTTTTTACTAATTATTTTCTTTGTGTCTTTTGTGATTAAGTGTGAAGTAGCATAATAGATATGATATTTTATCCTTAAATTTTGTTATTAAGACATAACAAATCAACGTAAAACAGCAATAATTAAAATGGAATTGTTTAAATTTGACCGCAAATAAACCATTATGTATCAGATATTCTTTGATGGAGATAAAAAAATAAATGTTGAACTCAATTTGAAAAACAATCAAATTTCAGGAAAAATAGACAATGTAAATTTTTCAGCAGAATTACAACAAACGCATAAATACGAATACTTCATTCGCTATCAAAATCAATCCTTTAATATCCTGTTATTAAAAGCATTTCCAGAAGAAAAAAAATTAGTGCTTAAAATAAACGGCAAACGAGTAGAGGTTTCTGTAAAAGACAAATTTGATTTATTACTTGAACAACTCGGAATGGACAAATTAAGCCACAAAAAAATTGATAGCATTAAAGCCCCAATGCCAGGGTTGGTCTTGAATGTTTTAGTGAGTGAAGGTCAAGCCGTAAAAAAGGGAGATACTCTGCTTATCCTTGAAGCAATGAAAATGGAAAATGCCTTAAAATCGCCCGCAGATGGAGTAATCAAAAAAGTGGTGGTAAGCAAAGGCACGGCTGTAGAAAAAAATCAATTATTAATAGAATTTTAATCCTAAAACCTATGAAACAAAATAGAAGACAATTTTTGATTACAACATCCTTTGCAACTTTTGGATTGTTTTTGAACAAGTCCTGGCTTTTTGCAAGTAATGCAAAGGTATCTTTTGAAACAGATTTTAATTCAATGGATGCATTTTTAGATAAAGATTTTTTAGATGAATATCCTTATTCGTTGCCAAAACTTCCTTACTCTTACGATGCATTAGATCCCTTTATTGATAAAATGACAATGGAAATTCATCATACCAAGCATCATCAAGCGTATATCAACAATCTCAATAAAGCATTGGAAAATCAAAGTTTTAATAAAGCCCCATTAGTAGAATTATTCAAAAAAGTATCTACTCTTGATAAATCTATTCGTAATAATGGCGGAGGACATTACAATCACACTTTGTTTTGGCAAATGTTAAAGCCCAATCCAAACAATGCTGAAAACTTACCATCTGAAAAAATCATAGATGCTATTAAAAAACACTTTGGTTCATTTGATACTTTTAAAAAAGAATTTTCTGATAAGGCACTCAAACTCTTTGGAAGTGGCTGGTGTTGGTTAATAAAAGACAAACAAAATAAATTAAAAATTGTAACAACGCCCAATCAAGATAACCCACTAATGGATGTAATAGATGAAAAAGACAGAGGACTGCCTTTATTAGGCATTGATGTTTGGGAACACGCTTACTATTTGAAATATCAAAATAGAAGAGTAGAATACATTGACAATTTTTGGAAAATAATTAATTGGGATTTTGTAGAAAAAAGAATGAATGCATAAAAAATAGAATGATATTAAAATTAAAATGAAAACATCTGTAGTAAAAAAAATTACATTTTGTGCGGCTCACCGCTTGCACAATCCCAATTGGGACGATGCTACCAATCAAAAAATTTTTGGTAAATGCAATCATCCTAATTATCACGGACATAATTATGAATTGCACGTTAAAGTTACAGGTGATATTGATAAAGAAACAGGATTTGTTATTGATTTGAATGTATTAAGTGATATTGTCAAAAAAGAAATTCATCAAAAATTTGATCACAAAAACTTGAATTTGGATTTAAGAGAATTTAAACATCTCAATCCTACTGCGGAAAACATTGCTGTTGTGATTTATAATATATTAAGACCCAAAATAGATGCTCATTTGGACTTGCAAATTATTCTCTATGAAACACCCCGTAATTATGTGATTTATCCTGAAAAATAAAACAACAACAATAATCAATCAATTTGATGACGAACATCTTCCACTATGAAACTTTTAAACAAACTTTCTAATCATTTTAACTAAACATTTTTTATTCATTGAAATTGTTCCGCATCTCTAACTCTATTAAAGAGAGGAAATTAAAAGAGAGCGAGTTAATCAACTAACTACTAACAATTATTTCCTACATTTGTCATTCAAAATAAAATAATAAATGGAAACATTAATTCTCATCATTATTGCTTATTTACTTGGTTCTATACCAACATCTGTTTGGATAGGAAAATATTTTTATGGTATTGATATTCGTGAACACGGCAGTGGAAATGCCGGTGCAACCAATACATTTAGAGTATTAGGAAAAAAGCCAGGAATAATAGTTTTGATAATAGATATATTAAAAGGCAGTGCTGCTGTGAGTTTGGCATATTGGTTTGAAGATGTTTTACCTGCTAATGAATTTATAGACATAGAAATTGGTTTAGCCATTGCTTGTGTATTTGGGCATATATTTCCTGTTTTTGCAGGATTTAGAGGTGGAAAAGGCGTGGCTACATTGCTGGGAGCAACAATAATTATAACACCTATATCTTGTGCTCTTGCCCTTGTAGTGTTTTTAATTGTGTTATTTAGTACTCGTTATGTTTCATTAAGTTCAATGTCTGCAGGTGTGAGTTATCCGTTTATTTTGCATTTTGTTTTACACAATCAACATCCCAGTTTGACCATTTATTCTATTTTAATTGCTTTATTATTAATTATCACACATCGTAAAAATATTCGTCGCTTATTAACACACACAGAATCCAAAATTGTTTTAGCCAAATCAAAAGCATAAGCATAAACAATTTAATGAGTAAAAATAATGCTTAAGTTCAAAAATGTATATTTACTGGTTACACTTTGTTTTTTGACCTTGTATAGTAGTGCACAAAAAGGGCTTCGTTACGAAGATTTTATTTATCAAAAAAACATCAAATCTGTCTTTTTGCATCCGGCAGATTTTGAAATGGGATTGCCTGTTTTAGACCTTAATAATCCTAACGAACAATTATTATTAAGTTTTGATGATTTGGATGCAGATGTAAAAAATTATTCTATTTATTTCATTCATTGTGATGCTTATTGGAATCCCAGCGATTTGATGACTTCTGAATACATTGACGGATTCTTTGAATTAAATATCCTAAACTATTCTTTTTCTCAAAATACTTTACAAAAATATACGCATTACGATATCAAATTTCCTACATCTAATATGCGATTTACCAAAGCAGGCAACTATTTGATGGTCTTGTATAAAACCCCCAATAAATCAGATGTAGTAGCAACCAAACGATTTTATGTATTAAATAATGTGGTAGATATTGGTGCTCAAATATCTCAACCCATTGGAAATGATTTGCAATATACTGGCCAACATATTGATTTTACTATAAGTTCACGAAGATATAATCTTACCAATCCCGTTACTGATATGAAGATTTTTTTAATGCAAAATGGAAGATGGGATAATCTTGTAAAAAATATTCCTGCTACTTTTATGACTGGTAATTCATTTCAATTTAATTTAGATGATCGCACTACATTTTTAGGTTCTAATGAGTTTCGGTATTTTGATATTCGTACTTTATTTACATATACAGAAAGAATTGCAAATATCATCAAAGATGATAATGGAAAATGGCACGTTTATTTGACTACTGACAAACCCAGATATAAGCAGAAATATGCATTTCAAAACGATTTGAATGGCAACTTTTTAATTCGTAATAACGATAGATTGTCCAATCCTGATGTAGAAGCTGATTATGCGTATGTGCATTTTCAATTTGAATATCCATATCCTATTAGTAAAGGAAATGTTTATGTTTTAAGCAGAATAAATAATTGGATGCTTACAGAAGAAAACAAAATGACTTATAATGAACAAATAAAATCTTACGAGTGCACAATGTATTTGAAACAAGGATATTACAATTATATTTATTCTATTCAATACGACGATGATACAAAATGCAATGAAAGCGAAACCGAAGGCAATTATTGGCAAACTGAAAATGATTATTACATTTTTGTTTATCATCGTCCGCAAGGTTATTATTATGACCAATTAGTAGGATTATTGAGAATCAATACACTTAAAAGATGATAAAAACTCGGTGGTTTGTATTATTACTTGTTTTGTCTTTTCAGGTGTTTGGACAAATCAAAGGAAAGCATCAATACAAATGGGCAATGTTTCATCCCTTTGCAGCATTAAAGGTTAAGAAGATTTACAAAAGAAACTTATACATCTATGAAGAAGTTAAGAATAAAAAGATATTAGATAGTAGTGAAAATGGCGGGCAATTGGATGCATTTAGACACGGCTTTTTTATGGCTTGCTTTGCTCAAAAAATTAAACCAAAAAAACTTGTCAAACTGGGCACTGCCCACGAAAAAGATGACATTTGTTTATACCAAAAAAAGAAGAAAGTAGAATTTTCTGATTATCCCGATAGTGCCAGCGTTGAGGTGGATCTACACAATAATTTGTTAGGAATAGAGTTGGGAAGAAAATACAAACATTTACCTGTTTTACAATTGAAAGACACGATTATTCATTATATCCAAGAAGGCAAGTTTAAAACAATTAGATGAAGGTGTCAGAGGAAAAATTTTCTTTAATTTTTTCAAGAAGTATTTTTAATGTTTCTTCTTCCAATTTTGTAATAGCCAAATTTTTAAATTCATTTAAGAAATTATTTTGCACACTAGAAATAGAAAGAATTCCCAATGTCTCAAATAAATCACTTCCTATTTGGGAAGAAACATTCATATATTTTTTACTACAAAGATAAATAACAAACTTCAAATCAAATAAACATATTCCATTTTCCACATCTTTTTCCTTTTAGTACTTTTGCCCAAAATTAAAGATAAGTTCATTGTTATGGATTCATTTATTGTAACAGGTATTCAACAGATAGGTGTAGGTGTGTCGGATGTGGTAAAAGCATTTGATTTTTATAGAACTCATTTGGGTTTTGATATTCGTGTATTTGATGAAGCCGCAGAAGCCAATTTGATGCTACCATACACAGGGGGTAAGCCACACAAAAGAAGAGCGATATTGGCCATTAACCTTAATGGTGGCGGCGGACTTGAAATTTGGCAATATACAAGTAGAACACCACAACCGCCTGCATTTACACCGCAACTTGGTGATCTTGGGATTTTTGTGGCTAAACTAAAAACTTACGATATTCAAAAAGCCCATTCAACACTCAAACAGAAAACATTAACCATCAGTGAAATATACCGTCATCCCGCAGGTTTTCAGCACTTTTACATTCAAGATGTTTTTGGAAATTATTTTGAAATGATGGAAGCACAGGATTTTTTTCAAAAAGAAAAATATCCTAATGGGGGTATAAATGGGGCTATTATTGGGGTGAGCAACTTACAGCAATCCATTGATTTTTATAAAAAAGTTCTTGGTTTTGATAAAGTACTTTATCTGTCTGAAAATGCACACGATTTTGAAGATTTGAGTTTCTTTGGTAAAAATAAAACCTATAAAAGATCATTACTTACTTGGAGTAAACAAGAAACTGCAGGGTTTGCAGCATTGTTTGGACAACCTTATATTGAGTTGGTAGAATGGACAAATGGCACACCAAGAAAAATCTATGAGAACCGCTTTTGGGGGGACTTGGGCTTCATTCATCTTTGTTTTGATGTGAGAAATATGGCGGCATTGAAAAATCATTGTCAAAAGCACAATGCCCCTTTTACAGTAGATAGTGGAGAAAAGTTTTCAATGGGAGATGCTGCGGGACACTTTGCTTACATTGAAGATCCAGATGGTACGCTTATTGAATTTGTAGAAACTAAAAAAGTACCGATACTTAAAAAACTCAATTGGTATTGGAAGTTTTCATCTAATGATATTCACAAACCTGTCCCTAAATGGATGATCAAAGCATTTCGTTTTAATCGTATAAGATCTTAATTGTATATGGCTGATAAGATAAAAATAACGGCTGTTAATTACCTGAATACTTTCCCATTTAAGTATGGAATGACAAAATTTGGTCATTTATTGGATTGGGCAGAAATCAATTATGCAACACCTGCAGAATGTGCTCAAATGTTGATAGACAAAAAAACGAATATCGCTCTTGCCCCCGTTGCTGTGCTATCCAGACAATCTGATTTAAATATTATTACTAATTATTGTTTGTCCACTAATGATGTGGTGAAAAGCGTGAAGTTATACAGTTATAAGCCCATTCAAGAAATAGAAACAATCGTTTTGGATTATCAATCCTTATCATCAGTATCATTAATCAAAGTATTGATGAAATACTATTGGAAAAAAGAAGTGCGTTATATTCAGGGAACACAAGGATTTGAGAGACAATTAAATGAAGACGCAATGGTTGTAATTGGTGACAGAACCTTTGAATTAAATGGAACATTTCCTTATGAATACGATCTTGCAGAAGAGTGGTTTAAATATTATGGTAAGCCCTTTGTTTTTGCGGCTTGGATAAGTAATGTAAGATTAGATAATGACAGAATAAACACATTAAATCAAATTTTTGAATACGGAGTTAGCCATATTGATGAAGTGGTTGAAGATGCTATCCATTCTATTTCTTTTTTGAGAAATACAGACATTGATACAAAACGTTCTTTTATTTTATCTTATTTAAAAAATAATATGCAATATCAATTAACAGAAGATCGTAAAGAAAGTATAAAACACTTTTTATATTTATTAAAAACTATGGAAACTGAAAAAGTTTTATGAGTTTAATTTGTTTTGTATGTTGCCCAAACTTTTCGTTTTTGCTCACTTTGAAGAAGCCCAACTATTTTTGAATACTTTTCCAGCAAAGTTGCATTTTCAATTAAAAACAATACAATGTTATTATTCTGAAGAAAACAATGTTTATATTCTTATTACAGGTTCAGGATTTTTTAATATCTCTGTTGCTCTTTCTGTATTTTTTGAAAGATATGCATACTTGAAAAAAGACATTTTGACTTTTAATATCGGCATAGCAGGAAGTTTTAATAAACCTTTGTATCAAGTTTTTTATATTTCAAAAATTACAAATTACCATACATTACGCAGTTTTTATCCGGATGTGTTTATTCCATTTCCAATGGCTGAATTAGTAAGTATTGAGTTTCCTGCTGATAAAAAAATAATGGCAGAATATCCCGATGCATTGTTTGATATGGAAGGATATGCATTTGCAACTGCATCCAAGTTTTTTCTGAAAAATCATCAAATACATTGCATTAAATTTGTAAGTGATAATGATGGATGTATTCAGGATATGGATGAACTTTTAAATCGGTATGAGTTATCAGCAAATTCAATGCTTTCAATGGTTCAGCAAATAGAAAAAGAAGTGCAAGCATACTTTAAGAAGGAAGAAAATTTTGATGAAGAGGTTCAAAATATAGTAAGTAAATGGTCAGAAAAACTTCATTTGACACATTCTCAAAAAATGCAATTACACAAAGCATTGATGTATTGTAAGCAACACAATAAAAACATTGATTTTATTCATTCACTGAATTTTGGCGACACTAAAAAAATTTCAAAACACGAGAGAAATAGATATTTTCAAAACATCTTGAAGCAATTATATTATGTATAGACATTTGGTATACATAGAAAAAAATATCTTGAATGATAATGCTACAAAGAGAGTATTAGATAAAATAAACCCACAAGAAATTGTTATCATTGATCATTACAAAGAAGTTTTAAATCAAACCAATAGTCATTGGCATTTTAATAAAAAGTATCAAAAAATTATTTTAGCCAAGCGTGAAAGTGAATTTTATTACAAAGGTTCATTTCTTACATCATCTTTGGGATATCGGCATTTTTATTACAACACATTAGCCCTTAATTGTATTTTCCATTGTGAATATTGCTATTTGCAAGGAATGTATAACACACCGCATTTAGTTTTATTTTTGAACAATCAAGATTTTATTAAAGCCACCAAAACATTGATTAAACAACACAATGATAAAATTTATTTAGCATTATCTTATGATACAGATTTATTGGCATTAGAGCATTATTATCCTTATTGTCAAGAATGGATTGACTTTGCACAAAAAGAAAAAAAACTGCAAATAGAAATTCGTACCAAATCGCATCAAGTAGATAGATTAAATCAAATAAAACCTACAGATAATGTGGTATTAAGTTTTACACTTTCACCCGAGAGTATTCAAGAACAATATGAACCACTTACGCCAAAATTAGATCAAAGAATAAATGCCGTTCAAAAAGCCATACAAAGGGGATTTAAAGTGATGTTGTGTTTTGATCCAATGATTTATGTTTCAGATTTTAAGCGTATTTACAAAGATTTTTTTGATAAGGTGTTTTCAAAAATACAAGCCAATAGCATTGATTCTGTGTCTATTGGTGTTTTTAGAATGAATAATGATTTTTTGAAAAGAATTCGTAAAAATGGTAATCGCAGTGATTTGTATTTTTATACTTATGAAGTGAAAAACAGCATTGCTACTTATTCGGAGGATATTAAAAAAGAAATGCTTTTATTTGTCAGTGATGAATTAAAAAAGAGAAACATTTTTCGCATTCATATTTATGAATAAAACTATTCTTATAACAGGACACAGCAAGGGCTTGGGCAGATCTATTACAGAAATTTTATTAGCGACCAATCGGTTTAATATCATTGGTATTTCAAGATCTTTTTCAGGAATTAATCATCCTTTGTTGTCTGAAATAAGTGCAGATTTATCAAATGAAAATCAAGTAATGTCATTACAAGAAAAAATTAAAGCAATTGATTTTGATGTGATTATTCTCAATGCAGGATCTAATTCTATCAAGCCACCAGAAGGATATTCATTGCAAGAAATACAAGAAATTATACAACTTAATTTTACTTCAAATGCTTTATTGATTAGAATGTGCTTGAATGGATTGTTGCGTAAAAAGGGGCATATTATTGGAATTGGTAGTTATTCAGGATTGGAAATTAAAAAGTGGAATAATTTTTATGGATCGGCTAAAAGCGGCTTGCATCATTTATTACACAACTTATTTGAACAATACAGAAAGCAAGGATTAAAAGTGAGTATTGTGATTCCAGATATTATCAATACGGAGTTTTACAAGCATCAAGAATACGAGCCACTGGATGATACACAATATTCATTGTCTTCAGAAGAGGTGGCAAATGTTATTGCCCAATGGATTATTCATCCACCAAATTATGTTCCATTAGAAATTATTCTTCGCCCACAAATGTTTCAATTAAAAAGAAAAGATAATTGGAGAAAACAAGAGTAAAAGTTATATTGAAAAATCTTGTTGTGGTGAAAAAATAAAAATCTTTAAATCAAAAAATTCACGAATTTTGCCAAAAAAATAAACATTGAGAACAAAATCATGTCATAAGAGAAAAGTAAACGTTATAACATTAGGATGCAGTAAAAACCTTGTAGATAGCGAGCAATTAATGGGTGAATTAGCCCATTTGGGGTTTGATGTTTATCACGAAAATGAAGACGATGATCAAGATATTGTGATTATTAATACTTGTGGGTTTATTGAAAGTGCCAAAGAAGAAAGCATTCAAATGATTCTTCAATTTTCAGAAGCCAAAAAGAAAGGATTGGTTGAAAAATTATATGTAACGGGTTGTTTGAGTGAAAGGTATAAAAACGAATTACAACAAGAATTACCTGAAGTAGATGCTTTTTTTGGAACAAAAGATTTACCAAGAATTATCAAACATCTCAAAACAGATTTTAAGAAAGAATTGACAGGCGAACGTTTACTGACTACACCGACACATTATGCGTACTTAAAAATCAGTGAAGGGTGTGATCGTCCTTGTAGTTTTTGTGCTATTCCATTGATGCGTGGATCACACGTGTCTGTGCCTATTGAAACATTAGTAGATCAAGCCCAGAAATTAGCAGATAAAGGGGTAAAAGAATTATTGTTAATAGCACAGGACTTAACCTATTATGGTTTGGATTTGTATAAAAAAAGAGAACTTGCAAAATTATTAGAAGAATTAAGCAAAATCAACGGAATAGAATGGATACGATTGCATTATCTTTTTCCTTCGGGTTTTCCTGAAGATGTGTTGTATGTAGTGCGCGATAATCCCAAAATATGCAATTATCTGGATATGCCTATTCAACACATTAATACAGAAGTGTTGAAAAATATGAAAAGAGGCATTACCAAAGAAAAAACAACAGAGTTGATTTTAAAGATACGATCTATTATTCCGAATGTTGCATTGCGAACAAGTATTATGGTGGGATTTCCAGGAGAAACAGAACAGCAGTTTCAAGAATTATTAGATTGGCTAAAAGAAATAAAATTTGATAGATTAGGTGTATTTACTTATTCGCACGAAGAAAACACTTCGGCGTATGCCTTAAAAGACAACGTTCCTTCAAAAGTAAAAAAACAAAGAGCCGATTTGGTAATGTTACAACAACAACAAATTTCTTTTGAATTAAATCAACAAAAAATTGGAAAGATATTTAAAACTATTATTGATAGAAAAGAAGGTGGCTATTGGATAGGTCGCACCGAATATGATAGTCCGGATATTGATAACGAAGTGATCATTAAAGATGAAAACACAAATTTAAAAATTGGAGAATTTTACAATGTGAAAATTTTTGATGCTGAAGAATTTGATTTATATGGAACCATTGAAAATTAAAAGTATGACACAAAAACCATTATCAGATATTGAAAAATACGACTACATAGTATCTATTTGTAGAAACATCTTTGAAAAGAAGATGAAAGATTATGGAACATCTTGGAGACATCTTCGCCCGTCTTCTCTAACCGATCAGATATTTATCAAAGCAAAAAGATTAAAAACACTGGATACTATAAAAGAGCAAAAAATCAGTGATAAGCCCGAAGATGAATGGATTGGTATTATTAATTATTGCATTATTGCATTGATACAATTAGAGTTGGTCAATGACGAACGAATTGATCTATATGCCGAAGAAGTAATGAATCTTTATGATCAAAAAGTGCAGGTAGTAAAAAATTTAATGTTGAAAAAAAATCACGATTATGGTGATGCTTGGAAGGATATGCGAATAAGTTCATTAATTGATTTGGTTTTAGTTAAATTACATCGCATTAAACAAATAGAGGACAATCAGGGAAAAACATTGATTTCAGAAGGGGTAGAAGCCAATTATATGGATATTATTAATTATAGTATTTTTGCTTTAATCAAAATAAAATTTCCTGAAGAGTATAAATCATCGTTTTAATGAAAGATGTTGAGGGTTATCAAAGCAATTTAACTACTCGTCATAAATTTTCAGTAAGTAAAATTGTTGTATGGGGTGTGGGTGTTTTAGCGTTGTGTATTTTAATTTATCGCATTCATAAGTCCTTGTCCAATCAGCAAATTCAGGAATCATTAAAAATTATTAATGATAAAACGCAATGGCTTTATTTTGTTTTAGCATTTTTGTTGATGCCTGTCAATTGGTTGATTGAGACATGGAAGTGGTATAAAGTAAGTCGTCAAGTAGAATCTGTATCGTTCAAAAAAGCCCTATTTTCGTTATTAGTAGGAATGGCTTATGGACATTTGTTACCTGGCAGAAGTAGTGAGTTTTTGGGCAAAATTTTATTTTTCTCTGAAAAGAATAAGGCCAATATATCTGTACTACACTTTGTGAATGCAGCATTTCAAATGTATATCACGTTACTTGTTGCATTGTTATTTATTGTTCTTAATATCTTTTTTTCACACAACGCTAACACATCTTCATTGTATCTTATTTCGTTTCTTTCTTTTTTGTTTTTCATTGCTTTTACACTGCTTATTGTTTATGCAGATAAATTACATTTTTTAAAAAAATTTTTGCCCGCTTTAAATTATGAATTACCAATCATCTTAAAACTTGAACTTTTGTTTTGGTCAATGGTTCGTTATATAGTATTTGTGCTTCAATTTTATTGGATATTTAAGATTTTTTCACCACATCAGTTGTTCAATTATGCCTTTGTATCCAGTTTGTCTTTGTATTATTTACTTACATCTTTAATTCCAATGATTAGTATTATTGAGGTGGCTGTAAGGTCTTTAATTGCAATAATGGTTTTTCAAAACACAAATACAAACGATGTTCAATTGACAATTATTACCACTTTGATATGGCTGATAAATCTTGTCATTCCGAGTATTATTGGTTTTGTGATATGGCTTCAAATGTTTAAATGGAAAGAAAAATGATGTGGTTGTGGTTGATTCCGATAATGATTTATGTGGGATATTGGTGGCTGATGGATAGATATTTTCATTCTAATGAAAGTTTAGGTGTATTTAGTGATAATGAATTTTTTAAATGTTCTATTGTAATTTGTGTATTTAATGAAGAAAGAAATATTGAGAAGTGTTTGAATAGTATTTTACTACAAAAAGAGATTCAAAATGTTGTTGAAATTATTGTCATAGATGATGGTTCGCAGGATTTTACTTATGAAAAAGCAAAATCAATACTTGAAAAAAGCAAATTACCTTTTCAATTGATTAAAAACGATGTGAGATTAGGGAAAAAAAGAAGTATTGAAAAAGCCCTTCAATTGTCTTGTTCTGAAAGCGATTGGGTGATATTAAGAGATGCCGATACATACACTCTTTCAGATGAATGGTGGATAGAATTACAAAAAAGTTTGAAAGAAACCACTGACCTTGTGATAGCCCCTGTTATTACAGAATATCATAAAGGTAATTGGATTTCTTATTTACAATACTTTGAAGGATTAGCCCTGATGCACTTGACGTATGCGAGTGCAAAGATGCATAAGCCGATATTAGGGAGTGCGGCTAATTTAGTATTTAAGAAAAAAAGATTTTTAGAACTTCAGCCCTATAAGGACAATATCCACCTTAATACAGGAGATGATATTTTTTTAATTCAAAAAGTAAAAAAAGCAAAGGGTAAAATTACAGCCCATTTTCATCCGAATGCTGTGGTGTATACTTACGCCCCCTGTAGTGTAAAAGCATTGATACAACAAAAATCAAGGTGGTTATCAAAAACACAATATGTGAAGGATTCATTTAATTCCTTATCTGCACTAATCATAGGAGGCACTAATATTTTCTTTATTCCTATGTTTTTGTGTTCTTTTAAGATGGCTTTGATAAGTTTGATTTTGAAGACATTGATAGATTTTAAAATACTGATTTCTGTTCAAAAAAAATTAAATTTAAAGCCATTTTCGTATGTTTATTTTTTCATTGGAGAATTGGTGTATATTCTTTATGTTTGTGCTTTAATTTTTAAATTTTTATTTTCAATACAAAGAAAATGACAGAAGAACTAACGCCAACAGAAAAATCTTCTATTCCAAAGAAACCTAAAAATAGGATGTTTTCGTTTTTTTCTAAAGAAAAAATATCTGAAAAACGCTTCTTGTTATTAAGCGATATTGAATGGAAAAGATTTAAGAGAAATCCTTTGTCTGTAATAGGATTGGCTATTATATTTTTTGCAACCATTATTTCCATTTTGGGATATACTATAACTCCGGACTCTACGCCGTATGCCAATGACCAAAAACCTGAATTGCATACAAAGCCACCTGGATTTACAATACGAATGCTAAAAGTGAAAAAAAATGACCATATACCACACACGAATTTTTTTGAAAAGATGTTGTTTGGTGAGCCATTAGACCACACAACTTATCCTATTTACTATTACTTTTTTCACGATCAATATGTAACCATAGAGGGATATACAGGAAGTATTCCAAACAAAGGTGTAAAAGTTTCTTTTAATATAGCAGATGTCTTGTATTCTTTGGATACGAAAATGCCTATAAAGTTTGATAAAGAGAATGGCTTATTGACTTTTTATACTATTGATGGTATTAAAGTTCAAGAGAGTATTTTATCATTAAGAAAAAAAGTTCAGCAAGAAGCCATTATCAAGAGAACCTATTGGTTGGGTACAGATGTAGCAGGAAGAGATATGTTGAGTCGGTTAATGATAGGCACTCGTATTTCTTTGAGTGTGGGCTTTGTATCTGTGATTATATCGGTGCTTATAGGGATATTGTTAGGATCGGTAGCGGGTTATTTTAGAGGTAGAACAGATGATATTATTATGTGGATAATCAATGTAGTGTGGTCTATTCCAACTTTGTTATTAGTGATTGCTATTACATTGGTTTTAGGAAAAGGTATAGTGCAGGTGTTTATTGCAGTAGGTCTTACAATGTGGGTAGATGTGGCTCGTGTAGTTCGTGGGCAAGTGTTGTCCTTACGAGAAAAGGATTTTATAGAAGCATCTCGTGCTTTGGGTTTTACAAATTATCGCATTATCAGTAGACATATTTTGCCTAACATCATTGGACCTGTGATTGTCATTGCCGCATCTAATTTTGCAACAGCCATTCTTACAGAAGCAGGGTTGAGTTTTTTGGGAATAGGAGCACAGCCACCTACACCATCTTGGGGAGAAATGATTAATACACACAGAGGATATATTTTGGTAGATAAAGCATATTTGGCGTTTATTCCGGGTATTGCTATTATGATATTGGTGTTTGCTTTTATGTTGGTAGGAAATGGATTAAGAGACGCTCTTGATGCACGTCTTGGAGATGAAGCCCCACCTATTATGCAATAATTTCAAAACAAATGAAAAGTGAATTTACCATAACAGAAGAAAATTACATTAAAGCCATTTATGTATTATCATACGAGATTAAGTCCAATAATAAATTGGGCACAAAAGATATTGCTACAGTTTTGAAAGTTCAACCGGCTACGGTTACCGATATGCTTAAAAAACTTAAGAAGAAAAAAATTATTAACTACAAAAAATATGGTGAAATACAATTGACAAATACAGGGATATTGTATGCCAAACAATTATTAAGAAAACATCGTTTGTGGGAAACCTTTTTGTATGAAAAATTACATTTTAATTGGGATGAAATTCATGAAATAGCAGAACAATTAGAACATATCCAATCCGATGCACTTATTGACCGATTAGAAAAATTTTTGCAATACCCACAATACGACCCCCACGGAGAGCCCATTCCAGATGCTTCGGGTAAAATACCTACACTTCCAAACACTGTGCTTTCTCAAATTAAAAATAAAAAATGGTATTCAGTAATTGCTGTTAAAGACACATCACCAGAATTTTTAAAGTACTTACAGCAAATATCTATTCAAATAGGAACAAAACTAAAATTAATTGAAAAAATACCTTTTGAAAATTCTATTAAAATTGCTTTTTCTAATAATAAACAAATAATTGTTTCAGGAAAAATTGCTGACAACATATTGGTTACTGAAATGAAATAATTACCGATGAATTATTATCTAATCAAATTAAAACACGAGTTATGACAAATAATGAAGATGATTTTTTTGAATTTGAAGAAGAGGAAGACAAAGAATTCAACGAACTTTTGTCTCGCTTTGAAAATTGTGTTAATTCGGGAGAATATCAATTTTTTGATTCGGATGAAATTTTAGAATTAGTGGATTATTATTCAGGATGGATGGATAGAGAAATGGCACAAAAAGCCATTGAATTAGGTTTAAAATTTTATCCTCATTCACCCGAACTTTTACTTAAAAAAGCAAAACTGTTAGCAGATCAAAATTATACTTTAGAAGCATTAAAATTATTACACAGTATAGAATCACAAATGGTCAATGATCCCGATTTTTATATTACCAAAGGGGACATTTATTCTCAAATGGGATTGTCTGATCAAGCTATAAAAGAGTATAAAAAATTATTAGCATTAGATTATCCCAATAAATCTCTGGTGTATAATATCATTGGATCAGAATATCTAATGCAAAACAAATACGAAGATGCTATTTATTACTTAAAAAAATCAGTGGAATACGAAATAGAAAACAATCCTGCACTTTACAAAATTTATTTTTGTTATTCCGAATTGAATCAATTAGAGGAAGCCATAAAGTATTATCAAAAAATTATTGATGAAGATCCTTTTAACGCAGACGCTTGGTTGTATATGTCTTTTTGTTATTACGACTTAAAACAATACGAAGAAGCCCTTGAAAGTATTAATTTTGCCTTTGCAATAAATCCTTCGGACTTGCTTATTGTCCTCAAAAAATCAGATATTTTGAAAGAATTAAATAGATATTCAGAAGCCATAGAGTTATTGACAGATACTGTAAAAAAAGATCCTCAAAATACTTATATGCTCAATGTTCTTGCGGAAACACTCTTAGAAACATCTGATTATGAAAAAGCCGCCTATTATTTTCATAAAGTATTACACATTCATCCTAAAGATAGCAGATCGTGGTTAGGATTAGCAAAGGCCTATATTCATTTATCTCAAGATAGCGAAGCCATTGCTTGCATTCAACAAGCCGTTACAAACTCTGAAAATGACCCCGAAGTAGAATTAAAAGCAGGCAAACTTTATGTTTTGATGGAATATTATGAAAACGCTCAACAGGTGCTAAAAAATTTATTAAATAAAGGATATGACAAAACAGAAGTAATAGTATGGTTATGTATAGCCCTTGAAAAATCAGGATATGCCGTAGAAGCATTTGACTTGGTAATAGAACAGTTAGAAGTAAAGCAAAACAAAGATGTAGAATTAGAATATTGTGTAGCAGGATTGTTATTACTTTATCAATACCGCCAACAAGGATTACAAATGTTAGAAAAAGCCCTTCAAAAAGACGCTTCAAAACACCAAATAATTTACGAATTTAGCCCTTTTTTTGAAGAAGATTTAGAAATTCAAGCACTCATTGAACACTACGATAATGAAAAATAAGCAACATAAATATAAAAAATATGATTACTAAAAACGAAATAAAAACTTATAAAACAATTTTGAAAAACCTTCCTGAAAGACCCGCCAAACCAAGAGATATTGGGCTTACAATGGTAATTGATAAAGGATTAGGAATCAATGCCGCCCAAGATATTGTAGACACGGCTGCAGAACACATTGACTTTATCAAAATCGGCTTTGGAACATCTTTAGTAACAGGGCATTTGAAAGAAAAAATAAAAATTTATCAAGAAGCAGGCATTGAAGTTTATTTGGGAGGAACTTTATTAGAAGCATTTCTTGTACGAAATCAATTAGATGATTATTTAAGATTAGTAGATGATTTGAATTTGCATTGTATAGAAGTATCAGATGGAAGTATTGTAATGCCACACGAAGACAAGTGCGAATTGATTCAATATCTTGCTAAAAACTTTAAAGTGGTATCCGAAGTAGGTTCAAAAGAAGAAGGCATTATTATTCATCCTAATAGATGGATTAAGATGATGAAAGCCGAACTACAAGCAGGTTCGTACAAAGTAATTGCCGAAGCCCGTGAAAGTGGTACAGTAGGTATTTTTCATAAAAACGGATCTGCACATGTTTTGCTTATTGATAAAATCAAAGCAAATGTAGATATCAACAACATTATATGGGAAACACCACAAAAAAATCAACAAGTGTATTTTATTAAACACTTTGGTGCCAATGTCAATCTTGGGAATATCCCCACCTCTGATATTATTGCATTAGAATGTTTAAGATTAGGTTTAAGAGGCGATACTTTTTTTACTTTTATCCCTGATAAAAACAAAGAAGTAAGATTTAAAAAAAATTAAATAATTCACCTATTTAATTATCTCTATTTATCTTTGCAAAAAATAAAAACTACCTATGGCAAAAACGAACCCAAAGACAACTCAAACCAAAAAAGCATCAGCATCTGTTCAAGCACAAGAAATTAAATTACCACCACTTACTAATACATTCAGATATTTTCCTTTTACAAATCATACACAACCGATTATTGTTTTGATATTGGTGGGTTTTATTTTTTACATTACTTCTTTGTATAACGAACACGCATTGGACGATGGAATTATTATTCATCAAAACGAATATGTTATCAAAGGTATAAAAGGGATTAAAGATATAATGACCAAAGATGCTTACGATAGTTTTTATAGAAGAATGAACGCTACCGACCAATTAGCAGGAGGACGTTACAGACCTTTATCCGTGGTAAGTTTTGCAATTGAACAAGAAATTATCGGTAAATACGATAATGGACAGTTTCCGCCAAACTGTTGGGATTATAATAAAAATGGTAAAAACGACCCCGAAGAAGATATTAATAACGATGGCGTGTTTAATGAAATTGATTGTCAAACCAAAGGGGCACATTTTCGGCATTTTAATAATATATGGACATTTGTTTTGGGCGTTGTGTTACTTTATTTAGTGATGCGAAACTATTGGTTTAGAGAATGGCACGATTTAGCGTTTTTATCTGCATTATTATTTACAATGCATCCGATACATACAGAGGTCGTTGCAAATGTCAAAAGCCGTGATGAGATATTTTCTTTAATCTTTGTATCACTGACTTTTCTTTTTGCACACAAATATCTTTTTAGCCGAACAATCAAAGATGCTTTTTTGACAGCACTTATGTTTTTCCTTGCATTATTATCAAAAGAATACGCAGTCGTGTTATTAGGATTAATTCCTATTGCATTTTATGTTTTTCATAAAATAGATATAAAATTAGAAACCTTTATCAAACCTGCCATTGTCTTTGTTTTCTTTGCAGGAATGATGATTGCATTAAAGTGGTATCAAAAATCATTTGGAACTTTGCCTTTCATTTATATTGGCGTTGTTTTACTCCTTTTTTCAAAAGATTTAAAATTAAAAAATCTCAATACTTTAATGATATGGCTATATGGGGCGTTTTTGTTTTATTTAGGAATGCGTTTGAATGCTGTAGTATTAAAGCCAGGTGTGCCTGATACTGAAATTTTGAACAATCCATATTTATTAGCATCAGGCGAACAAAAATTCTTTACAAAAGCATACGTACTTTTAATTTACATTATGAAATTAATTTGGCCACATCCCCTTTCTTCTGATTATTCATACAATACCATTGAATATCGTAATTTATTTAGTTGGGATGCTTGGTTGTCAATTATCTTGCACATTACATTAGCGTATTTAGGATTTAAATTGGTTTTAAAGAGACATATTTTAGGATTTGCAATTGCCATATACTTTGCGTTTTTATTGATGATTGGTAATATCATTATGGACATAGGGGCTACTATGGGCGAGCGTTTGATTTTCCATTCTTCTATAGGTTTTTCAATAGCGTGTGCTTATTTTGTATTAAAAGGACTGGATAAACTAAATTGGAGTTTAAGTGCAAAACGTATAGCACTATTTGTATTTCTATTGCCTGTTACATTGTTGTATGGGGCAAAAACTTGGGAAAGAAACTGGGCTTGGAAAAACGATATAACGCTCTTTATTGGTGATGTGGAACACAAACCGCACAGTGTGTTGGTATTAGGAAATGCGGGGGCTCGTTGGATAGACCTTGCAGATACAAAGTATTTTGTAAAAAATCCTTATGGACTTTACTTAGATGAAGGATTGCCATTTAGCACCTTCAAAGAAGAAATGCTAAAATTCAAAGTAAAAGAATCTGAACTCAAAGACGGCTGTAATAAAGATGCTATTATTTTGCCAGATACAGGAACGCCACAAAAACTCACCACTCGTGAAAAATGTTTATACAAAGGTATAGGATACTTAAAACACGCTACCGAATTACATCCTCGTTATGTGAATGGATATTTGAATTTAGGACTTGCTTATTACAAACTCAGACGAGATAGAGAAGCATTGTTTTTCTGGAAGCACGCAGAAAAATTGTATCCCAACAATCCTTATTTGAGAAATTATTACATTGTATTTTACAATGATTTATTAAATAGAGGATATCAAAAATCAATGCGAGGAAGACACGACAGTGCTGTTATTGAATTAAACAAATGCATTATTTTGGACAAATATAATCCTGAAGGTTGGTATAGTTTAGGAGCAGCATATTTTAATATCCGCAATTATAGAAGAGCATATAAATGCTGGAAGAGATGTTTAGAACTCAAACCCGATCATCAAATGGCCAATCAAGCCATTAAAAACATTACGCCTCAAATGTTAGGAGTAGTTCCAACACCAACACAAGTTCCTAACAATAAAAAATAAAAAGACAATCGTGTTTTTTCAAATTGGCACATTGATTTGACTTTATTAAAAAATAATTTTTTCAAGTGCTTAACCCAAACCACAAAGGATACAAGGATAATAGGTAGTTAAAAGTAGAAAGTAGAAAGTGGAAAGTATAAAGTAAAAAAAAGGTTGCCACTATAAATTTAAATCATTAAATTACAGAAATACTACTTCTACTTTCAAACTCTTTACTTTCAACTTTTAACTAATTGTGTTCTTTGTGGAAAAATATAAAATCAGTAGTAAAACGTTTACACAATGAAGTACAGATTTCTTTTAATATATTGTTATTTTGTAATGTTTTTGTTTATTACCAAAATAATTGTTTCCCAAGAAATGCCCACTACTCGCAAAAGCACCGCAGACAAAGAATTAGGATCAAACAACAAAATACTCATTATTCCATTTGAGAATAAAATGTATATGAGTGAAATTGATTATTACATTAATAGAGAAACAAAATTAAATATGAAGCAAATTCGTTATGAGTTTAGAGATGGATTAAATGAACAGTTATATTATGCATTCAAAAAAAGAAAGTTCAACCCTATTGACTTGATGAGCGATACGGTTAAGTACAATAAGGATTTAAAGTTTATTTATGGCAATATCACTTATGACTATGTCAAAATACCTGATCCTAACAACTATAAACCGCCCGTCAAAGAAAAAAAAGAAAAGGGCATTCAGCAAGGACAAATTGTGGCAGAAACAGAAACTGAAAACAAATTTATGAACACAAGAGTTCTATCGCCCTCTTTGATTCCTTATTTATATCAAAAATACAAAGCCCAATATTATGTATTTATTAATGAATTGGACTTAAAAGCATCTGCAGTAAATCCAACTGATTATATACCTGAAACGGCAAAAAGAAAGGTAATTGTGCATTATACAGTTTATTCAGTAGATGCTAAAGAAATACATTCAGGTATTGTAGAAAAAGAATTTGAAAAAACATTAAATACACCCAAAGCAATCATCAAAAATAATTTTTCATTTATAGCAGAAACAATAGCAGAGAGGGTAGTAAACCAAGTCAATAAAAATATTACTAACGAAAAAACTAAGTAGTAACAAATTATACTTCCACTAAGCCCCAACGTTTGTTGTAGTAATTAACCTTTTTGATGCCTTTGTTGCGAACGGCTTCTTCAAATTCGTGTCTAAAATGTCGTATAGCACTGGCAACTGGCCAAGATGCCGCATCACCCAGCGGACAGATGGTTCGTCCATCAATTTTACTTTGAATATCCCACAATAAATCCACATCGGACATTGTCGCAGTACCATCAATGAATTTCTTTAATATCTTTTCCATCCAACCAGTGCCTTCTCTACAAGGGGAGCATTGTCCACAACTTTCGTGGTGATAAAAACGAGTAAATGTATACAAATTTTCTACAACACTCGTGTCTTCATCCATTACAATAAATCCGCCCGATCCAAGCATTGTTCCTGTTTGAAAGCCACCATCTGCTAAACTTTCATAAGACATTAAACGAGGTTCCCCTTTGGCAGTTTTTAAGATTAATTCAGCCGGTAAAATAGGAACAGAAGAACCGCCCGCTACCACTGCTTTGAGTTTTTTTCCATTGCGGATGCCACCGCAGTATTCATCCGAATAGATAAATTCTTCTACAGGAAGACCTAACTCAATTTCATAAACTCCCGGCTTATTAATATGTCCTGATGCTGATATCAACTTAGTACCTGTAGATTTTCCGATGCCTATTTTTGCATATTCTTCTCCACCTATGTTTATGATGGGTACTACTGCAGAAATTGTTTCTACATTATTCACTACAGTAGGACATCCCCACAACCCAGCCACTGCAGGAAATGGTGGCTTTATCCTTGGATTTCCTCTTTTCCCCTCTAAGGATTCTATGAGAGCGGTTTCTTCACCACAAATGTAAGCACCCGCACCCACTTGTACATATAAATCTAATGAGTAGTCAGTGCCTAAAATGTTTTTGCCCAGCCATCCGTGTTGATATGCTTCTGCTATGGCTTTTTCTAATATCCTTGATACATAAAAGTATTCACCACGAATATAAATGTAAGAAGTGTTTGCCCCAAGTGCATAAGAAGAAATAATCATCCCTTCAATGAGCAAATGAGGGATATGCTCCATCAAATATCTATCTTTGAATGTACCTGGTTCTGATTCATCGGCATTGCATAATAAATAGCGAGGAACACCTGGTGGTTTAGCCAAAAAACTCCATTTCATTCCTGTAGGGAAACCCGCTCCTCCTCTTCCACGTAATCCTGATTTTTTAACTTCTTCTACAATTTGGTCGGGAGAGTAATTTTTCAATGCTTTCTCTACGGCTGTATAGCCACCATTTTGACGATATACTTCATACGATTGTATACCAGGAATGTGTATTTTATCCAATAATAATTTTCTACCCATAATTTTTTATTTAGTGTTTTCCCAATCTAAATCAGTGTAATTTCTACGCTTGTTTTCTTTTCTATATTTTTCAATAATTGCATCTATTTTTTCAAAGGTAAGATTTTCGTGATAGGATGCACCGCATTGCATCATTGGAGCAGTGCCACAAGATCCCAAGCACTCTACAGTTTTTAATGTAAACATACCGTCGGGGGTGGTTTCACCTTCTTTTATACCTAATTTTTTTTCAATATAAGCAACAATTTCATTAGCACCATTGAGCCAACAAGAGGAAGTTCTACATACTTCTAAAACACATTTTCCAACAGGTTTTAGATTAAACATAGTGTAAAAACTCGCTACTTCAAAAACTTCAATAGGGGAGATGTTTAATAACTCGGCTACATAATCCATTACTTCGGGACTGAGCCAACCATCGTTTTCTGCTTGTGCAATGTGTAATACAGGAATTAAAGCGGATTTTTGTTTTCCTTCGGGGTATCTTTTTTTGATGTTTTCAATAGTTTGCAAAGCATCGTCACTAAATTTAATTTGTTTTCTTTTTTCTTTATCAAAAGGCAAAACCCCGTGTATTTGTGCAGACATAAATCAGATTTGCTGCAAAAATACTAAATAATCTAATTTCCAAAGAACATTTTATGCTGTACTTTTTGTAGAGTAATATTGTTTATGCTGAATGAAATAAATGAAGGTAAATGGATGGAAAAGAGAAATTAGTGTATACAGAACACTTAAAAATAATTCATTTGACCTACTTATTTATAAACAAATTAAAACTTCGTTAATAAAACATTAATTTCTTTAAAATTGTTGATTTTTTCAAATTAAATTCTTTATCTTTGCAGCCCTTAAATTAAAAAACAAAACAATATGAAAAAACTATTACTCATTATTCCTGTGTTAGGAATTATCAATGGCACAAATGCTCAAACGAGCTCTTTCACACTTACTTACAATTTTGCTCAAGTAAGTAGTACAACTACACCTTGTACGGGCACATTAGACCCAACACCAACGCCTACTGCTGTTGGACTAACAAGTGGATCATTTGTTGCAGTGGGTACCAACTCTTGTCCATCAACAACGGGTTATTTTAGTTTTAGTGGATGGGGATTGGGGGCTACAAATGGCGATGATGTTAATTTTACAGGCATTTTAGATCCTTCAAAATACTATGAAATAACTATAACACCACAAACTAATTACGAACTCAGTTTTGATTCTATCACTTTTAAGTCACTCAGATCAAGTACAGGTCCTCGTTTTTGGGCAGTGCGTCACAGTGTTAATGGGTTTGCTTCTAACATTCCTGCTGTTAGCACCAATTCTAATGTGACAGTGATTAGTTCTGGTTCTGATGCTAATGCTTTCAAATGGGCTACGGATACTTATACATCAAGTACTGTTTTATGTTGTTTTAATGTTTATCCATCTTTGACTCAAATTACTGCACCTGTAAGTTTTAGATGGTTTGCTTGGAATGCTGAAAGTACTAATGGTACTTACAGAATAGACGATGTTAATATCTATGGTTCTGCTACTCTTGCTACTGGCGTTGTAAAAATCACTCATAATATCAACTCGCATTTTATTCTTTCTCCTAATCCCACGAATGGTGGCATTGTGTATCTCATTCCTCAAAACATTAAAGAAATATCTTTTGTAGAAATAGTAGATGCTCTTGGAAGCACTATTTATAGAAATAATAAAATTGATAATAGCAATAAAATTAGCATTAACTTAGATAATTTCCCTGCAGGTGTGTATTTTGTGAGATTAGGAACACCGCAAAATTTTTATTTAGAAAAATTAGTAATCAACAAATAAAATTTTTAGTTTAATTTAATAAAAGGGCTCTTGATAATCACAAGAGCCCTTTTTATTTTTGTGCCTTATGAATAAAAACATTTACATTGTTGCTACGCTTTTAGCCCTTGCCATTATTGCTTTAATGAGTATTCAAATATATTCTATTCATGAAGATTTTAAAATTAAAGAAGAAAAGTTCTCACATCAAGTTCAAGAGGCATTAATTAATATTACTAAAAAGTCAAACAAATTTATTGAAGGAAACTTTGTTGTCAAAAAAATTAATTACAGATCACAAGGAGTTACAGTTCAAAATAAGAATCAGCAAACAGAAGATTATCGCATTCGCTTGTTTGAAGAATTAAGTACTGACTCTAATGGCTATATTTCATCCAAATACATTCATAAAGAAATTCCCCTGGATTCTTTTCATATTAAGAAAGCATTGTTTAAGTCCAATTTACCTGTTAGTTTAAATTCTACGATAGTTCCTAAAAGCAAACAAGAAGTAAAAAACATTCATCCAGAAATGATAAAAAGCAGCAATGAAATTGTCAATGATGTTTTTGATGAGTCCATTAGCATAAATATCTACAATAATTTTTCCCCAAAAATTGATACGGTTAAATTAGATTCTTTATTAAAATTAGAATTGCAGCAAGTAGGAATAAACGCCCGTTATTGCTATGATTTAAAAAGTTCTCTTCCTTATATTAGTTTAAACAAAAATAATATCAGCGACAATTTACCTCACACTAATGAAGACGCGGACTATGCAGAATATAGTATTAACTTACTGCCATCCAATGTATTTGTTGCTCCTACTTATCTTACATTAAAATTTCCTCATCAAAAAAGATATATTTTGCGTGAAATGTTGAGTTTGCTCATTATTTCAATATTCATTTTAATTGTTTTAGTAGGATCGTATATTTATTTTTTGAGCACTATTTTTCAACAAAAAAAACTCTCTGATATAAAAAATGACTTTGTTAATAATATGACTCACGAACTTAAAACGCCAATTGCAACGATCAACTTGGGCATTCAATTTTTTAGTGATAAAAATATCCAAAAGACACCTGAAGCAGAAGAAAGAACACTCAAAATAATGGCTAATGAAGTCAAACGATTGCATCAATTGGTAGAAAGTATCCTTACCTCGGCAACTTTAGAAAAAGCAGAATTTAAAATAAAATTTTCAAAAGAAAATATCCATAAAATTATCAGTGATCTTGTTCAAAACACACGGCTTATTGTAGAAAATAAAGGCGGCAGTATTGAAGCCCACTTAAATGCTGAAAATCCTTGTGCAGAAATTGACAAAACACATTTTACAAATGTATTAAATAATCTCATAGACAATGCTATCAAATATTGTGATCAAAACCCGCAAATAGTCATTTCTACCCATTCTGATCAAAAAGGAATTTATATTAGCATAAAAGACAATGGAATAGGCATTCCCAAAGAGCACCAAAAAAAGATTTTTGAAAAATTTTATAGAGTACCTACTGGAAATACTCACAATGTCAAAGGTTTTGGATTAGGATTGTTTTATGTCAAAAGAATTATAGAACTTCATCGCGGGCACATTTCCTTAAAAAGCGATCCCAATAAAGGTAGTGAATTTACGATATTTATCCCTTTTTCTCAAAAATTAAGCGAAAACTATTCAAACAAATGTTAAAAAATTTTTTCTTTCATTAGATTATTTATTATCTTTATCACAAAATTTTAAGTTATGACAGACAATAAAAATGCAAAAATCAGAATTTTATTAGCAGAAGACGATGAAAGTTTGGCTTTTATGCTTGAGCAATATCTTCTTCAAAAAAACTTTGATGTAACTGTTAAATCCAATGGAGAAGATGCTTTTGATACTTTTTGTAAAAAGCCCTTTGATTTAATTATTTTAGATGTAATGATGCCCAAATTAGATGGATTTAGTGTAGCAAAAAAAATTCGCGAGTTAAATCCAGATGTGCCCATTATCTTTTTGACAGCCAAAAGCAGCCAAGATGATGTGTTAGAAGGATTTCATTCTGGTGCCGATGATTATATTCCTAAGCCCTTTACGATGGATGAATTAATTGCTCGTATTTATGCTATACTCAGACGAACAAATGTATTCAAAGCCATAGAATCTGACCAAACGGTATTTGAAATCGGTGAATACACTTTTAATTCTTCTGAACGTTTGCTTATTCATAATCCATCAAAAGAAAAAATTAAATTGACAACCAAAGAATCAGATTTATTGAGAATGTTTGCAATTCACAAAAATGACTTGCTTGACAGATCTTTTGCTCTTAAGTCCATCTGGGGTGATGATAATTATTACAACAGTCGCAGTATGGATGTTTATATTGCTAAATTAAGAAAGTATCTTTCAAAAGATCCTAATATTAGTATTGTGAATGTTCACGGCAAAGGATTTAAACTCTTTGTAAAAGAGTAATCGGATTTTCTATTAAAATTTATTTGTAAAAAATTTTCAATAACAAAGTGGAAAGCGAGGATGGATCTTGCTTTCCACTTAATTTTTTAAATTGATATTGTTTAAAAATAGTTTGTTTTCTACAATCAAGAACGATTCAGTTCATAAAAATACGCATAAAAGAAAGGTATTGTTTCAATGCCTTTAAAGTAATTAAATAATCCATAATGTTCATTAGGCGAATGAAGTGCATCTGTATCTAAACCAAAACCCATCAAAATACTATCTAATCCTAATTCTTTTTTGAATAATGCTACAATTGGAATACTTCCCCCTCCTCTTGTTGGGATTGGTTTTTTTCCAAAAGTTTTTTCCATTGCCATTGCTGCGGCTTTGTAACCATTGGATTTTGTAGAAACAACAACAGGTTCTCCTCCGTGATGCGCTGTAACTTTTACTTGAACAGAAGGTGGTGCAATTTTTTCAAAGTATTCCTTAAACAATTTAGCAATTTTATCAGAGTTTTGATTGGGTACCAAACGCATACTTATTTTAGCATACGCTTTTGATGGTAATACGGTTTTTGCACCTTCACCGGTGTATCCTCCCCAAATTCCGTTGACATCAAGGGTAGGGCGAATGCCTGTTCGCTCTAAGGTAGTGTATCCTTCTTCTCCCCATAGGGCTTTTATTCCTAAATCTTTTTTGTATGCTTCTTCATCAAAAGGGGCTTTGTTGAGTTCTGATCTTTCTTCAGGGCTGAGTTCTACTACATCATCATAAAAGCCAGGAATGGTGATATGATTTTTCTCATCGTGACAAGAAGCAATCATTTTACATAAGATATTGATAGGATTAGCCACAGCGCCGCCATAAACGCCAGAGTGTAAATCTCTATTTGGACCTGTTACTTCTACTTCCATATAAGCCAATCCGCGTAATCCCACATCTATTGAAGGTGTATCTTTGGATAAAATAGAAGTATCGGATATTAAGATAACATCGCCTTTTAAGCGGTGTTTATTTTCTTTTATCCAATCTGCTAAATGTACGGATCCCACTTCTTCTTCTCCTTCAATCATAAATTTTACATTACATTTTAAGTATCCTAATGCATTCATCATTTCAAGGGCTTTAATATGCATCATTGTTTGCCCTTTGTCATCACAAGCACCACGTGCAAATATCGCCCCTTCGGGATGAATGGGTGTTTTTTTAATAACAGGTTCAAAAGGTGGCGATTCCCACAAATCAAGCGGATCGGGGGGTTGCACATCATAGTGCCCGTATACAATCACAGTGGGAGCAGAGGGATCTACTTGTTTTTCAGCATATACTATTGGATGACCTTTGGTTAAACAAACTTCTGCAGAGTCAACACCTGCTTGTAATAGCAAATCTTTTACTTTTTCTGCGGCTTTTTGAACGTCTCCTTTATACTTTGGATCAGCACTTACAGATGGGATTCTTAATAGGTCTTTTAATTCATTCAACCATTTTTCTTTGTTTTGTTCAATGGTGTCTAAAACTTTTTTATGATCAATCATATCAAAAACTTTTGCCCAAATATACAGGAAAATCATTGATGTGATGAAAAGTTTTGGAAATGGTATAGATGAGTAGTGGAGTTATCCGTTTTTTCTCTTCTTAATCATTTATTTACATTTCGTTTATAGTGTATTGAATATATTTGCCCTAAATCAAAAATTACTTTTATGAAAAAACTGATTTTGTTTATTATTTTTTTTATTCAAATAAGTTTGTTTGCACAAAAAACATCTACACCCAAATTAGTCGTTGGAATTGTAGTAGATCAAATGCGATACGACTATCTAATTAAGTTTCAAAAGAATTTTACAAAAGGCGGATTTAATAAACTTATGAACGAAGGAATTTTCTTAAAGAATGTGCATTACAATTACATTCCAACCTATACTGCACCAGGACACGCCAGTATTTACACAGGTACTACGCCACGTTATCATGGCATCATTGCAAATGAATGGTATGACAAATTTCAAAAAAAAGAAATCTATTGCGTGAAAGACGAGAATGTCAATTCTATCGGCACTACCAATGAAAACGGAAAAATGTCCCCAAAAAACTTATTAGCATCTACGATTACAGATGAACTAAAACTTCTGAACAAAAACAAAAGCAAAGTCATTGGCATTTCTATTAAAGATCGTTCTGCAATTTTACCCGCTGGGCATAGGGCAGATAAAGCATTTTGGTGGGATGAACAAACAGGATACTTTATCACTTCTTCTTTTTATGATCAACAACTTCCTACTTGGTTGCAAACTTTTAATCAACAAAATCTATCTTTGCAATATCTTCAAAAAAACTGGGATTTATTATTACCAAAAGACAAATACATTTCAACATTACCTGACAGCAATATCTACGAGCGATCTATTGTCAAAAATAAAGCCCCAAAATTTCCTTATGATTTCTCTGATTATATTAATAACAAAAATTACAGCATATTAAAGTTTACACCCTATGGAAATAGCATACTTGTTGATTTAGCCAAAGAATGTATTATTCAAGAAAAATTGGGTAAAAACACAGCCACTGATTTTTTATGTATTAGTTTTTCAAGCACCGATTACATTGGACATATGTATGGCACAGAAGCATTAGAATTGGAAGATGCTTATTATAGATTAGATCGTGATTTAAATAATCTTATTAATTTTTTGGATAAAAATATCGGCAAAGACAATTATCTTTTATTTTTAACCGCCGACCATGCTGGTGCTATTAATACTCAATACTTAAAAGACAATCGCTTTCCTGTAAATTATTTTTCAGAAAAAAATTTAGAAAAAGATTTGAAAAAATATCTCTATCAAAACTATAAAGATACTGCAATACTTGCAAATGTTAGCAACCATCAAATCTTTTTGAATTATGATAAAATCAAGACACTTCAAATAGATGTTCAAAAATTGTATTTTGACTTAAAATCTTTTTGTTATCAATATCCTGAAATAGCAGAAGTATACACAAAATCAGAACTTATCACATCGCTTCATAATCATCCATCTATTTATGCATTTGTAAGTAATGGGTTTAATCCT
This sequence comes from Bacteroidia bacterium, assembly GCA_026414605.1. Classification (GTDB taxonomy): domain Bacteria; phylum Bacteroidota; class Bacteroidia; order B-17B0; family Aurantibacillaceae; genus BPGX01. Next base: position 74,076 of record JAOAIP010000019.1, read on the forward strand.
TCTTGTAGTGGTGATATAGTATTTGTGATGAATCCTGGCAATTTAGATTATGGATTACAAGGCACAACGCACGGAAGTGGTTATAATTACGACACGCACGTTCCTTTGCTTTTTTATGGATTTAAGAATAAACCCCTTGAAAGCACAAGGTATTACAGAATTACACAAATTGCCCCCACATTAGCATTTTTATTAAACATTAATATACCGAATGCTTGCTTTGATGTGCCTATTGACGAAGTAATTGATAATGTTAATGTCAATTATCCACCTTCAAATAACTTGTATGAAGGAAGATGAGATAATGGTAAGTGATTAGTTGAAAGTTCATTGAATCATCCCTTTTTATTTCCCCTTTCTAATTCAATTAAAGATAGGAAACAATAGGTAAAAAATATCTCTTATCGCCCCTCTTTTTTCAAAAAGAGATAGGGGGAGAGTGAGTTTAAGCCCAAAATGGGCGAAATTATAATAATGATATTGTAAATGTGTATTCCAAAAAATCTGAATATTACTAATTGTACGATCAGCATACTCTATTAAAAGTCGTAATAGATATTATACAAAGAAGTTTGTAGTTGAATATAGATACATTGAGTATTGATGTTTGAAAAACGATTTTCCAATCCGAGATTCAGAATCAAATTGTATGAAGGATTGACAACAAAACCAAATAATAGTTTATAGTAATTTACATCGTTCATCGTTGTCCAATATGCTTTTTTCATTTGAATATTCCATTGCCCATTGAATACCCATCTTTGTTTCTTTAAAAAGATTTGAGTAACCCATTCTTTGCCATTATTGATAGTGAATGCTAAATTTTGATTGAAGTGAGAATACGATGCGTTGCTATAGTTATCAAACAAAGGAGCAGAGTAAGTAGTTTTTTTGACATCATTCCATTCGGTCAGTATAGACAATCGCCAGTCATTCCACTTTCCAAGATATTTTAAACCTATTTGATAACCATATCCATCATCATTTTTGAATCCATCAATATCATCTACAACCAATTGAGAATACAAAAGAAGTGTTTTGAATACCTTGTATTGTAAATCCATTCCAGCTAAAACATTATTTTTATTTTGCCAATTATAATACATCAATTGACTAAAAATCACGGGACTAAAAAATATCCCATCGCCACGCCAAACATTCTTTGTATCCGGCGATTCGCCAATGATAGATTGAAACAAACCCATTCGCATTTTTTTGGTCAAACCAATATTCAGATATTGATACACAAATGGTTTCTTTTGAAATAATCTTTCGGTATAAGGAGGTATGTGGATAGATGCAGACACTAAATTATTTAAGAAAGCATAAGTGCATACATAATAAAATCTGCCTTTCCACCAATTTTGTTCTATTTTTACAAAAGGATACACAAAACTATTATCACTTAAAAACAAAGACCTATACCCATTACCAATTTTTTGTTTACCTGTTCCAATACTTATATTAACATTGCGATGTGCTTGAAAACTCACTATCCCAGCACTAAATGCATAATCAAATCCGCTTGCTTTAAAGTTTTTCCATCTTCCTTGTCCTGGAACAATTTGAGTACTTTTAGAATAATTATACAAATAATCAGAAAATACAGATTGATTTTCTGAGAGCAATGTTTCAATATAAATATTTGACCATTTAGCAGAAGCAATAAATCCTCTTGTGTTGGTAAATATAGAAATAGAAGTATCCCCTGTTTGTTTTCCCTTTAAAAAATTAATAAGCGGATTTATACGAATACTAAAATCTTTTTGTTGAATATACACCACATCTTTTTCAAACAAAATATCAAGGGCAGGATCATTTTTGATGTATTTAAATAACCTATAATTGGTGTCTTTATCAGAAAAAGAACTATAAACCAAAGGATTAAAAGGATAAACATTAGTAGGCAAAGAAGTATCAGCACTTAATAGATTAAAATCTTGAATTTGTTGAAAAACCCAAGAATTAGGAAGTGTATAAAATTGTGAAAAGATTGTTTGAGAAAAAACAATGAAAAAAAAGAAAAAGATAAATTTTTGACGCACCATATTTAAAAAAATAGATTTGCTTTTGTTTCAAAAAGCAAATCTACTTAATATCATTCTGATTTACTAAAGGATTATTTTAAGCCCCCTTTTTCTTCGGCTTCTTTATTGAGTTGAGGGATTTTGTACATCCAATAAAACAACAACCCTACAATAATACTACCAAATAAGATATTGGGCTTATGACCTAACGATCTTAGTATGGGGAATATTCCATTAGTAAAGAAATCACCAATACCATAAAAAATATCTGTCCAAGTGATCATTAGTTGATGCATAACATTAAATTTTGCCGTAAATATACAGGTTATTTTAATTTGAATAAAATAATTTTTTGTCTCTGTCTGATGTAACGTTTGAGTTTTTTTACAATACCATTTTTATTTGGGCGTGCCCCTCACACACCACAGCAATTCCAACCTTTGTAAACAATCTTATATCATTGTTTCAAAACGACAAAAAATGTCGTTTAAAGAATTTCACACGGCTGTGTGGTGTTCGGGTCGGGCTGCTACGGGCTTCGCTATCGCTTCGGTAATCCCCTCGTCTCTTCGCTCCTCGGGGCAGTACCGGCTTCGCCGCCCTCCGCATCCCTCACGCAAAAATTAGTTAAAAGTTAAAAGTTGAAAGTAAAAAGTTTTTTGCCAATAAAGAGTTTAACCCACTAAATATCACAAGAATATTCCTTACTCTTTTCTCATTCCGTTTTCAACTTTCCACTTTCTACTTTCCACTTTTTACTAATAAAAGGGGGTGAGTTAATAGAACTTTATACTTTTATAAATTTGCAAATGTTTTAGGTATTCTCTTTTTTAGCCGCAAAAAATATGAACAAAAACTTTCCATCAACAGACCACTTAAATTTTGAAGAATACGAGTTTATAGAAAAAAAACAATCTCGTTGGAAAGAATTTTTGTTTTTAATAAGAGTGGTAATAGAATTTATTAAAGGGTTTAGAACCTTTCATTTTATTAATCATTGTGTTACCATTTTTGGATCTGCAAGGTTTGATGAAAATAATCAATACTATCAAGCCACTCGTTTAATAGCAGCCAAATTAGCCCAAAATGAGTTTACAATTATGACAGGAGGAGGTCCTGGTATTATGGAAGCCGCAAACAGAGGTGCAAAAGATGTAGGCGGGTATTCTATTGGATGCAATATCCAACTTCCTCATGAACAAAAACCCAATCCATACCTGGATAAATGGGTCACTATTCGTTATTTCTTTGTACGAAAAATGTTACTTATCAAATATTCTTCTGCTTTTGTAGTGATGCCTGGAGGATACGGCACTTTAGATGAGTTCTTTGAGTCAATTACACTTGTACAAACCCAAAAAATGCCACCCTTTCCAATAGTTTTGTTTGGAAAAGAATATCATCAACATTTATATCAACACATTCAAAATATGACTCAACAGGGTACAATATCACCAAATGATGCCAAATTGTTTTTATTTACAGATGATATTGACGAAGCCGTGGATTTTATTTTACACCATCCATTGGTTACACAAAGAAAACTTCATAAAATCAAATATGTACCTAAATGGTGGATGGGAGAAAAAGATTTATTACGTGGTTAACACCAACGCAATCAACCTATTTATCTTTGTAAAACTTTTATTTTTCAATTAGTAAAACTTTTATTACTTTTGCCCCCCTTAAATCAATAAAAACTAAAAAAATGGCTACAAGAATCAGATTACAAAGACATGGAAAAAAGGGTTATGCCTTTTTTCACATTGTGGTAGCGGACAGTAGAGCCCCACGAGATGGGAAGTTCATCGAAAAATTAGGATATTACAATCCTAACACCAATCCCGCCACTATTGAAATCAACTTTGACAGAGCATTGTACTGGCTCAATGTTGGTGCTCAACCCACGGAAACTGCTGAAAGAATCCTTTCGTACAAAGGAGTGCTGTATAAAAAGCACTTATTAAGAGGGGTTCAAAAAGGGGTATTAACCGAAGAACAAGCAGAAAAAAAATTCCAAGAATGGTTGAATGCTAAACTGGCTAAAATTGAAGCCAAAAAACAAAAATTAGCCAAAGAATCCGAAGAACAAAAATCAGCAAGATTAAAACACGAAGCCGAAATCAGACAAAAAAGAGAAAGTAAAAAAACAGCCGCTTCATCCAGCGAAACCGCTGAAAACAGCCCATCAGCAGAATAATTTGAATCAAATATCTCTAATCCCGACAATTTTTTGTCGGGATTTTTCTTTTTAAATCCATTCTTTTTCAAAATAATTTTACTCTTTTTAATTAAACACTGCTCTACCTTTAATTTCTACTCACTTTAATCCTAATTTTGTAAATACTATATTTGCCCCTTTATTAAAATCAACAACTATAAAATTCTCTTCAATAATAAACTCCAATTATGTATCAATATCAA
>JAOAIP010000042.1 GCA_026414605.1 Bacteroidia bacterium
GTGGTTAATGTGTCTTCAAAAGGTCAAATAGAAAATAGGTGCGGATGTAATGGTAATACTTATGAAATATCAGGTCAGATGAATGTTCAGGGAATTTTTAATATTCCCGCTAATACAACAATAAATATTTATTCAACAGGAGTTTTATCAGTTGATACATTATGCCTTAATTCTGGTGTAGTATTCAATATTTTTAATGGTGGGAAAGTTTATATAAAAGGAGTAGATTACACCAATCAATTGCAGCAATATAGCAACAACTATAATGTTCTTGTAACGATGCCTATAGTAATAGGAAATGTATATGCATATAATCAGATTGAAACTTATGGAAATGTTCATGCAGGAGGTTCTGTTTTTAAGGCAGGCAGAAAAATTGTATTGAAAGACGGTTTTAAAGGTAGTAATGGTTTTATTGCCAAAATTGATACCATGATAAATAATTGTCAAGAGACACCATGTAGTAATAATTTCAGTAATAGAATAATGCATTATTCTCAAAGCCGTAATAAATACAGTGTCAATTATATCAATGAATATAAAATATATTCACACCATTTTTCTTTAATAGGAAACAAATTACATATTTCCCCCAACCCCGCCTCTTCTTCCATTAATATTCAAACTACCGATAACAGCCGTATTCAAGCAATATTCCTCAAAGACCTTACAGGCAAGGTGCTGTTGCAACAAAATTTTTCTCCTCCTTCCACTACTGCAAGCATAGATGTATCCGCACTTTCTAATGGTTTGTATTTGGCGGAAATACACACCTCATCATCGGTAGTTACGGAAAAGGTGGTAGTGCAGAGGTGAAAATCCGCCTTCGGCGGATTTCACGGATTTACGAGGATTATTTTTCTCGCTGATTTCGCGGATTAACGCAGATTATTTTTTTGCTGATTTCGTCCGCCGGGGGCGAAATTGCCTTTGATGAATTTTTGTTGCACTTAAAAATGGAAGATGCACTTTAAAAATAGGGCGGCGCATAAAAAAATCTCTCAAAATTTCGTCTAATTTAACAAAAAATAACATAAAAAATTTTTTTCAATTGAAAAATACTCCTTACATTTGTATTGTAAAATTTAATGGTATGAAAAGAAATTTTACCCCCCCCCCCCTCGCAAACGCTTGATAATAGCGGCTTTGGGGACTATCTTCGGTGTTAGCATGATGTTTTCCCAATCTCAAAACTGGTGGAGAACCAACGGCAACACGCCGCAAAGCACTGATTATTTGGGCACTTCCAACAACTCTCCCTTAATCATCAAAACCAACGGCACAGAAAGAGTCCGCATTGCACCCAACGGATTTATAGGCATCAACACTGCCAATCCGCAGTATGTGCTGGATGTGAATGGCAGAACGAAATTGCGGTATAATGTGTATTGCGACAGTTTGCTGAACGCTTCGCAACTGGTGGTACAGCAGGATATTCAAACGAATACGATCAACGCTCAGCAGTATTTGTTGAACGGACAGCCCGCTGTGTTTTCGCAATGGACAAGCATTTCACCGAATGCGATTGCTTTCAACGGGGATGTGTATGTGAATACCTTGAATGCACAAAGTGGGATTAGTATTGGCAATTTTCGGTTTAAGAACGGGGCATTGCCACCGCAGCGGGATACGATAAGGAGTGACAGAATGGTAAGTTTTGTAGCGGAAAAAAGTATAGAATTTCGTGCGGATACGGTGCGGTTTGCAGAGAAAGTAGGGATAGGCAAACAGCCATTGGTAGCATTGGATGTGAACGGCGATGTAGCGGTGAGCGGAAAGGTGAGAGTGAATAGAATAACAACAGGAGATAGTTTAATAAAGCTGGGAGATAGTTCCATTATTATTAATACTTCATACAATAGAATTTACGCGACCCCATCTAATGGAAGGATGGGTTTGGCAATTGGGGGAGGAAATAATGGAGACGGATTTGGTACGGCATCTATAGCGATGGGGACGTATGCTAAAACATATGCTTTAAGTTCTATTGCTATTGGTAAGTATGTAAAAAGTGGCAACAATGCTAACAATTCGATTGTGATAGGGATAGGATATGGAACAAGTTATCTTGAGAATAATATTCCGAATTCCGTGATGATAGGGGCGAACAGCACGGTGCCGTCCATTTTTGTGGCACCTGCGAGTGCTCCGAATGTGGTAGGAAAAGTAGGGATAGGAACGACGAATCCCAGCTCGCAATTGGAGGTAATCGGAGAGGGAAAATTTGGACACAGTGGCGGCTATGTGAGTATGGGATTTAATACGGCGCATGCGTATTTGACGGGGAGCGATCCGACGGCGAGTGACGGGAAAGCATTTTTAATCAATTATTACGATCCTGCGACAGACATTGTTCTTGCATCCAACAATACAATTGTAAGCGGGAAATTGGGTGTGGGGACGATGAATCCGCAGTATAAACTGGATGTAAATGGGAATGTGAGAATAGGGACAAAATCCCAGGCAATAGGTCCGCACACCGATGCATTATTAAATGTTTATGGGAAAGCAGTATTTACAAGGGCATTAGTAACACAGTTGAATTGGGCAGATTATGTGTTTGATAAAGATTATTCACTACCGAGTATTGAATATGTAGAAAGTTACATAAAAGAATACCAACGATTACCCAATATACCGAGTGGATTACAAATTGAAACGGAAGGATTAGATATAGGAGAAATGCAGAAGTTACAAATGGAAAAAATTGAGGAATTGATGCTTTATATTATTCAGTTAAAGAAGGAAATAGAAGTATTGAAAAAGGAGAAAGGAAAATAAAATTATATGTATATTTCATTGTTTTTTTGTGAAAGATATTGTTCATTATTTCGTGGAATGATGCTAATTTGTATTATCTATTTGACAACCTCATGCAGAAAAAAAGTGATAGAAAAGGAGGAAGTATATATTCATGATACGGTGCAGTATAGTTGGAAACCATATAAAAAAATTTCATATTCACCAGTAATGTATAAAATTAGTTATACTAAGTTAAAATACTATAGTAGACCCTTAGTATTATTTTATAATCCTCTAACTGCATATGTTTATGATTCTTTGGATAAACAGTTTAATTTAATTTTTCCATCAAGTTTTTCTTCAAGCTCAGTCATACCTCCGGATTTTAGTCCATTTATTGGAACATCATTATCAGAAAATGCTATTAGTTTATCTGTCTTTATGCCTTATTTAACTAGCCATAATTCCTCTTGTTGGAGAAATCCAGTTATTATTAATTTAAAAGGTATAGATACAAGCGTAACTAGTTTAAATAGAGCAAGATATAAACTATCTGAATATGGAAACAAGTGGGTAGGTGCAGCGCAAAGGAATGGTAAGTCAGATATACTAATAACTTTAAAATTTAAAGATAGTGCTTGTTTATTAAAGGTAGTAGATACCACAAAAATAGAGTTGCCCAATGCAAGCTTTTTAAGTGTAGCAGGGTCTTTTAAAGACAGATTTCTAATTAACTATCCATATAATGGTACTATTTTATTAAGAGAAGATAATACGTTTTCATTGGTATTGCCAAATAGCAGTATAAGTAGTAACTTTTTTTTGAATTATAAAGATACTTTGTTTGTATATGATGAGTACCATTATGTTATTTATTATTCAACTGATATTGGGGAATCATGGAATATATATCGTTCTAATGTTTATATTCCCTTTGTTGCTAAATTTGTAATCTTAAATAACTCTGTTATTTCTTTCTTAAATGACAAAATATATTTAATTAATTTGAAATATAATAATTTTTTTCAAAGGGAATTAAAAAATGATGGGTTGGAAAACAGTATAATTATGGATGCTTTTTATTCTAATGACACCGTGATAATTACTACTACCAGAGGAATGTATTATAAGAGTTACAAAGAATTTATTCAACCAAAATAAAAACCATGAAAAAAACTGTTTTTATCCTTTTAATCATTCATTATTTAATTTGTAATGCTCAACAGAACTGTACCAACAATACCTCTACTGACCCATTATTTCCTTCTCCTAATATTAATAATTTCAAAAAAAATACCTTTGATTGGACTAGTAGAAGTACTCTCCCAAATAATACAATACCATATGCTATCTTTAATTATTATACAGGATGGCAAATAGGAACAATACCGAATCCTTTCTGGTCACCATCAACGCATATGCATTTAATTGCCGCAGGTTCTAATAGCGATAATAAACCAGAAGATGGTTGGGAATTGATTAAACAAGATTTTGGTTACTTTTATGATAATAACCAATGGAATGGGGGAATAATGGGATATGGTTTACCTAATGATCCCCGACAATATCCTTCAAATGTTACATATATTATGTTGTATAACAAATATACTTCTACTTTGAGATTATTATTTAAGCTTATGGCTGATAATGCAAATATAAATACAGATAAAATATTAGTAAAGTTTCATTTAATACACAACAATAATAATCCTAATTACATTAATATGCAACTAAATGGTATTTTCAATAGTTATAATATTGTACAATATGCTTTAGATCAAAAAACACGAGTATCTGAGATTAGTATTCCAACAACCATTATTAGTCCAAACATAGCAGATTTTTCATATTGTGATATTGATCTTCAATATGACCCATGTATTTGTTTTTTTGAATCTTCTTTATACATTACTTTTCATACCATAAGTACAGGTTATATTGAAATGAACGGAACACTTGCTGGAGTTTCTGGCGTTCCAATTTTAGATATAAATAATAACTATATTAAAGGTATGACTTTAAATAGTGATAATTTTGTAACATCTATTTTTCAGGACCCTAATAATACACCAGAATCTGTTATGCAACATTATCTTAATTTTTTAGCATATCATGCCGACATTGCTAATAATAACAATAATGATAATGAGTTTATTGATTACAAAAATTTCATTAATATGGTAAATGGTTTCTTACAAATAGTTGATTTTTTAGATCCATCTGCTGCTCCCATAGTGGAAACTGTCTCAAAGGTTTTGGGAAAAACAGCTGATTTTTTAGATTATTTTAGTGTTAAAACAGATAAAAATTTAAATAATAACAATCCTTATTCTCAAGTTAATTTAATAACAGCAAGAATGAAATTAAATGGAACTTTAACATATAATATCCCTATACCAGCACAGGAAATATATGTTCAAGTACCTGGTTCATTAAATTCGAATTCTGCTCCTGAATATGGGGGTGCCAATTTTGGTACCCCGCCAAGCTATAGTATGTATAACGAAATACCAGGATTATTTGCATTACTTAAAACACCAACACTAGAATGTTATAGAGATATAAATTTTTTTGACATATACAATCCCAATCCAAATTCACAATCTAATTGGACCACTTTTTCATACAGAGGTATAGGAGATATCCAATACTCGCTAAATCCAATAATTAATCAAACAAAATCAAAAATATATATTAGGTACGAAATAGATGGAATGCCTATTGAGCCAGATGTAAGCGGTCCGGGATATATGGCATATTCTAATTCACATGTAGATGGAGGTTGGTATAGTTATTATAATGACTATGGTGACGTTGTCCCATTATGTTTTTCGCCAAGCAATTATGGTAATATAAGGTATAAATACAATAGAATAGTAACCCCTTATTATCCAATAAGCTGTAATTCTAAAATCTCAGTAAGTGAAAGATATTGGGTTAATCAGCAAGATAAACCAGATTGTTTCTTTATTCCTTTATATGCAAATAGAAATGTCACTATGGTTGTTTTGCTTGATTTATACTTTAACCCAGATAATTACGGAAAAGAACATCATGTTATTAAAATTCAAAAATACCATTGTGATGTAATCTGTTCTAATAATAATTTTAATTTTTATGATCCAAATAGCACATTAACTTATGCTACTCACCCATTGGATTTAATTATTACAAATACTAATTATTCAAATTCACAAGAGATTTTTGCTTTTAATAATATTAAGATAAAAGGTAATCAAACTGGTAATAATACTAATATTAAATTCCACGCAGGTAATGAAATTTCCATTGAAGATGAAAGCGATTTTTTAGGAGGGTATGAGTTTGATTTAAATATTCAGGGACTTCCCGACTTCTTCAATGTTTGTAATGAACCAGTCAGTAATTCTGTATATAATGGTAATTTATTTGATTATTGTAAGAATCAGAATTTATACGCGGGGAATCAAGGATATCAAGCTAATCAAGCAAGCAGTAAACTGTTAGCAAATAATGAAACAAAAACACATAAAACAAACGATGGCCATTTAAGTACCAATCAACGAAACAATATATTATTTAATGGTATTGGTAGTATGCTGATTATTGGCCCCAATCCCACTTCCTCCTCCATCTCCATCCAAACCCTTGATAACAGCCGTATTCAAAGCATCTTTATCAAAGACCTCACCGGAAAAATTTTACTTCAGGAAAATTTTTCTGCTGCATCCAATGCAGCCACCCTTGATATATCCACACTTTCCAACGGTTTGTATTTGGTGGAAGTACATACAGATGTTTCTGTTGCAACAGAGAAAATCATTGTGCAGAGGTAAGATTTTGCAAAGGCAGGTTTTCTTTGAATTTCGGATAATTTGTAGTACAGATGTTTAATTGCCGTAATGCTGCGGCGAAGCCGCCGAAGGCGGCTTCGCCAACTCACCCCAATTCCCGCTTTTACCCCATCCATCACCATCCTATAAAACAAATCCAATTCATCTCACACTGTAGTTTTTACAAACCATCCTGCAATTTTTTTACACCCTTCACTCAGTAAAACCCACCATTC
>JAOAIP010000056.1 GCA_026414605.1 Bacteroidia bacterium
TGGTTGTACGGCTACTCTAACTGCATCTTTTGAGCGAAGGTGTAATGGAAATGGATGCACATCATGTTTCTCTTCATGTGGTTCAATGAATACTTCTAATGGATGTTGTAATAGTGGCTTAGATGCCAATGATTATCTGAAAGTGGGGGGGAGCACAAGTCCAACTTATTCAAATACCATTGATTTATCATCAGCGGGGGGGATATATACAATTAATTGTGGAGGCGGATCTCCTTCTACTTCGTTTGCTTCGTCTGGCAATACAATTACTGCTACTGGTAGCAACAATGGTGGGGCAAAAATTATATGGGTACAGACGGGAGGTACACTTTTTTTAGAACAAAGAAGTAATAGAAATGATGAAATTGTGACTTTTACTCTTGAAATTCAATCTGGATGTTCTTGTTCAGATGTTTTACCAGTTGATATTTACTATTTTAGGGCTGAAACAAAGAGTAATTATGTTGAATTAAAATGGCTGGTTAAAAATGAAAAACATCTAAGTCATTATCGTTTAGAAAAAAGTAAAGACGGCTTGAATTTTGAATTATTAGGGAATATTCCTTCTGAAAATTCAATGACAGAAAAACTTTATACTTTTGTTGATGATAATCTTTATGAGGGAATTAGTTATTACAAACTTACTGTTGTCAATTTAAATAACGAAGATGAAAAATATATTTTGAGAGATGTATTAGTACAATATGAATACCAGCCATTTACTTATGAAATCAAAGGAGATGATATCCACTTTCATTTTGTCAATACAGAATATTCAAATTCTTATTTTCAATTAGTAGATATTAGCGGAAAAAAGATCTTACAAATATCCCCAATTGATCAAGTAGAATATGTGTATCCATTAAGTGATTTTTCAAATGGTTTTTATATGGGAGTATATTTTAACGGAAAAAAATACTTTAAATCTAAGATTGTAATTACAAAATAAAGTTTGTTATTAGTCAGGTTATATTTTACCACAAAAAACAAATTAGTAAAAAGTAAAGAGTTGAAAGTTGAAAGTTTGAAAGTAATGAGAAATATTTTTGTAAATTAGAGATTTAAAGTTATAATGACCTAAAACTTTTTACTTTCTATTTTTAACTAATCATTTAATTGAGTATAACTAATTTCTCAATTTTTTCTGCTTTTTTATTATTGCTGTCTGAAATAGTTACTCTATAAAGATAAACACCACGTGCTAATTTGTCGCCAAAATCATCTTTGCCATCCCATTCAATTCCATCTTCTCTATATCCTGTTGTATACATATCTTTTTGAATGGTTTTTACTAATTTACCTGTAATAGTAAATATCTCTATTTTTATTTTTAAGTATTCGCAAGAGGTATTAAATTCAAACATAAATTTAGTTTTAGTTGTAAAAGGATTAGGATAATTTAAAACATGTTTGAGTGCTAATGCTTCATCTTTGGCCACCACAAAGTCAAGTTTGGCAGTAGCACTGTTGTTATTAATGTCCCACGCTTTTAAGGTAAGTTGATGATTTCCTTCTGGCAGATTTGAAAAGGGATATTTCAATTTTCCTTTTTGATAACTATTTAAGTCGTATTCAAAATAATCATTTAAAACGATTGGTTTTCCATTGTCTATGGTGGTTACTACATCGTGTCCAATGCTATTTCCTGTGATATTAATTCCTGTACTATCTATAATTTCTGCAAATAATACAGGATTAGGATCAGTAATGCCACCTGATACAAATTTTCGGTCGTTCATAAATGCCGATATTTGTGGGGGTTGATTATCATTTATAGCATTTGGATTAGATCCCCCTACATAAAATTTGTTTGTATATCCTATTGCATCTATTTGACCATTTTGTGCATAAAAAGACATTTTACTAATATCAATAGCGTAATTAATATCTTTTGGGACTATAAAAGAAAATTGAAAATCACCATTCTTTACTTCTACTTTTCCTTTGAAAAGAATATTTTTTTGAGTTGAAAATGTAAATGTTTTACCGCTAACAATTGATTCGGGCTTATTGCCAAGACAGGAAATAATTTGTTTTTTATCATAAACAGTAGGGTAAATAACACCATTAAATGTGTTGATTTTATTGCCTTGTTTATCTGCGATATAGCCAGTTACTGTAACTTTTGAAAGGGCTTTTAATGTATCTTGTGGGGTAGTAGTTAATGTATGATTATTAATAGTGGTTACAATAATTTTTTTCTTTGGATATGCTAATGTAAGTGCAGGGTCGCCGATGAGATGAAAATTCAAGAAATAAAATCCAATGTTTGTTTTTATTTTTGTGTTTTTGACAATATCTCCTAATGCCATAAAATTGCCACTAGGCAATGTATCTAAAATTTCTTCAAAAAGTTTTATTGAAAGATAAAAATTGGTAGAAGCATACGCTACTCTTACGGTTGTAAATAATGCAATAGCACAACCGTTGGGTTGTAAAAAGCACTGTTCTCCCGCAGATACACGATCGGGGTCATCAAATCTTGTAAATTCACAAGTAGCAGTAATAAACAAAGGCATATTGGTTAAGTTCTTGTAAGAGTTTATTTGTGATAATGTAAGAAATGCTTCATGACCAAGTTGAACTTCGTTACCATGTCCTGTGTAATTGATAACTAATGATCCTTTTTCAAATGCTTTATCCAAAGCCGCACTTGCATCGGGATATCTATTACCACCAGGAACTGTAATTTGTTGATACGCATCTGCAAAAACCTTATTGACATTATATTCAGGATGGAAATTTGTAATAAATTTACTTAAACTATCTGCTTGCCACATATGTAATTGGCTATCTCCATCATCTGCAAAGAAAGTAAATAATGTTCTCCAATCTCCTAAAGGATATTCATTGGAAGTGAGTTTACAACAATTATCATCAGTTTGAACAGAAAAATTAGCATTCTTCTTGTAATACGCTTTGACTTTATTGACCATATTAATGGCTTGGGATGTATTTAAAATCGTGAATCTTCCAACACCTATATCTACTAATGAACTTGCCCAATCATCGCCTTCGTTATCATCCAGCCATCCATAAAAATCATCAGTAACCGTAGATAAAATGGGAGAAGTAGAATATCCAGTTTGAAAAGTTGGTATTAAAGCATTGGAAGTAGGAGAATGATCTTTATTATTAAATGAACCATCACCAAATAGCAATAAATAACGTGGACTTGTATTGCCAGGATTGTTTTTACCATTACGAATATACAACATTCTAACAAAATCACGAATAGCAGTAGCATCTACATTTCCACTGGAAAACTCATTGTATACTTCTTCTGTTGTAACAACAGCATAACTCAATCCTTCTTCTTGTTGATGCAATTGGGCTAATTCAAGTGCTTGTGATTTAAATTGCGGAGGCGTTACAATAATATAATCGGCTTGTGTAATGCCGTGTAAATTTTGATTGTCTATTTTCTTGATAAATTGTGGTTTTTGAACATCATTTAATGAAAAAACAATATATCTATGCAAAGAATCAGAAGGAGCATTAAATGTAAGATAATTGGTATAACTTGTAAATTGTTGATTAAAAGGATGAATATAGTCGGTAATGTCCCAGATATTTAAGATATTAGGATTGAATGCAGTTATAGAATAAGTTGTAATTCGATTAGAGGCAACGGTTCTTTTGTCGCTAAATTCAAATGCTTTATTATTATACACTAAATATCTTCGTGCATTCACAACCACTTTATCCATCCACGCTACGGCATTAGATGTATTTTTAGTTACATTAACGGATATACTATTAGAATTAGAATTATTAGGGATAACAATACATTGATTGCCTATGGCTGCATAATCCGCAAGATAATTAGATGTTTGAACGGCTTGAACAGAAAAAGTATTACTAACACCATTGATATTCCAAGTATAATAAGACGGCACATCGCCACGAGCGGCTAAACTTAAAAAAACTTTGATGCTATCGTTTGTAACAAAATTTCCATCAGGAAATGGAAAGGTATAAGAAGTTTGTATATCAAAATATTCTCCAAAAAAATCAGGACCACTTTTTAAAAAATTAATTGCATCAATTTCGTGATAATTCAAATAATCATAACTATTAGTGGTATAATTAGGTGTGGCAGTAGTTGAATAGTTATTTATTCTTAAACCAATTCCATTATCAAAAGTAATGAAATAATAAGCAGAGTCAGAATAGCGATGTAAATAATGATAATAATCCAAGCATTTATAAGGCGGGTTATTGTAAAAATCGGCTTTTTTCATCCACGAATCGCTTCCTTTTGCATAAAATAAAACATAATCATTGTCATTAAATACACCATCATTTTCTCCAAATACATAAATAGCATTTTCCTGTAAATCATCGTATCTAAACTTATTATTTTTAGGATTAATCATTTCACCACCATTTCCAAAAATTCGGATGTTTCTCGGATCTATTTGAGATACATCAATTCCCATAGATTGTAAAAATTGCTTGTCAATCTTGTAAATACCTGAGTTCTTGATGCCAATTTTATACCACGTTCCTGACGATAAAACAGATTGATTGGTGAAACTTTGAACAGCCGCAGGTAATGTTTTTTGCGTTAAAGTTTTTTTCCATTGAACAGAATATCTTTGTAAGAATTCTATATTCCCATTTGTGTTTTTTCTGAATGGAATGATATAAGCACTCCACACTTTGGTATTGCCTGAATAACTTTGAAAGTATTTAATTTGAAATTCACTTGTAATGTGCTTTCCAAAAAATTTTTTAACCACATTGGCTTCTTCTGAATTCAATGGTGATACGACAATAGGTTCAAGTTGTGCTTCTGCGTTTTCATTGATGGCTGTGGTAAATGTTTGCATCCACACAGGGAGATTGTTCATTTCAGGATCGTATACAGCCCCCATTATTTCTATTGGAAAAATAGGGTCTTCGGGATGAATTACAATTTTAGGTAAAGAATTATTTTTAATTGGAACATTAATAGGAGTTGAAATAGGGCGTTGTGCAAATGAAATACCAAAGTATAAAAAAAAGATAATAAATAAAAAACAACGAATAGAATATTTTTTCTGAATAGTCATAGATGTGAATTTTATATTGGATTTTAAACGATTATTGTTTCTTTTTATTGCGAATTAGATATTAGGTTTGATTTTAATGCTTGTTTTTTAATGAATGTGTGTCAATAATTATAAAAATCCATCCAATTATCATTAAAAGCCCGCCTAATGGTGTTATCCAAAACAAAAACTTTGGAAAAGCAATGTGTATAAGGTTTTGCAATGCTATCCAATACAATGATCCTGAAAATAAAATAAGCCCCCAAAAAAGCATCCAATAGGACTTTTGAAATACATTTTTTTGAAAAATAAAATTGCTTATGCTTAATACTAATAAAACGATAGAGTGATACATTTGGTATTTCACGGCTTTTTCAAAAATATTCAAATGATGTAGTGTAATGATTTGATTTTCTACTAACTTTTCTAATCCGTGTGCAGAAAAAGCCCCAAGCACTATGCCCAAAGCCCCTAATGATGCAGAAATATAAATTTTTCCGAAATGATTATTTTTGTTTATCATAAAATAATTTTAATCTGTTTTTAGTTTCTTTGAAATGAACAAGTTCTATTAAGTTTTCAAATTCTTGTTTATCCTTTAAAACATAATAGGCACACTTCAATAATTCTTCTTTATGTTGGTCGTGTCTTAAATAATTCATCCATTTTTCAATTGTTTTTGTATTGGCAGAATAATGGGATAACAAAATTCGTAAGTATTTTAATTTTAGGATGTCGTCTTCTGTTGATTTTAAGAATGAGATAGAAATTTGAAATAAAGAATCGGATAAAGTTGGATTGTTTTTGAGAGATAAGAGATATTGATTGTAATATTCTGTGTAAGATTGTTGAGCAATAGTATATTTTAAATAATCTTTCAAAAACCAAAGATCAAATACATCCGTAATTTTAGGCAATAATTGTTTAATGAGTTTTAATTTTTCTACTTCAAAAGGAATTTGTTCAATAATTACCAATGCCTGTGATGGTGAAAAGCAGTTATGTTTAATAAAATGTTCCAATAAAACAATCTTTCTATCGGCATTAGGTGTTTTAAAAATGTGTTTGATTGCTCTATTAAAGTCAGCGGTATCAATAGGTTGAATGCATACTGCATTGCTGTCATTCAAGAAAATAATTTTTTGTATCGTTTTTTCTTCTTTTGTTTTGACTTGTATACTTGTGTCAATTTCAGGGATAATTGGTTTTATATCTGATGATGGCAGTGTAGCAAGGTATTTAATATTTTTGTTATTTTTTAATATCACATACAAAATATCTTGATTGTCAATGGGTTTAAGTGGATGAAATAAATACAAATTTGTATCAATTGGAGAAATGTCTTTTTTTGAAAAAAAGATCTTTAAATGCACAGGATTGTCTGTAATTTGTGTAAGTTTAACATCTGCTTGTGGATGCAATGGATACAACTTACCTTGATACTCTATTTGAAATGGTTCTGCACTTTCCGAGAAAACAATCAGATTATTTTGAGAAAAGATATTTGATAACTCAAAAATTGAAATCAATATGAATGTAAAAAGTTTATTCATAGTGGCAAATGTAAGTGTTTTAATGGAAATCAGTGCGGTTTCTTAAATAATTTTTTTCTTTTGTAGATACGCTATCGCATCGGCTACGACAAAAGCACTTCCTGTGATAAGTATCAAATCGTTTTTATTAGCATCTTTTTGTGCCTTGTAAATGGCTTCTGCTACAGTAGAGTGGGGGAGTCCTTTGAATTTATTTTTAATCATTTTTTCATACAAGATATTTACAGGCATTGCTCTTGGTACAGATGCTTGAGTTATATAGTAAACAGCATTTTTAGGTAATAACGCTAATATCTCATCTACTTCTTTGTCATTCACTACTCCAAATACGATTCGTAATGTCTGATATGAATAATTCTTCAAATTTTTTAAGGTTTGTTGAATACCTGGTTTATTATGTCCAATATCAGCAATAATATAGGGACGTTTTTGAATCACTTCCCATCTTCCACTAAATCCAGTGAGTTTTGGTGTGTATTTAATTCCTAAAAATATGTCTTTTCTATTTAAATTCCATCCAAGATTACTTAAAATTTCACAAGCGGCTAATACACATTGGATATTATTTACCTGATAGGTGCCTATTAGAGACGATAGCACTGTAAAGGTGTTTTTTTTAGATTTACTTAAATTATTTTTTTTATTATTACTAATTTTATTTTTTGATTTATCTAATTTATTATTTTTATTTATTTTATAATTAAATTTAAGTTTATCTAAAAATAAATTTAAGTTAGTATAATTTATTTTAAACGATATTCTTAAAAAATCACTTTTAAATTCTTTTCCTGTAATTTTGATAATGTCTTTTGAATAGATGAGTGGTGCGTTTCTTTCTTTTGCTACATTTACAAAAACATCATATACTTCTTTCTGGAATTCTGATATTAACACGGGAACATATTCTTTGATAATTCCGGCTTTTTCAAAAGCAATTTTTTGTAATGTATCACCAAGAAACTGTTTGTGGTCTTCTCCTATATTTGTAATGATACTTAATTCAGGCAGTACCACATTGGTAGAATCCAATCTTCCGCCCATACCTGTTTCAAGAATAACAATGTCAACTTTTTTATCATAAAAATATTGAAATGCTAAAGCGGTTGTCCATTCAAAAAATGATGGTTTTATGTTGTCAAATGCAGATTTATATTTGTTTACAAAATGTGTGATATATTGTTTAGGAATCATTTTTCCATCAATGCGTATTCGCTCTCTAAAGTCAATTAAATGGGGGGAAGTAAACAAGCCCGTTTTGTAACCATTCTTTTGAAACACTGCGGCTAACATATTAGATACTGAACCTTTACCATTCGTGCCAGCAATATGTATAAATTTTAATTTTTTTTCTGGATGCTGAAGAATTTCACATAATGCTTGTATGTTTTTTAAATCTGCCTTGTATGCGGCAGCACCTATTCTTTGAAACATTGGAAGTTGTGTATACAAATAATTCAAGCACTCTTGATAGTTCATATTTTTTTGCTCAAATGTATTGACATTTTACTGAATTACATTGATATTAAATCTACTTCAATTTTTTTTCAATACTTTTGCCCATCTTTTAAATTTCATCAAAACAAACAATTACTTTATTTTATGTATAAAATTCTCACTATAATTGGTGCAAGACCTCAAATTATTAAAGCCGCTGCTTTAAGTAGAATTATTCATAAGCATTATTCCTCTTCATTACAAGAAGTTATCGTTCATACAGGGCAGCATTATGATGAAAATATGAGTCAAGTGTTTTTTGATGAACTCAATATCCCCCAACCTGATTATAATTTGAATGTAGGCAGTGCATCTCACGGAAAGCAAACGGGATTAATGCTTGAACGAATTGAAGACGTGTTATTAAAAGAAAAGCCCGATGCTCTTGTGATTTATGGTGATACCAATTCTACTTTAGCAGGGGCATTGGCCGCCAGCAAATTGATCATTCCTGTTTTTCATATAGAAGCAGGACTTCGTTCTTACAACAAAACAATGCCCGAAGAAATCAATCGTATAATGGCTGACCACGTTTCTACATTATTGTTTTGTCCGACACAACAAGCCATTAAAAACCTTGAAAAAGAAGGGTTCAAGTTGCATTTGCATCGTTGTGATATTAATCATCCTAAAGTGATTTTGAGTGGCGATGTGATGTATGATAATTCGCTTTATTTTTCAAAAATTGCCCAAAAGAAATCAGATATTTTAAAACGACTTTCTCTTGAAAATACAGAATTTGTTTTGTGTACTATTCATAGAAATAACAATACCGACGATCCCGTTCGCTTGAATGCAATTTTTTCTGCTTTATTAAAAATTTCCAAGGAAATCCAAATTGTATTGCCCATTCATCCAAGAACTAAAAAGATGTTGGAAACAAATCTTGATGATCAATTAAAGTCCCAAATTTTTTCAAACAAAGATATAACTATCACTGACCCCGTATCTTTTTTAGAAATGATATTACTTGAAAGTCATTGTAAGATGGTTATTACTGATAGTGGTGGTGTTCAAAAAGAAGCATACTTCTTTAAGAAGCCCTGTGTTGTTTTACGACCTGAAACAGAATGGGTAGAATTATTAGATACAGGAACGACATTATTAGCAGATGCGGATGAACAAAAAATTCTTTCTGCTTATCAAGAATTAAAAAATACTTCTGTAGAAAAATTTTTACCTTATTATGGCGATGGCAATGCTGCCGAAAAAATTGCTAAAGAAATGCTTTTATTTTTTCAATCCAAGTAATTAAAAAACTTTTATCTTATGAAATTTCATAAAGAAGGATATCCAAGTTTGATAATCGTATTAATGATAGATGTGATTTTAGTACTTATAGCACATCAATTAAAAGCATACCCAATCATTTATTATGGTTTATGGTTAGTTGCTATATTTTTGTTGATAATTATACTACAATTTTTTAGAAGCCCTCAAAGAAAATGGACAAAGAATCCTAATGCCATTATTGCTCCTGCAGATGGAAAAGTAGTGGTGATTGAGAAAACCTATGAATCCGAATATCTTCGTACTGAATGTTGGCAAATCAGTATTTTTATGTCTCCTATTAATGTGCATGTAAATAGATATCCAATAGATGGAAAAGTCATTTATTACAAATATCATCCTGGAAAAAAATTAGTGGCTTGGCATCCTAAATCAAGCACTGAAAATGAAAGGACGACCGTGGTTATAGAACATTCTAATGGTCAAAAAATTTTAGTAAGACAAATAGCAGGATTATTAGCAAGAAGAATTGTTTGTTATGCTAAAGAAAACACACAAGCCATTCAATCCGAAGAAATGGGCTTTATTAAGTTTGGTTCAAGAGTAGATGTTTTTATACCCCTTCATTCAGAAATAAATGTGCAGATGAATCAAGTAGTTAAAGGGGGTATTAGTATAATTGCAAAATGGAATGTATGAGTAAGAAAAAAGTTTTAATCGTTGTAGGAACACGACCTAATTTTATTAAGGTTACACAATTTAAAAAAGTTGCCCAAAACTATCCCAAATTAGATATTCGTATTGTTCATACTTCACAACATTTTAGCGATGAGATGTCAAGATTATTTTTTGAAGAATTAGATTTACAACCTGATTATTTTTTGAATTTACCTGAAAAACTTTCACCCGTGCCTCAAATGGCTGAAATAATGAAGGGCTTACACGATTTAATAACTATTACTTTTAAGCCCGATTTGATGATGGTTGTTGGGGATGTAAATTCAACATTAGCAGGGGCATTAGTGGCTAATAAAATGAATATTCCTTTAGCCCATTTAGAAAGCGGATTAAGAAGTTTTGACAATACAATGCCCGAAGAACACAATAGAATTTTAACAGATAAATTAGCACATTATTTATTTGTTACAGAAGAAGATGCTTTGAATAACTTGAAGTACGAAGGTATTAAAGAAGATAAAATTTTCTTTGTAGGTAATACTATGATTGATACATTAGTGGCTTATAGAGATAAAATTCATCAATCAAATATATTGAAAGAGTTGAATATCGCACCAAAAACTTATGCTTTAATTACTCTTCATCGTCCTAATAATGTAGACACAAAAGAAGGATTAGAAAAAATTATTTCATTCTTAAAATTATTAGATATCCGTTTTTCAAATTCTATTAAATATTTTGTATTTCCTATACATCCTCGTACTGAAAATAATTTTAAGCATTTTCAACTTTGGGAAAGTTTAATGAACATTCCATCTTTGATATTGACCAAGCCACAATCCTACTTGAATTTTCAAAAACTCTTGATGGAATCCATTTTAGTTATTACTGATAGTGGTGGAGTACAAGAAGAAACTACTTATTTAAATATTCCTTGCATCACTTTACGACCAAGCACCGAGCGTCCTATAACCTTATGGAAGGGAAGTAACATCTTATTGGAATTTGATGAAAACAATATTGCTAATCACATCCATTATCTATTAAATACAACAGACAAGCCATCTTCAATTCCACCGCTTTGGGATGGAAAAGCCACAGAAAGAGTGGTTGCAGTACTAAATGATTTATTAAAGTGATTGTTTTTTTGAAAAAAGAATAATTATTTTATTTTGTTTATTACTTATAATTAAAAAAAATATAGCCCGTTAATAAAAAAAAATTTGGTTTATCCGAATTATTTTTCTTATTTTTGCCTAAAATTTTAGTTGTATGAAAAAGATTTTTAATATAATTTTTGGTGGATCTTTGTTATGTTTAACTGCTTTTGCACAAAACAATGCGCTTGTACTTAATGGTGGTTTCATCATTATGAATGGTGGTACCTCTGCTAATCCAACTTATTTGGTAATAAATCAAAACCAAACTACAGGAATTATTCGTCCTGGGGGTGGACATATTCATTCTGAAAACCAATATAATTACGTGGAGTGGGTTACTTCTACAACCACAGGTTCTTATGTTATTCCATTTGGTGTAGGAGGAAATGCAGCCGATTATATTCCCCTTGGATTTAATAAAACCAATGCATCTAATTTAACACTTACTGTATCTACTTATTCTACCAATGCTGCCAATGCTCCAATGCCAGGTGCTTCTACCAGTAATGGAGGTGCTGTAGCGGCAGTTTCTGCTATTCCCCAGTCGGCAGATGCTATTGATAGATATTGGGACATCAAAACCAATGTAGCAGTGAATGCGGATATTACTTTTTCTTACAGAGGTATTGAAAATACCATTGCAGGAGGTGGACCTTGTGCTACGGATACTATTAAAGCACAAAACTGGAATGGAGGAGCATGGAATCCATTAAAAGGACCTGGAAATACTGGCGTTACAATGAATATTGGGGTTGTAGGCCCTATTCCTGCTTGGACTTCTTATGGACAATTTGTACTAGCCCGCGCTCCACTTACACCTACCATCACTACGAGCAGTTCTGTATTAAATTGTACTAACACAAGCATTAGCGCTACTGTCACTGCAACTGGCGGTGCTGGTCCTTATTCTTATACTTGGATGCCTTCGGGTGGAAATAGTTCTGTGGCAGTTATCACCTCTCCTGCAAATTATACTTTAACCATTGCAGGAAGTAATGGATGTACTACTAATAGTGTATTATCTATTACACAAAATACTGCTACACCAAACGTTACCGCGGGACCGAATCAAACTATAACTTGTTCTTCCAGTTCTGTAAATATAACTGCAACTTCCTCTCCAAGTACGGGGGTTACTGTAAATTGGTTGGGAGGTGTATGTGGTTCAACAAATACATTCACCACACAAGCATGTGCTCCTGGAAATTATACTATAGAAGTTACAGACAATACAAACGGTTGTATGGGAACAGCAATTGTTAATGTTGCTGCCGATAGTAATGTTCCTAATGTTACCGCTTCGACAGGGACTATTACATGTTCTAATCCTACTACTCAAGTAGTGGCTACTACTACTTCATCACCTGTATCTTATGCTTGGTCAGGAACAGGAATTGTGGGTCCTACAAATACACCTACAATTGTTGTTAATCAAGGAAATACTTATACTTTAGTTGTAACAAATACTTCAAATGGTTGTTCATCTACTATCACTGCGGCAGTACCCAGTGATACAAATGCACCATCTGTAAGTTTAAGTACTAATTCTGCAACATTATCATGTTCTTCACCTACAATTCAAATAGACGCTACATCAACGGCTTCAAGTTACACTTGGACAACATCAGGAGGTACTATCGTTGGACCTTCTAATACGGCTACTTTAATTGCGGGATCTGCAGGTGTTTATTCTTTAACGGTAACAGGTGCAAATGGCTGTACTGCTATTACAACTGCCACTGTATCAGGAAACTCAAATGCTCCGCAAGTAACTCTTTCTGCTAACTCTGCCACTTTAACTTGTGCTAATTCTTCTGTAACAATCAATGCTACAGTACCCGCCACTTTAACTTCTGCATCTTATTCGTGGAGTCCATCTTCAGGTATTAGCAGTGGGGCTAACTCTTCTACTGCTACTTTTACCTCAAGTGGTGCATATACATTAACAGTTACAGACACCAATAATGGTTGTTCAACTTCTACATTAGTAAATATCGCCTCTGATCAAAATCCTCCTGCCGTATCTTTAAGTGCTTCTAATCCAAGTATCAGTTGTACAAATGGTACTGTGGATATTTCAGTAACTCCGGCTAATAGCACAGATACTTATTTATGGAATGGGTCTGGTGCATTTACGGGCCAAGGTACAGCCACTATCTCTACAACAAATAGCGGAACTTATCAAGTAGTTGTTACAAATACAGTAAATGGCTGCTCTACAACGCAGACCATCAATGTAGGATTTAATAATAATTTTACTGTAAGTATAGCAGGGAATACTCTAATTTGTCAAGGAGATACAATAAAACTCAATGCTAATGGAGCAACTAATTATAACTGGGCAGATGCAGCTGGCAACACATATACAACAAGTTCAATTATGATCCCGGCAACGGCGAATACTCAATTTACATTAACCGCTTCAACAGGTGCTTGCAATACAACAACTATTATTGGTGTAAATGTAAGTCCTCAAATTTCTGTTAGTGTTACGGCTATTCCAAATAATTCTATTAACATAGGTGATCAAGTTACATTGAATGCAACCGGTGCAAGTGCATATACTTGGACACCTATCACAGGATTGGATAATCCTAATTCGCCAAATCCTAAAGCAAGCCCAAATACAACTACCGATTATTGCGTGTTTGGTATAAACTCTAACGGAGTATGTAAAGATACGGCATGTTTAAGAATTTATGTGGATACAAGATGTCCTGAGATATTTGTTCCAAATGTATTTTCACCAAATGGAGATGGCAATAATGATGAATTAGTCATCTATGGAACAAAATGTGTGAAAGAATTTAAGTTAGTGATATTTGATAGATGGGGTGAAAAAGTATTTGAGACCGACGATATTAATGGTAAATGGAATGGCACCTATAATGGAAAAGATATGAATGGAGCAACTTTTGTATATTACATCAAAGGTTTATATAAAGATGATAGGCCAATTGACTTGAAAGGAAATATTACAATTGTAAAATAAATTACTTAGCAAAAATCATTAAAAAATAAAGTTATGAAAACAAAAAAATTATCTGTAATAATAGCATCAGTGCTTGTTGCATCCATTATTTATACAAAAGCACAAGACATTCACTTTACACAAATCCAATACTTTCCATTGACGTTAAATCCTGCAATGGCAGGTGCTAATTATGCAATATCAGGTAATTTAATTTACCGTAATCAATGGAAAGCAGTAGCATCTCCTTACAACACATTTGGCTTATCTGCGGATGGTAGAATTAAAAAAAGCCCGAAAGGACATTTCTTCGCAGGGGGAATAAAATTTTTCTCTGATAATAGTGGTGATTTAAGTTTAAAAACCAATGATGTAACTTTGAATGGGGCATACCATCTTCAAGTTCAAAAAGGACAATATTTGGGTGTAGGTATTTATGCAGGTATTATTCAAAAAAGCATTAACTTTAATAATGCAAGATGGGGAAGTCAGTACGACCAAGTGAATTTACAATACGATCCAAATAGACAAAGTAATGAAAGTTTTAGTTCAACGAGTTTTATTGTTCCAGATGCAGGTTTAGGATTTACATATACATATAAAACACAGGAGTCCTTTCGTAGTAAAAATGGACCTTTAATTAATTTTAATGTAGGTATTAGTGCATTTCACGTAAATATGCCTGCGAATACATTTATTACAAAAGATAAAACTTACATACGTTATGTGGCATTTGGTAATGGAGATATTGGTATTGGAAAATCCAATTTTGCTGTAAGTCCTTTGATTGTGTTTCAATTGCAGGGACCTACTAAAGAATTATTGGCGGGATTGTATGGTAAGTACATTTTTGCAAAAGAGAAGGGACAAAGTGGCGGTTCAGTAGCCATTGGCAGTATTTATAGAAATAAAGACGCTGTAACTACAAATATCGTACTTGAATATGATAGTTATACAATAGGGTTTAGTTATGATATTAACATCTCTCAATTAAAAACTATTAGTAGAGGAAAAGGTGCTATGGAAGTATTTTTAAGATATGTATTGCCAAGTCCTTATGGTCCTGGTTCTAGTAAATCAAGAATTTAGTTTATAGTGAACGGAATGCAAAAATGTTGAAAGTAGTAGAAGCAGACGAAAAAGATATTCCTGTTATCCAACAATTAGCAAATGAAATTTGGTGGAAGCATTATCCACCAATCATAGGTTTTAAGCAAGTCCAATATATGTTGGATAAATTTTATTCTACATCAAGTATTTTGGACCAAATGAAAAATCAAAATCGTCATTTCTTTTTAATTCAACTAAATAACAAGAATGTAGGTTTTGTATCCATTTCTGAAGAAAATAAAAAGAAAAAAAGATTTTTTATTCATAAATTTTACATACTTTCAAATAAGGCAAATAAAGGAATTGGAACAAAAGTGTTTAAGAAATTACTTTCTATTTTTAATCCTAAAGAAGTGCGATTGACTGTGAATAGACAAAACTACAAAGCCATTAATTTTTACTTTAAGAATAAATTTGTTATTGAAAAAGTTGCTGATTTTGATATCGGCAATGGTTTTTATATGAATGATTTTGTAATGGTTTGGAAAAAAGAGAAAAAATAATAACTGTTTATTTAAGGCAATTTTTCTTTAATTTCATCCAAAGATAATGGGATTAAAACAAATTTGTGCTTAGACGTTTTTCCCCCTTTGATTTCAATAGATTGAACATCAATATGAAGTTGTTTGGATAGATATTCTTTCAAATAGTTATTGGCTTTATTATTTTCAGGAGGGGCAGGAATATCCACTTTTAAAATATCTTTATCCAGCCACTGATAACGAATTTGCCGTGCATTTGGCTTTACAAAAATTTTTAATAATGTAGATGCCATTTTATCCTAAAATAATTTTATCATTTACAAGTTTAGGTACAATAGGGTATTTATTGATAGTTAAACAAAAGTCAATATCTGCTTCTAAATTCAAATTTTCTAAGCGTTTTTTGTGAGAAGCCATATTTAAGAATTCTTTGAGTTTTCGCCGAGACCTATCAAAAGTTAAATATCCAAGTAAAGCACTATCGGAATCTAATTCATACTTTTTAGTAGAGTATAAATAATGTGTAAGAGAACCTGCAAATACAAAATCTTCTAAATTGAATTTATTTTTCCATCCTGCACAAAGCAAAACAAGGTCTTTATTTTGTTGTAAAATATAATCTGCCACCGCATTGAGATTCAAAAAAGACCCAATGATAATTTGTCCTTTATTTTTTGCTACCTGAATGGCTTGTGTACCATTAGTTGTTGTAATTACGATATCTTTATTTTTTATTTTTTCTACATTGATAAAATCGAGTGGACTGTTTCCAAAATCAAATCCATCTATGGGAATGCCATTTTTTTCACCAGCAATAAGAAAACCATTGGCTTTTAATCGCCTTGCTTCATCAATAGAGGAAACAGGAATTACTGATTTTGCCCCATTTGCAAGTGCCGTAACAATAGTAGATGTGGCTCTAAAAATATCAATTACTACAATGATATTGTCGTTTGTGGATATGTTGTAATATTCAAATTCTGCGGGAGTTAAAATGATATTTATCAAAGGCATATTAAATGTAGATTCAGTTAATGTTAGAAAAATGATTATTTAAAATTTTATTTCAGTAGTATTAGCGTTCTATTTCAAAACACTATTGAAAATTTACAGTAATCAAAAAATTAATAGCAAAGAATTTGACCTATATGTGGAAAAATTTTAATATCGTATCAAAATCATTTTTTCAAGAAAGGAAGTGTTACCACTTTGGCTTTGATAGGTTTTTCACGAATAAGGATAAAAATTTCTGTATCGGGCTTTGAAAATTCAGTTTTTACATACCCCATTCCTATGGCTTTATTTAATGAAGGAGATTGAGTACCAGAAGTTACCTCACCGATGGTATTTCCATTGGCATCTACAATTGGATAATGTTGACGTGGAATGCCTCTTTCAATCATTTCAAATCCAACAAGTTTTTTACTTACCCCTTTTTCTTTTTGTTGTAATAAAATATCTTTTGCAATAAAATCTTTGGTGAACTTGGTTATCCAAGATAAACCTGCTTCTATTGGTGTAGTGGTATCATTGATATCATTTCCATACAAGCAAAAACCCATTTCTAATCGTAATGTATCTCTGGCACCAAGCCCACAAGGTTTTATTCCAAATTCTTTTCCTGCTTCTATGATAGCATCCCACATCTTTTCTGCATCTTTGTTCCATACATAAATTTCAAATCCGCCAGCCCCTGTATATCCAGTATTAGATATAATGACATCAGAAATTCCTGCCATTGTTCCTTTATCAAAATGATAATATGGTATTTTATCTAATGGGATATTTGTCAGTTTTTGCAAAGTATGAATGGCTTTGGGACCTTGTACGGCTAATAAACTCATTTCATCGCTAATGTTTTGCATTTCGGCACCAAAGGTATTGTGTTGTTTTATCCAGTTCCAATCTTTTTCTATATTAGAGGCATTTACTACAAGATAGTATTCTGTTTCAGACCAACGATATACTAATAAATCATCTACAATCCCACCATCGTTGTTCGTCATACAAGAGTACTGTACTCTTTTATCTACTAATTTGGAAGCATCATTAGTGGTTACCAATTGAATTAAATCAAGTGCTTTATTTCCCTTAATTACAAATTCTCCCATATGAGAAACATCAAAAATACCAACTGCATTTCTTACTGTGAGATGTTCATCATTTACACCCGAATAAGATACGGGCATTTCATAACCAGCAAATGGAACCATTTTAGCACCCAATTCAATGTGTTTATGGTAAAGGGCTGTTTTTTTTAAGGCAGATTTTTCAGTAATGTCCATATATTAATTTTTGCTGCAAGGTACATAATTTTAAATAAACTATGCAAGTTCAACAACTTGTGGTTTTTCAATAAAACGTGGTTTTAATTTATTCATTCTGTCCTTATTTTTTCTTTGCTTTATTCCTTCTCTTTCTATACATTAGCCACTTAAAAAATAATATAAGATTTATGGAGAATAAAGAAAAAATTATCCCTATTAACATTGAAGATGAAATGAAAACGGCGTACATTGATTATTCAATGTCGGTGATTGTATCTCGTGCCTTGCCCGATGTAAGAGATGGATTAAAACCTGTACATAGAAGAGTATTGTATGGAATGTTAGAACTTGGGCTACAGCATAATAAACCCTATAAAAAATCGGCTCGTATTGTCGGAGAAGTGCTTGGTAAATACCACCCTCACGGAGATGCCAGCGTTTATGATACAATGGTCAGAATGGCTCAAGATTGGAGTTTGCGTTATACCCTTGTAGATGGACAAGGTAACTTTGGAAGTATGGACGGCGACCCACCTGCGGCAATGCGTTATACTGAAGCAAGATTAACCAAATTGGCAGAAGAACTGCTTGTAGATATAGATAAAGATACAGTAGATTTTAAACCCAATTTTGACGATTCATTACAAGAACCAACCGTTTTACCTGCACGATTCCCCAATTTATTAGTCAATGGAGCATCTGGTATAGCAGTGGGGATGGCCACCAATATGGCTCCGCACAATTTAAGAGAATGTATTGATGCAATAGTGGCTTATGTTAAAAACGAAGATATTAGTATTGAAGAATTAATGCAGTATATAAAATGCCCCGATTTTCCAACAGGAGGAATTATTTATGGATACGAAGGTATCAAGGAGGCCTATTTAACAGGAAGAGGGAGAGTTGTTATCAGAGCCAAAACAGAAATAGAAGAACACAAAGATAAATTTAGAATCATAGTTACAGAAGTACCCTATCAGGTAAATAAAGCAGAAATGATAGAAGCCCAATGGAAATTGGTAGAAGATAAGAAAATAGAAGGTATTAGCGAAATTCGTGATGAAAGTAATAGAGAAGGTATTCGTATAGTTTATGAATTGAAAAGAGACGCCAATCCACAAGTTGTATTAAATAATTTATTCAAGTATTCGGCATTACAATCCTATTTTAATATCAATAATGTTGTATTAGTCAATGGAAGACCTAAACTTTTAAATCTCAAAGACCTAATTAGATATTTTGTTTTGCATAGAATTGATGTTGTTGTAAGAAGAACAAAATACGAATTAAAAGAAGCCGAAAAAAGAGCCCATATTTTACAAGGATTATTGATTGCTATTGATCATCTTGATGAAGTCATTCAAATTATTAGAGAAAGTGAAACCCCCGATTTAGCTAAAGACATTTTAATGCAAAAATTTAATTTGACAGAAGTGCAAGCCCGAGCCATTTTAGATATGCGGTTAAGAACACTTACGGGACTTGAAAGAGATAAACTAAAAGCAGAGTACGATGACTTGATGAAAAAAATTGAATACTATAAAGAAGTACTATCTAATGAATCTTTGCAAAAGCAAATTGTGGTTGATGAATTGACTGAAATTAAAGAAAAATACGGAGATAATAGACGCACCGAACTTGTTCATAGTGCCGATGAAATTCGTATGGAAGATATTATTCCTGATGAAACAGTAGTAATTACTATTTCTCACCTTGGATATATCAAAAGAACTAATTTAGATGAATATAGAAAGCAAAATAGAGGAGGACGTGGTAGCAAAGGTGTAAGTACAAGAGAAGAAGATTTTGTAGAGCATTTATTTATTGCTACTAATCACAATTATTTATTGTTATTTACCGAAAAAGGAAAATGCTACTGGTTAAGAGTGTTTGACATACCCGAAGGAAATAAACAAAGCAAAGGAAGACCTATTCAAAATCTTATTGCAATTGAACAAGACGATAAAATTCGTGCTTACATTAATGTTGAAACATTGAGCGATGAAAATTATATCAATAATCACTATATAGTTTTATGTACCAAAAAAGGAATTATTAAGAAAACCGTTTTAGAAGAATATTCAAGACCTCGTACTTCGGGAATCATTGCAGTAAATATCAAAGATGGCGATCAGTTAATAGAAGCAGTATTGACAGATGGTAAATCTGAAATAATGCTGGCTTCAAAATTTGGAAAAGTTTGCCGATTCACAGAAGACAAAGTAAGGGCTATGGGACGTAATGCCAGCGGTGTTATTGGTATGGATTTAGAAGACGATACTTTTACTAACATTGAAAATGAAGTAATAGGAATGGTGGCTATAGAAAACAAAGAAAAAACTATAATGGTAGTGAGCGAAAAAGGTTATGGAAAACGTTCTGAAATAGATGAATATAGAATAACAAATAGAGGAGGAAAGGGAGTAAAAACTATTAATATCACAGACAAAACAGGATTATTAGTGGCTATTAAAACAGTTACAGATAAAGATGATTTAATGATTATTACCAAAAATGGTACTACTATTCGTATGAGTGTAAAAGATATTCGGGTAATGGGAAGAAATACACAAGGTGTTCGCTTAATTAATTTGGACGAAAACGACGATATAGCCGCAGTTACAGTGGTAGAACACGAAGATATGGAAGAAGACAATACAACCAATGAAAATAATACAACCCCACCTTCATCTACAGATACTCAATAATTTTAAAGAAAAATATCCTTTGACTTAAACAATAATGAATTAAAATCAAAATAATGAACAGTTTATGGGAAATTTAAATTTAAAGGGAAATATACTTGTAAATGATTTTATTCAAGAACTCAAATGGCGGGGACAATTCAATAATGCTACACCTGAAATTGAAAATTTATTAAATCAAGAAAAAATAACAGGTTATATTGGTTTTGACCCCACATCAGATTCTTTACACGTAGGAAGTTTAGCACAAATTATTACTCTTATTCGTTTTCAAAAATATGGACATAAACCCATTGCACTTGTAGGTGGTGCTACAGGAATGATTGGTGACCCAAGTGGAAAAAAAGCAGAACGAAAATTACTTTCAGAAGAAGAAATTCGTTATAATGCTGAAAAAATTAAAACTCAATTAAATACTATTCTCAATAATAACCCTTTTGCTTCTGAACCTATAGAAATGGTCAATAATATAGATTGGATTAAAAACTTAACTGTTATTGATTTTTTAAGAGACATTGGAAAGCGATTTACTGTAAATTATATGTTAGCAAAAGATTCAGTAAAATCAAGATTAGAAACAGAAATTAGTTTTACCGAGTTTACTTATCAGATACTACAAGCATACGATTTTTATTGGCTATTTACGCATAAAAACTGCAAACTACAAATGGGCGGTTCTGACCAATGGGGCAATATCACTTCAGGTATTGAATTGATTAGAAAAATGACGGGCGAAGAAGCCCACGGAATTACGACTAATTTAATCACAAAAGCAGATGGAACAAAATTTGGCAAAACCGAAAGTGGCAATGTATGGTTGGATAGAAATAAAACCTCACCATATAAGTTTTATCAATTTTGGATAAACACTTCTGATGAAGATGCAAAAAACTTTATTAAGATATTTACTTTTTTAGAAAAAGAAGAAATAGATGAGTTAATTGAAAAACATTTTCAAGCCCCTCACGAAAGATTATTACAGAAAAGATTAGCAAAAGAAGTAACCACATTAGTTCATAGTAAACAAGATTATGAAGATGCTGTAAAAGCATCTGATATTTTGTTTAATGGAAGTATAGAAGAATTGGCTCAATTACCAGATGATTTATTTAAGGATATAATGGAAGGTGTACCTGTAAGTCATATTCCATATTCCACATTGGAGAGTGGAGTAGAAGTTGTAGATTTTTTAACTACATACACCAACATACTACCCAGTAAAAGTGAAGCCCGCAAAATGATTCAATCCAATGCTATTTCTATAAATAAACAAAAAATTTCAGATACTAAACAACTTATCACATCCAACCATCTCATCAATAACAAATACATTTTAGTTCAAAAAGGCAAAAAAAATTATTATCTTTGCTATGCAGAAAAATAAACATTATTGATTAGTGATAAATTGCAAATTGAAAGCAATAAGTAATAAATCACGTAGGGATAAAATTTTTGTAAAAAAACAAACAGGCAAAATACAATAGCATAAGATAAGTAATAATAATACAATATAAAAAAACTTTCTGTTCAAATGGGCATTAAGCAAGTACAATCATTAAAACAACAATTAAAACTCACACCACAACAAATACAACTTTTGAAGTTGATTCAAATGCCTATTACAGCATTAGAACAAAAAATTCAAGAAGAATTAGAAAACAACCCTGCATTAGAAACACTTGACTCTGCAAATGAAATTGATGAAAATGAAGATATCAACTCAAACGATACCATAGACACTGAAGAAGAAAACAACAATGAAGAAAACGAGGTAGACAATGAAGAATATGAACTTTCTAAAAACAATGAAGTAGATATAGAAGAGTATATGGATGATGAAGAAATGGATTCTTACAAATACGATGCAAATAATTATTCATCTGAAAAAGAAAATGATTTTTTTACAAACAATATCGCCGTTTCTTCCAATACAGAATCCAATTTATCAGACCTTTTGCTTGATCAATTAGAAATGCTTGATTTAGATGAAAAGCAACATCAAATAGGAGAATACATTATAGGTTGTTTGGATGACGATGGTTATTTAAGAAGAGATTTACAAAGTATTTCAAATGACTTGCTGTTTATCTATAACATCAATGCATCCGTTGATGAAATTGAAGAAGTATTAAAAAAAATACAAAGTTTTGATCCGCCTGGTATAGCCGCCCGAAGTATTCAAGAATCCTTGCATCTTCAATTACAAAGAAAATTACAACAAGATCCTAATAACCAATCATTAAAAACGGCTCTTACGCTTGTAGATAAATATTTTGATGATTATTCTAAAAAACATTTTGATAAATTAATGTTCAAGTTAAATATCTATGAACAAGAATTAAAAGACGCTATTAATGAAATTGTGCATCTCAATCCTCGTCCTGGATATACTTATACATCTGAAAAAGCAATGACCGTTATTCCCGATTTTATTGTAAATATCGTAGATGGTAAGCCCGAATTGAGTTTGAATAATGCACTATTGCCTGAACTTACTATTAGTAAGGAATACATTCAAATGCTCAATGAATACAGCAAGCAAAAAAATAAAGAATTAAAAGAAGCCAGTAAGTTTATCAAAACAAAAATTGACGAAGCCAAATGGTTTATTGATGCATTGCAACAAAGAGAACGAATTTTACTAACAGCAATGTATCAAATTATGGAAGCACAAAAAGAATTCTTTTTAACAGGCGATCAAAGTAAATTAAAACCCTTGTTATTAAAAGACATTGCTGAAAAAATCAACGCCGATATTTCCACCGTATCACGTATTGTAAATAGTAAATATGTTTTGACACCTTTTGGTGTTTTTCCATTAAAATTTTTCTTCTCAGAATCAATGACCACCGACTCAGGAGAAGAAGTCAGCAATAAAGAAATTAAACACTTTATTCAAGAAGCCATTCAATACGAAGACAAAAAAAATCCTCTCACAGACGATCAACTTCGTGATTTATTAAATAAAAAAGGATACAATATAGCAAGACGCACCGTGGCTAAATACAGAGAACAACTCGGCATTCCTGTGGCTCGTCTCAGAAAAGAACTCTAATATCATTTTGTATATGAAACATCTTCTTTGTATTTTTATTTTGTTTCTCACTTTATCCTGTAAACATTCAACAACAACATCAAGATCTTCACAAGATAGTTTAATCATCATCTTAAAAACTCAAATTAAAACACTTCAAGAAGTACCTGTTTATTCAAAAGAAAAATTTTCATTAAATGATACATTATCCTACAAAGATTCACTTTTATACAATACTGTTTTACAAAATTATGAGTTAGCCATCAATACAATGGATAGCATTCGCCACATACTTCCACAAATCATTAATGAAAGTAATCAATTAACACCATTCTCTAATATCCAAGATACACAACTTATTCATCGCTTAGAATACTTAACAAAAATAAATGCTTTATATCTTGAAGAATATCAAAAAGCCACTGCTATTGCTGAACAAAATAAAGCATTATTAAAAATTTTATCAACGACAAAATAACTATGCCCTCAATTGATTTTAATAATTTTCCCAAACAGCATCTGTCTTATGATTTAAAAGCAATTAAAAATTGGATTAAAGAAGTCATTAAACAAGAATTGCACTCACTTTCTACAGTGGTTTATAATTTTGTATCTGATGAAGAATTATTAAAAATCAATCAACAGTTTTTAAATCATCATTATTACACCGATATTATTACTTTTGATTATTCTACTGATAACCAAATTGAAGGTGAAATTTTTATTAGCATTGATAGAGTGCTTGAAAATGCCAAATTGAATAATGTTCCAATAGAAGAAGAATTTTTAAGAGTGATTATTCACGGGATACTACATTTGTGTGGCTATAACGACCACAGCATTGATGAACAAAAAAGAATGCGATTAAAAGAAAATCAATACATAAAACTTTTTTATTCAAAACATCTTAAAACAAAAACTATGAAAAAGAAAAACAAAGCATCAAAAAACACAACTGTATTTAAGCCCGAATCATTAATGATGTCGTATGGCTACAAACCCGAACTTTCTGTTGGTGCTATCAAATGTCCTATTTATCAAACTTCTACTTTTGTTTTTCATACCGCAGAAGAAGGAAAAGCATTTTTTGAACTTGCCTATGGTAAAAGAGAAAAAAAGCCCAAAGAAGAACTTGGTTTGATTTATAGCCGTTTGAATAATCCTGACATTGAGATATTAGAAGACCGACTTTGTTTATGGGACGAGTCAGAAGCCGCAGCCGTATTTGAAAGTGGTATGGCTGCCATTAGCACCGTGTTTTTTGAATTTTTATCTCCCGGTGATGTGTTTTTATACAGTGCCCCCTTATACGGCGGAACAGAGCATTTCATCAATCACGTGTTGAATAAATTTAATATACAAGGCATTCAATTTAATCATCAACACAGCAAAAAGGATATTATACAACTTATAGAAAAACAAAATTTAAAAGACAAACTAAAACTTATTTACATAGAAACACCTTCTAATCCTGTCAATACGCTCATTGATATTGAAATGTGCAAAGAAATTGCAGATTATTTTTCTACCAAACAAAACAAAGTAATTGTTGTCGTAGATAATACTTACCTTGGTCCATTATGGCAACATCCATTAAAACACGGATCGGACTTAGTGCTTTATTCTGCTACAAAATATATTGGTGGACATAGCGATCTTATTGCGGGGGCTTGCCTTGGATCTAAAGAACTTATTCAAAGAATCAAAACACTTCGTTCTTTTCTTGGAAATATGGCAGGACCTTGGACAGGATGGCTGTTGTTAAGAAGTTTAGAAACACTCAAAGTAAGAATGGAACAACAAGCACAAAATGCAATAAAAATTGCAGAATTTTTGAATAAACATCCAAAAGTAGAAAAAGTGCTTTATTTAGGATTACTTGACAAAAAGAATCCGCAATACAAAATTTATCAAAAGCAATGTCTATCGCCCGGTGCAATGCTTAGTTTTTATGTAAAAGGAAAAGAAAAGCAAGCATTCAAGTTTCTCAACCATCTTAAATTAATTCATTTGGCAGTAAGTTTAGGTAGTACAGAATCATTAGCAGAACATCCTGCAACAATGACTCACGCCAGCGTTCCTGCCGAAGAAAAACTACAATACGGCATTACAGAAAATATGATTCGCCTATCCGTTGGAATAGAAAACGTAGATGATTTAATTGCAGATATAGATCAAGCGTTGAATAAAATAAGTTAAATAATTAATCACTATTGCCTAAAATGTTTTTTGAAATTATATGAAAAATATCAATAGTGACAATGAAAAGCAGGGATAAGAAAGAGGGGAGAGTGATTTTTCAAACCATCATATTTTTTTATTAACCGTTATTTTAGGCAATAGTGAAAATGATCATAATACCATTTCTCATATTACTCCATTCCACCTTCTTACTGCCCATTCAAGAGTAGCCAATAACACAATGAGTGCGAAAATATACTTGTTGTCAATCCAGTATTGATAAGTATCTTGTTGGGTAACAATCGTTTTAATGTTTTCATCCTTTTGAATGTCTTCATAAATAGTTTGGTATTTATCAAGAGTATAAAACTTTCCACCTGTTTTGTTGGCTAATGCTTTGAGTAATGAGTGTTGGGCTACCAAATTGTTTTGCTCAATAGAAAGTGGTAAGATGTGAACTTTGCCCATTTGTTTATAGTCCTTGCCTTTGTATTGTGTGTAAGCAGTGTAAGTATATTCTCCTGCGGGCAAATTCCCTGCGTTCAAAAAATAATACGATGTGGATTTATTAAACACGTATTTGTATTCTCGTTTGTTGGCGTCTTCTAACTTTAAGAACACATCGGGTTCTGTACTATTTTGCATAGTTTCATTTAAGAATTCTGCCCGTACGTGTAAAGGTTCATTTTCATTTATTGTAGCAGGTATGAATACCTTGAAGGGCGACTTATCTCTTTTGATAGACAGGTAGCGAAAGGTCTGCGTAATCAAATGAGAAAACCATTCGTGATTTTGTTTTAATTGATAATTAGTCATTTTCCATTTCCATAAGCCATCTCCCAAAAATACAGCGTATTTACCTTGCGTTGTAGAAGTTACATACATCAATGGCAAGTCCGTGAGTACATTATTGATTTTTTGAAAATATAAAATTTCGGATTCACCAAGTGGAGAATAATTGCCATAAGGAGCAAGAATAATGGGCAATTGTTGGCTTAATGAAGCATCCTCTTCAGTAATAGAAAATGCAGAAAAATTGGAATTGAAATAGCATTCTATTTCGTTGCTTTGTTGTGGCAAGTATTGTTTGATACTCAAAAGTTTGTTGTTTAATGCCGATACATTGTTACTAATGACAAACATTGGAATAGAAGATGCCCAGCATTTATTGAATAATGGCGAATTAACATCCGGCGAATGATACACAATCACATCGTATTTATGGATGTCTTGATTTAATGAAGATTCTGAAAACACATCTGTTTCGTATTGTTCAGAAGAATGAAGCACTTGGCGAATAGCAGAAATATCGGGATGTGGGGCAGAGTAGAGGAATAGTACTTTGGTTTTGTTTTCTATCACATTCACCACAAAATATGCCATGTTGTTGTGTGTATTGTTTTCATCTTTTAAGATGGTAGTTTGCACCTTGTAGGTATGATGTCCGCCTTTGTTAGCGGGCAGTTGAAAGGATACAGAAGTGAGATCTTGTTTATCAGAGTTAATCAATATCTCTTTGTTACTAATTTCTTGATTGTTTTCGGAAATACTCACTTTTATTTTTTCTTGTTTGACACCGGATGATTTAATCAGTACTTCAGCAATAAAATCATTCCCTATAAAAACAGAATTGTTGTGTAGAATTTTTTTAATGGCAATATCTTTGTATATGGTGGTATCGCCCGTACCTATTACATATACAGGATAGTCCAATGTTTGAGCCAAAGAAATAGGATGAATGCCTTCATTAAAAATGCCATCGGTTATTAAAATCATTGCACTAATGGGTCTATTACCAAGCGTTTGATGGATAACATTCCAGATATTTTCAGCATTTGTTTTGAGTTCATTCAATGTAATTTTTTCAGGATTGAAATGGATATTTTCGCCAAATGAAATGACTTGAACATCCATTTTATCTTTGAATCCTTCTACTAATTCAGGAAATTGTTTTTGAATAAATGCAAGGACTTCACTTGAATCCTTTGCACTTTTCATAGATTGGCTATTATCAACGGCAATCAATAAAACGGGCTTGATGTATTCGTTTTTTGTAAATTTTGAATATAAATTAAGCAACAACAATCCAAGAATAGACAACAAAATAGCCCGAATGCTAAATAATAAAGCACGGATATTTTTTGAAAATACAGTAGAAGTGTTTTTGAAGTAATACTGAAAATATGCAATACCAAAGGAAAATACCAGAATAACGATCAACCACCACCAACTATGTTCCGAATAAATGATCAAATTTTTTTGTGTGTGAAAGTAAGGAAATTAAAGTAATGGATTTGTAAAATGTTTGGAGAGGATATACATAAAATTTGAAATTTTTTTCTCTTTATGTTGTTTTTACCACTTACAACAGGTTATCTAATAATCATCACTACTGAAAACTAATTCTTAAACTAAATCCCGCATTGGTATTAGATGTGGGGTAAGTATTGGATGTTTGTGGAATGTTTTTAATCCAATCGTAAAATATACGAAGAGCAATGTTAGATGTAATTTGATAAGTAGCCGATGAACGAAGTGAAAAAATATCCGCACCTGTTGTAGGTAAGGTAACACCATCGGATACTCTTCTCACGACATTTAAATTTTTACGATAACTTATGTCAATTTTTACATTTAAGTCACTTTCTAATACTTTCCCTTGAATTTTAATTTTATTGATTTTTAATTTTGGATAACGATAACCAATTCCAACAACATATTCTTGGCCTTTTGTTTCAGTAATTTGAGGTCCTGTCAAATTAAGATTGACGGTCTTATCTTTTTTAATTTCAAAATTGGCTTGCCATCCGGGTTTTACAAAATTAAAATCAACTCTAATGAGCGGAGCAAATGCTTCTTGGATTGTTACAGAAGCGATATTGTATTTAGGATTAAAGTTTTGTGATGTTTGAATACCATTGACGATTGGATTTTGAACAGGAGATCTTGAAAATTGATACCCATTTAGTTCGTCATATAATAGATTATTAGTATATCCACCAATAGTGTAAGTAGATTTGTAACTATGCTTTAAAGTAATGGTTTTAAACCATTTTTGTAAGAATGCAATTTTTCCAAGTCCATCAAAAGTAATGTTCCAGTTGGGCATTGGGAAGGACGGGAATGGATTTTTAGTATTGTAATTTTTAATTTTCTTTCCTGTGTAAGCGTTGTAAAAAGCCCCTATTAAAACATCTTGTTGAGTATAACCATATCCATCATAATACGAATTTCCATTTCCATCTAATAAAACACCTGATGAGTTGGGGTTTTGACTACTTAATAATTGGGCATATTCTTTGCGTAGTTCTAAGAAATCTTTGAACAATTGTGATTCTGCCCCTTTCCATTTTTCTTTAAATGCTTTATCTAAAGTAAAAATAGAGATGCTAAAATTACCTGATTCGTTAGGACTAACATAAGTATATTGCTTTGTAATGGTATCCCATACAAGATATTGAGAAAGATTTTGAGTAAAATTTTGATTGCCATTTACTTCAATGCGAATACCAGCAGGCGGTTCTATAGATGCCCGATAGTTAAATGTTTTTGAATAATTTTTAGTGATGGGCGATGTTTGAATGATGTTTTTAGAAATCCATCCTTTTTCAATAGCATTGGGGAGAATATCTTTTTGTAAGCCCGCCGCAAAACCAAAGCCAGGGGCAAATTGTTGCGTTCCATCTACACCAAGGTATTGCGATGATGGTTTGAAATTGGGGATAGTAGTTCCCTTTTGTTCTTGAAAACTAATAGAAATGGTCTTGACCATTGTGATGGTTTTACCAAATACTTGCAATACTTGAGATAAAACATTAGGTTTATTCTTATTGTTTTTACTTGTTTTGGCTGTATCGCTATCTACTTTATTCTTCTTGGATTTTGTGGGTTTATCAAACAAAGTTCCTTTTACCATTTTATCAATAAACTTAATTTTTCCATAAAGCATAGTCATACTAAAGTTGGCTGTCCAGTTTTGATTGTTAGAATTTTGAATCACATTACCAATAGTATCTGCAGCGGCAAATGGTCGTCTTGTCCATTGATAATTGCCTGTATATTTGTAAGAGAGATTGATAAATTCTAAATAAGGTATTAAGTTGAGTGGTACTTGATAATTCAGATTCATAGTTTGCTTAAAATCTGTTGTTGTTCCGCCACGTTTAAATTCTTGTTTAACACTGTCTTTTTTATCTTTTGTATCTATGGCGCCATAAGGTTCTAAAATTCGTCCATTATTAGTAGCATTGTAATCAAACTTTAAAGATTTACTTAAATCCCATCGTAAAGAATAATTTCTTGTCCATAAAAATTGTTTGTTATATTGTGTGAGTGTTTTGTCAGGTTCATTAAAATAAAAACTGGTAATATCTCTATTAAGTAATTCTGAGTAATTTCTCGTAATATCTGTAGAAAAACCATAACTATTTGGCAAGGGTTGAAAATTAAAGTTTTTAATTAAAGCAAAAATGGGTTTGTCAAAAAGTTTGATTTTATCAAATGGCTTGATACTGGGGACTTTTATAGTATATTGATAAGTAAGATTAAATTTATATTGTTTGATGATTTGATGGTCAATATTGACGTTATGTTTTAGTTGTTCGTTGTAAGCATAAGAGAAAGTAAAGTTGGATAAGTCGGTGGGAAGGGGGGGCATTTTTTTGTTTTTCAGTCCTTCTATGCGAACATTGGTAAAATTAAATCCTTTGCGGCGTGTGTAGTCCATTGCATCGTTTTGCATTTTTTGAATATCTTCTTTGTCAAGATAATCACTTTTTGAAATATCTTTTGTTTTTACATCAGGATCAAATGGATTGAATAATGGTATAATGCGGGTTTCGCCATAATTGTAATAGAATGGCAAACTGACTTTCCATTTTTGTGGGAAAAATTTGCCTAATTGTAGTTGTGTTGAAAAATCCCAATTTAAATTGGTTTCTTTACTTCTTTCATTAATTTTTTTATCTACACTTCCAAAGAAAGGCGTACTGTAAGTTCCAGCAATGTTAGCAGTACCTAAGTCCGCCAATTGGGCTTGAAGTTTTCCTGTAGTTGCCCATCCACCTTTGTTATTAAAGTCCGTGAGTCGCAATTCGTTAATCCAAACTTCTGCACTATGCATTTGCATACTGGGGTCTTTGGGATTGCGAATACCTACCATAATACTGCGAATAGTTCCAAGATTGGGGTTTCCTCTCACAGATATTGTTCTTGTTCCCACTGTAACTTGATATACATTTTGACTGCCTACAAAGTTACTTCCATTGTATTTGTTTCGGGCTTGTTTAACATTCACAAGTTCGTCAAAGTCAATAACGACTTCGTTGTCTTCGGGCCATACGATGTATTTATCGTTTTCAGAGTTATTATCGTATTTTCCAGCAGGAGTAAGTTTGAGTGGTAATTCGTATTCATAATAGTTGTCATTGTAATCCGTTCCTAAACGAACAAATAAAGTGAGGTCGCCATCTTTTAGTAAATTGTCTGCTGTTGGTATTTTTTCTGCGTGAACAAACATTCTCATTTTCTTAAACATACGGGCATCCAATTCAGTGTTTTTATAAATAGCACGTGCATCTCCATCTTCTAAATTGACAACACGCATTTGAAGGGCTTGTTCATTGAGTAAAACAAGGTTGGTCGTTTGTACATTTTGTTGTTGTTGAATACCAGGGGGCATTACATAATTAACGGGCGTTTTAGTACCGTTTTCTTGCAAACTCACTGCCGATACATCAAAAGAAGTATTTGTATTATCATGGGCAATGTATTCACCAGGTTTGGATAAATCATAAGGATATCTTCTCCAATCGGTACGAACTAATTCAAAACGAGCAAAACGTAAAATCACGGGTTTATCAAAACCTTTCACAATCATTCTCATAAAACGAATAGAGTTAAATCCTTCAATGTTTCCTATGGCTTTTTCAAATTCGGTAACAGGAATTTTAAATTGATACCATCTCACTGTTTTTTTAACACCTTCAATGTCGGCTGTAGTTTCAAAACTATTTACA
This sequence comes from Bacteroidia bacterium, assembly GCA_026414605.1. GTDB lineage: Bacteria > Bacteroidota > Bacteroidia > B-17B0 > Aurantibacillaceae > BPGX01. Next base: position 31,919 of record JAOAIP010000056.1, read on the forward strand.
ATATAGTTTTGTCCCACTCGGGCAGGATTGATATCGCTTTTAGAAATACGAATTTTATATTGATAATAATTTTCTGTTTCGCTTAATGTATTATCTCTATTAAGGTCTTCTATATCAGGCATAGTAGTAGCAACGGTTGAATAACCACCACTGTTTTGATTTTTATATTGGGCTTCGGTGGGAGAATTGCCTTGTGGGTTGTTGTATTTTTTATAGCGATAAATAGTATTTAATTGTTGTTGATCATAATCATCTCCTCTAAAAAAGTGATAGTTGTCTGAAGCAGGGTCGCTCAAAAATTCTTGGATGAGAGGGGCAGAAGTATTAAATCCACCTCCTTGTATTTGGCTGAGTAGATATTGGTAACGTTGCTTTTCGGTGCCATCGTCCATTCCGTCGTAGCCAACGTCTTGTTTAGTTCTATCGTTGGGGTCAGATGAAAAAGCATTGGTAATGGGGGGAACAGAAGGTACAATGGCTAAACTGCTTTGAGATACGGGTAAATTTTGAGTAGCGGCGGATACGCCTGGTAGTCCGTTTTCATAACTCATTCTACCGTCTTTGAGAATGTCTTCCGATACATTTCCTAAATGAATGATAAGTTCGCCCGATGGTGGATTTGCCGCATCCATATCCGGATAAGTGGTGCTTTTGTAGTCCGAGTTAAAAGGGTCCATTAGCCAAAACTGAATGTATTCAACATTGGCAGAAAAGAAATCGTTAGTAGTTAAATTACGCATAATGCCCGCCCATCGAGTTTCAGGGCTTTTTAACTTACCGGTATTAGGATCTATACCTGCAGAAATTGGTGTAGGATTAATATCAAAATTGTAAGGACCACGTTCTGATGGGAAATAAGCCAAATCTAAAACAGGTAATAAAACAGGTTGTCCATTGGGGGGCGTTTTCAAGGGGAATAATTCGGTTTCTAATACTTGACGGAAAAAGTTATTAGAATATACATTTTTGTTGTAATAAGATGGTGTGATGCCGCTTTGTTGTCTTTGCAATGCAGGATCAACTGTGTACCAACTTAATCTTGATCTATTAAAATTTGTAGCAATACTATCGCTTAAAGACGCTTCGGGGAATAGAGAAGATTGACCTTGAGGAATACTGGCTAATTTCCAAGATTGAGGACTTCTTAAATCAATAGTATTAACACTACCTTCAAAATCATCAATATAGGAAGTTCCTTTGTTTTGATTAATAGCCGCCGCATTTCCAGGAATAAGTTGAGCAAATTCTCCTTGAGTGGTAATAAAACTTTTTTCTTTAGTGCTATAAAGAGGTAATTTATCCAATAAGCGAGTTAAGAAAGGCGTTTCTGTTTTGTAATTATAATCAAGTCCCCAGATGATATTAGATACGGGCTCATCTCCAAAAGTTACTTTTTGAGTCATAGGACGTTCGGAATAACGCATAAATGTTCCCCCTAATAACAAATCACGATTCACTTTGTAATCAAGGCGAGTACCTATCAAACTTTTCTGTTGTATATTAAATAATGAATTACTTTCAACAGATACTTTAATTTGAGCACCACTATTTAATAAACCATCGTTTATAATTTTTACACGACCAAGTGTATAATCAACAGTGTAATCTACATTTTCTGTAAGGCGAACGCCATTGGCTGTAACTACGACCGCTCCTTGTGGGATATTTAAGGCATTCAAGGATATTTCAGAACCTGATGAAGATGTATAAGTTCCTTTTATCTTGTATCTGTTTTTTTCAGGAATTTGCTGTGCAGCCACTTTTAAAGAGTCATATAATTCTTGAAAAATATATTTATTGGCATTTGGGAAATCATTAGCACTAAATTTGGATTTCAAATAATTTCCAAAAGGTTCAACAGAAGTAAAATAAATACGACCATTGGCAGGATTTATAGTATATCCAGGAAGAAAATCAAAAACACCATCGTAGTGTTTATCACCATTAACAGTCAAATTATCCAATCCTAATACACGAATGAGTAATTGTCCATTTACAGCACCATACGGAATGTAAGGAATATCAACGCCTGTTTCAATATTGTTGTAATAGATTTGTAAGTTAAAGTTTTGAGGATTGATATTATATGCCCCAATAGCATAAACGTTTTTCATCATTAATTTCCAAGTAGGATAACGAACATTCACATTTGCACCTTTTAATAATTTAGTGATTAAAACTTTATTATTATCGGGGAATTGGTCGCTAAATTCTCCAACTTGATAGGTTTTTCCATTGTATGTATATTGGAATGAAATGGCTAAAACTTGGTCATTATTTAAAGATTGATTTAATGAAATGTATCCAAGACGGCTATTGAGTGTATATTCAGAAGGATTTAATTTGCGAGCATTGTAAATAATATCAAAGTCACGAGATTGCACCATATAATCATTACTGGAATTACAAGAATTAGAAGTAGCGTTTTTAATAGTTGCAGCGATATTGGTACTTACTCTATCTTTTAAGATACCAGTTGTAGGATTGCTAACAATATAATACAAACTATTAGCACCATTATGAGGAATAATACCAGCACTATCGGTTACAACATAATTTGGATTAGCAATACAAGAAGGATTTTTCATACTAACATAAACATCTGCCGTATCTTCACCTAAATCTTCAAATGCTACGACATTTCTATTTTGATCCGTAGTTCCTGTTTGATTCAAAACATACACTTCTACTTTTGTAATAACAATAGGAGAATTGATAACAGGCAGAGTAGACATCCATTTGTCGTAATTTTTCATAAAGTAATGAGATAAGAAAAAGTGCTTATTGGCTTCGTAATTATCGGCTGTGATAGTAAAGGGCTGTGTTTGTGATCCCCCTTGAACTGTTACTTCTTGTCTTTTTCCTCTTTGTTGAGCAAAAACCGTAGTAGCCGTAAGTTTGCCCCATTGAGTGGTTAATTTAATTCCAAATAAACTTTGACTTCCTGTAATTAAAGAACTATTTAATGGTAAGGTAACATTTCCTGCTTCAATTTTTTTCAAAATATCGTCTTCGCCTCCTGCCCAATCCAATTTAACTTGATTTTCCCAATCAAAATTGGCTTCGGTATTATAGTTCATATTAATTTTAAACTTTTCCCCAATTTTTCCCAAAAGATTCAATTGAATACGCATATTGAAATCAAAATTAGTAACTTTTTGTTGTCTTTGGGGAAGAGCAGGATTTAGGTTTTTCATTCGGTTTATACCAAATATAAGTTCTATCGTTCCTGTAGGACGAATATCAATAGTATTTCCACCAAATATTCTATCAAAAAGTTCGTTATTTACTTGTAGAGAAGGAATCAGTCCTTTTTTGGGCTTGTTCAAATCTTCAGCAGCAATTTTAGAACGCCAATAATTACGAACGGCTTTTTTGAACATATAATCTTGATACTCCTCTGCATCCAAATAAGTATCGGGGCGATATCTTTGATCACCTATTTTTTGCTGAATAATGTATTTTTTTTCTTGTGGATCGTACTCTATGTTTGTTTTGACATTAGATGGATTATTTAAATACAATTTATGTTGATCATTATAGATAGTTTCTTCGCCTTTATTATCTGAAAAATTATAAGGAAGGGGTGGGGGAGAGTCAATAGGAGTAAGTGGCTTTTGAAATACAGGTTGAATACTGACTGAACGATAAGTAGCATTGGTTCTATAAAGGGATAATAATAGAACCACTATCAATACAGGTAAAAAAACTGCCTTGATAGCATTAGCAAAACTTTTAAAGATACGAAGTACTTTATTATTATTTTTAATAAATCTATTTCTATTCACTTGTTTAATTACTTAGCGAGTAAAGGTCTTTTTCTATAAGGATAATTTTTTAAGTTAATGGAGATAAAAATGAAAGATTACTGTAAATTTTTTAATGCCATTTTTAAAAGCACTTCAACGGAAGAAAGGGCTTCTTTATTGTGTAAAACTGATTTTTCAATGGCTTTTTCGGCTTGGTTTTTATTAAAACCTAATGCGACCAAAGCCATTAGAGTATCTTCTTTAATTTTATCAGAAGCCGTATGTATAATTTGACCAATGCCTCCTTCGTGTTTGCCCAATTTTCCTTTCAAGTCCACTACTATTCTTTGTGCTGTTTTTTCTCCTATCCCCTTAATGCTTTTCAACAAAGAAACATTGGCGGTATTGATGGCTCCAATGATTTCACTTGGAGATAAAGAAGAAAGCATTAACATTGCTGAACTGCCTCCGACACCTGAAACAGATATCAAATGTTTAAAAATATCCCGTTCTTCTTTGGTAGCAAAACCATAATATCGGGGCATATCATCTCTTACAAACATCGTTTCTACAAATACTTTTGTTTGTTTTTGATTTTGAAACACTTGAAATGATTGTAAAGAAATAAATAAGCGGTATCCAATACCATAGGATTCTACGACAATAAAAGCAGGATTAAGTTCAACGATATTTCCTAAAATATAGTCAATCATAAAAAATTTGGGCAAATATAATAAAAGAAGGAATTAAGAATTGGAATTAAATGTTAATGAATAGGGGAAAATTCAAAGTCCAATTTTCAAAGTTTTTCACTTACATCCTCATCAACACTTTATCTTTTGTAAAAAAAACATTGAAAAAGCATATCTTTTTCCTTACTTTTAGGCGGCAAAAAAACAATGGATATTATTCAATTACACGACAAACAATTTAAGCCCTATATTTCTGAACAAGAAATTCAAGACATTGTCAAAAATATCGCTAAAAGATTAGAAAATGATTATCCAACTTTCAAAAATCCCTTGTTTTTAGTGATTTTAAATGGTTCTTTTATGTTTGCATCTGACCTTATGAAATACTTTAAATTACCTTGTGAAATTTCATTTGTTCGTTTTTCATCTTATAGCGGTACTCAAACTACTGGCAATGTCAAAGAACTTATAGGACTGAACGAAGATGTTTCAAATAGAACTGTCATTGTTTTAGAAGATATTATTGATACGGGACACACTCTTGAAAAAATTATTAAAACATTAAAACAACATAATAATACAGATTATCGTATTGCGTCTGTTTTCTTCAAACCAAATTCTTATCAATTATCACATCCTATTCATTACATAGGAAAAGAAATTCCAAATGATTTCATTGTAGGATATGGATTGGACTATAATGGACTTGGAAGAAATTTATCCAGTGTTTATGTTTTACATTCACCAAATTCTTAAAAATTTACTTTTATGATTAATATCATTTTAATAGGACCTCCTGGTTCTGGTAAAGGAACGCAAGCCAAACAAATTAGTGAAAAGTATCATTTAAAACATCTATCTACAGGTGATATATTACGCAATGAAGTCAAAAATCAAACGCCATTAGGAATTCAAGCCAAAGCCATAATGGATAGAGGAGAATTAGTAAGCGATGAAATAGTGATCGGAATGATCCAAAATTTTATAGATAATACAAGCAATACTAATGGCTTTCTTTACGATGGTTTTCCAAGAACAGTAGCCCAAGCAGAAGCATTAAATAAAATGCTAATGGCAAAAAATATGTCTGTAGATGCCATACTTTTTATGAGTGCTCCCGATGAAGTATTTATTGAACGCTTACAAAAAAGAGCAGAAATAGAAGGTCGTAGTGATGACGCAGATATTAATGTTATTCGTAAAAGATTAGCAGAATATTACGAAAAGACATTTCCTGTAAAAAATTATTATGAACATCATCTTACAAATATCTTTTATACTATCAATGCCAATCAAGAAGTAAACAAGGTTTTTCAAGATATATGTTCAATAATAGATCCGTTAGTTAAAGCGTAATTTTGTTTCTATTGAGGTATTTCAAATTAAACCACAGAGAACACAATTAGTTTAAAGTTGAAAGTTAAAAGTAGAAAGTGTAATATGTCCCATAGGGATAAATATGGGTAGCCCCGAAGGGGCAAAATACAATAGCACAGGGCAAAGCCCACATGAGTTGAAAGTTGAAAGTTAAAAGTAAAAAGTTTTAGAGCACTATAACTCTAATCTCTAAATTGAAAAAGTATTCTCATTACTTTCAAACTTTCCACTTTCAACTTTTTACTAATGTATTCTTTGTGGTAAATATAACATACAAGAACACATTATGCAAATCTTTTGTGCCCTTTGTAATAGATATTAAATAACTAATAACTTATATTTTCAAAGAAAAAATTGTGGAAACGAATTTTGTTGATTATGTAAAAATTTGTTGCCGTAGTGGCAAAGGCGGCGATGGTGCTGTGCACTTCCATCGGGATAAATTTACCACTAAAGGCGGACCTGATGGAGGTGATGGCGGTCGTGGGGGACATATTATTTTACGAGGTAATAGCCAGTTATGGACATTATTGCACTTAAAATACAGAAAGCACGTTATTGCCGAAGACGGAGAAAATGGTTCAAAAAATAATATGACCGGCAAATCGGGAAAAGATGTGATTTTAGAAGTTCCTCTTGGTACCATAGCCCGAAACGCCGAAACAGGTGAAATTGAATGTGAAATTACCGAACACGGACAAGAGTTTATTTTGGTAAGAGGTGGAAAAGGCGGCTTGGGAAATGCTCATTTTGCAACCCCTTCTCGTCAAGCACCAAGATTTGCACAAGAAGGAGAACCCGGCAAAACAGAATGGAAAATTTTAGAACTCAAAGTATTAGCAGATGTGGGTTTAGTTGGGTTCCCAAATGCAGGAAAATCCACATTACTTTCTGTTCTTACTGCGGCTAAACCCGAAATTGCTAACTATCCCTTTACCACACTTGTTCCCCAACTCGGTATTGTTCAATACAGAGATTTCAAAAGTTTTGTAATGGCAGATTTGCCTGGGCTTATAGAAGGTGCCAGTGAGGGGAGAGGATTGGGGCATCGTTTTTTACGACACGTAGAAAGAAATTCTGTTTTATTATTTGTAATTTCTGCTGAAAATGCCAATATCTTTGAGGAATACAAAGTTTTGTTGAAAGAATTAGAACTTTACAACCCTGATTTACTCAATAAAAAAAGAGTATTAGCGATTAGCAAAGCCGATTTATTAGACGAAGAATTAATGCAAGAATTATCCAAAGAACTCAATAAAAAACTCAAAGGAAAAAATAAACTGCCTTATATTTTTATTTCCTCACACACAGGTTACAATCTTCCCGCACTTAAAGATTTATTATGGAAAACATTGAATGAGTGAGATTAATTTAATTTTAGTTTAATTATCAAGAATTAATAGTACTTGATTTATTTAATAATAAATTCCTTCCTGCATTTTTTATCACTCAATATTATTTCCACGAATACTTTAATCTCAAATTCCAAGTTTCCTAATAAAATCCCTACTTTTGCAAAAAATTCAATTATTATGTTGTGGTTATTCGTTGTTTTATTTATTGTATCTATTGGTGGTGTCATCTATTTATACATTCGTTTTAATGCTGTAAATACTGAAAAAGCAGTGCTACAATCTCAAAATCAACAATTACAAGCAGAAATAACTTCTTTAAAGACAAAGATTACTCAATCAGAACAAGATTTGAATAATGCAAAAGGTGAATTACAAGATAAATCAAAGCAAATAGCAGCGGATCAAGCAAAAATAAACATTCAAGCAAATGAATTAGAAAAATTACAAAATATGTTATTGTCTACTCAACAAGAAAATAAACAATTAAATGCAGAAAATGCTTCTTATCGTCAAAAAGTTCAAAATTTAGAAGATTTATTAGCAAAACAAAAAGAAGAAATGACCCAACTGCATCAAAAACTACAAAAGGATTTTGAAATTCTCACCAATAAATTATTAGAACAAAGCACTCAAAAATTAAGTGAACAAAATTTACAAGTGATAAGCACTACTATTAGTCCCATCAAAGAATACTTGCAGCAAGTCAAAGAAATTGAAAAAAGAATTCAAACGTATTATGACAATGAAAACAAAGAACGTTCATCCTTAAAAACCATCATTGAAGAATTGACAAAACGAAGCGATGAAGTAAAAAACACTGCCGATAGATTAGCCAAAGCCCTTACCACTGAAGTGAAAAAGCAAGGAAATTGGGGCGAATTCATATTAGAAAAAATCCTTGAACTATCAGGACTTGAAAAAGACCGAGAATATACCATTCAAACCAAACTTGACGACAAGACACCCGATGTTATCATTCATTTACCCGATAATAAACATTTAATTATTGATTCAAAAGTTACACTCAACGCCTTAATTGAATTTCACTCTGCACAATCAGAAGAAGAAAAAAATCTTTATGCTAAAAAAATTATTGATTCCGTTCAATCCCACATCAATAATTTAAGTTCCAAGGATTATGAAAAAATCCTCAATCTTTATTCTGTTGATTTTGTATTAATGTTCATTCCTATTGAGTCCATCGTTTCTATTATTCAACAATATCAAGGCGAAGACATTTTTAGTTATGCCATTCGCAAAAAAATTATCATTGTTACACCTACTTCACTCATCGCTACTTTGAAAACCATTTACTTTATTTGGCAACAAGAAAAAAGAAGAAAGGACATTGAAAATATCTTAATAGAAATAGAAAAGTTATATGATAAATTGAGAACCTTTACGGATTATTTTGCAGAATTAGAAAAAGCACTCCAACAAGCACAAAGAAAATTCAATGATGCCAAATCATCTCTTGTAGATGGCAGAGGCAGTGCTATGAGTATTCTTGTCAATAAAATTCAACCTTACATTAATCCCAAAAAAAACATTACCAATTTTTTACCCAAAGAAGATGAAAATTAAAGAACTTGTCCTCCAAGCCCTTTTAAGTATCAAATCCAATTTACTTCGTTCCTCTTTGACAATGTTGATTATTGCCATAGGCATTATGGCATTAGTAGGTATACTTTCGGCTATTGATGCCATTAAAGCAAGCATCACAAGTGAGTTTTCAGATTTAGGGGCAAATACTTTTTCAATTATTGAAAAAACAGAAAACATCAAAAAAAGAGGACGGATATTTCGCAAAAAAATTTCTGCACCTATTCGCTTCCATCAAGCCAAAGCATTTAAAAAACTCTATGATTTTCCTGCCATAGTATCTATTTCTACAGATGTAACTTTTACTGCCAAAGTCAAATACCAATCTCAGTCCACCAATCCTAATATTCAAATCAAAGGAATAGATGAGGACTATTTAAAATTATCCGATTATGAAATAGAAGAAGGCAGGTCGTTCAGTCCTATTGAAATTCATCAAACCAACAATTACGCCATCATTGGAAAAGACATTGAAGCACTGTTATTCAAAAAACAAAATCCCATTGGAAAAAAAATTTGGTGGGGCAATCATCAATTTGTAGTAATAGGTGTGCTCAAACCCAAAGGCAGTAGTTTTGGTTTTGGTGGTGATAAAGTCATTTTCATTCCCCTTGAAACCGCAAGAGGACTAATACCTACAAGCAATGCGACTTTTTACACACAAGTAAAATGTGCCTCTACTCACCAACTCAATGCCGCTATTGATAAGGCCCGTGCTGTATTTCGTAATATCCGCAAATTACAATCACACGAAGAAGATAATTTTGACATAGAAAAATCCGATGCTATTGCTAACTTGGTCATAGAAGATTTAAAGAATGTAACATTAGGGGCTACTTTTATTGGCATCATTACACTAACAGGTGCAGTCATTGGCTTGCTCAATATAATGTTAGTCAATGTAAAAGAAAGAACCCGAGAAATCGGCATTCGCAAAGCCCTTGGTGCATCGTCTAAAAACATTCAATTACAATTTTTATTAGAATCCATATTTATAGGACTAATAGGTGGCTTAGGCGGTATTATTTTAGGAATAATTATTGGAAACCTTGTGGCTATGGGCTTAAATACGGGCTTTTTCATACCTTGGTTATGGATAACTACCGCATTGATATTATGCTTTATTGTAGGTATTTTAAGTGGTTACTACCCTTCTAAAAAAGCCGCCGAAGTCAATCCTATTGAAAGTTTAAGATACGAATAATTTTAATCTTTAATCGTTATTACTCAGCACTTCAAACTTAACCACAAAGAACACAAAGAAAAACGCATACAAACCACACAATTAGTTTAAAGTTGAAAGTTTAAAGTTGAAAGTATAAAGTGTAATGTGTTGTGTCCCGTAGGGATAAAATATGGGGAGCCCCGAAGGGGCAAAATACAATAGCACAGGGCAAAGCCCTGTGAAAATAAATCCACAACATTTCAAGCCCTGAAAGGGCGACACCTATAAGGAAGAAAGTAGAAAGTTCAAAGTTAAAAGTAGAAAGTATTAAAACGCTATATCATTAAATAGAAAAAATATTTCCTTTTACTTTCAAACTTTCCACTTTCAACTTTTTACTAATGTATTCTTTGTGGTAAATATAACATACAAGTAACAAAAATTCTTATTACATTTGCCATCTATTAAAACTTTTTAATCCTATGAAAATGAAAAGTATTGTTTCGTTCTGCACATTCATTCTATTTGTACTTCCAATATTGGCTCAACAAAAAAAATTCAAACAACAACGTACTTCTGAGTTCAACGACTCTGTCAAAATTGTAACTAAAAAATTAGGATTAAATATCAACTCTAAATTTGACGAATACGCACCCATTGTTACCGCCGATGGCTTGCAATTATTCTTTACTTCTCGCCGCCCCTTTACTGATAAAGAAATCAAGAAAGAAAAATCGTCAAAAGAAAAAATCTATATTTCTACCAGAAAATCCGACAAAGACGAATGGAATCCTGCTGTACCTTTACCTCCCAGCATCAATGACCCACTTAAAAACATATCTGATATAGCCATTACTAACGATGGTCAAAAATTGCTTATTTACTTTGATGACGAAGGGAATGGTGAAATTTATGAAAGCGAACTCAAAGGAACAGAATGGACAAGTCCTAAATCGATCGGTTTTCCCATTAATACAGAATACCACGAGTCCTCGGCAAGTTTTGCTCCTGATGGCAAAACACTTTATTTTGTATCTAATCGTAAAGGAGGAATTGGTGGCAGAGATATTTGGATGAGTACTCGCACCCCCGATGGCAAATGGACAACGCCAATAAATCTGGGCGAACCCATCAACACACCTGATGATGAAGAAGGAGTATTCATTCACCCCGATGGCAAAACAATGTTCTTTTCCTCAAAAGGTCATAAAGGAAAAGGCGGTTATGATGTGTTTGTCTCAGTTAATGACGAAGGACATTGGTCAGACCCTATAAATCTTGGTGAACCCGTCAATGGTCCTGGCGATGATGTTTTTTTGGTATTAACTGCTAATGGCAAAAAGGGCTATTTCAGTTCCGAAGGATCAAGTAAAGATAAAGACATTTACGAATTAGAATTTATCCCAAATTTTCAACTTAAAAACAAAGGACCTAAATTGGCACTTGTAAAGGGTATTGTCATTGATGCAGAAACCAAAAATCCAATTGGTGCAAAAATTAATGTGATAGACAATGAAAAAAACAACCCTATTGGAGAATATAAATCCAATGAAGCCACAGGAAATTTTTTGATTTCATTACCATCTGGAAAAAATTATGGTTTGAATGTCAATGCCGAAGGATATATGTTTCATTCTGAAAATTTTAATCTCCCTGACTCTGCACAATTCAAGGAATATTTCATAAAAATAGAACTTAAAAAACTCAAAGAAGGCACTAAAGTGATATTAAAAAATATCTTTTTTGACTATGATAAAGCCACACTAAGACCCGAGTCCTATCCAGAATTAGATAGGGTAGTGGAGTTGTTAAATCAAAATCCCAACTTAAAAGTAGAAATATCTGGTCATACAGATAGTAAAGGATCTGATGAATACAACTTAAAACTTTCTCAGTTAAGAGCCAAATCTGTTGTAGATTATATTATTTCAAAAGGTATACCCGCCAACAAACTCATTGCTAAAGGATATGGCGAGACACAACCAATAGACACTAATGACACAGAAGAAGGTAGACAAAATAATCGCAGAGTAGAATTCAAAGTTCTTTCTACCGAAGCCAAATAATAATCCTAATCTAAATTTATGACTTTATCAATCATCATTCCTGCCTACAACGAAGGCAAGACAATACATCTTATACTTAACAAAATAAAAGAAGTAGAACTCATCAATGGCATACAAAAAGAAATTGTGATAGTCAATGATTGTTCTAAGGATAATACAGAACAAGCCATTTTGAATTATATTGAAAACAATAAAGAATTAAACATTCAGTACTACAAGCACGAAGTCAATAAAGGAAAAGGGGCAGCAATACGCACAGGCATTCAAAGTGCAAAAGGTGATTTTATTATTATTCAAGATGCGGACTTAGAATATGACCCCCGAGAATACAATATCTTATTGAGACCTATTATAGAAGGATTTGCTGATGTAGTATATGGATCAAGATTTATGGGTGGAAAGCCACACCGAATACTTTTCTTTTGGCACACAATAGGCAATAAATTTTTGACTTTTGTAAGTAATATGTTTACCGATTTGAATTTAACCGATATGGAAACCTGTTACAAATTATTCAAAAGTGAAATCATTAAAAACATTGAATTAAAAGAAAATCGTTTTGGATTTGAACCCGAAGTTACTTGTAAAATTGCACGAATTCCAAACATACGCATTTACGAAGTAGGCATATCTTATTATGGAAGAACATACGCAGAAGGGAAAAAAATAAATTGGAAAGATGGATTCCGAGCCCTTTATTGTATATTAAAGTATGGTTTGTTAAGAATGTGAGAATATATAAGAAAAAAATCTTTTCAACTTTAGATCTCCTTACTTCTTTACCTTTCTTGCTAAGCCAACATATACAGCAAAGTGGTCGCTGTATCCACCTTGATAGTTTCCACCAACAATTGTTCTAAAGGGATATCCTCTAAAATTTCCAAAGTCATTTCTAACAAAGGGTTTATTAAAAATTTTTACATCAAAGTATTGTAAAGTACTATAATCGCTTGGTAACAAGGGTTTATTTATCAATATCTGATCAAATAAATTCCATTGATCTTGATATGCTAATGTGCCAATACCTTTTTTGTATAATTTTTCCATTGGGTTAAAAAATTCATCATCTCTTGTTCTCTTTAAGTCATCATAGGTGCGAATGTATTTTTTTATACTTTCATTGATAGGGTCATCGTTGTAGTCGCCCATTATCATTATTTTGATGTTGGGGTTTGATGCAGTAATACTATCTGCGATATGACGAGCAATTTTGGCCGCTGCTATTCTATTGGGTCTACTGGCTTCTTCTCCTCCTCTTCTGGAAGGCCAGTGATTGACTAAAAAGGCAAAGGGTTCTCCTAATAATTTTCCATAAACAACTAATATATCCCGTGTTTTGTGGGCACTATCTGTAACTAATTTGACGTGATAAGAAACGGACTTTTCGGGTTTGAAGTATTTAGGATTATACATCAATGCAGGATCTACACCACGAGCATCCGGACCTTCTATAAGAATGGCTTGATAATTTCTGTTTGCAATTTTTTCTTGTTTGGCTAAATCTTTTAATACATTGATATTCTCTATTTCACACATTCCTAAAACAGCAGGTCCATCAGGGGTAAATTCTTCTCCCATTTGTTTGATAACTTCTGCTAAGTGATCTAATTTTCTCAAATAACGTGAAGTATTCCATAAGTTAGTCCCATTGGGCAAAAATTCTTGATCGTCTTTTTTAGGATCATCAATGGTATCGTACAAATTTTCAACATTCCAAAAACCAACTACTACAATGTGATAGTTAGTACCTTTTTCAAGTTTTTGTGCAAAAGTAAAAGATACAAAAAAGGAAACAAATAACAAACTCCAATATCTTTTCATATATTAAAAATTAAAGTTAATCATTAGCATATAAGTTAATCCCATCGCATAGTTGTATTTGTTGGGGAATTTCATAGGGTCATTGGCATCGTATCTTAATTGTTCTATTCCATTTGAAATAATTGTTTTATTATTTAACAAGTTAGATACAGATCCATTGATTCCAAGAGTGTATTTATGTTTTATTCTAAATGATTTACCGATATTAGCATCAATGGTATATTTAGCAGGTAATTTTTCTTGTCCTAATAATTGTTGCCATTGTGGGTCAGATGGGAGATATTTGCTAATAGCGGCTTCGGTGCGTCTGTCAGGGTTAGGTTCAATATACATATCAGCAAAGTAATTAAAATATACCCCTGCGTACCAAAATTTTTTGCTGTTGTAACGAAGTCCTAAACCTGCCACTGTTTGTGGTGTGCCACCTATTTTATAATTTTTCAAATAAACTGTTCTATCCGAGAATAATTGTTCTCCTGAATTATTTCTCCACGCTTGAGCCAATGGGCGGTTGGTATAAATGAATTCACCATAGCCCAATACTGCTGTGGCTGTAAATCCTCTTAAAAATTTGGCTTCTAATCCTAATTCAATACCTTGATGTTGTGTATTTACACCAGTCATAATGTAATTTACAATGGTATTGTAAGCATCGTGGAAATAACTTCTTAAATAAGTTAAATTTTTATACTGATAAAAGTAATAAGTGGCTCGGGCTTTTAAGAAACCGAAATTGGCATAATAATTAATATCGCTTGCTAAACATTCTTCATTTTGAATAGGATTGATATAATCATTTCTGGTTTGTGGTGAGATAAAGATATTTTGAAAATCAGTAGGTTTAGTATTATACATTGCATTGATAGTAACATAATTTTTTCCGTTAATTTTGTAGGTAGCACCTCCTTTAATTCCATAATTAAAAAATGTTTTAGTAGGCGATTTACCTTTTGAATTATCAGGGAATTTGCCATTTTTCATCAAGCCATCTCTAAATATAGAAGAGTAACTTAATGATAATGCCCCATAAACATCAACTTTTGCAGTATTATATTCTACCTGTCCCCATCCCTCGTATCTTTGGATGTTGATATTATAATTGTATCCAAAAATATCGCCTTTTCTGATTAATTTATTAGGATGTTCTATATCGTTTTGATAGTATAAATAATCGGTTGTAAGACCACGAGCAAATATATCATAATCCAACCAAAAATCACCACCAAGCAAGTCCTCGGCTGTTTTGTAATGATGAAGAATGTTATAACTTCCATTGATACCACCACTGACAAAAAATTTATCTATACGAGAGTTAATATAAGAACTAAAATTAAATATTTTAGAATCTGTATTATTGGCTTGAACAATGTATTTTGAACGTTTTCCTTCAAAATTTTTTCCAGGAACTCCATCTACATCAAATACTGTAAATAAGTTGCCATAATTGGCTTGATAAAAATCATCCCAACGTAATTGTTGTGTATTTACATCTGTTTTCCATAATTGAGTAAGTATTTGTGCATAAGCAGGATTGGTATTGGCATAATAACTTGGAAGATATTTATAATAAATAGGATTTGGGTTAGCCGCATCGTACCAAGTAACATTCGTAGATTTATTTTTTCCATAAGAAAAAGATGCAGAAGTTATCCATTTTGTTTTTTCAGAAATTGTATTTATGTGAGTGAGAATAGCCGTAGGATGAGCATTATTGGTAATATAACCATTTCTTTTTTTACCTTGTTGATAGCCCCAATATGGATTATAAAAATTATTTCCTACTAAATTGTATACTTCTTGTGTAGCCATTCCTTTTCTGGCTCTTTCAATATCTGCATAAAAAGCAGTTAATGCAATGGAGTGCTGGTCATTAATTCTTTTTTCAATAGATAAATAATAACTTTGTGAATTAAAATAAGTACCTGGATAATAACTGGTATCTGACAAACGAGCCGAAGCAGATACAGTAATTGCCCACCCATTAGACATCATTCCTGTAGAATGCGTAAGCATTACTCTATGTTGGAATATCCTATTAGAATTAGCGTAAGAAAAACGAGTGCCTTTTTTGAAAAGAGAAGCACGGCTATCTATGAAAGTATAGCCCGCCGATGGGCTAAATGCATAACGAGATGGGGTAACGCCAATTCTAATTTCTGGAAAACGCATTACATCATTTAATCCTCCCCAATTGCTCCAACTGGCATAACCCAATTCTGGATTCACCATATTTATACCATTAATCATTACCATACTTTGGTCAGCGGGCAATCCTCTTAAA
Source organism: Bacteroidia bacterium (assembly GCA_026414605.1). Taxonomy (GTDB): domain Bacteria; phylum Bacteroidota; class Bacteroidia; order B-17B0; family Aurantibacillaceae; genus BPGX01. The sequence continues at coordinate 48,027 of JAOAIP010000056.1, forward strand.
CGAAAATTCACAGAAGCCAAGTGAAACGACCCATAACTTAAGTAAATATCCCTCGATGCTTGTAATAAAGAAGCAATATCTTGTGCATTGCTTTCTGCATCACTTTCATCAGATGTTACTGAATACACGGGTATATGAAAATCTTCTTCTTTGGTTTTTGCAGTATCTGATGGAATTGAATCTGTTTGGGTAAAATAAGATTGATAACAAAATGATAAGGACCCAATTAATAAAAATAATTTTTTCATCTCAAATAATTTTGGGCAAAAGTACTGAATTAAATTTCAAAATAAAAGACAGATATTATTAAGAAAATATTAAACTTCAAAAGGAAGTACTCTGAGAATGATAAATAAAAAAGATAAGGAATTTTTTTATTGGTAAATTTTAAACGAAATAAATACATCGTTACAATAATTTTTCATACCTTTGCACTTAAAATAGCTTGTTTTATGAAGGTTAAATTCGCATTGCTTTTGTTGTTATTTTTAATTTTTGTGGCTTGCAGTACGCATCAACCTACAAGAAAATGCAATGGTAAAAAAGGAATCAAAACACCTATGGGATTGATGTAGAATGGATTAAATATCTTTTGAAAAATCTTTAATTTTCTTTTCCATTAAATAATGCTGTATCGTATCAAATAAAACGTGTGAGGACTTTATCAGTTTGTAATTTTGTTTTAAATAAAACCCCAAAGCATTTTCACGAGCGTGTAAAATAATTTTCTCAATACCTTTTGAAATCGCCATTTCTTCAAGTGTATTCAATATGAGTTGTCCTAAACCTTGTCCTCTAAAATCTGGATGAACTGCCATATAGCGTATTTGCGCTGTGTTTTCTTGCAAAATATCTAATCTTCCGCAAGCAATACAAATATCATTGTACTCAATAAATGCATTAATAGATACTTTATCCAATTCGTCAAAAGATGTGTCGTATGCTTGTTTCCAAGGTTTTCGTAACACTTCATAACGAAGGTCAAAAATCTTTTGTAAATCCTGTTCGTTTTGTGCAATTTTTACTTTCATACTATTTCAAAAGCAATAGATGTGATTATTTGTAACTTCTGTCCTTCTATTTCAACGGGCTTAATCAATCTTTGTGTACGTTGGTCTTTCATTACACTTTCAATGTCTTTGATAAGAGCAACAGGAATATCGTTTTGAAGGCATTTATTGTAAATTTCTGCTGCAGGTAAATGTTTTATTTTTTCTTGTAAAATTTGATACAGGTCTTTTCTGTTTTTTACTCGGTCTGCATTGCTTGAAAAATTTGGGTGTTCAGCAATATCATTGAGGTTGAGAAGTTGGCATAAATCAGTAAACTGCCGATTAGATCCAATGGCAAAAGTAATGTATTGTTTATCATATGTTTCAAACAATTCGCCGTAAGGTGCGATATTAGGATGTTCAGATCCCATTGGCGGTGGATTAAAGCCGGCTACTAAATAATTAGCGGCTTGATTTACTAAACTACATACTGCAGCATCATAAAGCGAACAATGAACATACGATCCTTGACCTGTCTTTAATCTTTGATAAAGGGCTAATAAAATTCCTTCTTTTAATTGATGTGCCGCCAAGACATCAATTAGTGCAACAGGCATTTTGTTAGGCAATTGATGATCAGGACGATTGAGATACATAAATCCTGTTTCTGCTTGTAATACTAAATCATAAGCAATACGAGTATCTGCTTTGCCAAATCCTGTAATTTGTGCATAAATTAAGCGAGGATTCAGTTGTTTTAATGTGTTATAATCAAGTTGGAATTTTTTATCATCGCCATATTTGAAGTTGGCAATGACTATATCTATTTGTGGAATGAGTTGATGTATTTTTGGGACATTATCAGGGATATTAAAATTTAAAAACTCAATCTTTTTGAAAGCATTCACAGAAGCATAATAAGCACTTATAGGATGAGATGGATGTTCTTTTGGATTTTTCCATTGCCTTGTGATATCCCCATTTGTATTTGGATTTTCAATCTTAATCACTTCTGCACCAAGTTCTGCCAAAAACATTCCCACCGATGGACCTGCTAAAACACTTGAAATATCTAATACTCTAATATCTTTAAGTAAATGAGACAACATTTTTCCTGCAAATATAGTAATTACATTATTCTTCTTGATAATGACTTAATTACAATTTGTGTGATAAGGGGAACTAATTCTTTTTTGAAATTAAATATATTATTTGAGTTTTTTGGAGATAAATATCGGGTAGATAATCAACCATAAAAAATATAGTAAACAAGATTTAAAAAGGAATAATTTTAATTTTTTCTCATTGACTTTCAATAACTTAAAAAACTTTTTATAACATTTTCTAACTTTATGCATTATACTTTCGTAAAAAATTTAAAAAAAGGAGATAGAGATGATGAAGAAGGGGATGGGTGGGAAAGTAAAAAATATAAAGAAAATACCAATGAAAAAGTTTACATACATATTTTTTAAAGTTGTTTGTATTATCTCTTTGTGTTATAGTCAATCTGATTCAATAAAAAGTTTTAAGGATATCAAACTATTTCAACATTCTTTTGGAATTAATTTTGGAAATAATAATGTTGATTTATTAGGATGGCCATTTTGGCAAGAATATAAAGCGAACCCACAAAACAGATACTACCGATATGATGTGATTACAGATATTGGTGTTTTTTACAAACTTAATATCAAAGGTTTTGAAGTTGGCTATTTGCTAAAATTTCAACCAAACACCAGATATTTTGGCCACCAAATTCAAAGCAATATCATACTTGGTTATGGAAGAAGGTATCACCATAATTTTTATTGGAATCTAACATTTAAAAGTTTTATAGTGTCCAAATTGTCTTGGACAGAAACACCAATTGTAGAAAATCCCATTTTTCATCTATCCAACCTTTTTGTGCGGCGGCCTTTATCATTGCATATTCTCCACTAACATTATAGGCGGCAATAGGTAAATGAGAATTCTCACTAAACAAACAAATAATATCTAAATAAGATAAAGCGGGCTTAACCATTACAATATCTGCTCCTTCTATTTCATCTAATTTTAATTCTCTCAATGCTTCCTTGCTATTTGCAGGATTCATTTGATAGGTCTTTTTATCACCAAATTTTGGGGCACTATCTAATGCATCTCTGAATGGTCCATAAAAGCCGCTGGCGTATTTAGCAGTATATGCTAATATGGAAACATTTGTAAAATGATGGTCATCTAATATTTTTCTGATGTAACCTATTCTACCATCCATCATATCACTTGGGGCAACCATATCTGCACCTGCTTGTGCCTGTGCTAATGCCATTTTTCCAAGCACTTCCAAAGTTTTATCGTTGACAATTTCATTGTTTTCAACAATTCCATCGTGTCCATAATTACTGTAAGGATCCATTGCAACATCAGTAATCACAAACGTTTCGGGAAATTTTTCTTTAATTAAACGAATGGTTGATAAGTACAATCCCTTGTCGTTCCAGCTTTCAGTTCCTTTGTTATCTTTTAGTTGGTCGTTAATGTGAGGGAACAGAGCAAATGCTTTGAGCCCAAGATTTAAGCACTCTTCAATTTCTTTTAATAGAGATTGTTGAGAAAATCTATAAATACCGGGCATTGATTTAATTTCTTCTTTATCTTTTGTTTCGCTGCTTACAAAAACTGGATAGATTAAATCATTGATAGTAAGCCAATTTTCCTGCACTAAATTTCTGATAACTTCATTTTTTCTATTCCTACGAGGACGATGAATGAGAAACATTTTTTGTAGCAAAATTAATTAGAACTTTTCAAACAAAATAATTTAAATTTTTCACACATTATCCATTTTGCAATAATTGATTGATAACAAAATGCCCTGAATTATCTTTTTGTTCAATATCTTTCAAGTGTTCAATTTTTTTGAATTGATGATCGTCTATAATATTTTTGAGATATTTTTTACTTAAAGGATATATGTCAGAATTTAATGTTTGACTGAAAAAATAATGAGTGGTTATGTATCCTATACCAAATAAAATATTGACATATTCTCTTTTAGAATAAATAACCAACTTACCTATTTCTTCTACTGTATAATATCCATCATTGATTTTCCAGCTTTTGGAAGAAAAATATCTATGTAATTTTTTTTCATATACATAACCATACACACTGCCATATTTGAAAATATAATGAACATAAATATCTTTCTTTTTTTCTTGTGAATGTTTATATAAAATCAAATTATTGAAGCCCCTTGGGAATGCTCTTTTTATCACATCTCCACTGTCTATTGTGTAAGATGGGCTATTCTTTTCTAATTCTTCATAGCTTAAATAAACTCCTTCTTTCCATTGATTTTGTGAGAATATGCTTTGTGAATAAAATCTAACAATAAAAAGGAAAATTACATAATAAAATGTTTTCATATGTGAATAATTTATTTAATCGGTGAATTCAAGTCACAAATGCAACTTTTTGATAGTGCAAATATAAATAAAATTTTAATCTTGGAAAAATAAATAGATGTATGAGTAAATATTTATAGAAAACTCTACTCAAACAAGCAGTTTTTAGAAAAATTGTAAGGGGGATCAAAACAAGAAAAAACACTTTATACGATGAAATGTTAAAGGATATAGAGGAGGGTGTATGAATCTTTTGGGAAGTTGATTATCTTTGGTATAACTTAAAGAAGAAATTAAGTTGCAGAAAAACAGAGAGCGTTTG
>JAOAIP010000070.1 GCA_026414605.1 Bacteroidia bacterium
TTTGTAGTAGGATGTTACAGAAAAAATTTATCTTACTACACGGGAAAACCGCACCAGTCCTGCAATATAGCCATTTTGTAGTAAGTAGTAGCAATTTTTTGTAAAAAAAAACTTTTCACTCTCCACAGATTTGTTAAAAGTTCCATTTTTCCATCTCCCGGAATTTAATCGGGTCCAATATGCGAGCATACACTTGTGTCACTTTAATATCTGAATGCCCTAAAACTTTACTGATCACTTCAATCGGTATTCCCAGTTCAATACTTACCGTAGCAAATGTATGTCTGGCAGTATGAAAGGTCAGTCGCTTATTTATTCCTGCTTTTTCTGCTATTATTTTCAAGTATTGATTCGTTTTTGCATTAGAATAGCACTTAAATACCAGTTGACTATCTTTGTTTTGATTTTCAAGTATTTTTTGTGCTTTATTATTCAACGGAATCAAAACTTCATTATTTGTTTTTTCCTGGACTATTTTAATATAATTCTCCGATATATGCGACCACTTTAATTTTTTAACATCTGAGTACCTTAATCCGGTATAACAACTAAATAAAAAATACAAGCCGATATTTTTCAATTTTTTATCAGTTTCTTTTTCAAAAATATGAGTATGCAATTGCATCAATTCATTTTTCGTCAAAAATGTTAGCTGCCCTTTTACCCATTTTGTTTTCACATCTTTCATAGGATTCTCCTCTAAATAACCTTGTCTTACCGCTTCATTTAAAACCGTTTTTATCAATCTCAATGCCCTGTTTGCCGTGTTGATGTTGTTTTTTTTCTCGTTTATGAGCCACATATAATACTTCTTACCAAAATCCTGGTCAAAATCAGACCAATTAAGATTAGGATTAAATTCTTTCAACTTATTATATTCGGTGAGATATTTTTTCCATCCTCCCCGCTTCAATAATTGCTGTTTCTCCTGAAAAATTTTGCAATAAAAATCAAAAAAGTATGCTTTGCAATCAAATTCATCATGAAGAATATCATGTATGCTTGTTTCTTTCCTTTTCAGTGTGTGATCAAGAATAATGTTACTGATTCTGTTTTTCCAGTAACTAATCATTACATTGGCCTTAACTGCCTCCGGATAAGTCCCTTTTACATAATCTCCCTTAAAATGTTCCGGGTAAGGTATGTAACATTTCAACGACTTTTCGCTTTTCTTTCTTTTCAAAATAAGGCGTAAGTATAGGTAATGCTTGTTACCAAGCTTACGCAAATAAAACTTGTAAGTAATATTTTTCATGGCAGGTTTGTTTTTGTGTGAAACATTGTGTGAAACAAACCTGCTGTTATCATTTTTTCACCGAAGGCGTTACCCTTCGGAAACCCCTGTAAATAGTGCGGTTCAGGAAACGGGAAATTTTTTCTTTGCCTGCTTTTTTGAAAAAATCCCCCGTAAAGTCGGGCTGACTGGACTTGAACCAGCGACCTCTCCCACCCCAAAGGAGTGCGCTACCAACTGCGCCACAGCCCGAAACTAAAAAATTTCGCTGCAAATATACACAAAGATTTAATAATTATGCAAATTGAGAGAGAAAACTTACAAACTACAATTTTTACTATTATTACCCCCTAAAAAACCATGAAAGTTGCAGTAGTAGGGGCTACAGGATTAGTGGGACAAGAAATGATTAAAGTTTTAGAAGAGTTTCAATTTCCTGTAACAGAATTCATTCCTGTTGCATCAGAAAAATCAATTGGTAAAAAAGTGGTATTCAAAAATCAAGAATACCCTGTAGTTTCTGTAAAAGATGCTATCAACAAAAAACCTCATATAGCCCTTTTTTCTGCAGGCAGTAAGGCATCTTTAGAATACGCCCCCCTATTTGCAGCAGAAGATACTTATGTAATTGATAACTCTTCTGCATTCAGAATGGATGCTGATAAACCTTTAATTGTCCCCGAAATAAACGGACAGATACTAAAAAAAGAAGATAAAATCATTGCCAACCCCAATTGCTCCACCATTCAAATGCTAATGGTCTTGCATCCCTTACATTTACAATATACTATCAAAAGAATAATAGTATCTACATATCAAGCCGTTACAGGCACTGGTGCAAAAGCCGTTCAACAATTATACGATGAGCGTCAAAACAAAACCCCACAAAATCTTGCTTACCCCTACCCTATTGATTTAAATCTCATTCCACAAATAGATGTCTTTACTGACAATGATTTTACCAAAGAAGAAATGAAAATGCACAACGAAACACGCAAGATACTAAATGATTACACCATCACTGTGAATGCTACCTGCGTAAGAGTGCCCGTAATAGGTGGACATAGCGAAAGTGTCTATGTAGAGTTTGAAAAAGATTTTGATATCAACGATATACGAGAAATACTCCATAAAACCAAAGGCGTTATTGTTCAAGATGATGTGAAAAACAACATCTATCCAATGCCCCTTTATGCTCACAAAAAAAACGAAGTATTTGTAGGAAGAATTAGAAGGGACTTTAATTATCCAAGAGGATTAAACTTATTCATCGTAGCCGATAATTTAAGAAAGGGGGCTGCTACAAATGCCGTTCAAATTGCACAATATATTTTAAATCACTATTGTCCAAAATAATTTCTAAAAAAATACCATAATACATTGCAGAAAATAAAAAATAAAAAAGACAGGAATAAATTTCCTGTCTTTTTGTTTTGCTTTTAATTTTGCCGCAAAAAAGCAAAACTTATGAGAAC
>JAOAIP010000034.1 GCA_026414605.1 Bacteroidia bacterium
CTTAATGAAAAGCCCATAGCCACTACATTTTGTGTGTATGACCAAAATACATCTTATTATTTATTAGGAGGATACGATGCAGCGAATGCTCATCATGGTGCAGGTGTGAGTTGTATGTGGAATAGTATTTTAAAAAGTAAACATCTTGGTAAAAAGTGTTTTGACTTTGAAGGAAGTATGTTGCCACAAATAGAAAGATACTTTAGAGATTTTGGTGGAAGTATAGTACCTTATTATGTTTGTGAGAAAAAGCCGTGGTACGTACCACTTTGATCGTAAAAGATGATTTGAAATTTGGTCGGGGTGGCCGGACTCGAACCGACGACCTCATGCTCCCAAAGCACGCATTCTAGCCAACTGAACTACACCCCGAAATGCAATTTTAATTTGCGGTTGCAAATATGCTAAAAAAAACACATATTATGCAAATTTAATTTTGGAAAAGTTTGGTAATTCAATACAATACTTACTTATCAATTATTTTCCAATGAAAGGACAACATATAGATAGTAGAAGAATAAGGTGTATGTTTAGGTAAATCAGGAAAAATCTTTATTTGAAAAGACAAATTATCACTTATATCAAAGGTCTTCAAATGGGCGTCTACATTAGCATCTATAATGTTTAATACATACACTAATACACTTCCTGCAATTGATAAATCCCGCCATTTTTTACTTTGATTTTTTAGTAAACTTAATTGTTGGGCAGAGTATCCATCCTTACTTATTCCACCATTGATGACCTTTATCAATTCTGTTTTGTAATAATTGTAATTTGCGTTTTGTTGAATAATAGAATATATCAATGCTCCTTCAAGCCCATAAATGACGGGGACTTTCCAATATCTTTTGTTGTAAACTTGTCCTGCACCTGGAAGTATAGCACTTAATACACTTGCTTTTTTAGGGTCTGACCAATGTTTAATTGATAAGAATGATCTTTTTTTAATCTCTTTATTTTGAAATAATGCAGAAGAAGAATCTACTTGGGCAAAACATTGAATGCTTACTAAACTCAGAATAATAATGCAATACTTAAAAGTCATTCTTTTTGAAAAAGTAAAATTATTCATTGATGAAATGCTTTTTATGAAGATGCGATTTTTCTATATCTTTTACTAAAATATCTCCGAAATGTGATTGAATGTGTTTTTCTATTTTTTCAATGGTTTTAGAGGCGGCAATAAAATGCGAAGTTTCATCCATAGGTAAAGCGTTAGTTCCTTTGTGTTCAAGGGCTTTGATAAGTTCGCTAACGCTGATTTGATAATCTGGTTTTAATGGTAAATAAATAGGATCGGAAGTTTCTTGTTTAACTTCTATTACAAATTCTGTATCTATCAAGTCCTGAATAATTAATTGTGCTAAACGATTGGGAATATCCAATTCAGATGATAATGCTTGTAAAGTAATGCCTTTTTTACCTTCTATAAAATGATTCAAAATTTTATTGAGAATCATAATGCTGAAAATTTTTTTAAGTCGTTGGCTAATGCTACTTATTTCTGTTTCTAATTCAAATTTATCAACGTGTTGATGAGCATAAACAATTTCTGCACCAAAGAGAACAATATACCAACTGTATTGAACAAATAATAAAAACAATGGAACAGCCGCAAAACTTCCATAAATAGCATTGAAGCGTGATACGCCTATTTGAAAATGAATATAGCCCCATTGTAGTAACTCAAATAATATCGTTGCAAAGAAAGCCCCAAAAAAGGCGGACTTTATAGAAACAAAAGCATTCGTTAATGTTTTGTATAAAAAGAAAAATACAAGTACCATAAGTCCAAACGAAAGAAGTTTGATGCCTATGACTGCTGCACCTGAAAACAGAAAGGCAGATAATTTTGTTTGTAATACTATGGTCAAACTACTTGATAGTATTAAAAATATCGGTGCAAAAATCATTATAGAAATATAATCTGCAATTTTTCTAAACCAATTTCTTGAACTTTTTTCTTCCCATATTTGGTTAAAAGTATTTTCTATATTATTCAATAATGAAATAACACTATACAATAATAACAAAACTCCAGCACCAGCAATAACGCCACCTTTGGCTGCATCAAGCATAGCATTAGCGTATTTGAAGATATTAGTTAACACAAATTCATATTCAGGATTTTTTTGCAAAATATCTTTTTCTAATTCTTGTTGTAGTCCAAAACCTTTTGCTATTGCAAATGCTAATGCGGCTAAGGGCACTATTGAAAAGAAAGTGAAAAACGTCAATGCAGATGCTTGTGTTAAACATTTATCATTTATAAACTCTTTGCCTGCTAATGTAAATATGCGAATATTCCTTAAAATGTAGGCAATAACAGGTCTTTCCTTATCTAATCGGACATTCCACAATCCCCTTTTTAATATCTGCCACAAGTATTTGATGAGGTTAATCATATCAATTTTATTTCAATCTTTTTACGCAAAAATAATCAAAACAAATGAGTTATTTAATACGATTTATTTTTCAAAACCAATCCATCACAATTATTCATTAATTATAAACATTATTTGCTTTTATAGAACATCTTTTTCTATTCAATTTCTCTAATAGAAAAATCATTTTCAATGAATCATTTATTCTGAATGACTTACAAATATAGTATTCAAATCTCCTACAACTTTCAACTTTAAACTTTTAACTTTCAACTTTCAACTAATCATTATACATCATTTCAAAAAATGCTTTTGTACTTTGTTTGATTTTATCTATGGAAACATTAAAATTATTAAACATTACTGCTACGGCTAATGTCTTGCCAGATTTTGTTTTTAAGTATCCTGCATAGGTTCTGACTCTTTGAACATATCCTGTTTTACATCTAAGATTATTTGCTAATGGCGGTGTAGTTGCAAAACTTTTCATTGTTCCTGATTCACCTGCTACGGGCAATGAATTCCAAAAGGTAGTAAAATACGATTTTTGATAAACCTTTGATAAAAGTTGAGTGAGTGCATCTGCCGAAACGCCATCTAATCTTGATAATCCACAGCCATCATCTATATTTACTTCATCGGTGTTAATGTTTTGTTGTTTTAAAAATTGAATGATTTCTTTTTTGCCTTTGTCATAGTTGCCATTACCTAAGGCGTACACAATGCTTTCTGCAAATAAATTTATACTGTGTAAGTTGGTCAGTCGTACAATTTCTGATAATGGTGGTGAATATTGAGTATACAACAATTGGGCAGTAGTGTATGGAATGCTGTCTTTGTTTACTATCAATGGTACTGTGTCTTTGAGAATGATTTTTTGATGGTTTAATTCCTTGATGAATTCTTGGGCAAACATTCTTGGTGGGTCGGGCAATACGCCTTCTATAGAATATTCTTTTTGAAAAGGTGGAATGCTTCCTTTCAGGCGTTTAGTATAAGCAAGCGGGTCACCATAAATATAAGCGTTATCTCCGCCTTGTTGAGCCGTAAGCGAGTTTTCACTGATTTCAATTTTGGGGTATGAATGATATTGCGGCTGGATAGACAAGACCTTGACAGGTGTATTGATTTGCTGAGATTGTAAGTAAATATGAAATTCATTATCGTAGATATTGGTAGAGTAGGGGATAGCCGCATAATAATTATTAATGTCTTCCCATATCCAATTGTCGTGGATATCAGATTGAATGAAACTATTGTCAATAATAATTTTTCCCGTGATTTTATCTAATTTTTGTTTGAGTTGTAAAACGATGGCGTTCAAAGTATTGTTTTTGAAAAAGCGTGATTCAATAGTAGGGTCGCCATACGTTTTGATGATAAGGTTTCCGCTTAATACACGATTTTTCAATTCTCCTACATAGTAAAATTCTGTTTTGAATTGATAGTTAGCCCCTAATTTTTCTAATGCGGCACTTGTTGTAAGTAATTTGAAAGTACTGGCAGGGCATAGTTGAAGGTGGCTATTTTTTTCAAAGATTATTTTATTGTTGCTAATATCTCTTACAGAAATGCCAATAATTGTAGAGTTCCATTCTTTTTCATTAAAAGAAATACTTTGAGCATTTGAATACAAAAACATTAAAAGTAAGCAGGAAATTTTTAAAAATGTCTTCATTTTGAAAAAAATTGATAGGCAATTAAATTTTTAGTATATTTATGCAAGATTTTTAAATGTTTGGTATATCAAGGGGCATTAAAAATCTATTGTGAACTTAAAATAATATCTTTTAATTTTAATATCATTTATGTCTAAGAAGAAAAAATTAACATCCTCAAAGACCAATAAGAATACCCAAAAGAAAGGTAAAAAGAAAGATATTGTCACTCAGAAAAAGCATTTAAAGCAGAGCAAAGGTAAGCCAAAGAATAATAAGACACAAAAAAATAAAAAAGCCAAAGAACCTCAAACAATCCTTAAAAAAGCAACTACCCAAAAGGGAACAACATCCAAAAAACAAACCAAGTCTAAAACAATAAAAAGCCCCAAAGACAAAAAGTCCAATTCTATTAAGAAATCTGTAAAGCCCAAAAATACTGCTAAAAGCACAAAGGCAAAAGAAAAGAACAAAACAAAAGTTTCTGCTAAATCTATTAAAACAAAACCCCAAGAAAAATCTGTAAACCCATCATCACAAACAACATTGAATGTTTCTACATATAGTAATCCTGTTATAGTTACCAAACCTAAAAAATACCTTGTCAAACTTAGAATAGACGCCAAAACAGTTATATTTGTAAAAGACGAAAAATCTCTCAAAAAGTGGAAATCTCTATATCCTAATGCAGTAGAAATTTTGTGAAAATTTTTTCATAGTAGTACTAAAAATTTTTGTTTCTAATGAATTTACATTTTTAACCACAAAGAACACAAGGCATTAACACAAAGTGCACAAAGAACGATTGTCGGTTTAATTCAACTAAATCACCGCTTTTAAAATTTTCACTTTCTACTTTCTACTTATTCATTACATTGTTCAAACTTTTTCGTAAGTTTGCTGCCGCAAAAAATTATTTACTATGGATGAAAAAAAATTATTAGATACTACTCGTGCTCAAATGGATAAAGCCATTCAGCATCTTGAAATAGAATTGGCAAAAGTGCGTGCAGGAAAAGCCAATCCTGCTATCTTAGAAAATGTATTGGTAGAATATTATGGATCAAAAGTACCCATTTCGCAAACTGCCAGCATTAATACCTTAGATGCCAGAACTTTGGTCATTCAACCTTGGGAAAAAAATATGCTCACCCCTATTGAAAAAGCCATTCAATTAGCCAACCTTGGATTTAATCCTCAAAACGATGGTACTGTCATTCGTATTTCTTTGCCACCTCTTACAGAAGAAAGACGTAAAGAATTGGTAAAACTTTCTAAACAATTTGCAGAAGAAGCCAAAATTGGTGTTCGCAATGCCCGTAAAGAAGCAATGGAAACCATCAAAAAACTTCAAAAAGAAGGTCTGCCCGAAGACGAAGCAAAAGCATTAGAACAAAAAGTTCAAAAACTTACTGACGAATACATCCAAAAATGTGATAAACACCTTGAACTAAAAGAAAAAGAAATAATGACCGTTTAATCTCTTACCAATGGCTTTTTTAAAGAAACTCTTATTAACCAGTATATTTGTTTTTATTCTTCCTTATTTCTTAAAAGGAATTTCAATAGATGGATTTTGGAATGCTTTATTATTTACATTAGCATTGGCGTTTTTAAATAGCATTGTAAAGCCCATTCTTGTTTTACTTTCATTGCCAATTACAGTGCTTACATTAGGATTGTTTTTGATCATCATTAATACGGGATTAGTTTATTTTGCAGCATATTTGGTAGGTGGTGTGCACATAGATACGTTTTTACACGGATTGGTGTTTTCTGTGATTTTAAGTATTATTACATCCTTTATAGATTGGGTGATAGATGATTAAACCGCATAATCACATATTCTTCAGGCACAGGTAATTCGGATACACAATACAACCATTTGTCGTAAATTTCTTTTGGATACGATGCTTCTTTTATTATCTCAAAACCCAATTTTTCAAAGTATTTGGGAATAATTGTAACAACATAAATAGGTAGCGTATTTTTCTGAATTATTGTAAAATTGTAAATAAGTTGTTGTATAATACTTTTACCAATACCATTGTTTCTATACTTTTCAAACACACCCACACTACATACTTCTGCAGCGTTTGTATATTTTCGTATTCTGCCAAATCCTGCTAAAATACTATTTTCTACAAGGGCTACCCAAAAATCATTCATCTTTAATTCTCTATTATCTAATTGCATTATTTCAATTCCCTTTATTACTTGTTCAAAATAATTTTCTGTGCACGGAACAATGCTGTAATTAATTTTATTCATCATTAGAATTACAAATAAAATTTTAATTTGCTTAACGGACTTCTTACTTATTCTGTTGAATAATCAACTTTTTACTAATAACACCATTTTCGCTCATTAAACACACCACATACATTCCTTCAGAAAGCATTGAAATATCTACATAAGGTTGATCAAATTGTAAAACTTCTTTACCAAATAAATCAAATATCTTGCCTTTCCATTTTTCTTGATTGGTAATTCCTTGAATAAAAATAAAATGACTTGCAGGATTTGGATAAATAACAATCTTATGCAAAGGATTTGAATTTGTAGATATACCAACCAATTCAGGTTGTGCTGTTACTTTTTTACGAATAACATTGAGTATCTTTCTATTTTCAATTAACGTATCGTGTTCATAAACATAAGCAATAAGGTATAAATTATCAAAATGATAACGAAAAGCATTATTAGATGTAGGAATATTTAAAGTGTATGTTTGACTATATGTAGTGCCGATATTAGGATTGTTAGGAATAACCGCGTTATCCCCATAAATGCCCTTGTGTAGATTGTTGGCTACTATGTGATGTTTGTATTGATAAGCATTCAATACAAAAGCATTGGCCGTAGGTGAAAAATAACCTTGTTGATAATAATTGGAATAAGGCGTGTAATAAAACGCTGATAGTTGATTGTATCCGTTTATGCTTGTATCCGTTGGATTTCCATAGACATTGTTTTCCATCAAATAAACATTAACTCTATAATCACCTACTGCATTTTGCAAAAATGTAACATTGACATCTAATTGAATTTTTCTTTGAATGGTATCTACTAAAACATTAGAAATACTGATGGTGCAAGGTGTAATACTGTTTTTTAATGAATTAATTTTTGATCTCAAATCATTTAATGCAAAATAATTTTTACGATCATTAGTAAAGTAAGTTCTATTTATAAGTGCCAATAATTGATTTTCAGGCAAATTGTAATTTTTGAAAAATAAATTGTTATTCCCTAATTGCAATGAATCTTTTTGATGAATCTGAATAGCAATACAATTCGTATCTTGTTGTGTGATGTTCATTAAAGTGTCTTGATAAGCAGGGGCATACGAAAGCGATGCATCTGTAAATTGTTCTACCAATATTTTAGGAGTTATAGAATTTGAAAGTACAGAAAGATAATACGAAATGGTGTCGTTAAAATGATTTTGATCATTTTGTCCATTTATTTGATTGACCCATATTTTCACTTTGTATAATCCTGCGGTATTGATAGTCAAAGTATTAGTAAAAGCAACAGTCGTTGTCGCCAAAGGAATAAGATTAGTATTCAATGAAAAAGTTTGACTATTGTAACTAATCCCTTGAATGCTGTATGCTAATTGAACATTTGAAATATTTTGGTATCCTTGATTTACAATGCCACACATTAGTTGAAATGGCTGATTGACCACCACATATTTTGTGTTGCCTTTATTTTCAATGGCTACATCGTATGCATTAGATAAGTTTTCAACCACAATATCATCTATCCACAATTGATACTTTTGCCGTGAGATATTTTTAAATGCAACACGAATGCTTTGTCCTGAATAATTAGCAAGCGATACACTGCGATGCGTCCATTGTTGTTTTTCACCCCCACCGCTTGTGCTGTTATCATTGATTTGAAATACTTTATTACCACTTGTAAAAATACTTGTATCTATGGTGCTTGTATTCGTTGTTACATAAACAGCATAACCATCTGCATAAGTAGGATCAGGAGACATTGCCTTCCAATGCAATACCGAATTTACTGAAATTCCACTAATAACAGGCGATAGCACCCATCTACTAATTGCTTTATTGGTATCCACCCAAGATGTAGAAACCAAAAATGTATCTTTCAATACCGCATTATATACTACCCCCCATCCTTTTTTTCTCAAACTATCTGTGTGAAAAGGCGTATTAGGATGCAAGGAACTTCCTTGTTGATTTTTATATCCCTCGCTGATTTCAATAAATCCTGATGGCAAAGTAGTGTAATTCGTTACAACATAAGCCGTGCTGTAAGTTGACAAAGTCAAATTATTAAAACCTTCCTTAAATATCACTTGTGCTTTTACAGATAAACTTACAAAAACACTCAAAGCAAAATACTTTATTTTCCTCATAAAAATTTGTAATTAGATATTGTTTTAAATTTTTATTTTTATTTGGGCGTGCCCCTCGCTTGCCACAGCAGTTTTTTCACCCGTCATTGCGAACGCAGTGAAGCAATATCAAAGGAATTTCCACTATCTCACACGAGATTGCTTCGGGCAACGCCCTCGCAACGACGAGTGGCTGTGGCTCGCTCGGGTCGGGCTGCTACGGGCTTCGCTATCGCTTCGGCAATCCTCGCCTTATCGTCATTGCGAACGAAGTGAAGCAATCTCAATGGGACTATCACTCACTCAATAAGAGATTGCTTCGCCCTTCTTAAAAAAGGGCTCGCAATGACGATGACTAACGAAGGCGAGGCAGTGCCGGCGGTTCGCTTCGCTCACCGCCGCCCTCCGCATCCCTCACGCAAATTTTAGTCAAAAGTTAAAAGTCAAAAGTTGAAAGTAATTATCCTTAAAATTTTAGTCAAAAGTTAACAAAAACATTATTCTTTATCACTTTCCACTTTCTACTTTCCACTTTTTACTTTCAACTTTCTACTTTCTACTTTTATATTAAAAGTTCATAATGTCTTTATTAGACCAGAAATAAGTTTTGAAATTTCTAATGTTAATTGCATTAATGTATTAAAAGCACTTTCAGTAATTTTATTAAGTTCTTTTGCTAAATATAACATAGACCGAACTTCTCCACAAGAACCTTTAGCAACATATAGAAAGTATCTAAACTCATCATTCGTTCTTCTTTCAAAACCTTCGGCTATATTATTCATTATAGATACAGCCGATCGTTGAATTTGATCTTTAAATCCAAAATCTTTACTTTCAGAAAATTCAGTATAAATACTGACCGCTAAATCCTTTGCTTTTTGCCAAGCAATGATATCTTCAAATCTCTGTATTTTCATATTCTTCAAATTTAACTTTCCACTTTTAACTTTCTACTTTCCACTTTCAACTTTTTACTTTCTACTCAAAATTGCGTAAGCAAAAATCAC
This sequence comes from Bacteroidia bacterium, assembly GCA_026414605.1. GTDB lineage: Bacteria > Bacteroidota > Bacteroidia > B-17B0 > Aurantibacillaceae > BPGX01. The sequence goes on from JAOAIP010000034.1 coordinate 9,434, forward strand.
TCTAACAGCACTCTATCTTTCCCATCAAAATACGGCGATTGTATGCTTATCACTTTAAGGGGTTTTTTAGATGTTGTAATAACTTTATGCGGTGTATTTTTAGGAATGAATACAATGTCATTTTTTTGAATAATAAATTCTTTATCCCCTAACTTCATCTTTCCTTCACCTTCTAATACTACTACAAATTCAGAGTGATGTAAATGCTTATGCAGTTTGACTTCTTTTTTAATGATTATCACAAAGCCCGAACTCAAAGAATCGCCTGCTATGGATTTTACATAGATATTATCAGATGGACTTGCTTTTCCAATAGTATCGGCATTAGTGTGTGTTTGAGCAAATACTTTTAATCCCATCATTACACACATTGCTATTGTTACAAATATCCGTGTTTTCATCGTATTAAAAATTAATAGATTTTCCTGCATAGAATTCTAAAATTTTTAGTTTAAAGAACAAGTCGTATTTGGCTTGCATTAAATTGAGTTCTGCACTAACTTTCCTATTTTTGGCAGTAGCGTATTCAAAAAAAGAAATAGCCCCTTGTTGGTATTTGCTTTCATTGACTTCATAGGATGTTTGAGCCGCATTAAAGGACTTGATACTCGCTTCGTATTTGTGCAATGCGGCTTTGGCATTTTGATATGCTTGCACGATTGTTTTATACAAATTTTGATGGTTTAATTCCATATCATATTTGGCACTTAATACATTGAGTTGAGCATTTTTAATAGCCGTGTGCGTGCTTAAACCATTGAATAATGGAATGGTCAAACTAAATCCAAGTGTTTGATTAAAATTATCTTTGTATTGTTGTAAAAATGGCGTTTTTTCAAGTATGGGTACTTGTTGTGAATATACTAATGGACCAAATCCAGGAATGTTACCTAAGGTATCTGTTCTTGTTTGGTATCCTATAATTCTTTGGGCTAAACCTGAATACCCTGTGGCTAACGATGCACTGATACTAAGCGTAGGACTTCTTCTCCCCCTGTTGGCTTTTAATAGATATTCATTGGCTTTTAGTTGGTATTCTTTGCTTTTTATAGAAGGTTGTGTGTTTACAGCCATTTTGAAGATATCATCTGCCGTATATTGATTTAATATATCCGTATTGATATTTACTTCTGGTCGTACTATTTCAATGTCTTTATCAGATGGTAGATTGAGAATTTGCTTTAATGCTAATAAATTGAGTTCATAATTGTTTTTAGCGTTGATAACATTCAATTCATCATTAGCGAGTTGGGCTTCAATATCTTTTAAGTTAGAGGGGGCTACACTGCCTTGTTCTACTAATATCTTTGTGCGATTGTATTGTTGTTTTGTAATTTCGTATTGTGCCTGATTGACTTGTAAAATATCTTGCGATAACAATACATTTATATAAGCCGTTGCCACATTGAGTATTAAATCATTTTTTTGTTGATTTAATAATTCCTGTGAAGATAAAGCGTGCATTTTATTGGATAGAACGGTATTGTGTTGAGAAAGTCCTGACCAAATGGTCCATTGAGCAGATAAAAAGAAGTTTTGAGAAAGCACTTGTGTATTAGCAAAGGTATTGGTATATCTGTCTATGGTTCGTCCGTATTGATAGAGATGATTAGCCCCTGCATTGAGAGAAGGTAAACTTTGTGCTTGAGATTGAAGAGCATTGTTTTGGGCAAGTTTTACATTAATCTCACTCATTTTGATATTTAAATTATTTTGAATAGCGATGTCTATACATTGCTGTAAATTGAGTGAATGGCTTTGCCCAATTAAAAGAAAATAGGGTAAAGCAAATAAAAATATTAAAATGATTCGCAGCAGCATTGATTGTTTTAGTTTAATTTAAATTTGAGTGAGATGGAAATTTAATTATTCATTCATTTACAAACTCTTCAACACTTTTTCAAATACTTGAATAGTTCGTATTATATCTTCATTAGAATGCACATAACTTACAAACCCTACTTCGTATCCCGAAGGTCCAAGGTAAATACCATTTCTTAAAAGTAAATGGTACATTTGTTTGAAATATTTCATACTATCAGGATCAATATCACTGGCAGTTCGTATATGTTCTTTTTCTGTAAATGCGATCCAAAAAATAGAACCAATATGAAATATCTTAAAGGGTAAATGTGGGGGCTTCAAATTTTGAATTTCATTCACTAAGGTGGTTGTTTTGTGTTCTAATTCGGTATAAAAATTTGGGTATTTCAAACATTCTGATAATTGAGCGTAGCCCGCCGCCATTGCTACTGGATTTCCACTCAAAGTACCGGCTTGATACATCGGACCATCAGGCGATACCATTCCCATTATTTCTTTGGATGCAGCATAAGCACCCACAGGAAATCCCCCGCCAATAATTTTTCCAAAAGTAATAATATCGGGCTTAATATTATAATACCCCGCAGCACCTGTAAATCCTACACGAAAACCACTAATCACTTCATCAAAAATCAGTAAGGACTGATAATGTTGAGTAATACTTCTTAAAAATTGTAGATACTCTTTTCTTTGAAGTAATAAGCCATTATTAGCAGGAATGGGCTCAATAATAACAGCCGCTATATCTTGACCATATTTTTGAAATGCCTCTTCAACAGCGTTTTCATTGTCCAGTGGCAAGACCAAGGTGTGTTGTACTACTTCTGCAGGTACGCCCGCAGATGAAGATTGACCAAAGGTTACAAGCCCTGACCCTGCTTTTACCAACAAAGCATCTGAATGCCCGTGATAACATCCTTCAAACTTGATAATTTTATTTTTACCAGTATAGGCACGGGCTAAACGAATAGCACTCATTACGGCTTCTGTGCCGCTGCTTACAAAGCGAATTTTTTCAATAAACGGATGATGTGATAAAATAAGTTCGGCTAAATCATTTTCTAACTTTGTAGGTGCTCCAAAGGAAGTTCCGTTTTGCATTACTTGATAAGCATATTCAATAATCGCAGGATAAGCGTGTCCTAATATCAAGGGTCCCCAACTGGCACAATAATCAATATATTCATTTTCATCCACATCATAAATTTTGGACCCTTTCCCTTTTTGAATAAATAAGGGTGTTCCGCCTACACTCTTAAATGCTCTTACAGGCGAATTTACACCACCTGGAAAATATCGTTTGGCTTTTTCAAATAATTTTTCAGATAAATGAGTTTTCATAAAATACTTGTAATTTTATTGAACTGCTACAATTTTTATTATTGAATATAACTTAATTTCAACATATTGGTTCTACCTCTTTCTTTAAGCGGCATTGATGCAATGTTTATAACAAGATCATCGGTTTTTACTAAATGATTGTTCTTTAAAAATTCTTTCAAGTCGTTAATCGTTTGGTCAGTGCTTTCATATTTGTCATAGTAATAACCTGTTACGCCCCAAACTAAACTTAATGTTGTGAGTAAAGATCTATTTTCTGTAAATACAAAAATTCTTGCTTTGGGTCTGTGGCTCGCTAATTTGAAGGCACTGTATCCGCTATTAGTCATTGTAATAATGGCTTTTACATCGGCTTCTTTTGCTAATACACAGGCGGTATAACAAATACTATCTGTAATGTAAGTAGCCGTTTTTAATTCAGGTGCGTGATGACGATGATAAATAGCATCTAAATTTTCTACTTGTGTTATGATTTTTCGCATAATTTCAATGACTTTCACAGGATATTTTCCAACAGATGTCTCTGCACTCAGCATTACAGCGTCTGCTCCGTCCATTACAGCATTGGCTACATCGTTTACTTCCGCACGCGTGGGGGCGTAGTTTTCAATCATACTTTCCATCATTTGTGTAGCAATGATTACGGGCTTAGATGCTTTGATACATTTTTCTACAATCTTTTTTTGAATAAGCGGTACTTGTTCCATTGGCAATTCTACCCCCAGGTCTCCACGGGCTACCATCACTGCATCGGTTACATTGATGATTTGATCTATTTCTTTTAGGGCTTCAGGTTTTTCAATTTTGGCTACAACCCTTGAACTTTTGTTTTTATTTCGTATAATTTCTTTGAGTTCTACAATATCTGTTACAGATCGTACAAAAGATAAACCAATCCAATCAAAATCGTGTTCAAGAGCAAAATCCAAGTCCCTCAAATCTTTGATAGTAAGTGATGGCAAAGAAATTTTTGTATTAGGTAGATTAACTCCTTTTTTAGAAGATAATACGCCGCCTGAAATAACTTTACATTTCACATTTTCCACCCCATCCGTTTCTATTACTTCTAATTGAATTTTTCCATCGTCTAATAGTACTTTTTCTCCTTTTTTGACATCCTTAGGAAATTGAGGATAGTTAATGTAAATTTTATGTTCATCTCCTTCACATTCTTTGGTAGTGAGAATTAGTTCAGCATTGTTTGGTAAAACAACAGAACCATTTTTAATCATTCCAATTCTAAGTTTGGGACCTTGTAAATCACCTAATATACCTACAAAAGTGCCCAGTTCTTTATTTAATGATCGGATAGTATTGACAGTTTCTTTGATTAAATTATAATCACCGTGAGAAAAATTAATTCTACACACATCCAATCCTTCCAAAATCATTTGTTTGATCACTTCCTTAGATTGAGTGGCAGGACCCATTGTGGCTATGATTTTTGTTCTATTAAATACTGGTTCCATAAAACTTTTTTAGTGATTAATCTATTGACAGTTCATTTACTTAAAATTACAAACAAGTTCTGTTTTATTGAATTTTATTATTAATTTTATTTGGGCGTGCCCCTCGCTTGCCACAGCAGAATGATAACCTCTGTTTTCCATCTATTCAAATAAGTTTTTAAAGCGACAAAGAATGTCGTTCACTATTTCATCGGCTGTGGCTCGCTCGGGTCGGGCTGCTACGGGCTTCGCTATCGCTTCGGCAATCCCTTCGCTACGCTCAGGGCAGTGCCGGCGGTTCGCTTCGCTCACCGCCGCCCTCCGCATCCCTCACGCAACTCACCCCCCATCCCCTCTCTTTTGAAAAAGAGAGGGGCGATGCGAATAACTCTTTTTACTATTGTTCCCCCTCTCTAATTCATTTAGAGAGGGGGAAATAAAGGGGGTGAGTAAAACTCCGCATCCCTCACGCGAACTTAGTTAAAAGTTGAAAGTAAAAAGTAGAAAGTTTTCTTACTGCCAAAGTGATAATCTCCCCAATCTCACAAAAAATTATCTCTACACTCCACTTTCCACTTTTAACTTTCAACTTTCTACTAATAAAAAAAAGGGTGAGTGAATTTTTAATTGAAATTAAGATTCCTCATTACATTTTCTTACCGTTCTTTGTTCTATTCGTTTTTCGTATTTTTCTCCTTGGAATATTCTGTTTACAAAAATGCCAGGGGTATGAATTTGATCAGGATCTAATTCACCTGCGGGCACCAGTATTTCTACTTCAGCAATCGTAATTTTTCCTGCCATAGCCATTAGTGGATTAAAATTGCGAGCCGTAGATCGGTAGATAAGATTTCCTGCAGTGTCTCCCTTCCACGCTTTGACTAATGCAAAGTCCGCTTCAAAAGCATATTCCAAAAGATATTCTTTTTCTTGTCCGTTGAATTTAAATGTTCGTGTTTCTTTGCCTTTGGCGACTTCCGTTCCTACGCCTGCGGGTAGATAAAGAGCAGGAATACCGTATCCTGCGGCAAGGCAACGAGTGGCTAATGTTCCTTGTGGTATTAATTCTACTTCTAATTCGCCGCTCAACATTTGTCTTTCAAACTCGTCATTTTCTCCTACATACGATGAAATCATTTTTTTAATTTGTCGTGTTTGCAAAAGCAATCCTAATCCAAAATCATCAACGCCGGCATTATTACTAATACACGTCAGATTTTTGACACCTTTGCGAACAAGGGCTGCAATTAAATTTTCGGGAATACCGCAAAGTCCAAATCCACCCACCATAAGTGTAGCCCCGTCTTGTATGTCTTTAATGGCTTCATCAGCGTTTTTTACGACTTTATTGATCATAGTGGTTGATTTTTATTTTGAGAGCAATAATACTACATTAAATACGGATTTGCAATCTTATTTCCTGTATTCAAGGAATAGATTGAGAATGGTATTTTTTTGTTACAATCTTGAAAGCACAATTTATCATCTGCGTTCCATTCATCTCTAATTCCAATTATTTATCAAACTATACTTTTTGGGCTTTGAGTTTTTCAAGTTCGTCATTGATAGAGTTTATTTTATTGATGGCGTCTTTTTCTTTTTGTCGTTCTTTTTCTACCAATTCTGGTTTAGCGTTTTGGACAAATTTTTCATTGGCTAATTTTTTTCTCACACTTTCTAAAAATCCTTGTAGATATTGAAGTTCTTCTTCTAACTTATGAATCTCTTCATCTCTATTTTTACCACTTAATTTTTCAGTAATATGCAGATAGATATTTCTTTTAGAATGAACAATTTTTTTGCCTGTATCTTTATTGTCAATGGACTTAGTTTGTAGATAGCAAAGTTTTTCAATCCAAGCGTCATAAGGATATGCTTGATTTTCTGACCATTCTAATTTTTCTTTTGGTGATATCTGTGTGCGAGTCCGTACTTCACGAATTTGTGTAACAATTTCTTTTAAATCTTCATAAGTAGAAACTATTTCTTTATTGTATGTTTTTACTTTTGGCCAAGATGCTACTATAATATCTTCATCTTGTCTTTGTTTTAATAAATGCCATATTTCTTCTGTTAAGAAAGGCATCCAGGGATGAAGGATCTTTAAAACATTTTCAAATAATTCAACTGTTTTGTTTATGACTTCAATAGATATTGCATCATTAATATCTTGGGGCTTGATAGATTCTAAAAACCAAGAACAAAAATCATCCCAAATTAATTTGTAAGTAGCAATTAAAGCATCATTTAAACGGAATTTATCAAAACACTCGTTAATGTATTCTAATTGTTTGTAAAAATAATTTTCAAATAGTTCAATAGCATCTTTTTGATAATTAAATGTGGTAGCATTGATATTAGTTCTTTGTTGCAATTGATTAATCAAACGAAAAGCATTCCATATTTTATTGGCAAAATTTCTTCCTTGAACGCAATATTCTTCATCAAATAGTAAATCATTACCCGCAGGCGAACTAAATAACATTCCTACTCTAACAGCGTCTGCACCGTATTTATCAATCAAATCAAGCGGATCAGGGCTATTTCCTAAACTTTTGCTCATTTTTCTTCCTAACTTATCTCTTACTATTCCTGTGAGATATACATTGCTAAATGGTTTGTTATTTCCCCACAAATAACCAGCAATGATCATTCTTGCTACCCAAAAGAATAGAATTTCTGGGGCGGTTACTAAATCATTGGTTGGATAATAGTACTTAAAATCTGCATTGGGTGTGGCTTTTTCGTTACCAATAATAGTTGGGTCAAATACAGCAATTGGCCATAACCAAGAAGAAAACCAAGTATCTAATACATCTTCATCTTGTCTTACACCTTCTGTGCTAAGATTATTTTTTTGAAAATAGGCAATGGCTTCTTCTTTTGTTTTACAAACGGCAATATCGTTGTTTTTGTTATACCACGCAGGAATACGATGTCCCCACCAAAGTTGGCGGCTAATGCACCAATCTTTGACATTTTCCATCCAATGCTTGTAAGTATTTACAAATTTGTCAGGAATGAGATGAACTTCATTTGTCAAAACAGCATCTAATGCGGCTTTGCTGATATCTTTCATTTTGACAAACCATTGATAACTCAGATAGGGTTCTACTACTGCATCTGTTCTTTCACTATGGCCTACTTTATTTTTAATAATTTCAACCTTTTCTACAAATCCTTTTTCTTCAAGATCCTTGATGATTTTTTTGCGACACGCAAATCTATCCATTCCTACATATTGTTCTGCTTCTTTAAAATCTTTTTCTGTAAGAATGTCTTTGCTAATTTTACCATCAGGAGTTAAGCCAATAATTATAGGTAATTGATACTTAATACCTAACTCGTAGTCAGCAATATCGTGAGCGGGCGTAACTTTTAATGCACCAGTACCAAATGTAGGATCTATGTATGTATCTGCAATGATAGGTACAATGCGATTGACAAGGGGTATTCTTACTTTTTTCCCAATTAAATGTTTGTATCTTTCATCATCGGGATGTACACAAACAGCCACATCCGCCATAATAGTTTCGGGGCGTGTAGTAGCAATGGTTATAAATCCTGAATGGTCTTCTAATGAATATTTTACATAAACCAGTTGGCTATTGGTTTCTTTGTATATTACCTCTTCATCGCTCAATGCCGTTTTCCCAACAGGATCCCAGTTAATCATTCTATAACCACGATAGATGTAGCCCTTATTATACAAATCAATGAATGCGTTTAAAACAGCATCACTGTATTTTTCATCCATTGTAAATGTCGTTCTATTCCAATCGCAGGAAGCACCTAATTTTTTTAATTGTTCCAGAATGATGCCGCCGTATTTTTCTTTCCATTCCCAAGCATATTTCAAAAATTCTTCACGTGTTAGATCTGATTTTTTGATGCCTTTGTCTGCCAGCATTTTTACTACTTTGGCTTCGGTGGCTATACTTGCGTGATCGGTGCCGGGCACCCAGCAAGCATTATAGCCCATCATACGATGTTTGCGAATTAAAACATCTTGAATGGTATTATTGAGCATATGCCCCATATGAAGTACACCTGTAACATTAGGAGGAGGCATTACTATTGTGTAGGGCTTTTTGTTTGCATCAGGATAAGAATAAAAATACCCTTTATTTAGCCAATATTGATACCATTTTGATTCTACCTTATGATGTTCGTACTTTTTTGGTAATTCTTGATTTTCAGTCATAGTGCAATTTTTTACTCTGTTAATTTTCGCAAAAATAATTAAAGATTTGCAATGAAAGGTTGTATGGAATGATTTTTGTCTGTAACTTTGCAATCAAAATTTACAACTATGAAAAAAATTATTTATGTAGTAAGTGTAACAGGTGCATTGTTATTCTGCTCCAATATCCAAGCACAAGATGCTAAAACGGCTCAACCTCATGGGGCAGAACAGCCAACCAGTTTAGCAGATATTAAGTTTGAAAAAACAGTTCATGATTTTGGAACAATTCCTCAAGGGGGTAATGGTGAATGTGAGTTTGTTTTTACGAATACAGGTAAAGAGCCATTAGTCATTACAAATTGTATGGGAAGTTGTGGTTGTACTGTACCTCAATGTCCTAAAGAACCTGTATTGCCAGGAAAAAAAGGAGTAATTAAAGTAAAATACGATACTAATAGAGTAGGTCCATTTGTAAAAAGCGTTACTGTGAACTCAAATGCTAAAAGTGGTGTGGTAACACTTCAAATCAAAGGAACAGTTGAAGCCAAGCCCGTAGAAGAAGCATTCCCTCAAAATAAAAATGAAGGTGCTCCAAAAGCCAACTAATCAAGTAAGACTAAATAAAAATATAAAATTTATGAAAACAATTGTTGCTTATTTAGCAGGAATATGTTTGATAGGAATTACTCATCTTAAAGCACAAGAAAGTGTAGTGCCTACAAATGATCCAAATGCTCCTGAAATTAAATTTGAATCAGAGGTGATTGATTATGGCGTTATTCCTTATGACTCTGATGGTATTAGAGAATTCAAATTTAAAAATGTTGGAAAATCCCCTTTAACTATTACTAATGTTCAAGGAGAATGTGGATGTACTGCTACAACAATTGATGGAAAGCCAGGTTGGCCTCAAGAACCGATATTACCAGGTAAAACGGGCACTATAAAAGTCAAATACGATACTAAAAGAGTCGGCAGATTTGAAAAAAATGTAACTGTTACTTCTAATGCTAAATATCCTGTGGTAAAATTAAAAATTAAAGGAGAAGTGAAACCCAAAGAATAAAGAAAGAAGTAAGTTGCACCTATAATGCCTTGCGAAAGCAAGGCATTTTTATTTTAAATCCTGTATATTTGTTGCACTATGAATTCAAAAAACATTTTAATCATAAATTATGTATTTCCCCCCTATCCTGGTATAGGAGGAAGACGATGGGCTAAGTTTGCAAAATATCTTTACCGATATGGACATAATGTATATGTCATTGCTGCCCAAAATCCTTATAGCAATGTTTCCACTTTTATTAATGATATTGCAGAGATTCCAAAAGAAAATTTTTATTATTTGCCACCATTATATCCTAAAATTATATTTAGTCCATTAAAGAATTTTATTGATAAACTTCAATATCAGTTTTGGTATAGAGTATTGCCATTATTTACAGATGGAAATTATTATGATAGATCAATGTTTTGGAAAAATCAATTACAAAAAAAGATAGTAAAATTAATAGAAGAAAAAAAGATTGACACAATTATTGTATCGGGTCCTCCATTTCATTATGCTTATTATACTTTACAATTAAAAGACATTTATCCCAATATTAAATTTATTGTAGATTATAGAGATGAATGGACATTTAATGGTGTTCATGGAATTGATAGTATTGGAGAAAGAAGAAAACAGAAAGAAATTGAAAAAGAAAAATATGTGTGTGAAAAAGCAGATGTAGTAATATCTTGTGCTTCATTGATATTAGAGTATTTGAATAAAAAATATAAATTGAAGAACTATTTTCTCTTATCTCACGCTTATGACAAAGACGATTTTAATTTCTCTTTTGATAAAAAAAGTTTAAGTAATGATAAAATTATTATTACACTCTTTGGTAATATAGAAGGCGATCAATCTTTATTTTTTGAAAACCTCAATAAGTTTTTGAATGTTTTACAAAATCAAAATAAAGAATTGTATCAAAAGATATTTTTTAATTTTTATTTATTATCACCTAATAAATACTTATCTATCATAAAACCACATAAAGATAAATATATAGTAAAATATAATTTATCAAGTGAAAAATTATTTGAAGAGATAATAGAATCACATTTTATATTAGTGTTGTTGTCAAAACGATCGAAAGATTATTTTACTACTAAATTTCCAGAATTGTTTTATATGAAAAAGCCCTTGCTACTGTGGTCAGAAAAAGGAATTATCGGTGAGTTTGTAAAAAAACATAAAATAGGTATACATTTGACAAAAGAAAATTTCAATGAATTATTCTTATATGCCTTATCACATCTTGAAGAATTTCAATATACTAATTTTCCTATTGAAGAATGGGATTATGAATATAGAACTAAAGAATTAGAAAAGTTGTTGTAAGTACATAGGTTTATTTTAATGTCTTTTTATGCTGTGTTCTCTATGTAAATTTTTCTTTTTGTGCTTTGTGTTTAGTGTTATTTTATTTTCTGAGTATAAACTATACTTGTTTTAATTTGCAAGTAAAATGTCTTAAAAATGGTGGTTCATAAATTATTTTATATCCTTTTGATTGGTGTTTGGTTTTTTTAATATTTTCAAATACTTCAATGATGTATTCAATGTGACTTTGTGTATACACTCTCCGAGGTATTGCAAGACGAACCAATTCCCATTGTGCGGGTATAAATTTACCATTTGCACTTTTTCCAAACATTAAAGATCCAATTTCCACACTTCTTATTCCTCCTTTAATGTATAAGTCACATACCAATGCTTGTCCAGGAAATTGATGCGAAGGTATATGATTGTAAAATTTTTTAGCATCTACATATATAGCATGTCCTCCAAAAGGTTTAACTACTGGGATGCCTAATTTATCAAGGTGTTCTCCTAAATAGGCAGTGCTTCTGATTCTATATTGCAAATAATCTTTGTCAAATACTTCTTGTAACCCTACTGCAAGGGCTTCCATATCTCTACCACTAAGTCCGCCATAAGTTGTAAACCCTTCAGTAATAATTAATAGATTTTGACACTCTTCTGCTAATTTTTGATCTTTTAGCGTCAGAAAACCGCCCATATTTACTAAACCATCTTTTTTAGCACTCATTATTGCGGCATCGGCATAGCGAAACATTTCTTGGGCGATTTGATAGTAACTTTTTTTCTGATAATTGGGTTCTTTGTGTTTTACAAACCATGCATTTTCAGCAATTCTACAACAGTCAATGACCAATAATGTCTGGTATTTATCACATAAGTAACGCACTTGTTTGATATTGTCCATACTAACGGGTTGCCCACCACCACTATTATTTGTAACAGTCATAATTACTGATCCTACTTTGGTTGTGTATTTTTTCAAAAGTGTTTCTAATTTTTCTAAATCGATATTCCCTTTGAATGGATAATCTGATTGTGTGTCTCTGGCTTCTTTGCAAGGGATATCAATTGCAGTGCCGCCTGCGTATTCAATATTAGCACGTGTAGTATCAAAATGCGTATTGCTGATGAAATATCTTTTCTTTCGAGATAATACACCATACAAAATTCTTTCAGCCGCTCTTCCTTGATGTGTTGGAAAGAAATGAGGCATTGATGTAAGATCTCTAACGACTTTTTCTAATTTGAAAAAACTTCTTGCTCCTGCATAAGATTCGTCGGCTTGTAACATAGCCGCCCATTGATGATGGCTCATCGCAGATGTACCACTATCTGTGAGAAGATCAATAATTACATTTTCAGAATTAATTTGAAAAACATTGTAATATGCTTTTTCTAATATCTTTTTTCTCTCTTTTTCTGTTGTAAAGCGAATAGGTTCAGTTACTTTAATCTTAAATGGTTCAATAATTGTTTTCATTTTTTTTGAACGCAAAAATCTTGCATAAGATAATTTTAATCTATGATTTAAATCATTGTTTAAAATTTAGTTACTTCAAGATATTACAAACAAAATACACAAGAATATAAATAGTAAATGGTGAGTTATTAATTGCTGTTGGCCTTAGTCGACTGTAAAAAGATAAGTGTAGAAGGGATTGAGTATTGGTAGAAATAATTTTTATTCTAATATGAAACATTTATTTTAAGAAATATCAACAAATTAGTTTTCTGCTTTTTCTGTACCTTTGTTCGATGAAATCTTATATGAATTTGCCTTCTATCAAAAAAATTATAGTCATAGGTCCTGCCTATCCATACAGAGGCGGTCCTGCTCGTTTTAATGAAAATTTATGCAACGCTTTAGTTCAACAAGGCATAAACACTGAAATTGTTTCTTTTAGTGTTCAATATCCTTCTCTTCTTTTTCCAGGAACATCACAGTTTGAATCTACACCACCACAGCCATTCCCTTTCAAAATAACAAGAATGATTCATACACTTAATCCTTTATCGTGGTGGAAAACGGCTCGTTATATTCATCAACAAAAGCCAGATGCTGTGCTCTTTCGCTATTGGTTGCCCTTTTTTGCTCCAGCGTTTGGAACTATTGCAAGATTACTGAATCCTTCTATTAAAGTATTAGCACTTACCGATAATGTACTTCCTCACGAAAGAAGAATGGGGGATGCTATTCTTAATCGGTATTTTTTACGTGCTTGTGATGGTTTTATTACAATGTCTGATAAGGTATTCAATGACCTTCAACAATTTACTGATAATCCTCATAAAATCAAGGTGTTTCATCCATTGTATGAAAATTATCCTCCTCCAATAAATCAGCAAGAAGCAAAATTAAAATTGCAATTACCACTCAATGAAAAAATCATTTTATTTTTTGGACTTATTAGACCTTACAAAGGGTTAGATATACTCTTGGATGCCTTATCAGATGCCGATTTAAAAACGGAATCTTTTAAGTTACTTATTGCAGGCGAATTTTATGAGGATAAAGAAAAATATCTTCAAAAAATAATTCATTATCAATTAGAAAATAAAATTATTTTGAAAGATTATTTTATTCCCGATAATGAAGTAAATTTGTATTTTAGTGCGTGTGATGCTGTGATTCAGCCATACAAAAGCGCAACAAATAGTGGTGTGAGTATGGTGAGTTATTTTTACAACAAGCCCATTATTTCTACAAATGTTGGTGGATTAAAAGAAATTATACAAGACAATCGTACAGGTTGGTTATGCGAACCGAATCCTAAAGATATTGCAAAAGCAATAAAAAAATTTTTATCTACCAATGATTTATCTTCTATGGAACAAAATATCCAAGCATTCAAAAAAGAATTTTCTTGGGAAAATTTTATTCAAAAAATGTTATTGCTTATCAATTCTATTCACAAAAAATAATTAGAACATTTTTGCCTTTTGTTATGTATAAAATAAAAATAACGCTATTTTTTTGGGTGATATTTAATCAACTGTTTTCACAACAAGATAGTTTGTGGAAGCATTTTAATAATACTGAAAAACGCTTGAAATCGCTTTGTTTTTATGCCTTTAAGAGTCGTAATGAAAAACAAAGAATGGACTCTAACAAAGTATTTTTTCATCTCTTTAAGTCCGTGCTTGAAATTCCAGAATCGTTTTATTACCCTTTTGATAGTTTAAAAAATGATGTGTCTATATTGATAAATAAAGATAAAACATTCCGCATCATTACTTGGAATTTACCTAAAAATGATGGGACACATTTGTACTATGGATTTATTCAAAATTGGTATAAGCCCTCAAAAGAAGATAAAAAAGAATTCCAGTTTTATGTATTAAATGATGTCTCGGAAACATTGAAAAACAGCCCTGAAACTTATGTAGGTTCGCCTCAAAAATGGTTTGGAATGTTGTATTATCAACTCATTGAAAGCAAAGATTATTGGATACTTTTGGGATGGGATGGGAATGAAAAATTAATTCAACGAAAATTCATTGATGTCTTGTATTTCAAAAAAGATGGAACACCTGTATTTGGAAAAGATGTATTCAAGGTGCCTAAAAAAAATCCTAAACGAATAATGTTTCAATACAGCACCGATGTAGTAATGACATTACGTTATGAAGAAAGAAAAAACGCCATTGTTTTCAGTCATCTATCTCCCGAATCCGATGATCCTTATATGAAAGAACAATATCAATTTTATGGACCCGATGGAAGTTTTGATGCTTTTGTAAAAGAAAAAGATAAATGGAAATTAGTAGAAGATATTGATATACGAAACCCCGAAGATAACTATAACCCTAATAAAAAGCCCGATCCTAAAAAACAAAAACCATTATATCAACCAAAATAGTGTAATATCTTATATACTCTGATTTTAAAGATCAAGTCAATAAAAATAATTTCTAATTCCCTTCTTATCCGTTGTTTTTATGAAAGAGTTCAATAACTGTGATTTCAGGCCATATTCCTAATCTTCCTGGATATCCAATAAATCCTGCACCTCTATTGACATACAAAAACTGTTGTTTTTCGGCAGATGATTGTAAATGTGTTTTTTTATACAAGCCTGCCCATTGTTTGTATACCCATTGAACAGGGCTAAATCGGATGTTTTTATATTCTACACCAAATTGAAATCCGTGTGTGTGTCCGCTTAATGTCAGTTGTATGTCAGGATATTTTTTAGATACTTCCAAATCCCAATGTGATGGGTCGTGAGAAAGAAGAAGTTTGAAAGGCAGATGTTCAGTCCCCTGATAGGCCTTGTCTAATTTCCCATATCTTGGAAAATGCAAATTGCCACCCCAATTTTCAACGCCAATAAGTGCTATCTGTTCATTGCCTTTTTCAATAATGCGGTGTTCATTTAATAATATATCCCATCCACATTGCCGTTGGATTTGAATTAATCGTTGTAAATTTTTTTGTTTTTCATCTTTGCTATCCCAATGAATATAGTCGCCATAATCATGATTTCCTAATATAGAATAAACGCCTAATGGGGCTTCCAATTTTTTGAGTAATGATAAATAAGGCAAAACTTCATCCGTGATGTTATTGACCAAATCGCCCGTAAAACATATAATATCGGGCTTTTCTGCAAGGACTAATTCTACAATTTTTTCAACAGGTTGTGTAGAAAAAAATGAACCTAAATGCAAATCAGATATCTGAACAATTTTAAGCCCATCAAAGTTTTTTGGTAATTCTTCAAATTCTAATTTTACAGAGTGAATTTTGAAGTTATATGCTCCTTTGATTATCCCATAAATAAAGCCAATAAAAGGAATGAAAGTAAAATAAACGGCTAATTGAGACAAAAATTGAGAACGACTAATGCCCGTTGAAAAAGGATTTTCTTTTAATGCAAATAATTTTTGAATGTAATAAAAACACAAAATAAACCAACGACGAAGGTCATCCAGCAACATAAACAAAGACCCAAAAATTTTAGATATTTCAATGATTGCAACTATAGATAAAAATATCCTAAAGAAATCGTGCCATTGATGTGGTTGATAAAGGAATATACTGATTATAGTGAAAACTAATACACCTATCCAAACACCTTCTAAAATAGATATCAAACGATGATGTTTAAGATCTATAATATTTTTTAATGCTTGATAAAAATAATACTCAACAAGAACAATAATGCTAATAAATAAAAATAATCTCAAAACCATATTGGGCAAATGTATGTAAAATAAAGGAAGTGAAATGGATATTTGATTTTTGGAATTTAAAATCAATTTGTACTCAAAAGTTTAATTCCCAATTAGTACAACAAAAAAAGAATGGACTTAACATCACCAAAAAACACATCTATTCTAATTTTACTATTTTTGTGCCCAAAATATATTTTATGAGTTATTTGGTATTATTAAGACATGGTCAAAGTGCTTGGAATCTTGAAAATCGTTTCACAGGATGGATAGATGTTCCGCTCTCTGAAAATGGCATTAAAGAAGCAGAAGCCGCTGCCGAAAAACTTATTCACTTTAAATTTGACAATGCTTTTACTTCTGCCTTGCAAAGAGCACAACACACATTGCGTATTGTTTTAGAAAAAACCAATCAAACCAATGTGCCTGTAATTGCAGACCAAGCCCTGAATGAAAGAATGTATGGTGATTTGCAAGGAATGAACAAAGACGAAGCACGAAAAAAATTTGGCGAAGAACAAGTAAAAATTTGGCGTCGTAGTTATGATATTGCTCCACCGAATGGTGAAAGTTTGAAAGACACTGCCAATCGTGTGATTCCTTATTTTGAAAAAAATATATTACCATTACTTCAACAAGGAAAAAATGTTTTAATAGTCGCTCACGGCAATAGTTTGCGGGCATTAGTAATGTATCTTGAAAAAATGACACCCGAACAAATACTCAACTTTGAATTAGCCACCGCTGTTCCACGAGTGTATGAACTGGATAATCATTTAAATATCTTGTCTGTGAAAAATCTATAAAACTATGGAAAATCATAAAACATCTACTCCCAAAATTATTGCGGTTGATTTTGATGGAACAATTGTTGAACATGCTTATCCTAAAATTGGTAAAGAGATGCTCTTTGCTTTTGCTACGCTCAAAGCCCTTCAAGCCAAAGGGCATAAACTTATTTTATGGACTATTCGCACAGGACATTTGTTAGATGAAGCCGTAGAATTTTGCAGACAAAATGGAGTGGAGTTTTATGCAGTCAATAAAAATTTTCCCGATGAGGAATGGACACCCGATTCACCAAGAAAATTAAACGCTGATATTTTTATTGACGATAGAAATTTAGGGGGCTTCCCTGGATGGAGTAAAGTATGGCAAATGCTTCATCCCGAAGGTGGTGACTATCAGCACGTATTAACGAATCCCGAAGCCCATTACAATTACAAAAAACCATCTTTCTTTCAAAAACTTTTTGGTAAAAAATAATATCAATGATTTATTTAAAAACACCCGAAGAAATTGAACTTGTTCGTGAAGCCGCCCAATTGGTTTCTAAAACGCTTGGATACATAGCCCCCTTTGTAAAAGCAGGTGCTGTCCCTAAACAATTGGATAAACTCGCAGAAGAATTTATTCGTGATAATGGTGGTGTCCCTGCATTTAAGGGATACCACGGCTATCCGGCTACTTTGTGTGTATCCGTAAATGAAGTGGTGGTGCATGGCATTCCTAATAATACACCTATCAAAGAAGGTGATATCGTGTCAGTAGATTGTGGCGTAAAAAAGAACGGATATTATGGCGACCATGCTTTTACATTTTTGATAGAACCAGTTCGCCCTGAAGTAAAAAAATTAGTTCAAGTAACTTACGAATGTTTAATGCTGGGCATAGAACAAGCCAAGGTAGGCAATAGAATTGGGGATATTGGCTTTGCTATTCAACAACACGCTGAAAAAAATGGATTTTCTGTAGTACGTGATTTGGTTGGACATGGACTTGGCAAGAGTTTACACGAAGAACCCGAAGTACCCAATTATGGCCGTCCTGGCAATGGACATCCCATCAAAAATGGAATGGTATTGGCTATTGAACCGATGATAAACTTTGGAAAGTACAAAGTACAAGCCCTTAAAGATGGCTGGACAATTGTTACTCAAGATCGCCAGCCCAGTGCCCATTTTGAACACGATATAGCCATTGTCAATGGAAAAGCAGAAGTTTTATCTACTTTTGATTACATCTACCAAGCCCTTGGTATTTCTCCGCTTAAAGTGAGTGTAGAGTAGGGGAATATGATTTTAATAAACTACGGAAACTATTTTTGTTTTTGCAGTTCCTTAAATGTGATGTAGGATTTCATTTGTGGTTTTTTGAATACTGGTTTTTCACGCAAAGGTTCACAGGGCTTTAAGGTTTCATAGCATTCTTTGGGGAGTTGTTGGTACAACTTTGTTCCTTCTGTTTTCCAAGCAATCATTTCATCGCTCACGTCTTTTACAATTTTTGCAGGATTGCCTACTACTACTTTTCGGGCTGGTATCTTCATTTCTTGTGGTACTAATGTGAGTGCTCCAATAATACATTCATCGCCGATTTCTACATTATCCATAATCACGCTGTTCATTCCTACAAGTGTGTTTTTGCCAATTATTCCACCGTGAATAATAGCCCCGTGTCCAATGTGTGCGGATTCTTTGATCCATACGGTTGTTCCAGGAAACATATGAATAATGCAATTTTCTTGCACATTGCATCCATCTTCTATAATGATTTCTCCCCAATCACCACGGATGACTGCCCCTGATCCTATAAATACATTTTTACCAATACTGACATTTCCTATTACGCACGCCATAGGATGAATAAAAGCAGTAGGATGAATATAGGGCTTATAGCCATTGAATTCAAAGATATTATTCATAAATTTTTTGGCACAAAGGTAGAAAATAGATTGTTTAATGATATATTCTTAATGTCTGTTCTATTTTTCCAAAAACAATTACTTTTATTTACTTATTTTCGCACAAGTTTTTAAAATGATAATATGGCTCAAAATGTTGTTATGCAATCAGAAGAATTGTTTAAAAAAATTGTGGCGCACGCCAAAGAATATGGCTTTGTATATCCCAGCAGTGAAATTTACGATGGATTAAGTGCTGTTTATGATTATGGGGCGTATGGTGCAGAATTAAAAAACAATATCCGTTCTTATTGGTGGCAAGCAATGACTTATTTGCATCAAAACATTGTAGGTATTGATGCCGCCATTTTTATGCACCCTACTACTTGGAAAGCCAGCGGACACGTTGATGCTTTTAACGATCCGCTTATTGATAACAAAGATAGCAAAAAACGATACAGAGCCGATGTGTTGATAGAAGAATATATTGCCAAATTGCAAGAAAAAATACAAAAAGAAATTGAAAAAGCCAAAAAACGCTTTGAAAACTTTGATGAAGAATTTTTTAAGAATACTAATCCACGTGTCAAAGAAATTCAAGATAAAATTCATCAAATAGAACAACGATTTAAAACGGCTTTAGAAAACAATGATCTTCAAGAAATCAAGCAAATTATTTTAGATTGTGAAATTGTTTGTCCTATTAGTGGAACACGCAATTGGACAGATGTTCGCCAATTTAATTTAATGTTTGCGACTCAACTTGGATCAGTATCCGATGAAGCCAATACCATTTATCTTCGTCCAGAAACAGCCCAAGGTATCTTTGTCAATTTCTTGAATGTTCAAAAGACCGCCCGAATGAAAATTCCTTTTGGAATAGCACAAACCGGAAAGGCATTTCGTAATGAAATTGTGGCTCGTCAATTCATATTTAGAATGCGAGAATTTGAACAAATGGAAATGCAATTTTTTGTCAAACCCGGTACTGAAATGGAATGGTATGAATATTGGAAAAATGATCGTTTGAAGTGGCATTTAGCACTGGGCTTATCTCCCGATTTTTATAGATTTAAAGACCATACCAAATTAGCCCATTACGCCAATGCTGCTTGTGATATAGAATTTAAATTTCCTTTTGGATTTAAAGAATTAGAAGGTATTCATTCTCGTACAGATTTTGATTTATCTAATCACGAAAAATATAGTGGAAAAAAACTGCAATACTTTGATCCTGAAGAAAATAAAAGTTATGTGCCTTATGTAGTAGAAACGTCGGTGGGCTTAGATAGATTGTTTTTAGCGATATTTTCTTCGGCATACAAAGAAGAAATGGTAGAAAATGAAACCCGCACAGTACTGAGTATTCCACCTGCTTTAGCCCCTGTCAAAGCCGCTGTATTCCCATTGGTAAAAAAAGATGGAATGCCTGAAATTGCTCAAAAACTTTGGGATGAATTAAAATTCCTTGGTAAAGTTATCTACGAAGACAAAGATACTATTGGTCGTCGTTACAGACGGCAAGATGCTATTGGAACGCCCTATTGTATTACTATTGATAATGAAACATTGCAAAATGAAACGGTTACTGTAAGAGAACGAGATACTATGCAACAAGAACGGATGCACATTAGTAAAGTATATTCTTATCTTGAAGAAAAAACAAGTATTAAAACATTATTGCGAAAATTATAGTATGGCTTTGAAAGTCGTTTTTATGGGCACACCTGCCTTTGCAGTGCCTACACTTGAAAAATTGATTCAACACCATAATGTTTTAGCCGTTGTTACTACGCCTGACAAACCTGCTGGTCGGGGATTGAAAATTCAATACAGTGCTGTCAAACAAGCAGCACTTCAACACCACTTACCTATTTTACAACCTGAAAAATTAAAAGACCCCAACTTTTTAAATCAACTACAATCCTACAATGCAGATGTATTTGTAGTAGTGGCATTTAAAATGTTGCCCGAAGAAGTTTGGAATATGCCACCATTAGGGACTTTTAATTTACACGGATCTTTATTGCCTAAATATCGTGGTGCTGCACCTATTAATTTTGCTATTATAAATGGTGAAGTAGAAACGGGCTTAACGACTTTCAAAATTCAAAAAGAAATTGATACAGGAAATATCGCATTACAAGAAAAAATTAAAATTGACGAACGAGATACAGCAGGAATAGTACATGACAAAATGATGTTAGTAGGTGCTGACTTAATGATTAAAACATTGGATCTACTTGAAAAAAAACAATTAGTGCTTGTTCCACAAAACGATAAAGAAGCATCGTATGCACCCAAGATTACCAAAGAATTTTGTGCTATTAATTGGCATCAATCTACACAAGCAATTTATAATTTTATACGGGGCTTATCGCCCTATCCTGCGGCATATACGCATTTTGAAATAAACAATAAAAAAACATATTGCAAGATTTTATGGGCAGAAAAAGAAATTACGAATCATCAATTATCTCCAGGAACGTTACAGACAAATAATAAACACTTTTTGAAAGTGGCTACTGCTGATGGGTTCATTGATATAAAACAAATTCAAGCCGAAGGTAAAAAAGCAATGTCTATTGTGGACTTTTTAAGTGGCAATAAAATAACACATTCAGAATGTATCCAATCATAAGAAATATCTTGTTTTTATTAGATGCTGAAAAGGCACATCATTGGGGACTTTGGGGAATGAGTTTTCTCTACAAAATTTTACCTAAAAAGACATTTTGCGGGTTGTTCAATGTTCCTAATTATCCTTTACCTATTATTGATCAAAAGAATTTGTTTCAACACTTAAAAATTGGATTGGCCGCAGGATTAGATAAAAATGCTCAACATTACAAAGCATTAGCCGCATTAGGTTTTCAATTTGTTGAAATAGGCACGGTTACTCCCCGCCCCCAAGCAGGCAATCCTAAACCAAGATTATTTCGTTTAATTAAAGACGAAGCCATCATCAACCGTATGGGATTTAATAATGATGGTGTTTTCAAAATCAAACAACGATTGATAAATAAACCATCAAACATTGTTGTTGGTGCAAACATTGGCAAAAACAAAGATACGGCTAATGAAAAAGCCGTAGAAGATTATTTAATTTGTTTTAGAGAACTATATGAAGTGGTGGATTATTTTGTAGTGAATGTAAGTTCTCCAAATACGCCTAATTTGAGATCTTTGCAAGAAAAAGAACCCTTGATTAAAATTTTGTCGGCATTGAAAGATGAAGAAAAAAATTTTTCACCGAATAGTACTAAACCTATATTATTAAAAATTGCACCAGATTTGAATGATCATCAATTGCAAGATATTGTGGAAGTAATAAAGTTAACAGATATTGCAGGAATTATAGCCACTAATACAACTATTACTCGTGATGGATTGAAATATGAAAAACATCCTGAAAAATATGGACCAGGGGGATTGAGTGGAAAACCTTTATTTGACAAGAGTTTTGAGATTATTTATAAATTGAAACAATTATTACCAAAAGACAAGATTTTAATTGGCGTTGGTGGAATTGATTCAGAAGATAGGGCTGAAAAAGTTTTTAATGCAGGTGCTAACGCTATTCAATTGTACACGGCATTTATTTACAAAGGACCTGCTATTATTCATAAAATTAGAAAACATTGTCAACTATGAAGAGAATATACCTTACAGAATGTCCCCGAGATGCAATGCAGGGCATTCAAACATTTATCCCCACAGAATTAAAATTAAAATATATTCAGCAATTATTAAAAGTTGGATTTGATGTTTTGGATTTTGGAAGTTTTGTTTCTCCAAAGGCAATACCACAAATGCAAGATACATCAGAAGTTGTGAAAAAATTAGATTTAAGTAATACATCTACTAAATTGCTTGCTATTATTGCTAATTTAAGGGGGGCACAAGATGCGTGTCAATACCCACAAATTACGTATTTAGGATTTCCGCTTTCTGTATCAAAAGAATTTCAAAAACGTAATACAAATGCTACTATTGAAGATGCTTACAAAAGAATAGAAGAAATTCAGGAACTGTGTGTAAAAAATAATAAAGAATTGAGAGTGTACTTATCAATGGCCTTTGGAAATCCTTATAATGAAGAATGGTCGCCCGAAAAAGTTTTTTCAATGGCTGAAAAACTTTATCAAATGGGCATTCGCCATATTGCACTTGCCGATACTATTGGTTGCTCCACACCTGAAAATATCCAACATCTCTTTCAGCATTTGATAAAACAATTACCACAAATAAATTGGATGGCTCATTTGCATTCAACACCCAATACAGCAATGGAAAAAGTAGCCGCAGTTATCAATAATGGTTGTTTGAGTTTTGATTCTGCCATAATGGGATTTGGTGGTTGTCCAATGGCAAAGGATGAATTAACAGGAAATATAGCCACAGAAGTTGTTTTAAATTATGCAGAAAAACAAGGACTTCAAACAAATATCAATAGACAAGAGTTTCAAAAAGCAAGATCCATTGCTCAAGAGATATTTAGCCAGTATCATTAGTCCTTTGAGAAGTTTGATCACAGAATGGGATGACTTTAAGAGTGTGTAATTTTGATCTTTAAATTACAAAATAATGAATTCAAGTTTTTGCAAGATCAGAAAAATGTATAATAATAAAATTTTGAAAAAGTAAAATACATTAAAATGACAGATATAATTGAAAGATATTTTGACCGAATTTTTCCTATTTGCCGAAGCATCACGGGAAATGGCGTTAGAGAAACATTAAAAATTATTTCTGAAATTGTTCCTTTGAAAATTTATGAAATCCCAAGTCATACAGAGGTATTTGATTGGAATGTCCCAAAAGAATGGAACATCAAAGATGCTTATATCTTAACACCTGATGGAAGAAAAATCTGTGATTTTAAGAAGCATAACCTACACGTTGTAAATTATTCTATTCCTGTTCATAAAAAAATTACATTTGAAGAATTAAATCAACACTTACACACTTTGCCCCATAAGCCCAATGCTATTCCTTATGTAACATCTTACTATAAAGAAAATTGGGGCTTTTGTATTAGTTATGATGAATATAAAACATTACCAAAAGAAGGAATCTATGAAGTGTTTATAGATAGTTCATTAGAAGCTGGTAGTTTAACGTATGCAGATGTTATATTAGAAGGAGAACGCAAAGACGAAATACTTATTTCAACGTATGTGTGTCATCCGAGTATGGCGAATAATGAATTATCAGGACCATTAGTAAGTATGTTTCTTTATCAAAAATTGGCAGCATTAAAGAATAGAGAATATACTTATCGTTTTGTATTTATTCCTGAAACTATCGGTGCTTTAGTGTATTTAAAACAACACGGCGAATATCTGAAAAAACATTGTAAAGCAGGATATGTCGTTACTTGCATTGGTGATAAAGGGATATTTCACTACAAGTTGTCAAAGTATGGAAATACATTAGCAGATAAGGCGGCTATTCATACATTAAAACATTCTCGTAAGCCCTTTCGCATTATACCTTTTTTTCCTGGTGGAAGCGATGAGCGACAATATTGTTCTCCCGCATTTAATTTACCTGTTGGTTCTTTGATGCGTACGCCATACAGAGAGTATCCCGAATATCATACATCTCTTGATAATAAAGAGTTTATTTCATTCAAAGCCATTCAGGAAAGTATTGAAATGTATTTTCAAATACTGCTAACATTAGAGTGTAATGATAAGTATATTAATTTATTTCCTTATGGTGAGCCCCAATTAGGAAAGAGAGGATTGTATGTAGGTGATTTAAGTAGAGATCAAGTGATGCAAATAATGTATATTTTGCAATATAGTGATGGAATGAATGATTTGATAGATATTGCTGAAAGAATAAAAGTGGATATTAAAGATTTGCATCCTTTAGTTCAATTACTTATAGAAAAAAAATTATTAAATAATGGCAGTAACTAAGATAAGCGAAAAGTTCACTGAAAAGAAAAGTAAGTTTAATTCTTTTATTTCAAATCCACAGATATTTGATTGTGATGATTTTAATATCATTAAGTTATTTCAATATGCTATTTTTAGAGAAGAAGGATTTAATGCTCGTCCTTATTGGAAATTACCAATTGTTTTTTTGTCTGTGATTTTATGGATTAAAAGATTAAGAGTAAAAAACAAAATTACAATTGAAAAAAACGAAAAGTGTAAAATTTTTGTTGGTGATTGTGAAAGATATGTATTAAATCGTGAAAACAAGCCCGTATCAAGGTATTTTGGAAATATACTTCAATCCTTAAAAAAAGAGGAAATTATTTATGTAAAGACGAATCAATTTAATTCTCTATTAAAATACGATGTAGATATTAAAAATATATACGATTATTATTCGGTGCTTCCTTTGACAGAAGATGATATTCGTTTATTGAAAAAAATTAAAAAGACATATAAGAAGATAACTCAAAATTTAAATTTAAATAACTTTAAAAAAAAGATTTTAGCAGAGGTGATTGAGATATTTTGGCGAGAATACAGAATGTATCGGGCATTATTAGAAGGTTATCCTAATTTGAAGTTGGCATTTTTATTTCCGCATTATCAAAAAGAATCTTTGATTTATGCTTTGAAAAGAAAAGGAATAAAAATTATTGAACTGCAACACGGACTAATTGCCAATGAAGATATGTTTTATGTATATGATAAAGAAATCTTGAAAGTGAAAGAAAAAGCACTCTTTGCCGATGAAATGTGGGTGTATGGACAATATTGGAAAGATACTTTATTAAATGGTTATGAATATGATGAAAAACAAATTAAAATTTTTGGATACTATTTGTATTATGAGAAAAATTTTTCTGATGCTTTTCAACAAGAAATTAATAAAATAAAACAAAAATATCCTTTTGTGATTTTTGCTACTGCTCAAAAAAATTTGGAAAAACATTTAGCCGAATACATTAATTTTTTACTTCAAGATGCATATCAAAAAAATCAAAAATTTGCCTTGATTATCAAAGAACATCCATCGGCTACACAGAGTACTATTGATTTTATTAATGTTCCAAAAGAAAATGTATTTGTAATGAATTATCCAATAGAATGGCTATTTCAAGTTTGTGATGCTCATTTTTCAATTTATTCAACAACCTTGTATGATGCTTTAATGTTTAATATCCAACACAATTTTGCACTCAAACATCCACTTTTTTCGGATTATGTGGAAAGCATTGTCAATAAAGGAATTGCCATTGAATTATTACCTACTGAAAATTTATTTGACAAAATATCGGCTTCTAATACTACTATACCACCATTGAATGTTGACTACTTTTATAGTCCTGTCAATTTTGAGTTATTAAAGGAATACACGGAAAATTTATAGCGTATTATCTACAATTTTCCCATCTACAATATGAATGGTTCTATCTGCTAATTGGGCTAAATGTTCATTGTGAGTAACGATCACAAATGTTTGTTGAAACTCTTGACGTAATTCAAAAAACAACTGATGCAGGGCTTCTGCATTATGACTATCTAAATTTCCTGTTGGCTCATCCGCAAATACCACTTTGGGATGATTAATCAGTGCCCTTGCAATAGCCACTCTTTGCTGTTCTCCGCCTGATAATTCACTGGGCTTATGATGATAACGATGCGATAATCCTACTCTGTCCAGCAATTTTTTTGCACGATTTTCTGCTTCCTTTAATTTTTCACCTTTTATCAAAGCAGGGATAAAAACATTTTCTAATGCTGTAAACTCAGGTAACAAATGATGAAATTGAAACACAAAACCAATATTAGCATTTCTAAATGCGGCTAATTTCTTTTCATTCATTTTGGCAATCTCTTGATTGTCTATAAATACTTTGCCCGATGTTGGTTTATCCAATGTACCTAAAATACTTAATAAGGTTGACTTTCCTGCACCAGAAGGTCCTACTAAACTCACAACTTCAGATGCTTTGATTTGCAATGAAATGCCTTTGAGTATTTCAGTATCACCAATTTTTTTTACAATGTTTTCTGCTATTATCATATAAAAAAATAAGAATAAATTGTGATGGTAAATATACAAAATACATCCAGCCAAAAACCTGCTTTTAGCATTGAGTGCATAGGAATATAACCGCTCCCAAAAGCAATCATATTGGGTGCAGTAGCAACAGGTAACATAAATCCTACAGACGCAAACAAAACCGATGAAAAAATTAATTTGCTTGTATACATCGCTGGTAAATGACTTGTCATTGCTATAATCAATGGAAGTGCTAATTGGATAGTAGCGATATTGGATGCAAACTCGCTAATCAATGCGATAACCGTGCCCATTAAAAAAATTAAAATCAATGGAGAAATGCCTTGAATAAAACGCATTGATTGAATAAGATATTCAATTAATCCTGACTTTTCAAATCCATAAGCCAAAGCAAATCCCCCACCAAATAAAAGCAATATCTCATATTTGAGTTGTTTAATATCTTCCCATACCAGAAGTGCTTCGTTTTTGTTTTTTTTGCTCGGTATGACAAATAAACTAATTGCCGAACTCATTGCCACTACTGCATCATCAATGTATTCACTATGTGAAAAGAGATTTTTCCATCCATAAATGGTAATACTTCCAAAGTTTAAATTTTCTCTTGTCAGCCACAATCCTATTGTAATTAAAAACACTATCAAAATAACTTTTTCTTCATAACTCATTTTTGTTTTTTTATTCCATTCAAAGTTCTTACTGGAGATATTTTTACGCTGCATTTTATTTAAGAATAAAATTTTAAGTATAAAAAAACATCCTATTAAAATCAAGAATGATAAGGGGAAGAACATAATTATCCATTGTAAAAATGTGATTTGAATATTGTTATCCATTAGTTTAGGGTACATTTTAAAAAAATACATATTAGGTGGTGTGCCTACTGGTGTGGCTATTCCGCCGATGCTGGAGGCATAAGCCATTCCCAATAATAATGCTTGTGCCAATAAATTTTTATCCTTATCAGTAAAAGAAGAATCTAACTCTTTAATTAATGCCAATACCGCTCCAAAAAGCATTAATGCAGTAGCCGTATTGCTAATCCAATTACTTATTAAAAAACAAGAAAGCATCACTCCCAGTAAAATGCCTTGTGTGCTATTTCCCGTAATTTTCAATATGTTTCTTGCTATTCGTTTATGTACATCCCATTTTTCAATAGCAATAGAAAGTAAAAATCCACCTAAAAATAAAAATATAATGCTATCGCTGTATTCTTTGGACACTTCTTTGACATTGGCGATTTGAGTGAGTGGTAATAATACAAGTGGTAATAATGCAGTAACGGCTAAATGCACACATTCTGAAAACCACCATATTGCCATCCACAATAATATCCCTGTCATTCTGTTTATAGATGGTGATGCATCTAATGGCTGAAACAAGTAAAAAACACCAAAACAAATTGGTCCAAATAATAACGCTATGTTTTTTAATTTTTTCATTTTAATCCCTCACAAATATACTGCAATTTTGATTTTGAAATTGGTAAATATCAAATGAATAAAAGAATAAATGCCGTAAGCACGATTTCTTTATGTATTAAAAGATGTTTTTTCTGTCTGAAATAAATTTAAATTGTTACTATTTAGCACTTCAAATTCAACTACAATAATTAGTTGAAAGTTAAAAGTAAAAAGTCCGTCCCGTAGGGATAAAATATGGGTAGCCCCGAAGGGGCAAAATACAATAGCACAGGGCAAAGCCCTGTGAAAATAAATCTACACCATTTCAGGCCCTGGAAGGGCGACACCTATAAGGAAGAAAGTTGAAAGTTAAAAGTAGAAAGTATTAAAACGCTATATCATTATATTGAAAAATATTTCCTTTTACTTTCAAACTTTCAACTTTCCACTTTGTACTAATTTGTTCTTTGTGGTAAAATATAATTTGAATAATAATTATTTTTTATTAAACAGATATTGCTAAATTTTTCTCATTTTTGCAGGTATGAAAAAGATATTATTTTCACTAATAACCACATTTTTTTCTGTGTCAATAATAGCACAGGAATTAAATTGTCAAATTACTGTCAATACGCAACAAATTCAAGGAACACAGGAAAAACAAATCTTTGATCAATTACAAAAAGCATTGACAGAATTTGTCAACAATAACAAATGGACCAAAGATAATTTTGAACCCATTGAAAAGATTGATTGCTCAATGTTTATCAACATTACTAAAAAAAATGATATAGGTGATTATGATGCTACTATTCAAGTTCAAGCCCGCCGCCCCGTTTACAAGAGCACTTACTTTACACCTACATTAAATATAATGGATGAAAATTTTCATATCGTTTATCAACAATTTACGCAATTACAATTTAATTTAAATAATTTTCAAGATAATTTGACTTCGGTGATTGCGTACTATGTAAATATCATTTTGGCTTTGGATTATGATTCCTTTTCATTGTATGGAGGAACAGAATTTTGGAATCGGGCTCAACTCATTGCTTCTAATGCTCAAAGTTTTGGTGAAAAAGGTTGGATGCCCAGTGAACCTGGTCAAAAAAATAGATATTGGTATGTAGATAATCAGTTACAACCTTCATTTCAAGGTATTCGTGAGTTTATGTATAAGTATCATCGTTTAGGTTTGGATATAATGTATGAAAAGCCCGATGAAGGCAGATCCAATATCTTAAATGCTATGGAACTGTTAGTAAAAGTTTATCAAGCCCGACCCGCATCGTTTAATATGCAAGTGTTGATGAATACTAAACGAGATGAAATAATCAAAATTTTCAAAGAAGCCAAGCCCGAAGAAAAACAAAGAGTTTTAGAGATATTAAGCACTATTGATCCTGCCAATACAAGTAAATATCAAGTCATCAATGGTGGATAGGTAAGAACTTTGAACTATGAAAGTGGTGCTTAAAACATATCCTAAAGAAGTAATTGAAAAATTTACAGAATACGTGTATCAAAGCACAGAAGCATTTAATTGGTTGATATTAAATGATTATAAAGAATTGGTAGCCACCCTTGATGCCATTCGTGATGATAAAAAGGCATTTGAGTATCTCATTAAAAATAAACACTATCATCTTGCTGCCTTTGTCAATGCGGTATGGGATGATGAAGATGCAATGGAATTTTTAATTCAAGTTAAACAACCCGATTGGGCGGCTTGTGCCCGAGTTATTGATGGGGATGAAAAAGCAGAGCAAGTTTTGTTGAAATTAAATAAAAAACATTTTGTAGAATTGGCGTATGCTATTCAATCCCGCATTAGAGAAGATGGTGATAGATTTTCATCACCTATTTATGCTTTTCAGAGTATTTTTAATTTTAAAAAGTATTTGAAGTAAATCATTGAATATGCGAGTAATTGATACTATTCCTCATCCTTCTATGTCCATTCAGATTTTTATTTGGAATAACAAATACATTGTCAAATTTGAAGCTGGTCCTATGGAACAACATTTTAAATTTCCATTAGAAGATATTCCATCCATTGAACACTTAAAATCAGTGATAAATGCTGATTTTATTGAAAAAGTAAGAAAACGATTCAATGATATGTATCAACAACTCATAGATATTAATTTTGGTAAAATAGCTGAATGAAACGTTTACTCATCATTACATACTATTGGCCTCCTGCGGGCGGTTCAGGTGTTCAACGCTGGCTTAAGTTTGTAAAATATCTTTCCAAAAACAATTTTTATTGCATAGTGTATACTCCCGAAAATCCTGAAATGCCCGTGATTGACCATTCTCTATTAAAAGATATTCCCTCTCAAAATTTGCAAGTAATCAAAACAAAAATTTTTGAACCCTATACTGCTTACAAAACTTTAACCGGTAAATCCAGCAAAGAAAAAATCACAGTGTCATTTTTGAAAGAACATTCTTCTAAAACATCTTTTGCTGAAAAATTAAGTAAGTGGATTCGTGGAAATTGTTTTATACCCGATGCAAAAATGTTTTGGATAAAGCCATCTGTTCGCTTTTTATCAAATTATTTAAAGCATCATCAAGTAGATGCCATCATTAGCACGGGTCCCCCACATTCTATGCACTTAATAGCATTGCATTTAAAAAATAAATTCCCCAACATCTCTTGGATAGCCGATTTTAGAGACCCTTGGACAAATATTGATTTTTTGAATGATTTATATTTGACCAATTACTCTAAAAAGAAACATCAACATTTAGAGAAAAAAGTAGTTCAAACTGCCGATGCGGTTATTTCTGTAAGTCCAACCCTAACTGAAGAATTAAAAGCATTAGATAGTAAGCATCCAGAAAAATTTTATACTCTTACAAATGGCTTTGATGAAGAAGATTACAAAGATATTTTGCCTTCAAATAATGAACACAAGGAAAAACAATTTACACTTACTTATGCGGGTTTGATTCCTCCCAATAGAAATCCCAAAGCATTGTGGCAAGCACTGCATTTATTGGCAAAAGAAAACAAATTACCAAATCATTTTAAAGTGCAATTAATTGGCAAAGTAGATGCTTCTGTAAAAGAATCAATACAACAATGGGATATTGAACAATACATTCAATATGTCAATTATCTACCGCATTCTGAAGCGTTGATAAAAGAAGCACAAGCCGATGCCCTGTTGCTTATAGTGAATGAAGCCCCTAATAGCAAAGGTATTTTAACGGGAAAGTTATTTGAATATCTGGCATTACAAAAGCCCATTTTAGCCATTGCTCCAAAAGATGGCGATGCGGCTAAAATCATTGAACAAACGAAAGCAGGAATAGTAGTAGAACCTCATAATGTGAATGAAATGAAAGATGCTGTATTACAATTGATAGAAGGCAAAGTGCCTCCTCCTTTCAAATCCAACGTCTTGCAATATTCTCGTGAAAATTTAACGCTACAACTTATTGAAATCATCAATAAACATTTATACAAGAAATGATGCTTGGATGAAAGTTTTTTTATCAAATTAAATTAGAACACAGAATAATAAGAATTTTACAGATTAGAACAGATTTTTGGTAGTTTCCGCTTTAATCCATTATTTACCTGTCATCTGTATTCCATTATTCTAAATACAAAAATTACCCTTAATCATTAATCATTTTACTTTCTTTTATCTCTACTAAAATGTTTTTTATGTGGACCAAATCTTGGTGAATAAGTTCTACTTTTGTAAATAATTTCTTTGCATCTTGTGGGCAGGGAGTTGTATCCAATTCTTTACTTTCCTTTTCTTTTTGTAAGTTTTCTTCAATATATTGAAATATATATTTTACAAAATTTTCTTTGAGTAAAAGAGAAATTCGTACTAATAGTTCTGTATCTATACTTTGCTTGTTAAATAATTGATACACCGCTGGACGAGATAATCCAATTTTTTCTGCAAATTCTGTAACAGTAAATCCACTGGTGTTTACTTTTTCTTTAATCATTTCTCCAATATGTACCTTTTTCCCCTTTGATTTTATTGATGAGTTCCCCATATTTTTTAGGTGTGTAATGTATTTATAAATACAACAATTATTTGAAATAAAATAAAAACATTTTGTATATAAAAAAACACTTTTTGTCTAAAATTATTTCATTTTGTATAAATAATTTTTCTGTTTGAAAGATATTGTTTACATTTGCGGTGTGATTAAGACCATTTAAATTCTACTTTGAATTAGTGTACTTTGAATTAGTGTACTTTGAATTTTGGGCGGCAAAAGTACTTCATAAAAGAATCCTTTCTTAATTTTTTATCTGCACTTTAATTGTATTTGTCTTTTGTGAATGGCGTTTTGTAGAAAAGATAAGGTAGAAATGTGATTGTTATCACAAACATAAATATATGCTCTAATTTAAACTTGAGGCCGCAAAAAATTATAATTATTATGGAAAAAACGACTTCTATCACACAAAAAAAATTAGATAAAGCAAAGTGGTTTTACTGGGCAATCATTGCTTTTGTAATTCTTTTATCTACTGTATTTTTAGCCCTTGTAAATCCATTAAAGTCCGCTACTTATTACTACATTAGCGGACCTATTCATCTTACATCTTCTTGGAAAACAAATCCAAATGGTACAGGTACTTCACCGGCCAATTTTACGACAGGTGGAAATCTCTTTATAATATGGAATAGTTTAGGTGGTGCCATATCTCCTACACTCACTGCTAATTGGACGGTTGCTGGAACAAATACTTTACAAATTGGTACCAGTACAGGTTCTGCTTCATTAACCATTAATGGTGGTGTTACACTCACTATGGGTGGTAACACTGTTTTGCGTGTCGGTGCAGCTTCTACTGCTAATACGGCTTCTGTACAACTTTATATTTCTCCCAACGCCACTTTGTCTATTACTTCTGGGGCAACTACTCCTTTGAGAGTATACAGCAATGCTACTTTAACCATTGCTTCTTCAACATTTCCATTATCTAATCAAGTTTCTCTTGGCACCAAATCCACAGTGGAATGGGCTCAAAATACCAATGTTTCTATATGGGGAAGAACGTATCAAAATATGATAATTAGTGGTACAGGTATCAAAGATATTTCTACAACACCCAATACTACTACAATTATCAATGGCAAACTTATTTTGAATACAAGTACGCTCAGAATGGCAAATAACACAGGTGCTACATTACGTTTAAATGGAACTATTTCAGGACCAGGTTCTATCTTAACAAGCAATAGTAATTTAAACATAAGTGGCACGGGGGTTTTTGGAACTATTAGTTTTGCAAATGGTAATACGGCTCAATCTATTCGTAACCTTACTATCAATAGAACAGGACCAGGACAAATTACATTGGGGACTAATTTAACAGTAAATGGAACAACTACTTTTTCAGTAGGGGTATTGAACCTAAATAACAATACGCTTACTTTGAATGGGGCAGTTACTTTTCCGACTGCTACAACAAGCGGTTATTTCGTTGGTAGTCGCAATTCTTCATTAGTAATCGGCGGTGCTGGGGCTATCACAAATAATTTATTGATGAGTACGAGTACGCTTACTACTTCGTCTTTGTATAATTTTACTTTTAATCGTAACAATCGTTCTATTACACTTGGCAATCCATTAAGAATATGGGGAGAAGTAAGTGTGCCCAATGGTACTATCATTACCAATGGCAATCTCTTTATCAAAGCAGATGCTACTCAAAAGGGTCGCATTGCGGCAATAGGTACAAATGCTGATATTTCTGGAAATGTAACAATGGAAGTATTTGCAAAAGGCGGAACAACCGGATGGACTACTTTATCTGCCGCAGGTATTAGCGGAAAGACTTTTAATGATTGGGCAGATGATTTTGCTATTACTTGTCCTACTTGTACTACACCTGCTATTAATTATAGTTTTACTTCTGTTTATTCTTATAGTGAGCCCGCTGTAACTAACTGCTATTCTTGTGCTGCACATTATGTTCCAATGAATAACTCCACCGATCCAATTACTGTTGGTAAAGGTTATTATGTTTATTTAGGAACTTCTACATACACTACTAATAATATCATTATTGACCTTAATGGACCTATTGTAAAGAAAAATTTTGGAACAATATCTCTCACTCGTACAGGTGCTATAAGTACTCAAAATGGCTGGAATTTAATTGGTAATCCTTATCCATCTCCTATTAGTTTTGCAAATATCCTATCATCAATGGGTTCGGGTTCTGTAAATATTGAAAATACTATCTATGTTTATAATCCTGATTTAAATAGTGGAAGCGGTGATTTTGCAACTTATAAACCTGGTATTGGTTCAGTACCACCAGTAAGTGCAGGAGGTGTAGATGATAATATACCCGCAGGGCAAGGATTTTTTGTTCGTGCAATCAATCCTGTTAATCTTTCTCCTAATGAAAATTGGAAAACTACTCTGAATAATCAAAACAATTTATTACGAACAATCTCTCCTTTAACTACTATACAAAGCACGCTTTATGACTATCCACCTTCTTTGTTTATTCTTGAAATGAAAGGACCCAGCAATTATGATGTATTTACAGGAATTGCCATTCATCCCAATGCGACTACTAATTTTGATAATAATTACGATGCTACACATTTAGGCAGCGATCCTCCTGCACCACAAATTATGAGCGTGTTGAATGGTTACGAATACAAGATAAATACTATTCCGCCTGTTGTTGGTACAACTACTATGGAAATTAAAGCCATTACAGGAACAACAGGTACCTATACCATATTCCCTTTGAATATCCAAAATTTTTCTAATGGATATTGTATTTCTCTTTACGATAAATTGACAGGAATTACAACAGATCTTCATACCAGTGCTTACACTTTTACATTGATCAATACTACTACGACCCCAAGATTCATTTTATCTATCACCAATAGTGCTGTAAGTGCTACTGCTTCTGTTATACAACACGCATCTTGTAATTCTACAAGTGATGGTATGATTGCCATACAAAGTTCTGCTTATCCTAATTTTGATGTAGTATGGAAAGCCAATGATGGAACTGTGATTACTACACATACTAATGTAACCAATGCAGATACTTTGAAAAATCTTCCACCAGGCGTTTATTTCTGTGAAGTCAGTGTTCCAAGTAGTTGTGCTTCTTCTGTGTATTCCTTTACGGTGCAAGCCCAAAATAGTATTTATTCACAAGCCGCATTCAGTTTATCTACCAATAGTGTTTTACCACTGGATTATTCTAATCCCATAATTGCCCAAAATACTTCTACGAATGCTACTTCTATTTTATGGGAACTTGTAGGAGATGGTTATACTTCTACTTCTAATACATTTTCTTATATGCCTTCTGATACGGGCGAATATATTTTGCGTCTATATGTCTTCAATTCTTGTAATGATGTGAGTATTGCGGAACAATATATTCACATTATTAATGGACCCGATGGACCTTTTGGTGGACCTATTTATGATTCTCATGGAAATGCTATAGGAATGGCAAGAGAAATGACATCCAATACAGCAACACTATCAGAGGAGGTTACACTAATAGGTAATAAAAACGATGGTTATTTCTTATTCTGGACAGGTCAAGAATCAGAGAATTTTTCAATCAGTATTAATGATTTAAGTGGAAGGGTCTTGTATGAAAATAAAAATTATACTTTATTTACAGGCCAAAATTCATTACAAAATATCTTAGAAAAATTTTCTGCACAATTGCTTATTTTAAATATTGAAAATACGAATAAGATTATTCACAAATCATTTAAGATCTTGAAAGAATAAACTTATAATCATTAACCCCTAAAATATACCACTATGAAAACAAATTTATTAAAGAGAGATAAAATCTCTCCAAGAAGTGAATCTAATAAAAAAGGGGTAAATGTTTTAAATCTATTCATCTTTCTATGTGTGTTTTTTATTGTTGGGTATTTTTCTAATGCCCAAACTACTTATTATACAAGAGGATCAGGTGGAAATTGGAGCAATCCTAATACTTGGAGTACAGCAGGATGTAATGGATCAGCAGCGACCTCTGTGCCTCTGACGTTACCCCATCTTTTTAAATAAAAACTTACCTATGCCTTAAATATTGAGAGATTGAATTGCTATAAGTAATTTTCTTTTTCATTGCTCTCTGAAAGTCCCTTAATTATATGGAATTTTGGCCACTCTCTCAAGCCATTTTATCTGTAATTTTCGCATATAAAATTTCATAACAATATAGTTCTAAATAGGGCAAAGAAATAGCAAACAAAAAGTTAAAAAAGATGGGGTAATGTCAGCCCGAAGGGGTTGAATGTTCTACAAAAGATATTTTTTTATTTTTTATTCAACCCTTTCAGGGTTGTAAATAAATATGTTGCTTTTTACCATCGGTTTCATGATGGCTATTTACCCTGTTAAATAGTTGCTTCGCAAATTTAAAAGGGTGAATTTATCCGCCTTCGGTGGATTTATGGAATTATCAGTTGATTTTTTGAAAACTAAATTTTTGACTTTTTCATCAAATCCTATTTAAATTTTGTTAATCAAGACAATCCTACAAGAATTTTGGAATTATATTTGTAATGCAAAAAGCAAAAATGTAAAACTATGAAAAAAGTAGTTTCTTATGTAATAAGCGGAATAATGGGCGGTTTGATCGTATGGACATTGCAAACGTATTTTCAACCTAAAAATAACATTACATCTCAATACAATCATTCATTTAATATCCCTACTTCAAATGTAAATTTTAATGCAGGTTGTCTTATCAATAATGATTTTTCTACTGCTGTTGAAAAAAGTATTGATGCAGTCGTGCATATTAGAACTATCACTGAAAGAACAAACTTAATATATAATCCTTTCCAAAGTTGGTTTTTTGGAACGCAACCACAAGTACAACCTTATATTCAAGAAGGTAGCGGGTCAGGAGTTATCATATCTGATAATGGTTATATTGTAACAAATAATCACGTTATTAAAAATGCTGACAAAATTCAAGTAACACTGAATGACAAAAGAACATACACCGCACAGTTAATTGGCACAGATCCTTCTACAGATTTGGCAGTTCTCAAAATTGATGAGAAAAATTTACCATTTATCATCTTTGGAAATAGTGATGAAATTAAAGTGGGAGAATGGGTATTAGCCGTTGGTAATCCATTTAATTTATACTCTACAGTAACGGCAGGTATTATCAGTGCAAAAGGAAGAAATATCCACGTTATTGAAAATAATCCCGAGTCAGGAAACTTTCCAATAGAATCTTTTATACAAACGGATGCGGCGGTCAATCCTGGAAATAGCGGTGGTGCATTAGTTAATATCCAAGGTGAATTGATAGGTATAAACACGGCTATTGCTTCTAATAATGGGGCTTATCAGGGCTACGCCTTTGCTATTCCCGTTAATGTTGTGAAAAAAGTTGTATCTGATATTATTGAATACGGGGCAGTTCAAAGAGCATATTTGGGTGTATCCATTCGTGACATTGATGCAGAGTTTGCCAAAGAAAATAATTTGAAAACATTGAATGGAATTTTTGTACATGATGTATTACCTAATGGTGCTGCAGAAGAGAGTGGCATAAAACCAGGCGATATCATTACTAAAATTAATGATAAAGAAGTTCGCAAAATACCTGAATTTCAAGAGCAATTAAGCAAATTTAGACCAGGCGATAAAATTAAAATTACAATTTTGCGAAAAGATAAGCCAATGGAAATAGAAGTAATTTTGAAAAACAAAAACAATGGTATTGGGTTAATTAAGAGAGAGAATTCTAAATCTATTAGTTTAGCCAAATTAGGTGCATCTTTTGAAGAAATATCACAGGAAGATGCAAAAAAATTAGGTATTGATGGGGGCGTAAGAATTGTCAATCTTGATCCAGGAAAATTAATGGCAGTAGGTATCAAGCGTAATTTTATTATTACTGCAATAGATAAAAAGAAAATAAATAATATCAACGATTTAAAGGAAGCATTAGAAAACAAAAATGGTAGTGTAGTATTATTGGAAGGTATTTATCCAAATGGCATTCGTGCGTATTATGGATTTAATTTGTAAATGAAAAATTATCTTTTAGATTGATTAATTAATTTCTTATATAAATTATCCATATTCTCTACTAAGCGGGTGTAACTATATTGTTCAATAATTTTTGGACTCACTATATTTTCAATTTGATAATTCACTCTTTCAAAACTTTCTATTGCTTTTAATAACGCATTAGCAAAGGACTCTACATTAAAATCTTCAACAATAATGCCCGCACTCGGATGAACTATATCTTTTACACCTCCCACATTTGTGCTTACAACAAACTTTCCTGCTGTTTGGGCTTCTAATAAACTTACAGGTGTTCCTTCATTTTTAGATGAAAGTGCTACTATATCCATGGCTGCATAAGCCCCATCCATTTCTCTTATCCAAGATGTAAAATACACATCTGCGGGGTTTTCCAAAGGATTTGTTCTGTATGAAAGATTTTTTTCTTGCACATACTTTATTAAATTTTCTCTTTCACTTCCATCTCCTACTATCATCAATTCAAAAGAACGATTTATCTTTGATTTAATTTGTTGAATGGCATCTATTAGTAAGTAATGATTTTTAATAGGTACTAATCTTCCAACAATTCCAATCACAATGTAATTTTCAGGCAAGTTATGCTGACTTCTAAATTTACTTCGCTTTTCTTTTTTTTTCTCTGCAAATTTTCTTAAATCCAATCCTAAAGGTATAACTTCAAATTTGTTTTCATTGGCTACTTTGAAAACCTGCGACAATTCTCGTTTTTGTAATTCACTAATAGCCACAATAGCAGATGTTCTTTTGGCTAAATATCTTTCTATATTCAAAAATGTCTTTGTAACCAATGGATGAAAATACGAATGAAAAATATGTCCGTGAAATGTATGTACTATCACAGGAACATTTTCATGAATAGCAGCCAATCGCCCTAATAATCCTGCTTTTGAAGCATGTGTATGAACAATATCAGGACGAAATTGTTTTATTATCTTTCTTAGCTTAAAATATGCTTTCCAATCATTCAAAGGGTGAATAGACCGAGACATTTCAGGTAATATAATGGGTTCTATATTCAGACTTTTGACAATATGCAAAGAATCTGTTTCGTGCTTTTCTGCTATTCCACCGACTAATAATGTTTCATATTCTGATGGCAAATACTTTGTCAAATAAGCCGCATTATAAGTAGGCCCACCCAAATTAAATCTATTGATAATTCTCAAAACCTTTATCATATTAGTGTGCAATATATTTTTGAAATTTATTGTGCCAATGTTGAAATACTAAAATAGTCCATAGTTTCAGTGCTGCATCATTGATGTTTGTGTTGAGTTGAGTTTTTAATTCTTGAATGACAGAATAATTAAACAATTTTTGATCTCTAATAAATTCTTCAGTTAAGAATGGATTTTTATTAATAATGTTTGGTAAAATTTTGTGTAATGGAATTTCAAAACCTCTTTTCTTTTTTTGGAATACAAAAGATGGTAATTTATCTTTGAAATATCTTTTAAGTAAATACTTTTGTTGCGAATAATAAATTTTATTCTCAAAATGAGTGTGATAAAGATATTCTACTATACGATGGTCTAAAAAGGGGGAACGAATTTCTACTGCATTTTGCATTCCAAAAAAATCAATTTTATACAACATATCATTTGCTAACACCATTTCAATATCCGCTAAGTTAAATAACTTCACTTCATCCAGATTTTGATATTTTTCAAATAATTGATAAAAATAATGATTATTGAGTGATAGTGAAAACAATCTATGAATATAATTGTCTTCTGCCCATTGTGAAAGATAAATGTATTTTTTGAGTGGTGAAAGTTGTGATGCACGAACAAACTTTTTCAACTTTCTAATATCATTGAAAAACTTATGACTTCTGTTATCGGGAAAGATTGAAAGTATTGGTTGAGTAAGAATTGCCAATAATTTTAAGATAGGATAGTATCTCAATAAAAACACTTTGTGCTTGTTGTATCCCATTAAGAGTTCATCAGAACCATCTCCTGACAAAGCCACTGTTGCATAGGGCTTTATCTTTTGACTTAAAAAGTAAACATTGATAGCAGAAGAATCAGCGAAGGGTTCATCTATGGCATTTAAAATGTCATTCATTTTGGATTGCACTTCTTCGTAAGTAATTTCAAAATTATGGTGAATACTTCCAATGTGTTGCGCAATTTGAAAGGCATCAGAGGTCTCATTGTAGAGTTCTTCTCCTGCGTATCCTAAACTAAAAGTATGTAAATTGGATTTAAATTGTTTAGCGATTGCACAAACTATTGAAGAATCTATACCTCCACTCAAGAATGCCCCTATTGGTGCATCAGATACTAAACGCATTTGAACAGCATCGGCTAATAATTTATCAAATGATTCAGAAGAATCATTGTTTTGTTCTTCAAGTGAATACCATTTATTAAATTTAATTTGTTTTTGTTTAATATGAATGTAATGTCCAGGTAATAATCGTTTAATTCCTTTGAAAATGCTATTTTCTCTTGCAATGTAATGCAAACGAAAATAAGTATACAGCACATCTTCATTGATTGAAAATTTTTTGTCAATAAGTTGTAACAAAGGATATATCTCGGATGCAAATGCTAAAATGTTTTCATCATAATAGTAATACAAGGGCTTTTCACCATATCTATCCCTTACTAAATACAATTCTTGTTGTTCATTATCATAAAATGCAAAAGCAAAAAATCCATTCAAATGATGCAATCCTTCAATTTTATATTTATCAAAATATTGAATCAAAACTTCTGTATCACTCTTGGCATTAGGGATATTCAATGACTTTGCTAATGTTTGATAATTAAAAATCTCTCCATTAAAAACTAAACATTTATTATTCCATAAAAAGGGCTGATGACTATGTTCGGTCAAATCAATAATTGATAAGCGAGTATGATAAAATACAGCATTATCAAAAGCAAAATATCTTTGAGCATCCGGTCCTCTATGTTTTAATGAAACTAACACATCGGACTGAACATTCAGTTTAATTTCTTTATTCAAATGCATTATTCCTGCTATTCCACACACTTTCTTATATTTTTTTGTTGATACTAATACGATATTGTTTTATCAAGTAAAGAACAAAAAGAAGTATGAGCAAATTATTAAAAACTATCTTTAATAAAGTTGATTGAAAAAAAATTACATTAGACAATGTATACAAAATAACAACTACAAAGATATTGGATAGTATTCTTTTAATTGGATAATTGACTTTGTAATAATGTTGTCCTAAAAAATACGCTAATAACATCATTGTAAAATAAGCAGCCAATGTCGCCCAAGCCGATGCAAGATAGGAGTATCTTGGAACAAACATAAAATTTATAATTAAAGTAATCACAGCACCCACTAAAGTTAAATACGCTCCGTATTGTGTTTTTCCTGTAAGTTTGTACCAAAACGATAAATTGAAATAAATACCCAAACACAGATTAGCCGTAAGAAGTATAGGTACAACATTCAATCCAACTCTATAAGATGGTCCTATAAAGTATTGCAACACGGGTAAATTTAAAACTGTTACTAACCAAATAAATAAGCCAAAAGCAATGAATACATCTGTAGATTGAGCATAGACATTTTTAGCGTCTGTATCTTTGAATACCTTGAAAAAAAAGGGCTCTGCAGCATATCGGTAGGCCTGAATAAATAGGGTCATTAATATAGATATTTTGTAGCACGCTCCATAAATACCTTGTGCGGCTTGAGCAATATCTTCTGGTAATAGATATTTTAATACAATTCTATCAAAGGTCTCATTAATCATTCCTGCCAATCCTACAATTACCAAAGGCAAAGCATACATAATTATATCTTTCCACAATGCAAAATCTATTTCAAAACGAAACTTTCTTAAAACAGGAAACATCAAAAAAATACTTGTAATATTTGCTAATAAATTACTTAAAAAAGAATAACCAATTCCTATTTCTGGTTTATACAAAGATGCCCATACACTTTCTTTTCCTGCTTCCCATTCGGGCTTACAAATTAAGAAGAAAAATAAATTAAATAAGATATTCAAAATTACATTGCTTATTTTTAGTATAGAAAATTGCAATGGTTTAGTTTGTTGTCTTAAATAGGCAAAGGGAATAGATAGCAAAGCATCTGTGGCTAAAATGCCTATTGTCCAATAAACAAAAATAGAAGTGTGATAATGAAGGGATTGAGTAATATCTTTTGAAAACAAAATTAGCAAGAAAGAGAAAATAAAAGTAGACAAAACAATAGAACTGTAAATAGTATTGAATACCTTTTGTGGGTCAGAATGTTTATTAGCAAAATAAAAATAGGCCGTTTCCATTCCGTAAGTAAATAAGACATTAAAGAAAGAAATATAAGCGTATAACTCCGCATTGATTCCATAGTCAGCAGGGTTTGAAAATAAATAAGTATAAAGAGGCGTTAATAGATAGTTCAAAAATCGTGGCAAGATAGTTCCCAGCCCGTATATTCCTGTTTGACCAAATAATTGCTTTACCGATGCCATTTGAATTCTAATGAAGGCATAAAACTACTGATAAAATTGGATATTTATTTTTCAAAAATGCTTTTCATTAAGTGAATGGGGTAAATTATTTATTGAATGGCTACTTTCATTGATTTAAAAATTTGGTAATTACATCTAATTATTATTACCTTTGTAACAAAATTTAATGTATGAAAACAACTTTACTTAAAACCATCGGTTTAGTTTTGTTTATAAATGAATTTTTTGCTCAAACTTGGATATTTAATTATGTAGGAAATACACCACAAAATTTTGTAGTTCCACCAGGTGTTTGTAGAATTAAAATTATTGTAAAAGGTGCAGGAGGCGGTGGTGGAACTTGTGGTGGATGCCACTTTGATGGTGGGTATGGAGGAGATGGTGGATATGTAGAAGGTATTTTTACCGTAAATGCAGGAGATGTGTTATCAATTTATGTGGGTGTAGGTGGTACTGGTGCCCAAGAATGTACGCCGAATTGTGGAGGAGGAATCGGAGGATGGGGATATACAATCGGTGGTAATGGGGGACATAGTCCAACTGCTCCGTTTAGAGATGATCTCGGTGGCGGTGGTGGGGGAGGAGGAAGTTCCGCTGTTTTGATCAATGGTAGTGTTGCAATAGTAGCTGGTGGTGGTGGCGGCGGCGGTGGTGGTGGTGCTTGTGGTGGTGGAGGAGGAGATCATGGAGGAAATGGAGGACATGGTGGTGGAACAAATGGTGGTGGGGGTGCAGCGGGGGGACCAGCAGGTGGAGCCCCAACAGGTAATGGAGGAAATGGAATGAATGGCACAGGATGTTGTAGTAGTGGAGCAGGTGGTGGTGGTGGTGGTTATCCCAATGGTGGCGGTGGAGGAATAGTACCTGCTTGTGGCGCCACAGGTGGTGGCGGCGGAGGTAGCAGTTACTGTGCAGGTTCTGCATGTGTTATTAATAATGGAGGAGGAGGAACTGGTGGTGGGCAAAATGCTGATGGTGCAAATGGAGAAGTGCGAATTATTAATATATCTCCACCTCTTAATTTATCTATAACTTCTCAAAGCATAACTTGTTACGGCTATAATGATGGTTGTGCTACGGCTATTCCTTCGGGTGGCAATCCCCCCTTTACTTATACTTGGTCAAATGGTGCCACGAATGCTACTAATTGTGGCCTTGGTCCTGGAAATTATACCGCTACAGTGATTGATGTTTATGGATGCAAAGCTACTAATACCGTGCAAATCATAGAACCCACACCGGTTGTTCCATCTGCCGTCACTCAAAGTGTATCTTGTTTTGATTTTAGTGATGGAAGTGCAACGGTTACAGCCACAGGTGGCACCGGTACCTATGGATATTTTGAATTTCAACCACAAGGTGGTGCAGGAAGTAACAATTTTGCTAACTACCTCCACGCAGGAAATTATACCGTAAATGTCTATGATGGTAATAATTGCGTGGGTACAACCACTTTTCAAATTATTGAGCCACCTCCTATTATACTTTCTTATCAAACAAAATCTGTAACTTGTTATAATGGTTCCGATGGTAGTGCTACGGTTACAGCTATTGGTGGCGTTGGAAATTACAATTATTCGTGGTTACCCAATGTATCTAATACTAATATCATAAATAATGTCCCATACAATACTTATACCTGTCTTGTAACGGATGCTAATGGTTGCGTTAAACAAATAAATATACCTATTAATCAACCTCAACAAGTTACATTTACATTTAATGTTACACCAGATAGATGTCACCAAAATAATGGAATCATCTATAGTATTGTAAATGGTGGAGTTCAGCCATATCAATAC
Organism: Bacteroidia bacterium; assembly: GCA_026414605.1. Classification (GTDB taxonomy): domain Bacteria; phylum Bacteroidota; class Bacteroidia; order B-17B0; family Aurantibacillaceae; genus BPGX01. The sequence goes on from JAOAIP010000034.1 coordinate 54,228, forward strand.
TTATGGAGTAATGGAACAACTCAGTACAGTGTCTCCGGACTTAGTGGAAATCAGATGTATACACTTACTATAACCGATGCTAATAATTGTGTATACCAAGATACTGTCTTTGTCCCCGCTCCTGAACCTCCTCAAATTACTTCAACATCTTTTACGCCTCCTCTATGCTATGGTGGAAAAGATGGTACTGCTTATGTTACTCATCAGTATGGAACCCCTCCACTTTATTATCAATGGGTACCTCCTGCCAATGGGTATCAAGATAGTATTAATTATTCTGTATCGGCAGGAACGTATACTGTTTATTTACAAGATTATTATGGATGTCTTACTTATACCACTATCACCGTTACACAACCACCACCTATTGGCTTAAATGTTAGTCCTGATCAAGTAATTTGTTATGGAACTACTGCTACTCTTTCTGCTAATGCCTTCAATGGCACTTTACCTTATCAATACTTTTGGGATACTAACAGCGGATTTACAGGAAGTGGGCCACACATTGTTACTTTAACAACAACTACTCAATACTCTGTTTTTGCAGTTGATACAAATGGTTGTAAAAGCGAAACAAAAGTTATTAATATAACTGTAAAACCACCTCTATTAGCAAAAGGAGAAAATATCACAATTTGTGCTGAAAGTAGTTATACTCTTGAACCAATTTTTACCAGTCCTGGAAATAATGGACCCTATACTTATCAATGGTTTAATGGAGTTACAACAAAAACGAATGTGATAGTTGGAGATATTAATAATAATCCGGCCACTTATTCAGTTACCATTAGTGATGGGTGTAGTAATCCAGATGCTGTGGCTGTTTTTACGGTGAATGTTCTCCCAAAGCCGAAGGGATATTTTACATCCGATTTTCAAAAAGGATGTCCACCCTTAAAAGTTACATTTAATGCTACATCTGATGGTGCAAACGACCAATATATTTGGACATTAGGAAATGGAAATACCTTGACTGGAAATAATATCATTCAAATTTATGAAGGGGTTGGTACCTATACAATTGGACTTCAAATTACTAACCAATATGGATGCAGAAGAGATACAATTGTTCCAGATTATATTGAAGTTTTCCCTCAACCAAAAGCCGATTTTGAACCAATGCCTTCTGTAACCACTATTGAAGATCCTATTGTGAATTTTTCTAATTTAAGTAACGGAAATGATTTTAATGAATGGAATTTTGGAGATATGTATAGTTTAAATAATATCAGTTACGAATTACATCCATATCACGTTTATGAAATGGCCGGGGATTATGATGTTTATTTAGTGGTGAAAAATTCTTATGGATGTAGAGATGTAATAATGAAAAGAATTAGAATTGAACCAGTTTATCATCTTTATATTCCGAATGTGTTTACTCCTAATGGAGATGGCTTAAATGATGTATTTTTACCAAAAGGTGTTGGAATAGATGAAAATAACTACAAAATGTTGATTTATGACCGATGGGGCGAACTTGTTTACCAAAGTAATAATTTATACATTGGTTGGGATGGAAGTATTAAAAATAAATCTAATTCTGCAACACAAGATGTTTATGTTTATAAAATTTATACACAAGATTTAAAAGGTAATAAATACGAATATGTGGGTCACGTTACTTGTTTGCCAAATGAAGAAAAATAATTTTCAAAACTAAACTTTATGAAAATCAGAAAAATATCAAAGATATTAGTGCCTTTTATAGTTGTTCAATATATTTTTTCTCAAACTACATTTACTTTTAATTATACTGGTGCTATTCAAAATTGGGTGGTTCCTCCTGGTGTGTGTCAAATAAAAATTATCGCTTATGGTGCAGGCGGTGGCGGTGGTGGAACAGATACTTATGGACCTGGTAATGGTGGTAATGGAGGATATGCAGAAGGTGTTTTTAATGTACAGCCGGGCGATAATCTGACTATTTATGTAGGGCAAGGTGGAGGTCCCGGAACAACAGGTAGTAATGGACCCGGTGGTGCAGGCGGTTGGGGGTATGGTAATGGGGGTAATGGCGGTAATTCTGGTGTTGTCGGAAGCAGTGGCTCCGGTGGAGGCGGTGGAGGTGGTTCAGGCATTTTAATTAATGGAAATCCCGCCCTAATAGCAGGTGGTGGCGGAGGCGGAGGCGGTGGTGGTAACTTTGCCGCAGGTGGAAATGGAGGACTTGGTGGAGGAACTAATGGTGCACCTGGTAGTAGTGGAGGAGCCGGTGGTACCGCTGGTGCTTCTGCAAACACAAATGGAACAAATGGACAAAACTATAGTGGTGACGGCGCAGGAGCAGGTGGCGGAGGAGGAGGATACAACGGTGGAACAGGTGGCCAAGTCGCCGGATGTGATTGTGGCGCTGGTGGTGGAGGCGGCGGTAATAGCTATTGCAGTGGAACATCCTGCATACTTACCAACGGCGCAGGTGCAACAGGTGGAGGAGCAGTTACCGCAGGTGCCAATGGGACTGTACAAATTGTCATTCTTGCCCAATCTACTATTTCTTCAGCAAATATTACTTCTCAATCTGTTACTTGCAATGGACAAGCCACTGGTGGTGCTACCCTCAATATCACAGGAGGAACACCTCCTTTGAGTTATACATGGATGCCTGGAAATGTAAATGCATCTTCTATAAGCAATGTTTCTGTGGGAACATATACTGTCTATTATTCAGATGCAAGTGGATGTGTTTTTTCTGAAACTGTAAATATCCCTCAACCTGCACCTTTAAGTGTTACATCCATTCAAACGAAATCAGTAACTTGCTATAATGGAACGGACGGAAGTGCTACTGTGACAGTAAGTGGCGGTAATGGACCTTATTCTTATACTTGGCTTCCAACAGGAGGTTCTAATTCTATTGCTACTGGTCTTGGTTGTGGTACTGTCCAACCCAACCCTTCTATCACTTACACAGTTAAAATATCCGATGTCAATAATTGTACTGTTCAAGCAACCGCCATTATTAATGGACCACCTCAAATAATGGCGCATGTTTTAAGTTATAATAATGTTACTTGCAATGGAGCAAATGATGGTATGGTAAAGTTACTTACTAATGGCGGAGTAGGTTATTTTCCGGGCGCTAATTTAACTTATACTTATGTCTTTGCTCCCACAGGATATAGTGTTGCTGCTAATAGTCCAACTGTTACTAATCTTCCTCCTGCTAATTATACAATCTACGTATATGATGCCAACCAATGTTATGATACAATTCGCTTAAACATTACAGAACCACCACCATTAACTTTAACAACGGCTGTTCAACAAACAGTTTCTTGTAAAGGTGGGTACGATGGTGTCGCAAGCGCAACTGTTCAAGGAGGTACACCCTTTTATACTTATTATTGGTATGATGCATCAGGAAATATTGTTGCCAATCAATCTACTGCAAATTATTTACCAGCAGGTAATTATACAGTAAGCATTACGGACTTCTATAATTGTTCTATTACAGGAAGTGTTTCAATCATAGAACCAGCAAGTCCCGTTAGTATTACAGGGGTGAGTTTGCAGGTTGCACAAACAAATTGTGCAAGCGCACCTTCCAATACGCTCTATATTAATGTGGGGGGAGGTATGGGTAATTATACTTATTCTTCAACGCCAGCAGCAATCAATTCTTCAGTCAATGTAAATGTCCCAAGCAATTCATATACTATTTATGTTTCTGATATAAATGGATGTACTACTAATACCACTTATGTTATAAACCTTCCACCAGCATTCACTGCCACAGCAGTACAAGTTCAAAGTGTTACTTGTAATGGATATACCAATGGTGCAGTATCTGTAATTGCCCAAGGTGGAACAGGTGCTTATACCTACACTTGGTTACCTAATAATAATTATGGTCAAACACAATACAATTTAGCAGCAGGAGTATATACTGTGCTTATCAGTGATTCAAGACCTTGTGTAATTAGTGAAACTGTTCAAGTGATAGAGCCACCGCCATTGCAAATTGTGAATTTGCAATCTAATCCTGCACTTTGTGGAAATGCTAATGGTGGTGCTACTGTAACTGCATCCGGTGGAATGCCGCCTTATACTTATACTTGGAGTAGTGTGCCAATACAAACAAATTCAGTGGCTTTTGGATTAACAGGGGGCACAACCTATTCTGTTTTTGTAGAAGATATCAATAACTGTATTATTTGGGATACTATTTTTATCCCTAATCCATTACCTCCTTTAATCACAAATATAAGTTTCACTCCTCCTTTATGTTATGGAAATAACAATGGATCGGCTTCTGTCTCTTTTGTAAATGGTGTGCCGCCTATTTCTATCAATTGGCAACCAGGTAATTGGCCCGGAAGTGCTACAATATACAATGTACCTGCTGGAATTTACACCGTTACTTTAACTGATGCTAATGGATGCCAAACCTATACAACTATTAATGTTACACAACCTCCCGCATTGAGTTTACAAGTTACTCCGACTCATACAATTTGTTATGGTACAAATGGTACAGTACAAGCCATTCCTGATGGGGGAACACCGCCTTATATTTATACTTGGAATCCTGCTATATTTGTGGGTGGAGGTCCTCATCCTATTCCTCTTACCCAATCAAGTCAATTTGTAGTAAGTGTTACAGACGCTAATGGTTGTAATATAGGACCAGATACAGTTAAAATTGTGGTATTACCACCTCTTTTGGCAAGCGGAATGAGTACTACAATTTGTCATAATGATACTACTAAAATCTGGGCTTCTATCACTTCTCCTGGAAATGGCGGTCCTTATACTTACACGTGGACAAATGGAGCAACAACATTAACAACTTCAGTAATTGGTTTTTATCCTTCTCAACCTAATACTTATACCGTTATAATTTCTGATGGTTGTTCTATTCCTGATGCAGTAGCAATAAGTACAGTGAATGTTAACCCTTTACCAAAAGGATACTTTACAAGTGATTTTAGAGAAGGATGTCCACCCTTAAAAGTATGGTTTCAAGCCATTTCAGACAGAAATAATGATACTTATGTATGGGATTTTGGAAATGGTGAGACAGGTAGTGAAAAGTCAATTACGAGTGAGTATTTATCTACAGGAACATATTCTGTAAAACTCACTATAACTAATCAGTATGGTTGTGTGATAGATACTTTTGCTGCTAATTACATTACTGTACATCCTGTACCTACTGCAGATTTTGAAGTAGATAAATATGAAACAACTATTTTTGATCCAACATTTATATGTACCAATTTAAGTATTGGAGCATCTCAATTTCAATGGATTTTTGGTGCTCCTGACCAACCTAATAACTCTACCACTTTTGCTAATCCAATGCATACTTATGTGAAAGCAGGGGAGTATGACATAACCTTAGTTGCTATTAATGATTTTAATTGTGAAGATAGAATTACAAAGAAAGTTGTAGTTCATCCTGATTATTTATTGTATATTCCAAATGCTTTTACACCAGATGGAAATGGAGTGAATGATGTTTTCCAACCAAAGGGATTGGGAATCTTAAATACACCATATAAAATGGAAATATACGATAGGTGGGGTGAATTAGTTTTTGTATCAGAAGAGTTTGAAGAAGGATGGAGAGGACAAATTAAAGGTACAATGAATAAAGCAAAAAACGATGTTTACGTGTATAAAATTGTTGTAAAAGATTTGTCGGGGAAAGAACATATTTATACAGGTCACGTCACTTTATTGGGAAATTCTAATTAGGGACTGGTGAAAAATCAAAATTTAATTTTCAAAAAATCAAGTTAATTATTCCATTAAATCCGCTGAAGGTGAATAAATGTTCACCGTGTTAAATACAGATAAATTTAACAGGGTGAATATTTAATCCCTTCGGGGTAGTTTTTAAGCCCTTAAAATTATTAAATGCAAGATTTTTTATGAAAATTAGATAAAATCGTTGTACCAAAAGATAGAAAATTTATAGTATTTTAATAAATATCAATTGGTTAAAACTTGTTCACCAAGTCCTAAATGATATCTTTTTACTTTAAAAAATAAAGTGTATTGAAAGTTTTTATCATCCTTATATTTGTCCCAAAAAATGCTTGTTTTTTCTAATTCAAAAATTAATATAGGTTTGTGGATTCTTAATAAAAGAAGTGATGGGTATCATAATATTGAAACTATTTTTTATCCTATTCAATGGCAAGATATTATTGAAGTCATTCCAAATTTGCAACAACAAAATCAAATAGAAATTTTTAATTATGGTTTGCAGTTGAATATTCCATTGGAAGAAAATATTATTTTTAAAGCATATCAATTATTACTAAAAAAATTTCACACACTACCATCATTAAAAGTATACTTGTATAAGCAAGTTCCTTTTGGTGCAGGGCTGGGAGCAGGAAGTGCCAATGCTGCTTATTTTATCAAGATTTGTAATGAATTATTTGACCTTAATTTACCAAAAGAAGAAATGTTTGTGCTGGCAAGTCAGTTAGGGGCGGATTGTGCTTTTTTTATAGAAAATAGAGTTTCTTTAGCAAAAGAAAAAGGCGATGTGCTTTATCCTATTTCATTGGATTTATCTTCTTATTATATTTTAATTATTTATCCTAATATCAATATATCTACAAAAGAAGCATATCAAAATTGTATTCCCAAAAAAAGAGATTTTTCATTGATGGATGTAATTAATAAACCTATTTATGAATGGAAACATTATTTAGAAAATGATTTTGAAAAAAACATCTTTGACAAATATCCACTCATTAAAAAAATCAAAGAAAAATTGTACCAAAAAAACGCAATATATAGTAGTATGTCGGGTAGTGGAAGTGCAGTATTTGGTATTTTTGAACATCTACCTGAACTTGATGAATTTAAGGAGTACCCACATTTTTTACAATCACCAAAAATTCAATAAGTATAGAAATATAATGCTTCATTATTTTTCATTAAAAAACTAAAAAGCCCTCTTGAATGAGAGGGCTTTTTGATTTTAGATTGATAATTAGTTTAATTTTCGGGTTGAGTATCGCCTACATAAATTCCATCCTTATATACGGCTATCCTTAATAAGATTCCATTATCATCATAAATATACCATTTTCCATTTATTAAGCGATTATCCTTAAACTCACCAACTTTAGATACTTGTTTATTTTTGTTGTATAAAGTATGAAAACCGTTTAAGATAAGAGGCCCTTTTGCGTTTTGTAATTGAGCATCATTGGGTTTTTCATCTTTGCTGGCTAAGACAGGTGGGGCTTTTTTAATTTCTTCTTTAATAGGTTCTAGTGGCTTTTTAGGTTGATATTCTTTAATACTTGCTACATCTACTTGACCGTTATTAAATGTTTTTTCTGCTTTTAAATCACCATTTTCATAATATTCTTTGAAAACGCCTGTTTCTTGACCATTGATAAAATTTCCTTCAATGGCTAATTGTCCATTTTCATAATAATACTTTGCAGGTCCTTCTCTTTTACCATTTTGATTAAAATTAAATTCGTGTTGAACCTGTCCATTATCATAATATAATCTATACTTACCTACCCATCTGTTTAGTTTTGAACTCCACTGACCTTCTTCTTGAATTTTTCCATTTTCGTGATAAATAATGCAATATCCATCGGGTCTACCATTTACATATTGTATTTTACCTTTCAAATTTCCATTGCAATAGTATTCAATCCACAAACCGTTCTTTTTATTATCGGCATATTTTCCTTCCTCTACTTTTTGTTCTGTTTGATAGCAAGTGCCTGGTTTGTGCTTACCAAAAATAATCCACTTACCTTGTTTTTTGCCTTCGGCGTCTATTTTATTAATAGTATCGCCATTTTGCAATAATTCATACGATTGAGCAAGACCACCTGCCCAAATTAGAAAAGCCACTATGAAACTCATACCTTTCATAAATTTTATGTTACAAAAATACAGGATATTTTCCATTCGTAAGAAATTTTTTAGATAGAATTTATATTTTTTTAGATAAATTCTACACTTTATACGAAAACATGTAACCTAGGTTACTATAATGTATATAAAAACTTATTATAGGGATAATTTTTTATTCTTTCTCTCAGATACATCAATCACTGCCGATGCTACAGCATTTCCTAAAATATTGGTAGCACTTCGTCCCATATCTAATAATTGATCAATGGCTAACAAAAGTAATAATCCTTCTACAGGGATATTAAAATATGCTAACATTCCTGCAATAATCACAAGTGAAGCACGTGGTACTCCTGCAATGCCTTTGCTGGACAATAATAATATCAACATCATATTGATTTGATCTACTATGCTTAAATGAATATGATAGGCCTGAGCAATAAAAACAGTCGCAAAAGTCATATAGGTTATAGATCCATCCAGATTGAATGAATAACCTAATGGCAAAACAAATCCTACTATTTTATCACTTATGCCAAATTTTTTTAATGCTTCCATCGTTGAAGGCATAGCGGCTTCTGAACTGGCTGTACTAAATGCTAAAAGTAGGGGCTCGTATAATGATTTTACTAATTTCCAAAAAGGAATTTTGAACAACCAACAAACTAATGATAAAACTACAAAACCAAAAAATAACAGGGTCAGATAAAATACGATTATTAAGTACAAATAGCCCTTTAAGACATCCAAACCTTGCTTTACAACTACTGCAGTTATAGATCCAAATACACCTAATGGGGCAAAGTACATTACATAATTGGTTAATTTAAACATTGCTTCAGCAATGGATTCTGATAGTTCAAAAATTAGTTTTCCTTTGTTGGTACTACCTGCGGCTATAGCAAATAAAACAGCAAAAATGACGATGGGTAAAATATCATTTTTGGCTAAAGCATTGAAAATACTATCAGGGATAACGTGTGTGATAAATTCGTGGGCATCAAAACCTTTTTTTTGAACTGGAATTTCATATTTTGTAGGAATTTCTAAATTCATTTTAGTACCTGGTTGAAATAGATTAACACTCAAAAGTCCTAACAATAATGCAATGAGAGTCATAACATAAAAATAAATCATTGTCTTTATGCCTATTCTTCCAAGTGTACTTATGTTTTCAATTTTTCCCACACCACTAATCAATACAGAAAGTACAAGAGGGGCTATAATCATTTTTATTAAACGTAAAAAGATTTCACTTAAAATTGAAAATTGAGACGCCACATTTTCTTTTATTTGCTTAAAGTCATTGTGAAGGATAGATTTTATAACAGAACTATCAGTGGAATTGAGAAGAGAATTTTCAAGATCTGTGTAATACTTGTTATACAAATACCCTGTCAAAATGCCCAAAATCAAGGCAATTAAGATGGCTGTAACTAATTTATTCTTTTTGAAGAATTGCATATTTATTTATTGTAAATGAAGATAAGAAGATACGTAAGGATACCTTTTATGATAAATTTCTTCTACTTTTGTTTTTATCAAATTTCTTAATTCATTTATGTTTATTTTTTTCTCAGCACTTATAAATACAACAGGATCATTTAAATGTTGCATCCACGTTTTTTTTAGTTCATCTAAGGAAGGCAATTGATCTTCTTCCAATAGAGAATGCGTTTTTTTGAATGCTTCGTATTGACTCTGATACAAATCAATTTTATTAAACACCATTATAATTGTTTCAGGATTGGCTTTTATCTCGTGAAGAGTTTGTTGAACAACTTTAATATGTTCTTCAAAATTTGGGTGTGAAATATCAACGACGTGTAGCAAAATATCGGCTTCTCTGGCTTCATCTAAGGTGGATTTAAAACTTTCAATTAATTGATGAGGTAATTTACGAATAAATCCCACTGTGTCGCTGAGTAAAAATGGCGTAGTATCTAAGATCACCTTGCGAGTAGTAGTGTCAAGAGTGGCAAAGAGTTTGTTTTCTACAAATACTTTACTTTTACTTAATAAATTCATCAAGGTAGATTTACCAACATTAGTATATCCTACCAATGCTACTCTCACTAACTGGCTGCGGTTCTTTCTTTGAGTGATCATTTGCTTGTCTATATCCTTTAACTGCTTTTTTAATTGAGCAATTTTATTTTTGATAATTCTTCTGTCGGTTTCAATTTCTTTTTCTCCTGCACCACCTCTTGTTCCTGTACCTCCTCTTTGACGTTCTAAGTGCGTCCACATTCCTGTTAATCGTGGTAAAAGATATTCGTATTGGGCTAATTGAACTTGTGTTTTGGCGTAAGAAGTTTTCGCTCGTTGAACAAAAATTTCTAAGATGAGTAAGGTTCTATCCATTACTCTTTTTTGAAAAAACTTTTCAAGATTTCTTTGCTGTGCAGGACTTAATTCATCATCAAATATAATTAAATCAATGGAATTATTATCCACATAATTTTTAATTTCTTCTGCTTTACCTTTTCCAATAAAGGTAGCAGGATCGGGCTTGTCTAATTTTTGTGTAAAAATTTTTACAGTTTCAGCATTGTAAGTCGTCGCTAAAAATTTCAACTCATCCAGATATTCTTGCAAAGGTGTTTTTTGTCCTTTTAATTCAACACCTACTAAAACTGCTTTTAAGGGCTGAATAACAGTATACTCTCTCTTTTCAATCATTTTTACAAAGTACTATTTTTTGATATTCTTTAAAACATACTCTGCCACTGCATTGGCTTGATCGTCAGTCATTTCTACTTTGGGCATTGCTCCTTTACCATTCAAAATGATGGATGCAATTTCAGATTGAGATAATTTTGTTTGAGATAAATCAGAAGCCCCTGCTACTCCTAATTTTCCATCGTTTCCATGACATACAGCACAACTTGCTTCATAAATACTTTTTCCATCGGTTACACTTTTATCTATTTTTTTGGTTCTACTCATTTCTGCTAATCCATAAGCAGCCACAATAAACATTAAGGAAAACAAAGCCAAAATTTTATTGGATCTTTTGTATGCAACAACTGCCAAAGGTATAGATAATACTACTAAAATAAGTTTAATAATAAGCATTGTTTTGATTTCAGGAATTTGAGTAATTAAATATATACCTGTTATTAAAAATAACACACTGACAATCATTTCTAATATCTTTGTATAGGACTTGAATTTTTCTAATTTATCATTGGCATTAGATAGTAATAATAATGTTTTGATAAAGTAAATTAAAAAAAAGATGGTAACGCTGATGCTGTGAATTTTGAGAATCATTGAATACATAGTGGTAAATTTTAATTTTGTGCAAAAATGAGAAATAATTTGAAGTTAGTAAAATATAAACTTCATTTAATATCTATTTTCAATAGAAAAGGATGATGAAAAATTTTATACAATCAACAACGGAACATCTAATTTATGACGCACTTCATCAATGGTTGTTCCTAATAAGAAATCCTTAAGAGTTTGGTGTCCGTGTGCGGCCATAATTAAGACATCGGCTTGTTTTTCTTTTACAATTCTTGGAATTTCTGATTTAGGATTTCCAAAACCAATGACGTAAGAACATTGTCTATTTTTTTGTTGTAACAACTCACAATATCTTTCAATATACTTTTTATCCTCAATAAATTCAGCACTTTCCATTTGATTTTGATAGATAATAGATCCTATATTATTCAAAATGTGAATGAGAATAATCTCTGAATTTTCATTAGATAAATGAAGTGCATAATTTAATGCTTTATTATCAGATGCAGAAAAATCAACAGATACGGCTATTCTTTGAAAATGTAAGGACTTATGCGTTAAATGAATATTGGGAAAATTACCGTGAATAGACGAAATATCCTTATGCTTTTGAAAAAATGTTGGAACAATTAAAATATACATTAAAAGTAATAAACAAAGTACTATCAGAGGAATAACAATGATGCTAAATAAAAATGGATGTGTTGTTTGAGAATAATATTGGGCTACTTCATTAAGTACCATTTTTAAGTTTAATACTAAAATAATACTAACCATTATCCATGAAACAATTTTTTGCCAACTTGGAATAACATAATTTCCCATTAATTGCTTGTTACTAACAAAATAAATAAGTGGAATCACAGCAAAACCTAATTGCAAACTCAACACCACTTGACTAAATATCAATAAATTTGAGATTTTATCTTCACCTACAAAAATAACGGTCAGTGCTGCAGGTAAAATGGCTAACAAACGAGTAACGATTCTTCTCACTAATGGATTAAGGCGGATATTGAGATACCCTTCCATAATAATTTGTCCTGCTAATGTGCCCGTAATGGTGGAACTTTGCCCTGCTGCAATCAAAGCAACTGCAAATAATATAGGGGCTAAACGATTACCAAGTACATTTTGAAGCAAACGATGGGCTTCTTGTATTTCACTGACATTATAGATGTTATTTTTAAAAAATACAGAAGCCGCTAAAATCATTATAGAAGCATTTACTAAAAATGCTAAATTCAAAGCCAATACACTATCTATCAAATTGTATTTTAATGCAGAAAGTATTCCGCTTCGTGTTCTTTGAATTTTGCGAGTTTGCACCAAAGAACTATGCAAATATAAATTATGCGGCATCACTGTAGCCCCAATAATCCCAATGGCAATATATAAAGCATCTTCATTAACAAGAGAGGGCACGAAACCCTTTATTATTTGCGATGGATGGGGCTTTACAATAAACATTTCCAATAAAAAACAAAATCCAATAACTCCCACTAATGCTAATATAAACGCTTCTAATTTTCGCACGCCTCTATTCATTAAAAACAAAAGTAAAAAACTATCAATCACGGTAATTAGGATGCCATTCAATAAAGAGATAGATGGAAATAATAAATGAATACCAATAGCCATTCCAATAACTTCTGCCAAATCCGTAGCAATGATGGCAATTTCAGCAAGTAAATACAAAAAGAAGTTAGGGACAGAAGGAAAAAAAATACGATTGGCTTGTGCCAAATCTAAACCTGTAACGATTCCTAAACGAGCACTATGACTTTGTAGCAAAATCGCCATTAAATTGCTCATCAATAATACCCACAATAAGGAATACCCAAAACTACTGCCCCCTGCAATATCTGTTGCCCAATTTCCAGGATCCATATAACCAACGCTTATTAAATACGCTGGCCCTGCAAATGCTAAAAATCTTCGAATAGGGCTTTTATACTCTGTACTCACCGATGCATTGATATCATCAAGAGATTTTAAGTTTCTATGTTTTGACATTAAAAATTAATTTAGAATGGCACAAAATTACGAATTTTATTTATCTAAAAATAAATTTAGATTTGTCTAAATTTTTATTTAAAAGGATTAAAAAATACTATTACAATATTTACTTAATCTGCAAGGGCACTCTATTTAATATAGATCTACTCAAGGTTATTTCATCAGCATAGTTCAAATCTTCTCCTACAGAAATACCTTTTGCTAAGGTCGTAATTTTTACATCACTAATATTGGATATTTTTTTACACAAATAAAAACTGGTAGATTCTCCTTCGGGCGTGGCATTCAACGCAAGAATAACTTCATCAATTGGCTGGTGGCTTATTCGTTCTAATAATGATTCAATATTTAATTGTGATGGTCCTATTCCATTTATAGGTGAAATTAACCCTCCTAAAACATGATACACACCATTAAACGTATTTGTACCTTCAATTGCTAATACATCTTGATAATCTTCTACTACACAAATTATTTGCTGATTTCTGACATTTGAAGCACATATTTCACACACTTCTGTTTCACAGATATTTCCACATACTTTACATTTTCTCAATTTTTGTTTGGCATCTATCAAACTCTGTGCAAAATTATAAGCATACATTTCATCTTTACGAATAATTTCAAGGGCTAATCTTAATGCGGTCTTTTTGCCAATTCCAGGCAATTCTGCTAAATGTTGAACTAATTTATCTATAAGGTCAGAAGACATTTTTTTGTGCAAATATACATCACTTTGTCAATAAATAGTTTTTAAAATCAGATTATGTTTTCAAGTGTATGACTATTGTTTTTGAGTTTAATACGATAAGTAGGATTTATTGTTATTTTGTTTTAGGATGTAAACAAATCAATTGCTCCATTTCATTTGTAAAAAATTCGGTATTATTGCTCAAAAAAATAATTTATGAAAATAATCATTACAGGTGGTGCTGGATTTATTGGCACTCATGTTGTTAAATTATTTGTCAAAAAATATCCTCAGTATCAAATCTATAACCTTGATGCACTGACTTATGCAGGAAATTTAGAAAATCTCAAAGACATTGAACATTTGCCAAATTATCAATTTATCAAAGCAGATATTACGGATGAAAAACACATTCAACAAATTTTTGATGAAATTCAACCCAATGCAGTTATTCATTTAGCCGCTGAAAGCCACGTAGACCGAAGTATAATGAACCCCAATCAATTTGTTTTAACAAATGTATTAGGAACTATACATCTTTTGAATGCAGCCAAAAAAATGAAGGATTTCAAAGTGTTTTATCATATTAGTACAGACGAAGTATATGGTTCGTTGGGCGAAACAGGATATTTTACCGAAAAAACACCTTATGATCCTCGCAGTCCTTACAGTGCATCAAAAGCATCATCCGATCATTTTGTACGATCGTATTTTCACACCTATCATTTACCTGTCAAAATTTCTAATTGCTCAAATAATTATGGACCTTATCAATTTCCAGAAAAATTAATTCCTCTCTGTATTAATAATATCCTTAATGAAAAACCTTTGCCTATTTATGGAAAAGGTGAAAATGTGAGAGATTGGCTATATGTAGAAGATCACGCAAGAGCAATTGACACTATTTTTCATCACGGAAAAATTGGTGAAACATACAATATCGGTGGAAATAGCGAAAAGAAAAACATTGAAGTGGTGCAAACCCTGTGTCGCATAATGAATAAAAAGATGAACAAACCCAATGGTTATTATGAAAAACTTATCACTTTTGTCAAAGATCGGGCTGGACACGACTTGCGTTATGCTATTGATTTTACAAAACTTAAAACAGAACTAAATTGGCAACCATCGGTTAGTTTTGAAGAAGGTATAGAAAAAACAATTGATTGGTATTTAAACAATTCTGAATGGTTGAAAAATGTAACCTCGGGAAACTATCAAAAATACTACGAAGAACAATATAGTAAAAGATAATCAAACAATATTTATATAAAAGTATTTAGCCGTTCAATAAAATGGAAATATATAAACAAAGATATCTTATTACAGGTGGTGCTGGTTTTATTGGTTCTCATATTGCAGAACATTTAAGTCAAAATAATGCGTCTGTTATAGTGTTGGATAATTTAGTAACGGGCAATATCAAAAATATCCAACATTTAAAAAATATACTTTTTGTCAAAGGTGATATCAATGATTCCGAACTTTTAAAAGATCTTTTGCCTCAAATAGATATTATCATTCATTTGGCTGCACTTGGTTCTGTCAATAGAAGTATTGAAAAGCCAATGGACACACATCTTGCTAATTCTACAGGATTTTTGAATATCCTTTATTGGGCAAAAGAATACAATATAAAAGGCGTGGTATATGCTTCATCTTCTTCTGTGTATGGAGATGATTCGCACTTACCTAAAAAAGAAGAATACATTGGAAATCCTTTATCTCCTTATGCAGTGAGTAAATTAAGTAATGAGTTATATGCTAAAGTATTTTGGCAACTTTTTCAATTACCCATAATAGGTTTAAGATATTTCAATGTTTTTGGACCTCGTCAAAATCCTTATGGACCTTATGCTGCGGCTATTCCTATATTTATTGAAAAAATGCTGAATCAAGAATCTATTTACATTCACGGAAGTGGTGAACAAAAAAGGGATTTTACTTATGTAGAAAATGTGGTCAATGCCAATCTTGCTGCCATTCAATCTATCTTAAATAATAACACAAAAGCATTTGGAGATGTGTTTAATATCGGATGTCATCAGAGTATTAGTATTAACCAAGTGTTTGAGATACTTGCTAAAAAGTTGAATTACATTCACGCCCCTGTTTATACAGAACCAAGAAAGGGAGATATTTTTGCATCTTTGGCAGACATAAGCAAAGCCCAAGAAATACTGGGCTACAAGCCCACTGTATTTTTTGAAGAAGGAATTGAAAGAACGGTGGAGTATTTTAATAATAGAAAATAAATGCTGGTGATTTTAGCAATAATTCTCTATCTTAATTTAATAATTCTACATTACACAAACTCATCTCCTTTTTGTACTCTAATTTCATTTACAACATTGCGTATTTCTTGCTCATTATCTTTATGACAAATCAATAAAGTATTGTTGGACTCTACTATAATTAAATCTTTTAGCCCTACAAGTACTACTAATTTATTATTAGGGACATTGACCAAACACTTTGTTGAATCATAAACCATTACATTTTTTCCGTGAATCGCATTTTTGTGTTCATCTTTTTGTAAATGTTCGTAAAGCGATTTCCACGTTCCTACATCGCTCCAAGCCAATGCTGTAGCACGAACATAAACATTATTGGCTTTTTCAAGAATAGCATAGTCAATAGAGATATTTTTACAAATACTATAAGCGTGTTCTATAAATAATTTTTCTTTTTCTGTATAATAAATACCTTTTCCTGCACTAAATATCTGTGCCAGTTCTTTATCAAAATTTTCAAAAGCATCAATAATACTACGAATGCTCCAAATAAAAATTCCTGTATTCCATAAAAATTCGCCGCTTTTTACAAAATACTTGGCCATTTCAAGATTGGGCTTTTCAATAAATGTTTTGACTTTGAAGATATGTTTATCTTTACTATCTACAGCATCTTGAATAAACTGAATATAACCATAGCCCGTATTGGGTCGCTTGGGTTTAATGCCAATAGTTATCAAACAATTTTCTTCATTGGCTTTATTAAAACAAGAACGAACCGCAGTTACAAACTCATCTTCATTTTTAATAAGATGATCACTGGATAATACTAACATTACGGCATTAGGATTTTTTTCTCGCAATTTATAAGCCGCATAAGCGACACAAGGAGCCGTATTTTTTCTATAAGGTTCTAACCAGATATTTTCAGTAGGTAAGTCAGGCAATTGATTTTTTACTAATTCTTCATAATCCTTATTAGTGATGACGATGATATTTTCTTTTGAACATAATTTCAATGCTCTGTTGTAAGTATCTTGTAATAATGTTGTTCCTTTATTCAAAATATCTAAAAACTGCTTTGGTTTTTTAGAGGTGCTCAATGGCCAAAATCTTGTACCTGCTCCACCTGCCATTATAACGACATAACAAGTTGTTGTCATTTATTTAAAATTAAGATGGGCAAATTTAGGTAAAAATGATGAGTGAGAAGAAATTTTTACAGATAGAATTATTCTTTTTTGAAGCAATAATGAAATTCTTACTTTGATTTATAGTTGACAAACAATGATAGATGAACATCAAGAAATGAAAAATTCTCAAAAGTATTGCTATTATTGGGTTACTAAGGATTAATTTTTCATTTGAAACAAATTCACCCAAATACATTTACGGTGTATTCCAGATATTTTTACTTACATTTCTAAAAAAACCAATAACAAAAAACATCGTCAATCCACTGAAAAAAATAAGTAAGTGAAAATACACACCTAATCGGTAGCCACTCCAATACCCTGCTGTTCTATCAAGTGTAATCAAATGTGTGGGCAATAGTAAATCAACTATTAGTGTAAACAAAATAACACTGATAGCCAATGTTTCAAAACTCCTTAATGGTAAGTATTGCCACTTTCTCCATTTTGAAACGGGCTTCCCCCACTGATGAATCATATAATAATGCCCATTCAAAGTAGGTGCAAATAGAATCCCATAATCCTTGTCTGTATATGTGTGTGTAAAGCATTCACGATACGATAATACTTTAAATCCTTGTAGGTTTTTATTAAACTTATCATTCAAATACATTACTTTAATTTCTGCCACCGAGGGAATTTCTTTTTTGTAATACACAATATCCAAAAAACTCATTCTATATTTGACACATACTTTTTCTATTTCTTCTAATGTGTAAATGTTTTCTGCATCCAAATCTTCATCATCCAAATAAAAATTTTTTTTGTGATAAATATCTAAATTTTGCAATACACTTTTTGGGCTAAATATACTTCTCTTGATGATGTTTCTTACTTCTAAAACAATTTGGTCTTCTTCTTTTTGTTGAGATTTTATTTTCTTAAACTCTTGCATTACTGCACATTGAACTTCGTTACTATCAGAATGTTTTGAAAATACAGGATTCATATTGTTAATTTACAACCACAAATTTACGGATTTTTATTACTAATTACAAATCATATAATGTATGACTCAATATTTAAATATTTTCTCAAAAGATGATATTCAAAAATACTATGCTCAACGAAGTGGCGAAACCAAAATAGGTGAAACTATACAGTGCATTCAAAATAAAACCAATTGGATTGAAGAACTCAAAACATCTACTGCAAAGTTTGTTATTATTGGCATTCCCGAAGATATTGGCGTGAGAGCAAATTTAGGAAGAAGGGGGGCATATTCGGCGTTTAATGCGGGTTTAAGTAGTTTTTTGTCAATGCAGGACAATCAATATCTCAATGCAAATACCTGTTTATTGCTTGGACATATTTATGTAGAAGATTTAATGTTATCGGCAGAATCGTTGGATAGCAAGCATAAAGAAAACATTATTCAACTTAGAAAATTAGTAGAAATCATTGACGAAAGAGTATTTGAAGTCGCAAAAATTATTTTTCAATATCATAAAATCCCCATCGTGATAGGGGGAGGACATAATAATGCTTATCCATTAATAAAAGCCGCATCAGTAGCATTGTCTATGCCTATCAATGCTATCAACTGCGATGCACACAGCGATTTACGAATAAAAGAAGGGCGACACAGTGGAAATGGTTTTCGCTACGCCATAGATGAAGGATTTCTCTACCACTATCATATTTTAGGATTACACGAACAATACACTTCTCGGGCTGTTTTTGAATACATTCATTCACATTCTGTAACGTATTATACCTATGAAGATATTTTTATTAGAGAAAAAATAAGTTTTTCAGAAGCATTGAAAAATAGCGTTTTTCTTGTAAAAGAAAGATATTGCGGAGTAGAATTAGATGTAGATGCTATTACAAATGTTCCGTCCAGTGCCCGCACCAGTTCAGGAATTTCGCCAATAGATGCAAGAAAATACATTTACACTTGTTCAAAATTATTAAATTGTGTATATTTACACTTGGCAGAAGCCGCCCCTGAAACCGCTCATAAAAGGGCGGACTATAAGACAGGTAAATTACTTGCTTATTTAATCTCAGATTTTATCAAAGGACAAAACGAAAAATAAATGGAAGTACCTAAAACATATCCTGTTTATTTTGAACGGAGAGTTTGGTTGATGATTGTATTACTTATTATAGTTTTGACAAGTGGAGTCATTACTTATTATAGTTTTAAGGCATACACAGTTTATCATATTTATTCGGCATTTGTTTTTGCCATATCATTGGTGTATTTATCGTGGTTGTATTTCAATCCATTTTGCATTGTTGAAAAAGAACATTTTGAAATCAATACAGGTTTATTTTCGCATAAAAGATATTGTTATAGAGACATCCAAAAAATAGAAGTGAGTCCAGATAATAATAAAATGATTTTAATAATGAATGATTACGATGCTATTGAAATATCTATTCGTTCTATCAAGAAAAAAGAAAGAGATAAAGTGATTGAGATTATAAAAATTCACGTTTACAAAGATTTGTTGGATAGAGAATAAGATATTAAAGTAATTGAAATGGCTTTTCAAAATAGGAATTTGTTGAGTTGAATAATTTTTTGATTTGATTAGAAAATTTGACTTACATTTGCCACTCAAAAAATACAATGTTGGGTTTATCTGTTCATCAATGGTTATTTGGCATTCTTTCTTTTTTAGCAGTACTATTTAGTTTGATGGTTGTATTTAGCCGAAGTCCAATAAATAGTGTTTTATACTTGATTATGAGTTTTTTTTCTATTTCGGGAATTTATTTGCTTTTAGATGCACAATTTTTAGCCGTTGTAAATATCGTAGTGTACGCAGGTGCAATAATGGTTTTATTTTTGTTTGTTATTATGTTAATGAACTTAAACCACGATACAGAGCCCCAAAGAACAGTGCTTACAAAGATTATAGCAGGCATTATTGGTGGGATGTTATTATTAGTGCTTACATCGGTATTAAAAGGATCAAGTGCTTTAAATAAAAGTTTTTATGGAACTTCAGAAGTTGGTCTTATAAAAAATTTAGGAAATGTCTTATTTACTGAATTTTTATTCCCTTTTGAAATTGTATCTGTGTTGCTATTAGCCGCAATGGTAGGAGCAGTAATGATGGGAAAGAAAAATATTAATTAAGGGAATTTAAGAATGGGAGATTGGGATTAATGAAAAAAATTGTCCGATTGGGACAAAACAAGATTAGATAAAATAAGCCCCGAGAAGGGGCGAAATACATTAGCATAGGGTGAAGCCCACTTGAGTTGAAAGTTAAAAGTGAAAAGTATTAAAACACTACATCATTAAATTGAAAAATATTTCTTTATACTTTCAACTTTATACTTTCAACTTTCAACTTTTTACCAATGCGTTCTTTGTGGTAAAATAAATCTTGAACAACATCACAAATTTTCAATAAGAAAAACTCATTGGGAATTTATTAAAACGCAATTAATAAAAATAATATGATAAATGGAATTTCTATAGATTATTTTATACTGCTCAGTGCAGTGTTATTTACAATTGGGGCTATTGGCGTAATGGCTCGTCGTAATAGTATTATTATCTTTATGTGCATAGAGTTAATGCTCAATGCTGTTAATATCTTATTAGTGGCGTTTTCTACTTTACATCAAAATGCCGAAGGGCAAGTATTTGTGTTTTTTGTAATGACCGTTGCTGCTGCAGAAGTATCGGTAGGATTAGCCATTTTGACAATGATTTATAGAAATATAAAAAGCATTGATACCAATTTATTAAGCAACTTAAAAGATTAAAATATGGCATACATTTTACTTGGTATTGTTTTATTACCTTTATTGGGAAGCATCATCAATGGATTATTAGGAAAAAAACTTTCAAAATCCAATGTGGCTACTATAGCAAGTGGCTCTATTGGACTTTCTTTTGTTTTATCCATCATTGCATTTATTCAATTACAATCTGCAGAAAATAGAGTGATTAATGTTGATTATTACAAATGGGTAGTAAGTGGAATGCTGGATGTTCCTATGGGATTTTGGTTGGATAGTTTATCGTCGTTATACATATTGGTAATAACAGGTGTTGGGTTTTTAATTCATGTGTATTCTATTGGTTATATGCACGAAGATGATGGGTTTAGCCGTTATTTTTCGTATTTAAATTTATTCGTATTTTTTATGTTAATGTTAGTGTTAGGAAATAGTTATGTAACTATGTTTGTAGGTTGGGAAGGAGTAGGACTTTGTTCTTATTTATTGATTGGTTTTTGGTTTAAAAATCACGCTTACAATGATGCAGCCAAGAAAGCATTTATTATGAATAGAATTGGAGACCTTGGTTTTATTTTAGGAATGGCTTTGTTATTTATAACCTATGGAAGTTTGAATTATGCCGATTTAAATAAGCCCGGTGCCATCACATACACTTCGGCCACGACGGCTATTGCATTATTGTTGTTTTTAGGGGCTACGGGAAAAAGTGCTCAAATTCCATTATACACATGGTTACCTGATGCAATGGCAGGACCTACGCCTGTGTCTGCTTTAATTCACGCTGCTACAATGGTTACTGCGGGTATTTATATGGTAGTTCGTTCCAATGCCATTTATTCTTTATCCGAAACAGCATCTTTGGTGGTAGGAATTGTAGGCGGTGTAACTGCTCTTTGGGCTGCCATTATTGCAACATTACAATTTGATATTAAAAAGATACTGGCATACTCTACTGTGTCCCAATTAGGTTTAATGTTTTTAGGATTAGGTGCCAATGCTTATTCTTCATCTGTTTTTCATGTGATTACACACGCTTTTTTCAAAGCATTATTGTTTTTAGGGGCAGGTTCCGTCATTCATGCTATGGGTGGTGAACAAGATATTCGCAAAATGGGCGGTTTAAGCAAAAAAATTCCGACCACCTATCTCACTATGTTGATTGCAACCATTGCTATTAGTGGAATTCCGCCTTTTTCAGGATTTTTTAGTAAAGATGAAATTTTAGCCCACGTTTATGAATATAACAAAGGGCTATGGGCACTTGGTGTGATTGCATCTATGCTAACAGCATTTTATATGTTTAGAATGTTGTTTTTGACCTTTTGGGGATATTTTAGAGGCGGAAGTGAATTGTATAAACATTTACACGAATCGCCTTCTGTGATGACAATACCTTTAATGATTTTGGCGGTATTGAGTGTTATTGGAGGATTATTGGGTTTACCAGAATTGATAGGTGCAAAAAATTGGATAGGGCATTATTTAGACAATGTGATTTTAATAAAAACCTATTTAGGGTTAAGTCATTCTATCGAGTGGATGCTTATGGGAATAGCAGTAGCAGGGGCGGTTGCAAGTATTTATTTTGCTTACCAATTGTTTGTTATAAATGGAGTACTACCTGTTGAAGACGAAGCAGAATTAAAGTGGTGGCAAAAAATTATTTATCACAAATTTTATGTAGATGAATTGTATGATTTTATTATTCGCAGACCGATAGATTTTCTTGGAAAAGTAGTTGATAGGTTTTTTGAAAAAATGGTATTCAATGGAATAAATGATAGCATCTCAAGTATTACTTTATTTTTAGGAGAATGGATTCGTAAGATACATATTGGGAATATCGCTTACTACATTATGGCAATGACGATTAGCATTATAGTCATTTTGTCAATGATTAAATAAGATTACAAATGAGATAGAATATTCTTCTTTAATTCTGATAAAAGAACATTAAAAACAAAAAAGATATATGATAGGAAATATCTTAATTTTTATACCACTCATAGGATTTTTGGCTTTATTAAGTCCTACATTTAGGTCAAATGCAAGGCGGTATGCTTTGTTTTTTGTAGGCATTGAATTTTTAGTAGCATTGATGGCTTATGCTTTGAATTATTCGGATAACAACAGTATATTATTGAAAGTAGATTATACATGGATTAATGCCATTAATGCTCATTGGCATTTGCATGTTACGGGTGTTTCTTTATCATTAGCACTGTTGAATGCGATTGTTTTTCTTTTAATTTACTTATCTGTGGATGCTTCTCAATATGGTGAAAAGGCATATTTGTTTTATAGTTTAGGTTTATTGATGCAAATGGCAATGATGGGTGTGTTTTTAACCAAAGATGCATTTTCATTTTATATTTTTTGGGAATTATCTTTGATACCTATTTATCTTATTGGATTATTGTGGGGTGAAACGGGCAAAGAAAAAATCACTTTAAAGTTTTTTCTATATACTTTTATTGGGTCTTTATTTATGCTGGCAGGGTTTATTTATCTCTATCATCACACGGCATTGTTGAATGAAAATGGACAAAAATCATGGGACATTTTAAGTTTTTATCAAGCAGGAAAATTATTAACACCTGCACAACAAACGGTAGTATTTTGGTTTTTATTTTTAGGTTTTGCTGTCAAAATTCCTATTTTCCCATTTCACTCTTGGCAACCTGATACTTACACTAATATGCCCGTTCAAGGCACTATGATGCTTTCGGGTTTAATGCTTAAAATGGGATTGTACGGATTATTATTTTGGCTGATGCCTGTTGTACCCGAAGCAGTAGAAAGTTGGAGGGGCTTGACCATTTTGATGGCGGTGAGTGGTGTTATTTATGGGTCATTAGCCGCATTGGTTCAAACTGATTTCAAACGTTTATTAGCGTATGCTTCTATGGCACACGTTGGATTGATATCTGCAGGTATTTTATCTGGAACTCGCCAAGCATACGATGGTGCGGCTATGCAAATGTTTGCTCACGGTATTTATGTAACAGGATTGTTTTATGTTGTACATTTATTTGAAAAGCACACGGGGACAAGAAATATCTATCAATTAGGAGGCATTCGTAATTTGAATGGGCAATTTTCAAATTTATTTTTGATTATACTGTTAGGGTCTATTGCCTTACCATTAACGCACGGATTTATTGGAGAATTTTTGATTTTAGTAGGGTTAGCAAAATATCAATTAGTGTGGGCTGCCATTGCAGGACTATCAGTGATTTTAGGAGCAGTGTATATGCTTCGTGCTTATCAAAAAATGATGTTGGGAGATGTTGTAAAAACAAATTATAGTTTTGGAGCATTAGAAGCAAAGGATAAATGGGGCTTATTTTTAGTAGTATTTTTTATTTTGCTATTAGGAATTTACCCACAAGCACTTAATTATTTTACTTCTTTGAATATTAGTGAGATATTGAAGTGATTACTCACCCCCTTTTATTCCCCCTCTCTAAATGAGTTAGAGAGGGGGACAATTGGAAAAAGGATGTTCTCATATTGTCCCTCTCTTTTGAAAAAGAGAGGGGAAGGAGGTGAGTTGCGTGAGGGATGCGGAGGGCGGCGGTGAGCGAAGCGAACCGCCGGCACTGCCTTGTGGCCGTTGTAAAAAGGATAAATACTATGATAATAGAATTTAACAATGGAAAATAGCGATAACTAGGGACTATGAAGCCACAAGGATTGCCGAAGCGAAAGCGAAGCCCGGAGCAGCCCGACCCGAGCGAAGTGGCACAGCCACTGAGCGAGGGGCACGCCCCAAAAAGCATTAAAATTAAAAAATAAAATAAAGATATTATGACAGCACTTATTCTTATATTGATTACTGGTGTATTGGCTTTATCAGCAGAGATTTTTAATCTTAAAAAAGTTCTGTATCCTTTATCTATCTTGGGCATATTAGTAGCATTGGGGCTGAACTTTGTTGAATGGCATCAGCCCTTTTCTTGGAAGTATTCGGATAATATGGTCAAATTTGATAATTTGGCTTTAGCGTTTTCATCTGTTTTGCTGGTAACGGTTTTTTTGTGGTTTTTAATGTCTAAGTCCTACTTTAATGAGGAGACAAATTTGGTAGAACATACGTCTTTGGTGTTGTTTTCGTTGATTGGAGCGATGTTATTAGTAGCGTTTAATAATTTGGTTACTTTGTTTTTGGGGGTAGAAATTTTGAGTATTCCTTTGTATGTATTGGCGGCAAGTAATAAGAAAAATATCTTGTCTAATGAAGCGGGATTTAAATATTTGATAATGGGTTCTTTTGCATCTGGATTTTTGTTGTTTGGCATTGCTTTGATGTATGGCTTGGCTGGAAGTTTTGATTTATTCACTATTACTAATGCATTGAGTACTGACAAAGTTCCAAACTTTGCTTATGTGGGTATTATTATGATTTTGATTGCATTAGCATTCAAAGTTTCTATTGCTCCCTTTCACTTTTGGACACCTGATGTGTATGAGGGTTCGCCTGTGGTTATTACAGCATTGATGAGTACTATTGTAAAAACGGCTGTGTTTGTAGCCATTATGAAGTTATTTTTATGGTACTTTTATCCTGCGTATGGACACTATGTAGAAATTATTGCTGCAATGATTTTGATTTCTCTTGTGATTGCTAATTTTTCTGCTTTGCGTCAAAACAATGTAAAAAGATTATTAGCGTTTTCAAGTATTAGTCATGCTGCTATTATGATGCTTTTAATTATAGCCGATGTGCGTAATGCAAGCACAGTCAATGCATTATTGTATTATACGTTTGCTTACTCTGTGGCAAGTATTGCTGCATTTGCAAGTATTCATTTTGTAACAGGTGGAAAAGAGGAAACTTTGGACACACTAAAAGGGTTGATGTATAAACATCCTTTTATTGGGGTGAGTTTGTTGATTGCTCTGCTTTCAATGGCAGGAATACCTGTAACGGCGGGATTTTTTGCTAAATATTATGTACTCAATGCTTTGCTGATGTCGTCTTATAAATGGATGATTATAGCGGCTATTTTAGCGTCTATATTAGGGGTTGTTTATTATTTAAGAATAGCATTAAAACTTTTTGAAGTAGATAAAAAGCAGGATAATGGGATTATTGCATTGAGTACAAGAGAAGTATTTTTATTAGGACTATCTGTATTGTTATTAATTGTAGTTGGTATTTATCCTGATATCATAGCAAATACTTTTTTGAAGTAAGAAATTTAGCGAGTAATTTTACTCTATCTTTAAGGTTTTAGTACCTTTGATTTTTCTGTAATATTCAGGCAGATTAGGTTTGTCTATTAAAATAATTTTGTAAGATTGTTGATTTAATTCTTTGAGTTTTGTTGTATCTGGAATTTGTGAATAAACGATTGCATTTGTATAAAACATTGCTTCAATGGGGCGGTTGTTTGTAGTTTTTTATTACAAAAGATTCTATTTTCAATTATTAAAACTGATTTAAATCATTTTTTTGTATTCTTTATTGATTGAATTTTGTAGCCACAAAAATGCAAAACTATGCTACAAAAATTAGATGAATTTGCAGAAAAAGGGTATTATGGAATGATGAGTACGGCTATCTTATTAGGTAGTGTAATGGGTGGCATAATGGCTATGTTTACATTAGAAAGAAACAATCTTTTTTTATTAGCCATTGGATTAGCCGTAACAATGGCAAATCTTGTACTCAGCATTGGTCAAGCCCCTGCTAAATGGTTAGTTCGCGGCTTAGTAACATGCGTTATTGTCAATACTTTAATTATTATTATTTCGCTATTGACAAGTTAATCTTTAAGCCAACTTTACAATATCAGGGACACCAATCACACGATTGGTAATAAATCCTTCGGCGTAGTCGGTAAATAAATAGCGTCCAAGGATGCGGGCTTTGCTTTCAAGAACATCAAAAAATTCTTTTCCACTAATGGGGGTTTCTGGCTCAGTGCTATTAGGGTCATAAAATTGAGAAGCATAGCATTTCAATATCTCTATTTTCTTTTGAAAATAAGGGGAAATATCTACTATAAAATGAGGTTTTAAATAATAATCTTGAATATAATGATACACTGCTTTGGGTCGCCAAGCAGTTTGTGGTATGCCATCAAGAAATGTTTGTACCTTCATTAAACCACTTAAAAATGTTGCTTCTTTTACTAATGCTGCTGCACGGCCATGGTCATTATGTCTATCAATGGGGGCATTGGCAAGAATAATTTCAGGTTGATATTGCCGAATCTTTTGAATAATTTTCAATTGATGTTCTTCATCGTTTTTAAAAAATCCATCACGCATAAACAAGTTTTCGCGTACTATTACGCCCATCATTTTAGCCGCCTTTTGGGCTTCTTGCAATCGCAATTCTTTGTTGCCACGAGTACCTAATTCTCCTGCTGTGAGATCAATAATCCCCACTTTGTATCCCATTTCAATATGTTTAAGAATCGTGCCGGCACAAGAAATCTCTACATCATCGGGGTGAGCACCAAATGCTAATATGTCTAATTTCATACGTTTATTTTTTGCCTTCAATCCACTTTGTAATTTTATCTGACAATGGATTTACAGTGGAATTAAAATAATCTACTAAATAACCATTTTCATCAATAAGATATTTTTGAAAGTTCCACATCACCGTTGAACTTTTTACTCCATTTTTTTCTTTTTGAGTCAGCCATTGATAAATAGGATGAGGATTATCTCCTTTGATTTTTACTTTTTCCATTACTAAAAAACTTACTCCATAATTTTTTTGACAGAAGTTTTTGATTTGTTGAGCATCTCCAGGTTCTTGTCCGCCAAAGTCATTACAAGGGAATGCGATAATTAAAAAATTCTTATCTTTGTATTTTTGATAAAGGGCTTCTAAATCTTTGTATTGTGGGGTAAAGCCGCACTCAGAGGCAGTGTTTACAATGAGTAGTTTTTTTCCTTTAAATTTTGAAAAATCCACTTCATTGCCGTCAATATCTTTGGCTTTGAATTGATGAATAGATGTTTTTTGAGAGGGCGTGTTTTGAAAAAATTGTCCAATTATTGGAATACTAATAAGTAGATAAATTGTTTTCATAGTTATGATTTTTTGCAAAAATACATATTATTGTTGTTTGAAATTTGTGAGAGTTTGTTAATTGCTTTGGCTTTATCCAATTGTGAAAAGTAGATATCAAAGAGTTCGCAAGAGACAAAATATAGGAAGAAATAGATGTATACTTTACTATTTCCACTGATTTTTAAGTAATTTGGCAGCAAAATAGGAAAATGAAATTTGAACTTCTTTATCAAGATCCACAATCCAAAGCAAGAACGGGCATTATTCATACTGATCACGGGGTTATTGAAACACCTATATTTATGCCAGTAGGAACATTAGGTACTGTAAAAGCCGTTCATCAAAGAGAATTGTTGAATGACATAAAAGCAAAAATTATTTTAGGAAACACGTATCATCTTTATTTAAGACCAGGAATAGATGTATTGTACAAAGCAGGGGGATTGCATCGTTTTAATGGTTGGAATAAGCCGATACTTACGGACAGCGGGGGATTTCAAATTTTTTCACTCTCAAAAATTAGAAAAATAAATGAGGAAGGTGTTACGTTTTATTCACATATTGATGGAAGTAAGCATTTCTTTACACCTGAAAATGTAATGGACATTCAAAGAACAATTGGTGCTGATTTTATTATGGCATTTGATGAATGTACGCCTTATCCTTGTGATTATTTGTATGCTAAAAACTCATTAGAACTCACGCATAGATGGTTGGATAGATGCATAGATAGATTTCAACAAACAAAGTCGTTGTATGGTTATGAACAATCACTCATACCTATTGTACAAGGCAGTGTATACAAGGACTTGCGTATTCAAAGTGCTGAATATGTATGTAGCAAAGATACTTTTGCGTATGCCATTGGTGGATTAAGTGTAGGTGAGCCCGCCGAGGAAATGTATGCTATGACAGAAATTGTAACAACTATTTTACCAACTTCTAAGCCACGCTATTTAATGGGTGTAGGAACGCCTGAAAACATATTAGAAAGCATTGCCTTAGGAATTGATATGTTTGATTGTGTATTACCAACAAGAAATGCAAGGCACGGACTATTGTATACTTATGATGGTATTATCAACATCAAGAATAGCAAATGGAAATACGATTTCTCTCCCATTGATGAACGTGGAATAGTGTATGTAGATAGTGAGTATTCAAAAGCATATTTAAGGCATTTATTTTCTGTAAATGAAATACTTGGATCAATGATTGCAAGTATTCACAACCTGGGGTTTTATCTACATCTTGTAAAAACTGCAAGAGAAAAAATTAAAGAAGGTACATTTACCAAATGGAAAAATGAAATTATACCTAATTTGAGTAGAAGATTGTGATAAGTGAAAGATTGGTGTTTCAAGAATTAGATAGGTATGAAAAGATAGATGAAGAATATTGAAAAGAAGGAAAAAAATTAAAATGATAGAATATCGTTGGCAAACAAATGGTGGGTAAGAAACTTTATAGCATATTGATAGGGTTTATTTTCAGTGCTTGTTATGCACAAGAAGTACCATTCAAAATTGTGGATAATCAAGAGAATAAGGTATTGTATTCTGCTACTGCAAAGACATTTAATGATATTCCAAAAATAACTAAAGAGTTTTTATACAAGTATCAGCGACAAGGATATTTATTAGCCGATTATGATTCTATTGCAAAAAAAGATAGTGTATGGATGTATTATTTGAATAAACATTTTTTGTTTAAGTGGGCTCAATTGCGAAAAGGAAATCTTGAAAATAAATTGTATTATGAATACTTTCAATTTAAAAAGTTGGATCAAAAGCCCGTTGTGTATTCAGAAATAGGTAATTTGTTTGAAAAAATAATTCGTTATTATGAAAACAATGGTTATCCTTTTGCTTCTGTAAAATTGGATAGTATAAGCATTGATAGTAATTTTATTTCAGCATCTTTATTGATAAATAAATATCAGTTTGTGAAAATAGATAGTGTTATTCTACAAGGTAATTTAAAAATCAATCAAAAATTTTTGTATAGATACATTGACATTTATCCAAATATTCCATACAATGAAAAAAAATTACAACAAATAGAAAGCCGACTTAAGAAATTACCATTTGTGAATATCCGCCAATCGCCTATTATTCGTATTACAGATAAATACAACAAAGTTTATATTTTTGCGGATCATAAAAATGTTTCTCAATTTGATGGTATTGTGGGACTTCAGCCCGATGTTAATGGAAAAACAGTTTTAACGGGTAATGTCAAAATCAAATTAATCAATTCTATTTTTCGTAATGCAGAACAAATGGATTTGGATTGGCAAAGAGTACAAGCATTAACACAAAATTTTAAGTTTTATTTTTCTATACCTTATTTATTTGGAACTCCTTTTGGATTTAACTATCAAATTCAACTTTTTAAGAAAGATAGTACATTTATTGATGTTCAAAATCAAATAGGTATAAATTATTACTTTTCAGGAATTAATTACATTCAATTTTTTTACAAGCAAAGAAATTCTAATTTAATATCTACTTATGGATTATCCAATATAACAACATTGCCCGATTATGCTGATGTAACTACTAAAAATTATGGAATAGGCGGTGGATTAAGCACATTGAATAATATTAATAATCCCTCAAAAGGTTGGGCATTGCAAACACAAGTTTCAGTAGGTAATAAAACCATTCGCAAAAATCCTGCTATCAATGAACAAGTGTATAAAAATATCCTCTTGAATTCCTTACAATATCAAGCAGAGGGTGGCATAGATGTTTTTATTCCAAAAGTATTGATCAAATATGCAACATTGAAATTATCAACAAAATGGGGGTATATTGATGGTAATGGGGTTTTATTCAAAAATGAACTGTTTCGTATTGGTGGATTAAAGAGTATTCGTGGATTTAATGAACAAAGCATATTTGCCAATACTTATGTGATACCATCGGTAGAGTATCGCTTTATTTATAGTGAAAATGGGTATTTAATGATTTTTTCTGATGTAGGATATTATACAGCAAATTTTAATAAGCAAAAACTGATCAATCAAATTTACTCATTTGGTGCAGGCATTCAATTTGAAACTAAAGCAGGTTTATTTAATTTAGTTTATGCTTTGGGAAATAATTTTGGACAATCTCCAGATTTTAAGATTGGTAAGATTCACGCAGGTTTGATTGCGAATTTTTGACTCACCCCCTTTTATTAGTAGAAAGTGGAAAGTAGAAAGTTGAAAGTGGAAAGTGGAATGAGAAAAGAGTAAGGAATATTCTTGTGATATTTAGTGGGTTAAACTCTTTATTGGCAAAAAACTTTTAACTTTTTACTTTCAACTAAAATTCGAGTGAGGGATGCGGGATTTTTACTCACCCCCTTTTTATTCCCCCTCTCTAATTGAATTAGAGAGGGGGGACAATAGTAAAAAAATTATTCGTATCGCCCCTCTCTTTATGAAAAAGAGAGGGGTTGGGGGTGATTAAGAGAAAGTGAATTCCGCTAAGCCCCGAAGGGGCTTAACATGAATAGCCACCAACGATAGTTGGTGGAATGCGTGAGGGATGCGGAGGGCGGCGGCGAGCGAAGCGAGCCGCCGGCACTGCCCTGAGCGTAGCGAAGGGATTGCCGAAGCGATAGCGAAGCCCGTAGCAGCCCGACCCGAACACATCACAGCCGAATGAAATCTTTAAACGACATTTTTTGTCGTTTTTAAACAATGGAATAAAAACATTTACAAAGATTGGAAATGCTGTGGTGTGTGAGGGGCACGCCCAAATAAAAATTAAAATGAATGTGCATTTGATAAAATTAAAAAACTGATTAAAATCATAATTTTTATTGTTCTTGAATATAGTTTTTATTATTTAAATTTACCGCTAAAAGAAAGTATATGCCAATCTATCACAAATTGGGGAATATCCCTGCTAAAAGACATACTGTTTTCAAATCACCTACAGGTAAATTATATTATGAACAACTTTTTGGAACGGAAGGTTTTTCGGGAATGTCTTCTTTGTTATATCATATTCATAGACCTACACAAATAAAAGAGATTTTGCGGTCGTATTCTATTGATCCTAAAATTGCAGTTGCAAATAATATCAAGCCCTTGTTATTATCTACATTTCAAGTGCCTCCAAAAGCAGATTATTTAGAAAGTAGAACACCTTTGATGTTAAATAATGATTGCATAATTGGTGTAGCCGCTCCTCAAAAATCTGTAACGGATTATTTTTTCAAAAATGCAGATGCAGATGAAATGTTGTTTATACACAAAGGAAAAGGGGTCTTAAAAACATTTATGGGCGAAATTCCTTTTGAATATGGCGATTATTTGATTATACCAAGAGGAATGATTTATCAAATTCATTTTGAAACATCAGAAAATAGGATATTGTATTTGGAAAGTTATCAACCTATTTATACTCCTAAAAGGTATAGAAATTCATTTGGGCAATTATTAGAGCACTCGCCTTTTTGCGAAAGAGATTATAAGTTGCCTCAAAATCTTAATCCTATTGATGAAAAAGGGGAATTTTTAATCAAAGTAAAAAAACAAAATGAAATTTTTGAAATTGTATATGCCACGCATCCTTTTGATGTAGTAGGATGGGATGGATACAATTATCCTTGGGGATTTTCTATTTTTAATTTTGAACCAATAGTGGGAAGAGTGCATATGCCACCTCCTATTCATCAAACCTTTGAAACATCGGCACTTGTGGTATGTTCGTTTGTTCCAAGATTGTATGATTTTCATCCATTAGCCATTCCTGCACCATACAATCATAGCAATATTGATAGCGATGAAGTGCTTTATTATGTAGATGGTGATTTTATGAGTAGAAATAACATTCAGCAAGGACACATTACTTTGCATCCAAAAGGAATACCGCACGGACCTGCTCCTGGAGCAATGGAAAGAAGTATTGGACAAAAAGAAACAAAAGAATTAGCCGTAATGATAGATACTTTCCGACCTTTGATGATTACTGAAAATGCAATGAATATAGAGGATGGAAGATATTATAAATCTTGGGTTGAATAAAAACTTATGAACTGGCGGCTCTTTTTAATCGGTCATTAATAGACTTGCCCAATCCTTTGTCAGGAAAGAGTTTTGCAACAATAATTTCTACGTCTGATTGATCTATTTGATACAAAGTTTCAAAGAGTTTACTGGCGGCTTCAAGGAGATTTTGAGTTTCTGAAAGATTGTAAATTGTAACATTAGAAGAGTTAATGTTTAAGTTATCTTTTCCATAAGTAATGTAAGCAATTTTTTTATCTTTTATTTGATTAATATACTGCTGAAGTTCGCCAATGATAAGTTGTTTTTTGGGGGCATAATGTTTTTTTAATTGACCTGGTGTAATTACAGTTTCATCATCTGTTTTATTTTTAGGTTGATTGATTTGAATAACAACATTTCCAATTTCTCTTTCAATTTCTTCCACACTAATGCCGCCTAATCTATACACTACGGGTATATTATTTTCAATACCAACAATAGTAGATTCAATGCCTACTTGGCACTTACCTCCATCAAGAATATAAGTTATTTTATTTCCTAATTGTTCTTCTACTTGTTGGGCCGAAGTAGGGCTAATGTATTGAAAAGGGTTAGCACTGGGTGCTGCTAATGGAAAATCTAATTTTTGTAGAAGTTGTAAAGTCAAAGGATGATTGGGGATTCGTATGGCAACCTTGGGGCTTCCTGCTGTTACAATATCAGGAATAATGGGCTTTTTATGAACAAGTATGGTCAATGGTCCAGGGGAAAATACTTTTAATAGGTGCATTAATCGTTCATCTACATTGTTGGCAATGATAGGAACATAATCCAAATCTTTAATATGAACAATAAGCGGATTAAACCTCGGACGATTTTTTATCTCAAAGATTTTAGCCACGGCAAAAGCATCAAAAGCATTGCCTGCCAAGCCGTATACAGTTTCTGTTGGAATCGCAATAACTTCTCCTTTTTTTAATAATTCTGCTGCAATAGAAATGTCTTGTCCGATCATTATTTTTTATTTTCCATTATTAAATCAGGATTTGTTTTTATTTTTTCATATAAATCAATCAAAAAACGTTTAGCGTCTTCATAATCATTTTTCACTTGCCCTTCAAGGATGGCTTCTTTCAAACTATCTTTTAATATACCTACTATTTTACCAGGTTTTAATTGAAACATTTCTATAATTTCTTCGCCTCTTATTGGGGGTTGAAAATTTCGTATATGATCTTTTTCTTCTATTTCTTTTAATTTTTGACGAACTAATTCAAAGTTTTGTAAATATCTTTTAAGTTTAAGCGGGTTTTTGGTAGTAATATCTGCTTCACAAAGCAACATCAAATCGTCAATATCATCGCCGGCTTCAAAGAGAACACGCCTTACTGCACTGTCTGTTACTTCTGTTTTGGCTAACACAATAGGTCTTAAATGTAAGCGTACTAATTTTTGAACATATTTCATTTTTTCATTCAAAGGCAATTTCAAACGTTTGAATATACGTGGAATCATTCTTGATCCTAATTCTTCGTGTCCGTGAAAAGTAAAACCTTTGCCTTCTTCAAATTTTTTAGTTAAGGGCTTGGCTATATCGTGCAATAGTGCCGCCCATCTCAACCATAAATTATCTGACTTTGCTGATAAATTATCCAACACTTGCAAAGTATGTACAAAATTATCTTTGTGCGATAATCCATTAATGGTTTCTGTGCCTTTCAATTTGGCTAATTCGGGAAAAATAATATCTAATAATTCACTTTGATCTAATAGATAAAAGCCAATAGAAGGTTTAGGTGATAATAGTATTTTGTTTAATTCTTCTGTAATTCTCTCTTGAGAAACAATTTTAATTCGTTCTTTTTGTTCTTTAATGGCTTGAAATGTTTTTTCTTCTATGGTAAATTGTAATTTAGTAGCAAAACGAATGGCACGCATCATTCGTAATGGATCATCACTAAATGTAATAGCAGGATCTAATGGTGTTCTGATGATTTTATTTTTCAAATCTTCTAAACCATTAAATGGATCTATAAATTTTCCAAAGTTTTTTTCATCCAGTCCAATGGCTAAAGCATTGATAGTAAAATCTCTTCTTTTTTGGTCATCTTCTAAAGTGCCAGATTCTACAATGGGTTTGCGAGAATGTCGTTGATAGGATTCTTTTCGTGCATTGACTAATTCAATGATATTGGATTGATAGGAAATATGGGCTGTTCCAAAGTTTTTAAATACTGTGAGTTTGGCTTCCTCTCCTAATAATTGACAAATTCGTTCTGCTACTTCTAAAGCATTGTGGGTACAAACAATATCTATTTCATTATCAACTTTTTGATACAACAAATAATCTCTCACAAAACCACCAATTAAAAATGCTTCTGTCTTTTCAGCATCAATGGCTTTTTTAATGAGTGGAAACAAAGATTGATTTAAGAATGGAAATTCCATTGAATTTTAGTTTTAATGTATAATGAAATAAAAGATAAACAAATAAGTATTTTAGGTATGTATAAAAATGCAAAGTAATTTTGGAAATAGGGCAATTATTAACGAATTCTATTCGCTGACTTCACTAACTCCTCATCTTTCTTGATATAGTATCTTGCTAATTGGGCTAAAATGATATTTAAAATAGGAATAATGTATGGCAATTTATAGGTAGGTAAACCTTCTATTTGACTACTTCCAATGTACATAAATACGGTTAAAACAATGATATTTACACTAATAATGTGACAAAGCAAGATTTGTAAAGGTCTTCGTTTATACATCAAAATAGTAGTAGCCGTATTTATTATTACAATAAGATTGATTACAGATGCGATAAATAAATAGGTATTAGAAGTATCTAATAAAGATAGTTGAATATCTTTAATTTCAGAAAATCCAATGATGTTTGTTTGAAAGGGAAAGAAAAATAATAAACTTGATAATATCAAAATTAGTAGTAAATAAATACTTTGAATTCTTTGAATCATAAATGTTTGTTTAATAATTCTTGAAGGGCTTTTTTGTCGGTGTCAAATGTAAGGATATTTTGTTGAATGGAAGTAAGTGGATCCCATAAAAATTGTATATTGTTTATTTGAAAGTTTTGCGATGGTAAATCTATTTTTGGTGAAACTAAATAATAAATTGCTAAAACTTGATAGTCAGGATAAAACGCCGATTGTACAAAAAAATCTGTAGTGTAAATATGTTCTTTGACTGTAATATCTATGCCTATCTCTTCTTGAAATTCTCTTTTTAATGCATCTACTAATCCCTCTCCTACATTTACTCCGCCCCCTGGAAATTTTATCACTTCTCTACCTTGTATAATTTCTTTGCTCAATAATAAATGTTGATTTTGAATAATCATTCCATACGCCGCTATGCGAAAGTATTTTGGCAAATGCATAAGTTAATTATTTGTGGTTAATGTTTTTTGTTTCTTACACTTTAATGGCTCTGGTCATTTCTCTTTTTCCTAATGATCCTGGCAAACTTTGTACTTCAAAACCAATAGATTTCAAATCTCTTTTGAATTGCCCTTTTGCACAGAAAGTAACTAATATGCCGTTGGTTTTTAGTTTCAAATAAAGCATCTCAAATATCTCTTTTTGCCACATTTCGGATTGTGCTGATGGTGCAAAGGCATCATAATAAATTATATTTAAATTGTTATTTTCAATATCATTAATTATATCTCTTGCATCACCAATTATTTTGTGTAAATTAAAATTATTGTGAAGTAGAATGGTATTCAATTCTTGATGCATTGTACAAAAGAGTTCTTTATTGTTTTGAAATGGCAAGTAGTTTTTTAATGTTTGAATAATAGATGCTTCTAATGGATATTTTTCAATAGCAAAATAATGGATCACTGGTTGAATATCTTTTAATTCATTCCAATAATGATATGTCAAAAAGCAATTTAATCCTGTACCAAAACCAACTTCCAAAATGTTTATTGTGGGCAATGATGGATATTGTTGAATGTAGTATAAAAATCCATTTTGAATAAAAACGTGTAAACTTTCTTGTTCTGATCCAAATATAGAATGATAATGGGCATTGAATTGGGTATTAAAAATAGTAGGTGAAGAATCTTTTGTCAGCACAACTTCCATCATACTCTGTCTATTAAATGACACATTTTAAAAAATGCAACAAGGTCAATATAGGGTTTGTAATCTTTGCTATACACATAACATTGATCAATAGCACTGTTTGAAAATTCATCGTATCCATAAAGTTTGCCAATGAATAAAACAGAAGGTTTTATTTTTGGAAGTTCTTCAGATTTCAATTTTCCAAAGCCAATCCACGTTTTTTTACCTACTAATACATCAATGCAATTTAAAATAAATTGCTTTTTGTTTTTGTATATCCAAATAAGAAGTGGTGAAAGTAGTAAACACACTGTACTTAACACAATGTCTATAAGTCGTTTTTTTCTTTGATTTTCAGGCAATAAAATAGTTTTGAATTCTAAATTGTATAGTTCACCTTGTGAGTGAATATCATTGCTTCCAATAATGTATAATTCATTAGGCGGTGCAATTTTGTAATGTACAGGTAAATAACTTAATCTTGTCATCCAATAAATAATCTCTTTGGCATTTAAATGTTTTGAGCAAAAAATAATTTCATCAATATCTTTTATTTTTACAATTTCCTCAAGATCTTTTAAATATCCTGAAAAATTAGGATGAGTAGAAGAAGTATTGTCTGTTTTAATTAATCCTAAAAAATTAGTAGCCACAGGAATGTTTTGTAAGATATTTTTCACTCTTTCAAACTCTTCTTCATCGCCGACTATTACAATGTTTTTGGGCAATACAGATGCTAAATAAGAATATCTTTTTAATCCAAT
Source organism: Bacteroidia bacterium (assembly GCA_026414605.1). Lineage (GTDB taxonomy): Bacteria > Bacteroidota > Bacteroidia > B-17B0 > Aurantibacillaceae > BPGX01. The sequence goes on from JAOAIP010000034.1 coordinate 92,060, forward strand.
AAAATAAAACAACCAACGACTCAATGTAAAATAAATAAAACTTATTACACTACTCATTACAATAATGGCTCTTGAAAATCTTAAATTTTCAGGCAAAAGAGCATAAATACTTAAACTCATAAGTAGAGCAATAACAAGCCCTTGAAAGATATTTTTATACTTAGGATATTTTTCATATCCACCTTGAAAAAAAAGATTGAGTATTGCAATTATACTATAAATGAATGTTCCTGTATACAATAATTTTTTATCAAAATAATTTTCTGTGGCTTTGTAATTAATTTCATACCAATGTGCAAAAATTAAAATTAAACTCATTAAGATCATTAAATCTACTAATGGCAAAGCAATTCGCTTGATAAAACGATAACCAATAGACATTCCCGCCCTAAGATAGATGGCTATGTAAATAAGAAAATGAAATATCTTAGCATAAGAAGATGAAAAATGTTTGTTTGCAAAAATGACCATTGCTTTGTAAAATACTATAACATAATTCACACTACTTTTTTTAGTACTTTCTCCTTTGTAATGAATAATACTGGTGTCTGCAAAATAGTAATTATTATATCCTGCTTTTTTTATTCTGTAAGATAAATCAATATCTTCTCCATACATAAAATAATCTTCATCTAATCCACCAATTTTATTTAGTACTTCTTTGCGAATAAACATAAATGCACCTGACAATACATCTACATTATGCGTTTTATCTTTATCCAAAAATCCTAAATGATACCTTCCAAAAATCTTGGACTTTGGAAACAATTTAGACAATCCAAATATCTTGTAAAATGCCACCATTGGTGATGGAAACCCGCGTTTTGATTCAGGTAAAAAATTTCCTTTTCCATCAAACATTTTGACACCTAATGCCCCCGCATCTGGCGTTGCTTCCATAAATTCAAAACACTTTACTAAAGTATCTTCTTGTAATACTGTATCTGGATTTAATAACAGTACATATTTTCCACGGGCTATTTTTATCCCTTGATTATTGGCTTTTGAAAATCCTACATTATCCTTGTTTTCTATTACAATAACTTGTGGAAATTTTTCTTTCAACATTTGAACAGATCCATCTACAGAATGATTATCTACTACAATGATTTCAATGTTTAAATTATTCTTTGCCTTGAATACAGAATGTAAACATTGCTCTAAAAAAAAACGAACATTGTAATTAACTATAATGATGGATACATCCATAAATTGAACTATGGTAAAATTTTAATTGGATTTTTATGTTCATCAATAGCCACAAAAGTAAATTCACCACTGATGGCTTTTTCTCTATGTGCACTGTACATATCTTCTACATAAATATCTACTCTAACCACTACACTTGTAGTACCTATTTTTGTTACTTTTCCAACAAGTTCTACAATCGTTCCCGATGGTATTGGTTTTTTGAAATCAATTCTATCAGAGCATACAGTTACACATTTTTTTCTGGAAAAACGAGTAGCCGTAATAAATGCCACTTCATCCATCCACTGCATTGCCGTTCCACCAAATAATGTATCATAATGATTGGTAGTATTCGGAAATATGGCTTTAAATATTCTTGTTTCGCTGTTTTTAATTAACTCTTCTAAATTCATAGATTTATTGATTTAATGGATATTTATTTAAATCTTGACATAATTCTATTAAAACACCATTAGTATATTTGGGATGAATAAAATTGATGTATTGATTGTCAGCACCGTATTTGGGTTCAGGATAAATAAACTCAAAACCTTCATTTTGCAAACGTTTCATTTCGGCTTTTATATCATCTACTGCCAAAGCAATATGATGAATGCCTTCTCCTTTTTTCTCAATATATTTTGCAATAGTGCCTGTTGGATCTGTGCTTTCCAATAGTTCAATTTTACTTTCACCTATTGTAAAAAAACTCACTTTTACCTTTTCACTATTTACTTCTTCGGTTTTATAACTTGAATAATTTAATACTTGTTCAAATACTTTTTGGGCATTTAATGATTTTACTGCAATTCCAATATGTTCTATTTTTAAAATCATAAAAAATTTTGCCGTAAATGTAAAAAAACTTATAGACAAGAAAATGAATGAAAAGGGCTAATTCTTTTTTGAAATGCTAAATAGGATTTAATTGAGTATTATTTGAGAATCAATTGATTTTAGTTTTTTAAAATGACTTGCAATCACTATTTCCTAAAATGTTCTTTGAAATTATATGAAAAATATAAATAATAACGATGAAGTGCAGAGATGAAAAAGAGGGTGGAGTGCCCTTTCAAACCATCATATTTTTTTATTAACAGTTATTTTAGGTAATAGTGATAACATATCATTAACCATAATGCTACAATAAACAATTTTTATACATACATAAAAATTTTTTGATAAACACATTCAAACATTTTGATGTAAATTTGCCCCTAACAATTAAAAAATTAAAACTATGACAACAATTTTAGGAAAAAAAGCACCTTCATTTAAGGCAGCAGCCGTTATCAACGGCAAAGACATCGTTAATGATTTTTCATTAGATCAGTATTTAGGTAAAAAGTATGTTGTATTTTTCTTTTATCCTAAGGACTTTACATTTGTATGTCCTACTGAACTTTGGGCATTTCAAGAAAAATTAGAAGAATTTAAAAAAAGAGATTGTGAAGTAGTGGCTTGCAGTACTGATACAGAACAAAGCCACTGGGGCTGGTTACAAATGGATAAAAAGCAAGGAGGTATTAAAGGGATTACTTATCCTATTGTGGCAGATACTAATAAAACCATTGCTGCCAACTTTGGATGCTTAAATGGAGAATATTACATTGATGAAAACGAAAACTTTGTTGCTACTTCTGAAATGATTGCTTATCGTGCTACTTACCTCATTGATAAAAATGGTATTGTGAGACATTTATTAATCAATGATTTACCAATAGGAAGAAATGTAGATGAAACATTGAGAACTTTAGAAGCACTTCAATTTGTTGAAAAACACGGAGAAGTATGCCCTGCTAACTGGACAGAAGGTAAAAAAGCAATGAAACCAACTCACGAAGGCACTGCAGAGTATTTAGCCACTACTTAGTTTATTTTTCATAAAACTTGTAAAGCCCTGTAAATTCTAATTTTGCAGGGCTTTTTTGTTTTAATTTATAGTGCGTTTGTTTGTTTATATAGCATAAAATCCCTGTATTTTCAAAGGATTATTTTTCCTACATTTGCCAAAATTTAAATTAAAATTATGTCAGAAAAAAAATCATTAATAATGGAGGGGCTTACTTATGATGATGTATTATTAGTGCCTGCCTATTCTGAAGTTTTGCCTCGTGAAACAAATGTATCAACGTATTTTTCTCGCAATATCAAACTGAATATCCCCATTGTGTCGGCTGCAATGGATACCGTTACTGAATATCAATTAGCCATAAGTTTAGCCCGAGAGGGTGGAATTGGCGTATTGCATAAAAATATGTCTATTGAAGAACAAGCATATCACGTGAAAAAGGTCAAAAGAAGTGAAAGCGGTATGATTTTTGACCCCGTTACACTTTCTGAAGATGCAGTAGTAGCAGATGCTCACAAGTTAATGGCTGAAAATAAAATTGGAGGAATTCCTGTGGTAGATAAAGAAAACAAGTTGGTAGGAATTGTAACCAATCGTGATTTGAGATTTGAGAAAAATTTAAAGAGACCTATTAAGCAAATAATGACTTTAAGAGAAAATATAATAGTAGCACACCCTGGAATTGATTTGAAAAAAGCAGAAGAGATATTGCAAAAACATAAAATTGAGAAATTACCAATAGTTGATAAACAAAACAAATTAGTTGGTTTAATTACTTACAAAGATATTTTGAAGATTAAAGTGCATCCAAATGCGTGTAAAGATAGTTATGGTCGTTTGCGTGTAGCCGCAGCAGTTGGTATTACAGCAGATACTTATGAGAGAGTAGAAGCATTGGTTACAGCAGGAGTAGATGCCATTGTTATTGATACTGCTCACGCACATTCCAAAGGCGTGATTGATACCGTAAAAAATGTTCGCAAAAAATATAAAGATATAGATATTGTTGTTGGAAATATCGCTACTGCAGAAGCCGCAATGGCTTTGTATAAAGCAGGAGCAGATGCTGTAAAGGTAGGTATTGGACCTGGGTCTATTTGTACTACAAGAGTAGTGGCGGGGGTTGGCGTTCCACAACTTACTGCGGTGATGAATGTAGCATCGGCTTTGAAAAAATACAGTGTGCCGATTATTGCAGATGGAGGAATTCGTTATAGTGGTGATATTGTAAAAGCCCTTGCAGCAGGAGCATACAGTGTAATGTTAGGAAGTTTGTTTGCTGGTACAGAAGAAAGTCCCGGAGATACAATTATTTACGAAGGTAGAAAATTTAAAACATACAGAGGAATGGGGTCTTTAGAAGCAATGCAAAAAGGTTCTAAAGATAGATATTTTCAAGATGTAGAAGATGATATTAAAAAATTAGTACCAGAAGGTATCAGTGGACGTGTGCCTTACAAGGGGTTACTCTCTGAAGTGGTGTATCAACTCATAGGAGGATTAAGAGCAGGTATGGGCTATTGTGGTGCAAAAACTATCAAAGATTTACAAAAAGCACAATTTATAAGAATTACACACGCAGGGTATATTGAAAGTCATCCTCATAATGTAGTAATTACAAGCGAAGCCCCAAATTATACAAGATAGATAATTGATAGTGTTTAGTTGAAAGTGCCGGATAAACTAAATATGGATAAAATGATTATTAGATGTGCATTAATTTAATCGTAAAATAAAATTGAATACAACTTATTTAATAAACAGAACAAAAAAATGATACTACCAATTTATTTATATGGTCATCCTGTATTGAGAAAAAAAGGTGAAGACATCACGTCTGAATATCCTAACCTAAAAGAACTTATCAACGATATGTTTGAAACAATGTATGCCGCAAAGGGCGTAGGATTAGCAGCACCACAAGTGGGATTGAGTATCAATCTATTTATTGTAGATGCCTCACCATTTGCAGAAGACGATGAAGATGATGAATTGACAGCCGATGAAAGAAAACAATTAGAAAATTTTAAAAAGGTCTTTATCAATGCTCGCATAGAAAGTGAAGAAGGAGAACCTTGGAAATTCAATGAAGGATGTTTGAGCATCCCTTATATTCGTGAAGATGTTTTGCGAAAACCAATTATCAAAATTTCTTATTTAGATGAAAATTTTCAACCACATACAGATGTATTTGATGGCATTGTTGCAAGAATAATACAGCATGAATATGACCATACACAAGGTATTTTATTTGTAGATAGGATTTCTACTTTTAGAAAAAAAATGATTGCTAATAAACTTAAAGATATTGAAAAAGGAATTGTTGTTCCAAAATATAAATACAAATTGTAATACTGCTATGAAGTCAAGGTCTTTTTTTCTCACTCTACTTTTTGGAAACTTATTAATTTTGATATCTTGTAGTTCTAATAATAAAAATAACTCTGTAGAGAAAAATGTTTTGGGAAACAAAATAGATACTGCCAAAAAACAAGACAAATCTGTCTCTCCATCAGATTCATGTAAGTATTACCTGCGATTAAGTCAAGAATTAGATAGTGTATTATTAAAGTCCACACAATTTGACGAGAAGTTGGCTATTAAAGCCAATAATACCTTTGTAAAATGTGCCTTTGAATGCCATCATGATTCTATATCTGCTCTTTATTTATTAAAAGCCGCTCAATTAAGCCAATCATTAAATAAATTAGAATTGTCAGAAAAATATTTGACTAAAATTTTATCTGATTACCCAAACACTCCATTTAAACCTGCGGCAAAATTTTTACTCGCACAATATTATGCAGATGTAAAATTATTAAATAAACCCAGCAAAGCAAAAGAATTATTTAATCAAATAATAAAAGAATACCCAAAGAGTATATGGGCTGAAAATGCGGCTGCTGCCCTGCAATGGGTAGGTAAATCCGATGAAGAAATCTTGAAAGAACTCAAAAAGAAAAAGTAAATAGTTTTAATTTTTCTCATCAATTAATGTTTTATATTGTGAGTGTTAGTGCGATTAATAATTTTTTTAATTTAATACAATGTGCAAGAAAGTAGATAAGTTCTTAATAAACTTAATAGTATTGTGGCTTAATGCAAGTGCGTGTTTGTTGGCTCAAATTCCTGCAACAACGAATGATGGCAAAAAAGTAATTTTGTATGAAAATGGCACTTGGCAATATGAGAATGAAAGCAAAACCTTATATAAATTTTTACCTAAAATAAATCTTACAGATGTTTTAGTTCATCATACAGCGTATTCATTGGTATATGATACTATTCGGCATTTGGCAAAATGGACAATGTATGAATTAAAAAAAGAGTTTCTATCAAACTCCAATGTTGAAAGATATGGTAAATTTTTTCCAGATCCATTATTGATTAAATATACTAATTTAGAAGAAGATTATAAAAATTCAGGTTATGATCGTGGGCATTTAGTGCCTGCGGCAGATATGGCGTATTCAGAATTGACAATGAAAGAAAGTTTTTATTTTTCAAACATAGCACCACAAGTTTCATCATTCAATCGTGGTATTTGGAAAAAGTTAGAAGAACAAGTAAGAAAGTGGGCAAGTGAAAATGATCATTTGTACATTATTACAGGATCTGTTATAACAGATACAATGAAAAAAATAGGAATACATAATATTTCAATTCCTGATTATTTTTTTAAGATTATAGCCAATCTTACATCACCAGATATGAAAATGATTGGTTTTATTATTCCAAATAAAAAATCAAATGTAGAATTAATGCATTATGCTGTAAGTGTTGATAGTATTGAAAAAATAACAAACATTGATTTTTTCCCTCACTTATCAGATGATATTGAAGAAAAATTAGAGAAATACATTCAAATTAAAGAATGGAATTTACATAAGAAGTAGTGATAAAACTTGAAATATATTAATCTTTTCTTTGATAAAATAATTTACCAACTCGTTTAATATGTTCAATAAAATCAGGATTTGTAAGGTCTTGAAAATAAACTAAATCAACTTTATAAGGCAGTGAACTTTCTTCCAAATCATTCTTTAAATGAAGGATAGTTGAAAAATTTACATTGTCATTCATTACGGATAAATCAATATCGCTTCCTGTTTTAAAGTTTCCTTTTGCCCGACTGCCAAAAATGTAAATTGTTTTTATCTCAGGATATTTTGAAAAAATATGAAAGATTGTATGCATATCTCTTTCTGATAATCCAAATGTATTTGTTGGAATGCTTTTATTCATCTTAGTTATTTGAAAATTCTTGTGTAAAGAATTGATGTAATTTTTCTAATGCGTGGAGAATTTGAGTTTTTATGATGTGTTCAGATTGTTCAAATTTTAATCCATCATAATCATGAGAAAGTTCATTTGATTTCAAAAAGTATGAATCAAGCAGCAATAAAACTTCTTTCACTAAAAGCGGGCAAGGTGGATGGGGCTTCATAAAAGAAATGAATTTCATCTTTGTTATCCATTGTACCAAAAGTGTAGAGTATGGGAACAAAATGATCGGGCGTGGGGGCGGCTAATTTTCCCAAGGCGTGAGATGTTTCATAATTCAGCAAGGCCTGTATATTTCTTTTATTGATTTGTTCTTTGATCCATGTATCATATTCATTTTCCCAGCCATACGGTTGGGAGTCATTATTCTGCATTTTTTGCATTGCCAGCCGCAGATTATGAATTAAAGCCCCGCTGCCTATTATCAGAACACCTTTTTCACGTAAGGTTTTTAATTGCTGAGCCAGATGGTAATGATATTCGGGTTTTGCATAATAGTGAATGCTTAATTCAAAGGCAGGAATATCGCCCTCCGGAAAAAGATGCATCAGCATAGGCCAGGCACCGTGGTCTAAACCCCAGTCGTGGGTGGCAATTATTTTATCTGGTGCAGATTGTTGAACTTGCTTGGCTACTTCAGGATGTCCTTTGGTCGTATATTGAACTTTGTAGTACTCATCCGGAAATCCGTAGTAATCATAAATTTGCTTTTGATGTTGTTGAATATTAACGTAGGTTCCTTTGGTACACCAGTGTGCTGAAATCACCAATACGGCTTGAATGTCGTAGGTTTGCCGGAGTTGTTTTCCTAATTCGTATAATGTTTCCCAGAAAGGTCTTTGTTCTCTTGAAAGTATTATATCCATTGGGTTTCCGTGTGATGTAAAAATCACAGGTAATCGCTTCGTTGAAGAAAGCGATTGAGAAATTTTATACAAATCCTGTAAATTCATTGTTTTATAAGTTAATGGAAGAATACTAAGTAATTTTAAGAATGCACGGCGGTTCATTTGTTTTTTGTTATAGTTCAAATGATATTAAAACATTAATAACACATAATTTGTGAAAGTTCACATTATTTATAATTCGGGCACGTTAAAGTATAAAACATTTCAATTTTTATGGGGTATTCATATTAAATTTTAAGGTTTATTATTTCTTAAAGAAACTTGCAAACATTTCGGGATTACGAAGATAGTTTGCTACCCATAATAACAGCAACATAATGGATTGAGGCAAAAAAGGTTCTCCGTGTTCCATATGTGTTGCAATAGCTCCACCTAAATGAGCAGTGAGTAGTAATACACCTAATGAAGATGTTTTAGGAATAAGAAATAGAATTGCAGAAATAAGTTCTCCCATTCCTATCAGGATTAATTTTCCTTCTAATCCCCATTTAGCAAAATTCTTCGCCATTTCAGAATCTGAACCAGACGTTAATTTCATTGCAGCACTCATTATAAAAAGTGCAGACATTAGTCCTACAAATATCCAACTTGCAATTTTACGCTTCTTTGACATTGTATTTGCTTCCATAGTTTATTATTTTAGATTTTAGAATGTGTCCCATCGCAAAAGGGTTTGTTTTTACTCATTTTGCAACCACATAATGCCACTTTTTTAGGTTCGGTAATTTCTAGCATAACAGGCGAAAAGGAGGTGTCTTTATGAGATCCGTCGCAAAAAGGTTGATTTTTACTTTGTCCGCAAGCACACCAGTAATATTTACCAGGTTTGAGATCTAATACATAAGGCATTTTTTGTGCTATTTTAGGTGTTTCCATAGGTTTTGATTTTATTTTTAAGTATAACAAATGCTAATTATTTTTGTTTTAATAATTCTACATTACAAGTTATATTAACTTCTTCACCGATGAGAACTCCACCACCTTCAAGTGGTGCATTGTATTTAAGCCCAAAGTCATTACGATTAATTTTTCCTGTAACTTTAAAACCTGCTTTAGTATTTCCCCAGGGGTCATTTTTAATTCCATTAAATTGAACATCCAGTACGACTTCTTTGGTAACGCCGTGCATAGTTAAGTCGCCCGTGAGTTTGTATAAGTTATTATTCACTTTTTTAAGGGATTTACTTTTGAATGTTATTTTTGGGTATTTATTGGCATCAAAGAAATCAGGGCTTTTTAAATGCCCATCTCTTTTTTCATCATCGGTATTAATGCTATTAACATCAATGCTGACTTCAATTTTAGCATCCGAAAAATCGGGCTTGTCGGAAAGCACAGAACCATCAAATGATTTGAATTGCCCAGTTACTTCAGAAATAACAAGGTGGGCAACGTCAAATTGAACTTTGGAGTGGGATTTGTCAATTACCCATTTGGTTGTTTGTGCTATACTATTCCATCCAATTGTAGCGATTGTGGCTACTGATAAGATTACTTTTTTCATAGTTTTAAATTTTGCTGCAAATATACTATCATTCACTTTAAAAAGTCAAGTAAGTTTAAAAAGTATAGCACTATACTTTTGTATAGTAAGTTAATTTTGTATAGTTAAATATAATTTAGTAATTTTGCCGAAATTATTTTTTATGTCAATAGATTCAAAAATAAAAGAAGTTAAGAAATGTCCTGTTCAATATGTTTTGGCTATACAAGAAGCAATGAACGCTATACAAGGGAAATGGAAAGTGCATATTATTGCGTCTTTATTATTTGGTCCTAAACGATTTAGTGAAATTCAGAAAAGTGTTGGCAGAATTAATCCAAGAATGTTGAGTAAAGAATTAAAGGAACTGGAATTAAATGGAATTATTAAAAGAGAAATACAAAATATATCACCAGTAGTAATAGAATATTCTTTGACAGAGTCAGGTTGTAAGTTAAAAAAAGTATTAGATGCGATGATAGATTGGGGTATTGAACATCGTGTTATTTCATTAAAAAAATTAAAGCATGGTAAGTAAACGAATTATCTTTGAATAACTAATTTGTAGTTTTGATTTCTTTGACCATCGTATATCAAGTATAGTCCATTATTTAAGTGTGATAAATCAATTTCTGTTTTTTGATTAGGAGAAATTGAAAATTCTCTTATTTTTTTCCCTGTTATATCTGTAATGTGTATTTGAGTTGGATAACTACAATAAATAGTGATGTTATCTTTAGCAGGATTGGGGTAAAAATAAAATTCTTTATCTTTATTTGAAAGATTGGGAGTTAATACCATTGCATCTAATTTAGATAAAAAAGCATCTGTTTGGTTTGTTTTGGTATAAGTGGTTGGGCCAAACATTACTGATGGTCCAATGGCTGCAGTTCCTGTTGTATAGATATTTCCATCATTATCATAGGTGAGATTATTTATATATGCTTTTGTTGTTGCTTGATACCAATATTGAAAGCCAAAATTTTTTTCAGAAAGGGTTATGGTGTAATTGCTGGGAGTAGAGTTTAAACTTCTTATAAGAATTATATTATCATTTTTATCTGTAAAAAGAGAAAGTAAGTTTGTAGAAGTTGGAAAGTTAGAATAGATATTGGTAACATTGCTATTAGTATCAAGATAAACAATAGAAGGCAATCCAATAATGTAATTATCAATGAGTGTATTACCACCAGAACTACTAGTATTTGGGTTGACTGCAATAACAATTTGATGATTATTTTTTTGAATATCCATAATGTTATTTGCTGAGTTAATTAGATAATAGATATTTTTAAACCAAATAGTATTTCCATTATTAGTAGATAATTTGACAATAGTTGAAACAGAAGCATCCGATGTTTGTGCTAAAAAATAAATACTGTTTTTATGAATTAATATCTTTTTAGCAATATCAGGTTTAAGAGTATTTGAGCAATTCCACTTTTTAGTCCATAAAGTATTTCCATTTGGATTCAGTTTAATGATGAATACATCTGTTGTAGTGCCAGAGGTGTCAGAATTGTATAATGTATCATTATTGATGGTAAGATATTTTCCACCAAATGTGCCTAATACATAGATGTTATTAGAAGCATCGGTTCTGATATCATTGATATTTATGCCATTTGGTGCTGAAATTGATTTTCGCCAAAGGATATTTAAAAGTATATTTCCAGAAGTATCGCTTTTGATAATAAAGCCCATTTTTTTGCCCGGAAAAGGATTGTTTAATGCATTTGTTCCTGAAAGTATTGAAGTGCCTAATGTTGTTCCTGCATAAATTACATTTTTGTTATTATCACAAGTAATAGCCGTTCCTACTGTATGGTCATTACTACGAATGTCAAAAGCCCAAATGGTATTTCCTTGTTTGTCTGTTTTTAATGCAAATAAATTTTGAGTAGATACCATTGGTGCAAAATAATAATTATTACCAAAATCAATTTCTCCAACATAATATCCAATAGTATAAATATTGTTACCATCACTTGTAACAGAATTAGCGGCATCGGCATAAGATTTTCCATATAAATTTACCCACATCCAATTGGTAGCAGTTTGTGCTTGTAGTAATGATAGCGAATGATACAAAAATAGAATCATCGTAAGTAGTACTGAATCTTGAAAAAACTTAGTAGTATTGAAATGCTTATTTATCCAAGTGATAGGAAATATGGGTTTCATAAAGATTTAATTTTGATGTTTGATAATTAGAGGGTGATAAAATTTTTCATTATTGCTATTTTGAAGAATAATGAAATAATAACCGTCAGAAAGTGTTGAGGTATTGAGAAGTATATCGGTTTCAAGAAAATTTACATTCTTAAATAGTACTTGTTTCCCACTAATATCTGAAAGGACAATACTTTTTATGCCTTTGGATTTTTGTAATTCAAGATGAATTTCATTATCTGCGGGGTTGGGATAGATTTTATTTATCCAATCAGATAATTCGTTGATGCCTGCGTAAATATAACATCCGCAGCCCCCAAGTTGTTGATTAGAAAAGTAGGCATTGATATCATCGGAACGTTTTTTTAGTAAACGAATAGGGTAGATATTGTCATTAGGATGTAATGTATCATACGCAAAGATGAAAGCGAATGAAAAACAAACTTCACTATTAGGAGGTAGTACAAGAGGTCCTATTGTACCTAAAATTCTTCTATCGTTAGGAATATTGCTGACTGATACTTCATCCCAAGAATTAGTGAATGTTATAGGTGTTTGACAATTGCCACCTGATCCCCAGCCCCTTTGATTGTCAGAACTATCAGGGTAAATGTAAGTATAAGGTGGAATTGTAGAAGTTGTGTCGTAGCCAATAGATGTTCGTTTTAATGGTTTATTATCTCGCCATAGTGAACGCATATAATTCCAGTATTCAATGGTCGTCGTAGGATTGGTTGTTGTAGGAGGATGGCTACCAATATTGTTATTGTAGTACATGCTGAACTTTAAACTCACGGTTTCACCAGGTTCATCCACAATACAGTTTTTATTATTATCTATTCCATCATTGCTGGGGGCTAATGGAAAATCAAGGAAGCGGAAACCTGCAGCAGGGAGATAATCATTAAAGCCCACAGTACTCCCTGATGACTCATCATAATTATCCCCATTATAGCCAAAAATAAGATTGCGATTAACATCTGTACCAACGAAATCATCATAATAATAACCAATGTCTGTATCTGCCCACCAAGTAATATAGAAAGGATTGTATGTGTTAGAAGATCTATTGATAATTTTGTAATTAAAGAAAACAGTATTCCAAAGAGCGGAATCATTGGGATTATTAAAGGCATAAATCATTTGATGTACTTCTACACCTAATTTATTTCCACCTGTTTCACCGTGGGTAATATCATCATTGTAAATTGCATAAAGTGCTTCATCACCTTTGATACAAGGGAATTCACCAAGATTAGGTTCATATATTCCGTTGTTATTTAAATCTTTGAAGGGGGCTAATTGGGCGGCTTGACCAAGAGCGGTATTGCCGTGTGCAGGCCATTGAGCAATGACTGGAGGAATAGAAGTATAAAGGTTATTACGAAAACTATCAATCATTGTTTTGCGAATTTTCCAAACTTTATTCCAATTAAATGATGAGGAAGAAGCAGGATATGGACCATAGGTAAAATCATCGCCTGTTTGACGATAAGTTTGAGCAGCAAGGTGTAACTGCCCACCTTGATCAATGCCACCTAACCATAAGCCACTGCCATAAATAGTGTTTGTTCCTTTATTTTTAGGGACTATATAGCCCACAGGAGTATTAGGAAATATCGCAGGAAATACCACATAGCCATTGGAAGAGATAGGAGTAATCTTGATATTATTTGTAGCAATTTCATCAAAAAAAACTTGGGCTTTGATGTAGAATGTAGATGTAGTGATAAAGAAAATAACTAAAAAATGAATACGAGTTTTCATAAGTTTAAATTTAAATTGATGTAGCAAAAATACAAAATACTTGATAAATAAAAAAAGGTCCTTCAAAGCTTTAAAACAAGATATATTATTGTAGATGACTAATTAACCGTTGGTAATAAAGTATAGATGTAGAAAGATTAGTTAATAATTCTATATTGAAGGCCAAGACCAAGTATCAGCCCTTTTCCTTTCCATTGAGCGAGGACGTATTCATTTAAGATGTCTTTATTAAAAGACATATCTGAATAATTAACGGAAGGCAATCCTAAAAACAAATTCAATCCCAATTTATCAAAGTAGAACATTGGTTGAATGTGAATATCAAAATAAGTGCCCTTTCCATTTACTGTGATAGGATCATTGGGGTCATTATTATTGTATGTGAGAGAAGAACCACCAATTGAAATGCCAATGGGAAGATCAAAATGTTTTTTGCGAAATAAATGTGTTCGTAATGTAAAAGCAATATCAAAAGAATTAGCATCGGGTTGTGTATTTGTTATTTTATCTTTTTCGGTAAAGTATTTGTTTATTTTGGCTTTGATACCAATGCCCAGCCATTTTAGAGGACCATATTCAATTCCTAGAAAATAATTAGAGTTTGCTGCTTTATCTTTGATTAAAGTATCAATTCCCGTATTTTTAATTTTGTAAGTATATTCCGTATTCAATGCTTCAATACCGACATTTAAATATAGTAAAAGAGAATTTCCCGTAAAGGATTGAGCAATCAATAAATGTAATGGGAGCAGGAGTGTAATAAAAATTAAATTTTGTTTTTTCATAAATTGTATATTTTAAAATTTAATTCCAAAAATAACATTAAATTTAACGTGTGTAAGAACTCTATCTTGAGGAATAACGGTCTCGTCTTTTTTGAGCCCGATGCCAATAGTAGGTGTAATTGTGAACCATTTGTTTACGTGAAAAATAAGACCATTGTTTATTCCTGCTGCAATATGTTGCCCATCGTATCTCATATTTGATACTTTGTAATCATAATAAACATTACCATAAGGGCCATATTGGGGAATCCAACTTTTGACTCTGTACATAAACATACCCCATTCTACATAAGTCCCAACAAAGTATTTAATCCTTCCCATTCCTGTGGGGTAATAATTAAATTCAAAGGATGCACCAAATATCTTACCGTGTTGATAAATGTAGTAGTTGTCATTTTGAGAGTAATAATTATTATTATAGTAATTTACTCGTGTAGAATTATCATCTACAATTAGTTGGTCGCTATTTTCATTACCTACATAATAAAACCCAAAAGAGAAAGGGACACGGATAGAAAATTGAGAATATTTTCCAAAAAAACGTTCATAAGCAAGACCTGCAGAGGTAAAGACAAATTGTGCCGCATCCCAACCAATAATGTTTTTCTTTGTACTCACAATAGAATCAAATTGACGATCTTCAATATCTTGCGGATCTATTGATGTATTTGGAGTTTTAAAATAAGTAGAGGATGCAAAGTTTTCAGTATTTCCATTGGCGTATTTTATTTTACTTACAAGTGTTTTGTCTATTGAAAATACAATATCACCGGGTAGGTTGGCTTTTTTATACTTGACCACAGCATCATTGATTTCTGTTACTTTACCTTCTATTACTTCGCCATTATTTTTGAAAATTAAATCTTGAGCGTTTAAAAATTGAATAGAAATTAAGAAGATGATGATTTTCTTTAATACTTGGGCTTGATTAAGCCATTGGAGTTTTGTTTTCATAGTCGTAAATTTTAAGATTTATGTTGTAATCTTTTTTCTACCCATTGAATAATTTCTTCGGCTAATTCTAATCCCGTTTTAGCGGTTTTGACATTTAAGTCACCATCGTATCCCATAAGAAGATGTAAATAATTGTAAGCCGAATGAAACACTTTGAGAAGTTTTCGGTTTTCTTTTGCAATAAGATCTTGATAATCTTCTACTTTTTTTCGTCCCTTTTTTGTAATGCCGCGTTTTTGCATATAAAGGTCTAATGCTACCAAAACTCCATTCCACGCTGTATTACCGGCCATTTTTACATACTTTGGTTTGGAATAATAACCATTTGTTCGCTGTGCTTTTTCTTTTAAGATGCTTTTGGCGTTTTCTATGTATTCGTAAGCATCTTCTATGGTTTCGTGTTTTTTCATAAATGTTGATATTAAATTTAAAGTACGTGTTTTTCGGCGTGATAAGAGGATCGTACTAATGGTCCGCTTTCTACGTGTTTAAATCCTTTTTGAAGTGCGTAATCTTTGAATGCTTTGAATTCGTCGGGGTGAACAAAACGGGCTACGGGTAGGTGTTTTGCAGTAGGTTGTAGATATTGTCCGATGGTAATCACATCTACTTTAACAGCGGCAAGGTCATCAATGGTTTGATAGATTTCATCAACGGTTTCGCCCAATCCTACCATTAGTCCTGATTTGGTTCGCATTCCAGCGTCTTTGAGCATTTTGAGGACTTCTAAACTGCGTTCGTATTTGGCTTGAATACGAACTTGTCGGGTTAGTCGTTTGACCGTTTCAATATTATGAGAAACAATGTCGGGTTTAGCATCTACTATTCTTTTGATGTTTTCCCATTTACCTTGAAAGTCGGGGATAAGGCATTCAAATTTTGTTTCAGGAGAAACTTCACGAATGGCTTTGATAGTTTCTGCCCATATAATAGACCCACCATCTTTGAGGTCATCTCTATCTACGGAGGTAATAACGCAATGTTTGACACCCATCAATTTGACGGATTGGGCAACACGCATTGGTTCGTCCCAATCAACAGGTAATGGGCGACCTGTGGCAACGGCACAAAATCCACAGGAACGGGTGCATATGTTACCAAGAATCATAAAAGTGGCCGTGCCTGATCCCCAGCATTCGCCCATATTGGGGCAGTTTCCACTTTGGCATATAGTGTGCAGTTTGTGCGTATCTACAATTTGACGAACTTTTAAGTAATTTTCACCGAGAGGTAATTTTACTTTTAACCATTCGGGTTTTTTGTAGCGTGGCTTGTTGTCTTCAATGATAGTTGTAGTTTCCATAATTTTTGTTTTTTTTTACTCACCCCCTTTTTATTCCCCCTCTCTAAATGAATTAGAGAGGGGGAAGCACAGCCGCTTTGACTAATTTAATCATTCTCACATTTTAAATTGCGTGAGGTATGTGGAGTTTTCACTCACCCCCTTTAATTCCCCCTCTCTAACTTGTTAGAGAGGGGGAACAATAGTAAAAAAATTATCTGCATCGCCCCTCTCTTTTGAAAAAGAGAGGGGAAGGTGGTGAATAAGGTAAAGAGAATTTCCATTAAGCCCCGAAGAGGCTTAATATGAATAGCCACCAACATTAGTTGGTGGAAAATTGCGTGAGGGATGCGGAGGGCGGCGAAGCCGGTACTGCCCCGAGGAGCGAAGCGACGAGGGGATTACCGAAGCGATAGCGAAGCCCGTAGCAGCCCGACCCGAACACAGCACAGCCGTATGAAATCTTTAAACGACATTTTTTGTCGTTTTTAAACAATGAAATAAAAACATTTACAAAGATTGCAAATGCTGTGGTGTGTGAGGGGCACGCCCAAATCATTCTAATAATAAGGTTTTATTAAGTTTAAAACCATTTTTTTCCAAATAGGAATGCTAATTGTAAAGTGATGATATAATTTTCAGCAGGATTTTTGGCCATAATTGGTAGTGCAATAGGATAATAATCGGCTACTAATCCAACTTCAATGGCTTTAATTTTGTAAGAAGCATTTCCGTATTCTACGCTGAGTAAGAATTTTCCAGTAATAGCAGGGTAGATTTTAATTTCTTCTAATCCGTACAACAGTCCGCCTCTACCAATGATGCTGTCTATGGTTGTAATTTTATTGGGGTCATACTTGACAATATCGGGATTTCTAAAACCGTTTTCGCTCAAAACTTGGACATAATAAGGTTTGGCAAAGGTGAGGTTGCCTTCTATAAAATAAGTAGCACGGATTTCAACGGCTTTGCGGTCTGTTCTTTTGAAGAGGGTATGTTGAGTGCCTATACCACTGCGAAGTAGCATAGTGGTGTTAAGTTTTCCATAAACGAAAGTAGATTTTGTGTCGGAAATGCCTTTTATTCTAATTTCTTTTGGATGCTTTAAATAGGCGGCTTCAATTTCAAAGAGGGCTTTTAATTGGGCAGTAACGTGTTTGCCTCTTCTGTAGCCGAATCCCCAACCTCTTGTTCCTAAAAATCCGTGGAAAGTTTGTTCGTTTCTATAAAGCACATTGAGGTCATTACCACTTTCAATGACTTCTAAGGCACTCTGAGCAACAGAAAGAGTGGATAAAAAAACAAATACTATGGTGGTAATAAAAAAACGCATAATGATTAATTAGACACAACAAAGATACGGATAAATTTACACATAGCAAAATAGGTAAAGATAGAAGTAAGAATGTTCGTTGAAATTAAATACTTTTGAGTAATTTGCAGCCCTTGAAACTATGGAAGAAAAGAAAAAAAATAAATTTTTTCAGCGAATTTTAAAGGAAAGATTTCGTATTACTTTTTTTCATGATGATTTTAAACCTGTTTTTTCATTACGGTTTACTTTGTTTACATTAGTTTTGTGGTTAGTTGGATATGCTACTGTGATTATATTAGTTACCACCTTTATTATCGCAAAGACATCGCTTAAAGAATACATTCCAGGATATGGTTCTTTTGAAGAAAAGAAGCAAATAGTTCAATTGTTTTTGAAAACGGATTCTTTGGAAAATGTTATTCATCAAAAGGATATTTATTTGCAAGGGATATTAAAAGCAATAAAAGGAGAAAAGGATTCGGTAAAACCTTTGAAAAAAACAGACACCAAAGATATTAGTTATGATAAATTAAAAGCATCTGCATCAGAGAAAAAAATAAGACAGGAAATTGAAACAGAAATGAGAAATTCTGTGTATTCATCTGCTTTTGTAGGAGTATCGGATATTCCGGCATTTCAGTATTTACCGCCTTGTAGAGGTGTTGTAATAAATAAGTTTAGTAGAGAAAATGGACATTATGGTATTGATATAGTAGGAAAAATGGATGATCCTGTTCGTTGTATTTACAAGGGAGTGGTGATAGATGCGTCTTATTCGGTTAAATATGGAAATACTATAATAGTGCTTCATCCGGATGGATGGATAAGTGTGTATAAACATTTATCGCTGATGATGAAAAATATAGGAGATTATGTGAATACCAATGACATTATAGGGACAATGGGAAACACAGGAACAGAAAGCACAGGTGTGCATTTGCATTTTGAATTGTGGTATCAAGATAAAGCCGTAGATCCAATGATGTATATTGCTTTTTAATTAAAGACCATTTAATATTATCTCACACTCAAACGGCCTTGGCGAATTTGATCTACTGCCAAATACCAAATATCTTTGTAATAATCGCTTCTTTCAAGTATGAAATCGGAAGTAGTAAAAGGATTGTTTTTGTTTTTGACAAAATTAAATACTAATGCATTTCTTTGACCATTTAAGGAATACAGCCATTTTTCGGAGTTAATTGTTTTTTGAACTTCTTCGGGAGGTCCGAATACTATAAAAATCATTCCCCTATCGGTTTGCCAACCATATTTGTAAGATGTAAATAATTGATTGGCATCAATCACTCGTTGATAGTAGTTTTTAATCACTTCTTTGGCTCGTTCTTTACTTCCTGCTATTTGTATCCAAAAGTTATCAATACATTTTTTGGTTTCAGGTAATTGGGAAGTATTCAAACATCGTTCAAATTCATTTTTGTTCATTATGTATCTTGTTGTATAGAGCATTTCTTTTGCATCTTTGATATTAGGAAAAATAGAGTCAATGCTAAAAATCGTAATACCATCTAATGTTTGTGTATTAGCACGAATATGATAAAAGGCATTGGGTTGGATTTTGATTTCATAGTAAGAATTATCAATGATGCGAAGAGTAAAACTTGAATCAGGTAAATAATTTATACTTGGTGAAAAATTTGAAAAAGGCGGTGGAGCAGGGGAGTGGTGGTATTTGAACACATCTACATTAAGTGAAGACAATTTTTGGGGATGATAAATTTGAATTTTACTGCCTTCTATGGCATAGGGTTTGAAAAGTATTTTGTTATTTTGAGTAAGTAAGAAATTATTTCTTGTAAAGTCATTATTTAATTTTATTTCTGTAAAATAGGAGTATTGTAGTTTTTTATTTAAGTCAGTGATGGTTATTTTAGCATTAAAATTGTCATTGGAAATTTTTATTGGAAAAGAATGAAAATAGGTAGTTTGATTTTGAGAAATAAAACATACAACAGAAGTAGAATCATAAAATTTATTTTTGGATATGGAATAAAGTGCGATAGTAATTTTAATACTTGCATAAAATTGCAAACCTGTGTCTAAACGGGCATAAAGCAGGGGTTCTGTTTGTATCATTGTATAAACCATTGCAGAAGAATCTGAATTTTTCCAAAAATAAAATTGTGCATTTAAGGCATCTGTCGTAGCATTGGTGATTTTTTTATGATTTGATGGATAGGTAGATTTTGTAGAAGAGCAATGCGTATGTATTAAAAGAATTATAGTGAGTAAAAAGGAATAGAGGATTGCTTTAAACATATTTAGGAAAGAAATGATAAAAGGTTGACTATGTAAAACTTTAAACTTGGTGAAGAAGTTGTTGTATTGAAAATTTCTTTTATCCGATATGCTTGTTATATTTTTTGTTGTTTTTATCATTTGTAAAATACTATGCTAATTTGTTTGTATTATTGCTGTGCTATAAATATACTTCATTTTATACAAAGTAGTTAAATTAAACGAAAAAATATGAGCGTTATCAAAATAATTAAATGGCTTATTGTTTTAATTTTAGGGTGGATATTGATTAAGTATCTTGGGCAATTAGTGTTCCTTTTGATGGGTAGTTATATTTTATTTAGTATGCTTTTGCCATTAAAGAAAAAAATACAATCTATTTTAAAAATAAAACAAGATACTTTACCTTCTTTAATCGCATTGTTTTTGCCAACATTTGTTCTTTTATTAGTGTTGATTTATGTTTTTCCTGTGGTTATTACACAATTAAATTCATTGACTTATTTAAGTTATGAAGATGTATTTGATAATATCCTAAAACAATTTCCATTTATTGAAAGTTTAGTAATGAAGTTGGGTGGTAAAAAGTATGTATTATTAAGTATTCAAGACACGCTTTATCAGGTTATAAACATTAGCAAAATCGCCGAATGGTCAAGTATTTTGCTTAATAATTTTTCTCATATACTTATTAATGCATTAATAATAATATTTATTTGTTTTCATTTATTAAAAGATGAAGAGTTTTTAAATAATACATTAAATAGTGTGATTGTAGAGAAATACCACCAAGATATTCGTTCTATTTCTCAACACGTCAAAGATACATTGGGCAAATATTTTCGTGGATTATTGATAGATGTTCTATTAGTAATGATTATAAATTCTACGGTATTGAGTATTTTATCTGTAAAAAATAGCATTCTGATTGGTATTTTATCGGGTATATTGAATATCATCCCGTATGTAGGACCGCTGATTACATTGCTAATTGGCTTGTTTTTAGGAGTAAGTGGAAACATCATTGATGGTCATTATGAACTTATTGGGGGAACAGTTGTAAAAATTATTTTTACACTCGTTACAATCAATATCCTTGATGGAACAGTATTTCAGCCGTATATATTTTCAAATGTTTTGAAAGCCCATCCATTAGAGATTTTTTTGGTTATTATTTCAGCGGGAATGTTAGGTGGCATAGTTTGGATGATGTTAGCGATTCCTGTATATGTAATTATTAAAGTAGTATTCAAAGAAGTAATGGTGTATTGGAAAAATTGGAACTAATGCCTAAGGATTTTTTTGCATTCAAACAATTTACTATTTATCAACCTTATGCAGATGTAATGAAAGTGAGTACAGATAGTGTGCTGTTAGGATGCTTTGCTAATGTAGAAAATATAAATCAAGGAAATGCTCTTGATATTGGGTGCGGAACAGGACTTTTGTGTTTAATGTTAGCACAAAAAAACAGGAGTTTGAAAATTATAGGCATAGATATTAATGCTAATGCCTGTGAATGTGCTCAATATAATGTGAAGCAGTCGCCTTTTTATCAGCAAATTGAAATTAGTAATATCTCCCTAAAAAATTTTTTAAATAAATCTAATATTTCTTATGATGTGATTATCTCAAATCCACCGTATTTTAGCAATTCGTTGCAAAGTCAGAGAACAGAAAAAAATATCTATCGTCATCAGCAAGAAATGACTTATGAAGAATTATTAAAGAGTGTAAATGTGTTGCTTAAAGATGATGGACTATTTTATGTTGTTATTCCTTATTATGAAGAAAAGCAATTTAGGACATTAATTAACGACCATAATTTATACATTCACAAAACACTTATTGTGTGGGCACATCCTAAAAAACAATATCCACATATTTTCATTTTTGAAATACAAAAGCATTCATCTGAATATAATCATATACAAAATTTATACATCTACAACGACCAGTTTAGATATTCAGAAGAGTATTTAAATTTTACCAAAGAGTTTTATCTTTTTGTGAAATAATTTTTCAAATAAGTAAAACAAAATGTATATTTGCGGCGGCTTTAATAGGTTCTTTTAAAATTAAAATGGTTCCGTGGCCGAGTGGCTAGGCAGAGGTCTGCAAAACCTTGTACAGCGGTTCGAATCCGCTCGGAACCTCTTAATGTCTTAATTCTCTATAATGCGTTTTTTAGGAATAATTCCCGTTCGTTATAAATCAACTCGTTTTCCTGGTAAGCCCCTTGTTGATATTGCAGGAAAATCAATGATCCAAAGAGTATATGAACAAGCCCAAAAGAGTTCTTTATTACACAAAGTAATAGTGGCTACCGATGATGAACTGATTTATGAACACGCCAATTCCTTTGGTGCTGAAGTGGTAATGACTTCGCCCGATCATCCAAGTGGCACAGACCGTTGCTTTGAAGCATTTGTCGAATTAAATGAACCTTATGATGTTGTGATCAATATCCAAGGAGATGAACCATTCATAGACCCCGAACAAATTGATTTACTTGCAAAATCTTTCAAAAAAGAAGATGAAATTGCTACTTTGATGATTGCTTGTAATGATTACGAGAGTTTATTTAGCGAAGGTGAAGTAAAAATTGTTTTGGACAAAAACAATTATGCTTTGTATTTTAGTCGGTCGGTAATTCCTTATCTCAAAGGAATACCCAAAGAAGAATGGCACAAACATCACACCTATTATAGACACGTAGGAATGTATGCTTACAGAACAGATATTTTAGAATCAATAACTCAACTTAAACCATCGGTTTTAGAACAAAAAGAATCATTAGAACAATTACGTTGGTTGGAAAATGGATTTTCTATATTATGTATTGAAACCAAACACGATAGTTATTGCATTGACTATCCCGAAGATATTGAAAGAGTATTAAAACTAATGAAAGGAAAAGTTTAAGTGTCATCCATTTTGAATAAAAGACGGATATTGTTTAGTTTAAATTTTACTGCCAATAACGATAAAGGTTTGCACAAAGTTCACAAAGCACTTTTTAATTTTTTAATTTAAAAGATTATTTATTCCTCTGTAACTTATTACTTTCCACTTTCTACTTTCTACTTTCTACTTTCTACTTTGCACTTTCCACTTTCCACTAAACACTACTGATTATATCAGTATTTTTTCTTATGAAAGATAGAATTTCCACGCACTCTATTTCTTGATCTTTGTTTATTGATGCGAGCTTGAAGTTTATCTTTGAATGCTTTGTTTTTTGTTCTAAAGCGATGAAATAAAGAATGGTCATCACGGTGCGTTCCAGGGGTACGATGATATACCCATCCGCCTGCAGTTACTTTATCGCCGCTAAATATCCGTGCTAAAAATCCCTTTTTTCGTTTGTTTTTTGCAAAGGCATTAGCATTTCCTTTACTCTTATTAAATTTAAACAAATGAAAGCCCCCACCTCGTTGATTTCTATGTTCTCTTTTTTTGCCGCCTGTTTGAGCCGCAAGTGAAAAGGCAATGAACATTCCCATCACTATAAAAAAGTATTTTTTCATAAGTATCTTTTAAGTGCTGTAAATTTTCATTACAAAGGTAGAGATTATTTTTTAAATAATAATTACCGTTCATAAAAATTTATCAACAATTTTTTGTTAAGAAATTGAGAATTTACTTGATATTTCACTACCTTTGCAGTGTAAATTTTAAATTATGAATTTATCTAATAAAATTAATGTTTGGTCTAATTGTTGTTTAATGATAAAAGAAAAATCAATTCAAATCACTTGCGTATTGATAGTGTTTTTACTCTCTCAAGTAGTTATTTCTCAAAATATTCTTATAAAAAATGCTACCATTCATAATGGAAAAGGAGATCAACCTTATGTTGCCAATGTTTGGATTAAAAATTATGTGATTTATCAAATCACAAAAAATTTACCTACTGAAAAAATGGATACTATCATAGATGCTACTAATTATCATTTGTATCCTGCTCTTATTTCTTGCAATAATATATTAGGATTACAAGAAGCCGAAGCCATTCGTCCTACATCTGATTTTGCAGATATTGGAGAATTTAATCCTCATTTAAGAACGCTTACCTCTTTTAATACAGATAGCAAGATACTACTAACTGTTTTTTCGAATGGGGTTTTATACACTCAATGCACACCAAGAGGTGGCTATATTGCAGGCACATCTGCAGTTGTAAAAACAAAAGCGTGGAATTGGGAGGATGCAGTGGTCATTGAAGATGGAATACATATTTATTTTCCATCGGTATACATTCAAAGGGGATGGTGGGCAGAGCCCGAAAAATCTGATAAAAACACACAATTTAATCAACAAAGATTAGCATTGAAAGAGTTTTTGTTGAATAGTAAAAGTTATTTTTTAAGTAATGATTCTAATGAGTTTAATCCAAGATATGAAGCAATGAAGCCAATATGGAAAGGACAAAAAAATGTGTATATTCATTGTAGCAAAGCCAAAGACATTTTAAATGCTGTTCAATTTGCACAAGAATTACAAATTCCAAAAGTAGTGTTAGTAGGTTGTGAAGAAATTTATAAAGTTTTAAGTTTAGTGAAAAAATACAATTATCCTGTGATATTAAGTAGAACAAATAGTTTGCCATCTACATCAGATGATAAAATTAAAATTAATTTTGAACTGCCCGTTTTGTTGGATAGAGAAAATATCTTGTATACAATAAGTATGGAAGGAGATATGGAAGCGATGCAAAGTCGCAATTTGCCTTTTGTAGCAGGGATGTCAATACCTTATGGATTAAGTTCTGAAAAAGCATTGCAAAGTATTACGCTGAATGCTGCAAGAATATTGGGCATTGACAAACAATTAGGAAGTATAGAAGAAGGGAAGTTAGCATCAATGATTTTATCAAAAGGAAATATATTAGATCCAACCACACATTCTATTCAGATTTTATTTTTAGAAGGAAATATGTATTCAGATAAAAATTTTCAAAC
>JAOAIP010000013.1 GCA_026414605.1 Bacteroidia bacterium
CAAACGCTCTCTGTTTTTCTGCAACTTAATTTCTTCTTTAAGTTATACCAAAGATAATCAACTTCCCAAAAGATTCATACACCCTCCTCTATATCCTTTAACATTTCATCGTATAAAGTGTTTTTTCTTGTTTTGATCCCCTTACAATTTTTCTAAAAACTGCTTGTTTGAGTAGAGTTTTCTATAAATATTTACTCATACATCTATTTATTTTTCCAAGATTAAAATTTTATTTATATTTGAACCATCAAAAAGTTGCATTTGTGACTTGAATTCACCAACATAAATTATTTACTATACAGAATTTTTACTTTCATCTTTCAATTCATCACCTAAATCACAAATTGCTAACCAATATTTTACTATCTTTGCACACAATAAAAAATTGTCCTTATGCCAGAATATAAAAAACAAACTGCTCTTGAATATCACTCACAAGGAAGACCAGGTAAAATAGAAGTAATTCCCACCAAACCATATAGTACTCAAAGAGATTTATCCTTAGCGTATTCACCAGGAGTAGCAGAACCTTGTTTAGAAATTCATAAAAATCCTGAAGATGTTTATAGGTACACTACCAAAGGCAATCTTGTAGCCGTTATATCAAATGGAACAGCAGTGTTAGGTCTTGGAGATATTGGGGCTTTAGCATCTAAACCCGTGATGGAAGGAAAAGGAATGTTATTTAAAATCTATGCTGATATTGATGTGTTTGACATTGAAATGGCTACCAAAGATATTGATGAATTTGTCAATACCGTTAAAAACATTGCACCTACTTTTGGTGGTATAAACTTAGAAGATATCAAAGCCCCCGAATGTTTTGAAATAGAAAAACGACTAAAAGAAGAATTGGATATTCCTGTAATGCACGATGATCAACACGGTACTGCTATAATTTCTACTGCGGCGTTAATGAATGCTTGTGAGATTTTTGGAAAAGATTTATCTAAAATCAAAATGGTCATAAATGGGGCAGGGGCTGCATCTATTTCTTGTGCAAAGATGTATTTATCTATTGGTGTCAAAAAAGAAAATATCATAATGCTGGATAGTAAAGGTGTTATTCATAAAAATAGAAAGGACTTAGACCAATACAAATCGTTTTTTGCTACTGATCGAACAGATATTTCTACATTAGAAGAAGCCATTAAAGGGGCAGATGTATTTGTTGGTTTATCAAAAGGAAATGTTTTGACAAAAAGTATGGTTCAGTCCATGGCCAAAAACTGTATTGTTTTTGCTCTTGCCAATCCTACACCTGAGATTGCTTATGAAGATGCTATTAGTGCTCGCGAAGATATTATAGTAGCCACAGGTAGAAGCGATACCCCTAATCAAGTCAATAATGTATTAGGTTATCCATATATATTTCGTGGGGCTCTTGATGTACAAGCAAGACAAATCAATGAAGCAATGAAAATTGCTGCTGCCAAAGCATTAGCAGCATTAGCCAAAGAACAAGTTCCTGATAGTGTGTTATTAGCGTATGGCAAAAAGAATTTAGTATTTGGAAAGGACTATATTATCCCTAAGCCACTTGATCCACGATTGATTTCAGAAGTGTCGGCAGCCGTTGCCAGAGCCGCCATTGAAACTGGTGTTGCCAGAAAAACCATAAACGATTTTGAAGCATATAAAGTGCAGTTAGCCAGTCGTGTAGGCAAAGACAATAAATTTGTTCGTGTAATTACACAACGTGCAAAGTTAGAGCCCAAAAAAATTGTTTTTGCAGAAGCCGATGCGCTTAGAATTATAAAGGCCGTAAAAGTTATCTGTGATGAAAATATTGCACATCCTATTTTATTAGGAAATAAAGAAAGGATATTAGCAATGGCAAAAGAATGCGGCGTGGAACTTCGATCAGACATTCCTATCATTGACCCAATGGAAGATGAAAGTTTGAGAAATGAATATGGCAAGATACTTTGGGAAAAAAGACAAAGAAAAGGACTCACGCTTTATGAAGCACAGCGATTGATGAGAGATAGAAACTATTTTGGTGCAATGATGGTAGAATTAGGACACGCAGATGCTATGATTTCAGGAATAACAAGAAGATTTAAAGAGATATTAAAACCTGCTTTACAAGTTATAGGACCCGATGAAAAATTTAAGAGAGTAGCAGGACTTTATGCTATAAGCACCAAAAAGGGGCTTTATTTCTTTGCAGATACCACTATTCACGAAAATCCATCTTGGGAACAATTAGTAAGTATTAGTTTACTCACTCATCATTATATTAAAAAGCAATTTAATATACAGCCCGTAATGGCAATGCTTTCTTATTCTAACTTTGGATCTGTATCCAATGAAGAAACAGAAAAACAAAGCAAAGCCATAGAATATCTACATAAAAATCATCC
Source organism: Bacteroidia bacterium (assembly GCA_026414605.1). GTDB lineage: Bacteria > Bacteroidota > Bacteroidia > B-17B0 > Aurantibacillaceae > BPGX01. Next base: position 2,367 of record JAOAIP010000013.1, read on the forward strand.
TGAAATTTTAATCGATGGTGAAATTCAACCTTCTTTTGCCATCAATCAAAATCTTTTGAATGAAAAATTTCCGTTTAGCAAATTAAATGGGCATTCTGTGAATACTTTCATTTTCCCTAATTTATCATCTGCTCATATTACTCAACAAATGCTTTTGGAATTAGGTGATGCAGAGATTTTTGGACCTATTTTGATGGGATTAAAAAAACCTGTACATGTATTACAACTCAGTTCTACCGTTCGTGAAATTGTAAATATGGCAGTTATTTCTGTATTGGATGCACAGCAGAAATAGAAATGAAAATAAATTTTTTTACAGGGCTTTATTCAATGTTGTTTTATTTAAGAACTTTCGGAACAAAACTCTAAGGCATTTTTGAGTAACAAACTAATTACTGTTTCTAATATACTCTCTCAATTCCTCATCATCAATGATATTGGGCAAACTTACTTTTAATTCGGGTGTTCTATTCATTTCTCTTTGAATAGCCCAAAGTGCCTCTTTATTGCGAGCCCAAGCCCTGCGGGCTATACCATTATTGACATCCCAGAATAACATTTGTTTTGCTCTATATGCGGCTTTTTCTGTCCCGTCTAATACAAGACCAAAGCCACCGTTAATAACTTCTCCCCAACCTACACCGCCGCCATTGTGCAAACTTACCCAAGTGGCTCCTCTTATGGCATTGCCAACAAAAGTATGAACTGCCATATCTGCCGTAAATTTTGAACCATCATAGATATTAGATGTTTCGCGATAAGGACTATCTGTGCCACTTACATCGTGATGATCTCTACCAAGAACAACAGGGGCTTTGATATAACCTTTTTGGATGGCTTCATTGATTTTGAGTGCTATCTTCATCCTTCCTTCTGCATCTGCATATAATATCCGTGCTTGCGATCCTACTACCAAATTATTTTTCATAGCGTCTTTTATCCACACGATATTGTCCATCAATTGTTGTTTAATTTCATTCGGTGCAGTTGGATACATTTCTTCCATTACTTCTAAAGCAATTTCATCGGTCTTTCTTAAATCTTCGGGATCTGCTGATGTACAAACCCATCTATAAGGTCCAAAGCCATAATCAAAACACATTGGTCCTAATATGTCTTGTACATAACTTTTGTATTTAAATTCTCCATTAGGTAATAAAATATCTGCACCTGCCCTTGATGCTTCTAATAAGAAAGCATTTCCATAATCAAAAAAATACATTCCCCTTTCTACTAATGTATTGATGGCTTTGACTTGTCTTCTTAAAGATTCTTGTACGGCTTGTTTGAATTTTTCAGGTTGTTTAACCATCATTTCATTGGCTTCCTCGTATGAATAGCCCACAGGATAATATCCTCCTGCATAAGGATTATGCAATGATGTTTGATCTGAACCAATATCTACAGGAATATCTTCTTTTACTAATCTTTCCCACAAATCAACTACATTGCCTAAATATCCAATAGATCGTCCTTCATTGGTAGGTAAAAGTTCTTTTATTCTTTTAATAACATCGTCAAGGTTCGAATGATATTCATCCAACCATCCCTGATTGTATCTCGTTTTGATCGGTTTTTCATTGATTTCTGCAATCACTCCGATTAATCCTGCAATTTTAGCGGCTTTGGGCTGAGCCCCACTCATTCCACCTAATCCTGCAGATACAAAAACTCTTGGTGGTCTTTGAGATTTTTTTCTTTGGATTCTTGCAGCATTCATTACCGTAATAGTAGTGCCATGGACGATACCTTGTGGTCCAATGTACATAAATGATCCTGCGGTCATTTGTCCATATTGTGTAACGCCCAAAGCATTGTATCTTTCCCAATCTTCTGGCTTGCTGTAATTAGGTATCATAATGCCATTAGTAATAATCACACGTGGTGCATCTGGATGTGAAGGAAATAATCCCATTGGATGCCCACTGTATAGTACTAATGTTTGGTCGTCGGTCATAGTGGCTAAATACTGCATAGTCAAAAGGTATTGAGCCCAGTTTTGAAAAACAGCACCGTTTCCTCCATAGGTAATTAATTCATCTGGATGTTGGGCTACGGCTACATCTAAATTATTTGACAACATATGCATAATGGCAGCCGCTTGTATTGATCGATGAGGATATTCGTCAATAGGTCTTGCGTAAATCTTGTAATCGGGCTTAAATCGGTATATATAAATTCTTCCATACGTATGTAATTCTTCCCAAAATTCTTTGGCTAATACTTTATGAAATTTTTTTGGGAAATAACGAAGTGCATTTTTGATGGCTAATAATTTTTCTTCTTCGGACAATATCAGTCGCCTTTTTGGGGCGTGATTGATAGATGGATTAAGGGGCTTGTAAGGAGGTAATTCATCTGGAATGCCTTGTAAAATGAGTTTTTGAAATTCTTCTTTGCTGATATTTTTTGCTTCAACAGTCATAGATGATATTATTTTATATGGGACAAAAATAAGCATTTAATCAGTGGAATTATACATTTAGTATTTAACTATAATAATTTGATAATGATAAAGGATAAATACATCTTGTAAAAAATCAAACTCATCTAAAACCGAATAACCTTTTTTAAATCCTTTAGTATAATAAATAGAAGGACAGTTGTTTTCCTCTTTATTATTGCCCGCAATGAATTTGAAATGTAGAAATATAGTTATTATTTGTTCAGATTTGGAATACTTTAATGCCTCAATAGGTGCTTTATTATATAAGTATTTTAAAAAGCAGGGATTTGATATTAGTATTTATTTGACCTATGAAATAGAAAGCAAAGAAAAAGAGTATGTACAACAATTGGCTACCAATCCTAATACTGCTGGTTTTGTGATTTTTTCTTGTATGAATAATGCTTTTTTCTATAATTCTTTTTTCAAAGAGTATAGTATTCCTTGTGTATTTGTAGATAGATTTTTACCTTATTTAGAAGGATGTAGTTTTGTTACAGTAGATAATTATGGTGGGGCTTTTAAAATCGGAAAATTATTGATTGAAAAAGGTTCAAAAAGCATTGCTTGTTTGAGTATGCTCAAAGACAATAAAATTAGCACCATAGAAGATAGAATAAATGGTTTTAAGGATAGCCATAGTGGATTAAATAATTTAAATTGTTTTAGAGTAGAATTAGAATACGGTGATATAATGAGTAGTATTCAAAAAGTACTTGAAGAATGGTCAAGAAATAATACTTTTCCTGATGCAGTGTTTGCGACCAATCACTTAATAATGAATGGATTACTCACAGCATTACAAAATAATAAGGAATGGCAGGTAAAGTTTAAGGATATTTTATTGTCCTGCTTTGATAATTTGCCTTATTACGATTGGTTAAATAAGCCCATTATTAGTGTTGAACAACCTATTAATGATATTGCTTTTTATACAGCAGCCATCCTTCATAAAAAAATTCTTGATCCTAAAAATTTTAATCCTAATAACATTATTTTACCTGTAAAAATAATTGATAGAACAAAGGATTAGTTGACAGTCGAACCTTGAAGGTGGTAGTATTTATAATTATTTAAAATTTGGAAGTTTTATAGAACATAGATTTTATGGAATAAGATAGACAATTTAAAAGACTGTTTCACTTTTCACTTTCATCTTTCAACTAAATTATTTTTCTTTTGTGTTCTCTGTGATTTTCTATCTTATGTGTGAACTTAAAATTGAATCAATTGGTACGATCGTTATATGAAATTCTGTTTTATCTAATCTTTACTTGTGCTGATTGAATAATTTCTTTTGTAACATTATCATAGATAAAACTAATTACATATAGTTGTTTGTCTTTGAATAGAGGGGATACATAAAAACCATTAATAGATTTTGATGCGCTATCATTGGCATTGATGGGAGTTGTTTTCAATACATTGCCCCAAGATCCATTTAAAGACCCTCTCAACATATAATGAAAAACATAATTGTCAATCTCATCAGGATATACAGAATAATCTTTTTGTTTGCCAATAACACTATCTTCAACAATTACAGTATTAAGATAGATATCGTTTGGTAGGGCTTGCAAAAACTTGATGTTATGTATTACATTTAATACTCTATTGACAGTATCGTATTGTGTTTTTAATTTTAATATCGCTTTTGGGCTTGTTCGTAGTAAAACAGGAATTTTAGACGCCCATTGTGTATAAGATAAAATATGCGAGTTAGTAGGATATCCATCACGATTTATCAAGCCCTTTGGTAATCCTGCGGCAGAAACGCCAAAAAAATTGTCCCAGTCCGTTCCTACACTTGTTCTATAATCATCAGGATAAGTGGGAGTAGGATTAGCAAAACTTCCTGCGTGTACGGCAATGATGATGAGAGAATCTTTATACAAATTTTTTAGTTCTTCGGCTTTTTCAGCGGCTCTTGGACAATTACCACAAGTATGTCCTGTATAATCTTCTAATACTACTTTATTAAATCCTGCTACTGCATAATTATCTTTTTCTATGTAATTTACGCCTACTAAACTTGTTGTATTTTCTCTTGGCTTATCAATTTTATCACAAGACCATACTATCAATATTATTACATATCCAAATAACAATTTGTTTTTCATATATAGTGTATTAATTAGTTCTTGCAAAGATATTTATTTAAATCCAAAAATTTTAATTATTTATGCTAATTCAAGATTATCAATAAGTCGTATGCCATTTAAAAATACAGCAATTAATGCCACGGGCTTTTGCTGTGGAGATGTTATTTGAGATAAATCTTTTGTATCTCTAATTTCAAAATAATCTAGTGTAAAATTTTTATCTTGTTGAATTTCTTGGATGATAGTGTTTTCAATTTCTTGAATGGGATAATTTTGTTCATACAATTTTTTGGCTTTTAATAACCATTGGTAAATCTGTGGGGCTTTTTGTCGTGCCTCTGGCGATAATCTTGTATTTCTTGAGCTCATTGCTAACCCATCTTTTTCTCTTACAGTGGGACAAGGAATAATTTCAATAGGATATTGTTTTTGTTTTACCAATTGTTCAATTACCTTTACTTGTTGAAAATCTTTTAATCCAAAAAATGCTTTGTGTGGCTGAATAATTTTAAATAAAATACTCACTACCTTTACTACACCTTCAAAATGTCCAGGTCTTTTAGGTCCTTCTAAAATAGAATTTAGGTAAGTCAAATCAATTTCATCATAAGTAATTCCACTTTGATAAACTTCTTCAAAACTTGGTAAAAACAAGGCATCTGCATCTACGCTTTCTAATAGTTGAATGTCTTTGTCAATTGTTCGGGGATATTTTTCTAAATCGTTTTTATCATTGAATTGTAAAGGATTTACAAAAATACTTACATAAGTAAAATGGGTTTGTTTTTTTGATTGACGCACTAATTTTAAATGCCCTTGGTGCAATGCCCCCATTGTAGGAACAAAACCAATAGTACCCGATTGTTGATTTTTTCTAAATTGAATTAAGTCATTTGTTTTTTCAAATATCAACATAAAATTATTTCAAAAATTTTCCACAACCTTTCCAATGATTGTTCTTAAAATCAAGCAGAACACTGATCGATAATGTATCGCCAGATAGTGCAATGCAGTTTTTCTTTTCTATCTTAAATGATAATTCATTGTCTTTATATTGAATAGGAAAACTTGTTGGATTAAAAGAGTGATTTTTTTCAATAGTGTCTTTTCCATAATTAGCAACAAGTTGAAATTTATCTTTGTAAATGCTTAATACCCATCCTGGCTCGCTGCCCGATGCTAAAATATAGACCTCTTTATTGACTTCTTGAAGTATCTTTTTTTGATTATTGGATGAGATAGTAGTATCTTGTTGTGTTGTTTCAGATATCGTTTTTTGTGATGCAGTGTCAGTAGTATTTTTCTCCGGATTATTTGTATTTTCAGGAGAAGTACAAGATATCATACTTGTAATGACAATGAAAGAAAAGAGATTTTTTTTCATAAAGATTAAATTTAATTACTTTTGGCAAAGATGCTTATTTTTTTATTTAAAATCCAATATCAATTTGTTTTGATTTATTATTCAAAAAGAAGCATTCAACTTATTTAATTTATCTATTTTTGCCTTGCAGAAAAATCATTTGAATTAAATACTATATTATGTCTTTGGATAATATCCATTTAATAGGAGATAAAATTCTCATTGATCCTATTTCACCGCCAGAAAAAACTGTTACGGGTTTGTATCTACCACCAACAGTGCAAGATAAGGAAAAGGTACAAAAAGGTTATGTTGTAAAAGTAGGACCTGGTTATCCTATTCCATTTCCTGTTGAAAATGATGAGCCGTGGAAAGATCATCAAGAATCCATTAAATACATTCCATTACAAGTGAAAGTCGGAGATATGGCTATATTTCTTGTAAATTCTGCTATTGAAGTATATTACAATGAAAAAAAATATCTTATTGTGCCGCATCATTCTATCCTAATGGTAGAAAGAATTGATTGGTAAATACCTTTTAATGAATTATCTTTGTAAGATTTATTTCAATTATTACTTTAACTAAATTTCTCAAATGACCTATCAATTTAAAATTCGCTTTAATACACAATATCAAAACACAAAGGATCTTTATTGGCGAGTATTAATTAATGACCAAGAACATCTATTTAAAGATGTTATTATTAAAAATAAAGAAGTAAGAACAATTTCGCATACCTTACCTACTGGAGAAAAGAAGTGGAGTATTTATTGTGAGAGTGATCATTATACTGTTGAAAATAATACTATCATTATTTATTAAAATTAAAATGTATGGATCAAAAGCAGCACGAATACTGGATGCAAAGAGCCATTGATTTGTCTATTCAAAATGTGGATAGGGGAGGAGGTCCTTTTGGTGCAGTTATTGTAAAGGATGGGCAACTCATAGCAGAAGGATACAATCAAGTAACATTACTTAATGATCCTACAATGCACGCTGAAGTGAGTGCTATTCGTGAAGCATGTAAAAAATTAAATACTTTTGATTTAAGTGGTTGTGTGATTTATACATCCTGCGAGCCCTGTCCTATGTGTTTAGGAGCAATTTATTGGGCAAGGATTTCTGAAATGTATTTTGCAAACACTAAGCAAGATGCTGATAGCATTGGATTTTCAGATGAGTTTATTTACAAAGAACTCGCTAAGCCCTATTCTCAAAGAAGTTTGAAAACCTATCAATTAATGCGTGAAAAAGCACTGGCTGCATTTGAAAAATGGCGACTCAAAGAAGATAAAATTGAATACTAAAATGATTCGCACAAACGAGGGATTATCTGTTGTCATCATCACATTTAATGAAGAAAAAAACATATCAAGATGTATTGATAGTGTTTATGATATTGCTGATGAAATTGTTATTTTAGATTCTGGAAGTACTGATAAAACCGAAGAAATAGCCCGTTCGTATGAAAAGGTGAAGTTTTACACACATCCTTTTGATGGACATATTCAACAAAAAAACAGAGCCAAAGATTTAGCCACTTACGATTGGGTATTAAGTTTAGATGCAGATGAAGCATTGGATAATACACTTCAAAAAAATATTCAAAATATAAAAGGCAAGTGGGATAAGCAAGGGTATTATATGAATCGTCTTACCAATTATTGTGGTCATTGGGTGCGCTATTCAAATTGGTATCCCGATAAAAAATTACGATTGTGGAACAGACACAAAGGTGAATGGAGAGGGATTAATCCACACGATAAGTTTGAAATGTTTGAAGGTGATAAAGTAACGGGGCATTTGAAAGGAAACATCTTGCATTATAGTTATTACACATTAGAAGATCATTACAAACAAGTAGAGTATTTTACCAATATAGCCGCCAAAGCATATTTAGAAAAAGATATTAAAGGGTATTGGTGGAATTTGATTATTAATCCTGTGGCAAAATTTGTAGATCATTATTTACTGCATTTAGGTTTTTTAGATGGACAAGCAGGATGGAATATTGCCAGAATATCGGCTTATGCTACTTATTTGAAATATAAGAAACTATTAGAGTTACAAAAATCTAAGAATTAATTTTTATCAGGATTGTTTTTATAATACCAATTTGGTTTTGTTTGATTGCCTTTAAAGGCAGCACTAAAATATAAACATAATTTAAATCCAAGAATAGTTGCATCGCTTTGATATTCGGCATAGACAGAAGCCCCAATGCCAAGGTCATATTTAAATTTGTAAATACATTGTAAAGCAGAATAGTAATTTAATCCAAAATAATTGTTTTGAATCACATTAGTAGAGTCGGTTGCTATTTTCCCAACGAAATGATAGGTTTCGTCTTTGTAGCCACCACCATAAGCAAGCCCAATAGGCGTGAATACAAATGCAAAATGGGTGTTTTCAGTTTTTATAGTAATAGGAGAAAGATTAAAATTAAAATAACTGATAGTAAGGTCTTTTTTTTCGGGGTATTCTAATGTTTTATATCCTTTTATTCGTGTAAGGCCTACTTGAAAGTATAATTCTTTGTAAAGGTGAAAATTAAAATTTATGGCTAACCCCTTCATCCAATAATAAATATGATTGGAAGTATAAAACCCCCCATCTAAGGTGGCAAATCCTGCATTTAATTTATAGATTTTATTGTCGTACAAAATTTTATATGGAACACTATCTTTGAAAATAGTATCTACTTTTGTCTTTAAATTTTGAGCATTAACTTTAAAAACACCACTTACAAAAAAGAACAAGATGCAAAAAAAATTAATCAGAATTGGTTTATATTGAATTTGAAAAAATTTCATAATGATTGCAAAAATACTGAATAATCAACAGAACTATTCACTAACGGTAAATTTGTTATTAGTCAAGATATTTATGGGAGTTTTGAGGAATATTAAACGAATTATCTCGCTTTTTCTTACAATGCAGCACTCATCTTTAATCGTTGTTATTTACCTTTTTATTAAACGGTAAAATCCTTACACATTTTCAATAAACCATTATTTCATCATATCTTCTAATTGCTTTCCAACATTAGGTGCTTTTTCTGATCCTGCTTCTGCTTCAAAATAAGGTAATGGTGTAAATCCGAATAGGGCAGCAACGATATTACCTGGAAAAAACTGAATGGACTTATTATATTCTTTTACTAATTCATTATACTTCATTCTTTGAACGGCAATTCTATTTTCAGTGCCTTCTAATTCTGTGCGAAGTTCTGAAAATGCCTGATTGGTGCGAAGTTCAGGATAATTTTCTGCTACCGCAAGTAAACGACCCAAAGCCCCACTCAATTCTCCTTGTGCTTTTTTAAATTTTTCTATAGATGCTTCATTTAAATTATCCGTATTGATGGTAACTTGTGTGGCTTTTGCACGAGCATTGATGACATCTTCTAATGTTTTCTTTTCAAAATTGGCTTGTGCTTTAACAGTACTTACGATATTTGGAATTAAATCCATTCTTCGTTGATACTGTGTTTGCACTTGTTGCCATTGGGCTTTGGCTTCTTCTCTTTTAGAGACAAATTGATTTCGCTTGCTGCACGTCCACATTCCAAGTAATGCAAAGAGTACAACTAATCCAATTAAAATGTTTCTGCTGTTCATAGTGTTTGTTTTTTTAGTGTTGATTAAAAATTAATATTTTCCCCCACTTACGCCGATATTTTCAATAGGATGCCAAGTGGTCTTGATTTCGCAAGCATCCAAAATTAAATAAGGATTTTCTGATTCTTCATTGTTCCACCAATCTTTTTGCCAAAAAATGGGACGCTTTACATTGAGTGAAGATAACTCTTGGATAGTCGTTATAGATTGGGGATTTTGACGAGTATAAATAATAGCATTTACATCCATATGGTTAGCAAAATGTGGAAGCAACTCTGATTCAAAGCCCGTTAAGATATTGACAACGCCTGCTGGTAAATCAGAAGTAGCCAACATTTCTGCAAACGTTATGGCATTCACTCCATACTTTTCGGATGCTAATACGACACAGGTATTTCCCGATACAATAACGGGTAATATAACCGATACAAGTCCTAAAAAAGAAGGTTCTTCAGGAGCAATGATGCTTACTACTCCTGTTGGTTCTGGCAGTGAAAAATTAAAATGCGATGATGCTACGGGATTTACTGTAGAATAGATTTGAATAAACTTATCTGCCCATCCTGAATAGTAAATGATTCTATCAATGGCTGTAAGAACTTCTTGTTCGGCTTTTTTAAGCGGAATGTCCTGAAATACTAATTCATCAATGATTTGTTGTTTGCGTCCTTCTAACATTTCTGCTAATCGGTATAAAATCTGACTTTTTAATAATGCGGATTTAGAAGCCCATCCTGATTGTGCAGCACGAGCCGCCACTACGGCGTTTTTAAAATCTTTACGAGATGCCCTACACAAATTAGCAATTAATTTTTGTTGTTTATTATACACGGGGTAGTATCGTCCGCTTTCTGTTCGGGGAAATTGACCATTGATAAACAGTTTGTAAGTTTTTAAAACATCTACTCTTGACATAAATTAAAGATTTACAAAGCACAAATATACGAATTAAATAAACTAGAAATAAAGTGTTTATTAATTCTTAAAACTTGAAAGTAATTTTATATTTATTGATCATTATGTGGCGTTTCTTTTGCTGTGCTATTCACCTTCATCATTACAAACGCACGAATGTTCTTTCCGTCATTGTGAGTAAATGAATTTATGTCCCCAAAATAATCAAAAGGCGGATGAACCACAAATGAAAAATTTTTACATTGAATATTGAGACGATTATAGATAAATTTGCCACTGGGTTTTACTTGGAGTAAGTAGGCCTTGGTGAAAAAGATTTAAACAATTGATTGTTAATAACTTGCGTTGATTTTTTGATAATTAAATGCAAAAGTTTAGGTAAATTTACCGCAAAAATCTTGCACTTCCTAATTTGGTAGTACCAACTTAATAGAGAATCGATTTAAGAATGTTATCTATTGAATGAGCAATGCCAGTGTATAATGGTACAAAATTATTTTTTTAAAAAAGATAGTGTGCCTACTCAATTTTGCCGAAATTCAAGGGAGCGGAGCGTCCGCATTAAAAGGTGGGAAGGGCTCGGGATGTTTCTTTTAATGCAGCGGAGCGACCCGTAGAATTTCGTAAGGCGGAGCGAAGCGTAGCCGCAAAATTTAGTCAGCACGCTTTTCTTTGTTACTTTCTTTTCTAAAAAGAAAGTAAGAAGAAGATAAACTAAAAATTCTTGCACTTCAAGATATAATTTTATGGAATAATGACCTGCTTTTTTGAAAACTCAATTTTGGCTTTTTCACCAGGCCCTAAGTAGCTGTTACTCTTTTAGTGCTTCGTGCCTGGTTGCGAGAATAGATTCGAAATGCGAATCAGGGGTTGGAAATTAACAAACAATAGTGGATAAAAATATTTTTTTACCTGGAAAAGAAAATGTGAAAGTTTTTTTTTTGCGGTATGGATGCAAAAGAAAAACTCATTACTATCTACCTTTATATTTGCGA
>JAOAIP010000022.1 GCA_026414605.1 Bacteroidia bacterium
CCTGCAAAATCTATATTGACAGTGGTAGTAGTACATTGTGCGTGTACTGAAAAAGCATAAAATAAAGAATAAATAAAAATACCCCAACTGAATTGTAAAGTTTTATTTTTCATAACTTAATTTTTCTGACAAATATAAATAATGTAAAATTAACAAACAAAAAATTATTTTAATTTTTTTTGCATTTTCATACCCCGCTATCAAATCAAAAAAAATCCCATTAAACTAATGACGTTTGGACTAATTAAATGATGTAGTAATAAAAAAATCCCCAACATTTTGTCGAGGATTTTTAAATTAGTATCTATCAACAAAAATAAAATTTACTCCTTAATAATTTTTCCTATATGTATTTTATCTTGGGTGTCTTTAATTTTAATAAGATAAATACCTTTTGCCCAATCAGATATATTTAATTGCAATGAATTATTTAAGTTTTTAGCAGAATATACTTTTGAACCGAGTGTGTTATAGATTTCAACATCAAAAGTATTAGGAGCAGTAATCTGAATTTTATCCTTCACAGGATTAGGGAAGATCATTATTTGATTAAACTGATTCACAAAAGAAGCAATAGAAGTGCTAACACAAGTAGTATCTACTAATTGACCATTACTACTTACAACTGTACTTTGTAATCCTGCACCGTTTTCTGCTTTCACACTAAAATAATAAGTGGTGCCGTGAGCAATACTTGGGATGTTGACAGTTACCAAAGTGTTTGCCCAAGCGTTCGTCCAATTGATGATATTCGTTGATCCCGCAGAGGTACCCACAGAATACCAATATTGAGATAATCCTGAATGTGGATCGGTGGATGTTCCCCAGTTTGCACTTAAACTATCCTTTGTACAAGCGATATTAATATCTGTTGTTTTTCCATCATTTACAGGAGATGGAGCTGATGGAGGCGTCCAATCTACATTGACATCTTGATATACAATAGCAGATATATTATCAGCATTATCTTGTGCAATGGATTTTATTCGCCCTGCTGGTGTTGAAGGATTAGGATTTTGATAACGTAAATCTGTATTTCCTGGACCAACTAATACCGTTACATTTCCTGAAACTCTTGAACGATACACTTTTAATTGGTTAATATTCATCACAGCATTGCCACTTCTAAAAGATACATATTTTCCATTAGATGCATTATGGGGTGATGGATCTTGATACTTGTTGATTAATTGATTATTCCAATAAGTCCAAATTTCTCCGGTAATTCTATCATAAATAACCTTAACATTGTACCAAGTATTTGCAGAAAATGTCAAAGGAATATCCACAACAGCAGTACCAAAACTATTATTCACTACTTTGTACAATTGAAATTTTTGGTCATCTAATCTGAACCACACAAAATAAGAGTTACTTCTGTTAGTTGTCCATCCTGTATCACAAAAGAAATGAAAACCACCTCTTCTATTTGTACCAGTTCCATCTAACTTAATATCAAATTCATAGAGATAACGATTGGATAGTGTTTGGTCTAAAAAGGCATAGATATTGGTATTTCCTGCTGTAGAAGAGGACTCATCGGATTGAATAAGAGCCCCACCTGATTGCGACCAATTACCTACCACAACATTCCAATAGGGGCGAATAGCCGTACTATCAAAGTTATCTGCAAAGAAACCACGAGAACGATTAGCATCCCAATAGTTGCCATTATATTCTATCACTTGATAATATCCTTTTTGAATACCGCTACCTCCTGAATTATCAGTGTCAGTAATGGTTGTTGTAAAATTTGTTGTAACCCAAGAAGAAGGAGCACTTACAACAGTAACTGGAGCAATGTTATCTGTAGCACTGCCGGTAGCAGTGATTGTATAATTGGCTGCCCATCCAATATCCGTAGTTGCACAATCACTTCTAAATTCTACTAAAACAGAGTCATTATTAACAGATACATTTCCAGGCGAATTTGTTCCTGTATAATAGCCCACCAATGGTGACCAAACAGACCCACCATTGTAAATATACATATAATCCCAAGTATTTTCTAATCCAAAAGATGTGAAATTGAGTGTGATATTAGTAGCCCCAGCTTGTGTGAATAAATATAATTTTCTTTCATCATTTGAATAATTTCCGCCAGATCCACCCGAATCGTAGAAAGTTCCTGAAGATGCAGTATAAGTAGCAGTAATAGTATAAGGAGAATTCACTAATTTATAATATCTATCCCAATTCCAATACTGACCAGGATCTGTATGTGTTTGATTAGGATAATGTTGGTGTCCTTTTATTTTAGTACAAGAACCGGGAATACCAGAACTACTATAATTAGTAGTAGGTAACCAAGGCCAGAAACCTGTACGTAATGGGTTAATACCGTAACCGCTGTTACAAATATCTTTGACTAATGCTGCTGAAGAATTATACATAGCAGTAGTATACCAATTATACCCTGTATTCATATAACCTTCGTGTTCAATTCCAATAGTATAAGGATTTTCTGTGCCTACGTGCCATGCTTTATCGGCTTCTAAAACCATTTGTGTAACTTGCCCATCACTACTTCTTAATACATAGTGAGCAGATACTTGGGCAGAACAATTTTTAAACCAAGAAATAGCACCTGCATAACTTCCCTCTGTATCATGAATGGTAACCGCAGAAATAGCCGTACCACCTCTTGAAGAATAATTACAACTTGCAGCAGGATTCCATATTGCAGGTGGATAATCAGCAGAAGTTATTTGATTAGTAGATTGATTTTTATACATTGCACCTGACTCGGTATAAATCGCTTCTTCTGTAACAAGAACTCGTCCTGCACTCAATACGGCATAATTTTCTTTAAATGTTTCTCTTAAATCAATTTTGTAATCAGGGAATCTATACGCATTCTGAGATTCGGGCTGACTTAAAAACCAATACAATTGATACAAATGGGCTTGCATTGCAAAATCATTGATAATATCATTAGATAAAGGAAGTTCGCTTAATTCTATAAATATTTCTTTGTATCTCTCTAATCGTTCCGTTCCAAAAATGTTTTTTTCTTGTTGTAGTTTTTGAAAAGCCGATGCATACGCTAATATGCTACTTTCGGGATTATTTTTTATATCTTCAACAGAAAATCCTGATAACAAAGAAACTTTTAATAAATTTTCTCTAAAATATCCTTTACCGTCTTCAATTAATCCCATCACTGTCAATGCTTTAGGCAAACCAATACAACTATTTTGTGAACCATCCAGATGGTAAAAACGTGTTTGTGTATACGCAATGGCTTCTAAAAATCCTTTGGGAACAGAGGAATAAATGCTATACGCTTTTTGAAAACTACTTTGATAGGGATTTTCAGGTACTTCTACTCTATTGCTGGTGCTTGCAATTAAATTAATTGAAGCACCTATCAAAAAAACAGTTATTACTTTTTTCATAGTTGTAAATTTTATGTTGCAAAAATAATAAAATTATTAGTTATTAAAAAGTTAATTTTTAGTATAATGAAATTCGCCAAGTTCCGATTGAATAAGCACTTCTGGCGATACGCCTTGTTCTACTCTTCCAATAATATGAGCATCTATACCAAATTGTTGAGCAAGGTCTATCATTTTTAATGCTGTTGATTCATTAGTATAAATTTCTAAACGATGCCCCATATTAAATACTTTATACAATTCTTTGTAATTATCTTTATTTTGTTCAGAAATGAGTTTAAATAATGGCGGTATTGGGAAAAGATTGTTTTTTATGACTCTTAATGGTGTAGAAAGAAAATGTAATACTTTAGTTTGCCCTCCTCCTGTGCAATGTATAATACCGTGAATATCTGAATGAAATTTTTGAAGAATTTGAATGAGCAAAGGGGCATAAGTACGAGTTGGTGATAATGCTAATTTTCCGATAGATGCAGATTCTTTAATAAGTTTTTGTTGATAAGAATATTCAAGATTAATTTTATCTGTAACATGATATTTACCTGTATAAACAACATTGGAAGGTAATTGTGTATCATAAGATTCGGGATATTTTTCGGCGATTTGTTTATTAAACAATTCATGCCTTGCCATTGTTAAACCATTACTTCCTATTCCGCTATTGTATTCAGATTCATAAGTAGCCCTTCCATAAGAAGCAAATCCTACAATCACATCATTTTTTTGAATATCAATGGGTACAACCTTTTTCTTATGAACAAAAGTAGCCATTGTGCTATCTACTACAATAGTTTTTACAAGGTCTCCAATATCTGCTGTTTCACCGCCTGCATATTCAATGTGTACATCATATTTTTTCATTGTATTACAAAAATCCGCAGTCCCTTGAATAATAGCAGCAATGACTTCACCTGGTATCCGTTGTTTATTTCTGCCAATGGTTGATGAAAGAGCAAATTGATTAGTAAATGCAGAACACAAAATATCATCCAAGTTCATCACAATTGCATCTTGGGCAATATTTTTCCACACAGAAATATCACCTGTTTCTTTCCAATAAATATATGCTAAAGAAGATTTAGTACCTGCACCATCAGCGTGAATGATAAATGCTTTATCGCTATTAGATTCCCAGACATTATCAATAATTTTACAAAAAGTATTAGGATAAAGTCCCTTACTTAAATGTTTAATGGCTTGATGTACCTCTGTTTTATCAGAAGACACGCCTCTTTGAAGATATTTATCAGATGTTGAACTCATAAAGAAAATTATTATTGAAAATATATTCCGAATGTATTTGTCAAATCTCGCCCTTTTAGGACAATGGTATTAGTTTATTTATCTCTGTACTATTAAATCTTATCTTTTTGGACTAATTTTATAAATTGCTGAAGTAATGAATTCCTTAATGTTTCATCAAGAACTTCTTGTTTTAATTTGTTTTTTTAATGATATCTCTTGTTGTTGCTTGTGCTGTAGGCATTATGACAATTTCATTGATATTGACGTGTGGTGGTTGTTGAACAATCCAGGCGATAGTATTTGCGATATCTTCGGCCGTGAGCGGTTGAAGGCCTATGTAAGTTTGTTTGGCTCTTTGAGCATCTCCTTTGAAACGTACTAAACTAAATTCGGTTTCTACCATACCAGGATGAACACCAGTTACTCTAATATTGTAAGGCAAGAATTCTATTCGCATGGCTTTATTAAGAGCATCTACAGCGTGTTTAGTAGCACAATAAACATTACCATTTGGGTATACTTCTTTGCCTGCTATTGAACCGATATTAACGATATGTCCTTGTTGTCTTTCAATCATCCAATTACTCACTATCTTTGTAACATACAATAATCCTTTGATATTGGTGTCAATCATTGTTTCCCAATCTTCTTCTAATCCATTATTAATAGTGCTTAATCCTTGTGCTAATCCTGCATTATTCACAAGAACATCTATTTGTTGCCACTCTTTGGGTAGGGAAAATAAAGCGTTTTGACAAGCGGCTTTATCTCTAATATCAAAACAGAGCGTAATCACTTTTACAGAAAATTTTTGTTCAATATCTTGTTTAATAGCATTTAATCGGTCATTTCTTCTACCTGTTAAAATGAGATTATATTTATTTTCTGCTAATTTATATGCAGTGGCTTTTCCAATTCCTGCTGTACTGCCAGTGATGAGTGCTATCATAGTATTATTTTGGGCTGTGAAGATAGTGAGAAATAATTTATTTAGTTATGAACAATGATTAAGTTTATTCTTTGTCAATATTTAATTTGCTATGGCGGGTGCTGTAAGTAAAATAAATTATTAAGCCAATTCCCAACCAAATCAAAAAGCCAATCCAATTTTTTAATTCAATTTGAGACATCATATACAAACAAGTAATAAGCCCTGCAACAGGAATTAAACTGTGTTTTTTGATAAAGGATTCTATTGTAAAGTATAGAAAAATCAACCAAAACAGCCATAAAGGAAAATTTGCAAAAAATGTTTTAATAGATTGTTCATACAGTTCATTATGTTTTTCTGCTAATGGCAAAAAAACATTGTATAATTCTGTTTCGTTCATGAGATAGATTTTTGTTTTTAAATCATTAAAACTTTGAGTATTCAAATGTTTAAAAACATCTTGTTGAAGTGTTTTATTTTTTCCAATTATATCTATTAATTTGTCTTTTTGTAAAATGACAGTTTGATTTTTAATAAAATTTTTGGATGCTACGGGGTTAAAATAAAAACTCAAAATAACAGTAGAAACAAATACTAATGGCATTATCCATTGAGCATTGATATAAGGCGTTTTAAATTTTCTTTCAGGTGCATTAGGCATACGATGCAATCGCAAAACACCTGCAGATACTAAAACAAACGCAAATAAAGTACCTATACTTGTAAGGTCTGTAACTGTAGAAAGATTGAACACTAATGTTCCAATACCTACAATAAATCCTGTTATAATGGTTGAAAAAGAAGGCGTTTTAAATTTAGGATGAATACGTGCAAAAACAGGCGGTAACAAACCATCACGGCTCATACTCATCCATATTCTTGGCTGACCGAGTTGAAAAACTAATAACACACTTGCCATAGCCACAATTGCACTAATAGAAATAATTCCCGATAAAAAATCAAGATGATGTTGAGAAAAGACAAAAGCCAATGGGTCTTCTACATTAAGATATTTATAATTGACCATTCCCGTAAGCACCAAAGCAATTAGACAATAAAGAATAGTACTGATAATAATAGAATACATCATTCCTCTTGGTAAATCTCTTTGTGGATCTTTGCACTCTTCGGCTGTGGTAGAAATCGCATCAAAGCCAATGTATGCAAAAAAAACAGCAGATACACCTTTTAAAATACCTGTGATTCCATTTGGCATAAATGGATGCCAATTATCTACTGAAATATAAAATACTCCAAAAGCAATCACCATTAAAATTATAAGTAGTTTAATTGCCACCATTATATTACTGGCTGTTTTAGATTCTTCAATACCTCTGTAAACCAAATATGTAATTAAAACTACAATAAACAGTGCAGGTAAGTCAAAGATAATTTTTAAAGAACCTAAACAGGGTGCATTTGTCCATGCTAAATAAGATTTTTGCATAGAATAAGGCAGCAAATCAAAACGATGATTATTTTCTATTAAAACTTTTTGTGCATCAATGAAACCGTTTTTTGCAGTAAAAAAATCTGTAGAAAGCCAAGGTGGAATGTCTATATTGAAGGAATGCAAAAACGCTGTGAAGTATCCCGACCATCCTATGGCTACGGTGATATTTCCAATAGCATATTCCATTATCAATGCCCATCCTATAACCCAAGCATATAACTCTCCAAAGGCGACATAACTGTATGTATAAGCACTACCACTGACGGGCAAAGTAGAAGCAAATTCGGCATAAGCAAATGCCGACAAAGCACAGGCAATGGCAGTAAATATAAATAAAAACACAACGCCAGGACCACCTTCTGATGCGGCTTTTCCAATGGTTGTAAAAATCCCTGCACCAATAATAGCAGCAATGCCCAACGCAGTAAGATCTCGTACCGTAAGATTTTTATGTAATGTGTGTGCTGACTCTACAGTGGCATCTTGAAGTATCTGATGAATATCTTTTTTACGAAATATTTTCATAACACTTTTAAATTATTTACTCTTGTTGATGAAAAATTTTGTGTCCACCTTCTAATAGATACTTATCTCTTTTGAACAATTCAAGGTCTGCAAGCACCATTTCTTTGCACAATTCTTCAACTGTATGCTTTGGTTCCCATCCTAATAATTTCTTGGCTTTTGAATAATCACCTACTAACAAATCCACCTCTGCAGGACGAAAATATCTTGGATCAATTTTAATGATTACCTTTCCTGTTTTTGAATCAATACCTACTTCCTCTACGCCTTTTCCTTTCCATTCAATGTTTATTCCAACATTTTGAAATGCTAATTCTGCAAACTTCCGAACAGAAATTTTTCTTCCTGTGGCTAACACAAAGTCATCGGGTTCTGAATGCTGAAGTATTCGCCACATTCCTTCTACATAATCTTTGGCATGCCCCCAATCTCTTTCTGCATCCAAATTTCCAAGATAAAGAACTTCTTGCAATCCTAAAAAAATTTTAGCCGCTGCACGAGTTATTTTGCGAGTAACAAATGTTTCTCCACGAATAGGGCTTTCGTGATTAAACAAAATGCCGTTGCAAGCAAAAAACCCGTATGCTTCTCTATAATTTTTTGTAATCCAAAAAGCATAAAGTTTGGCTACACCATAAGGCGAACGGGGATAAAAGGGGGTCTTTTCATTTTGCGGAATTTCTTGAACTAATCCGTACAATTCAGAAGTAGATGCTTGATAAAAACGTGTTTTATCTTTTAAATTTAAAATCCGAATGGCTTCTAAAATTCTCAATGTTCCGAGAGCGTCTGCATTAGCGGTATATTCAGGTGTTTCAAAACTTACTTTGACGTGCGATTGGGCGGCTAAATTGTATATTTCATCGGGTTGTACTTCTTGAATAATTCTAATCAATGCTGTACTATCGGTTAAGTCGCCATAATGTAAAAAGAAACGAGTAGAAGGTTCGTGTGGGTCAGTGTATAAATGATCAATCCTATCAGTATTAAATAACGAACTTCTACGTTTGATACCGTGAACAATGTATCCTTTTTGAAGCAACAATTCTGCAAGATACGCTCCATCTTGTCCTGTAATACCAGTGATGAGTGCTACTTTTTGAGACATACGAATGTGTTTGAATAATTTGTAAAAATTTAAGAATGCTATATTAAAAATTAAAGTGCAAATATACCAATAAACCAATTATTGAAATGAATAATTTGTAAAGAGAATTACATTCATTTGAAGCAATAATTCCCAATCGTTCTAACATCTTTAATTTAGGATGGATAAAATTCTGTATCATTGCCGACTATGTTAGAAAGAATAAAAAATTTTAAGAGTGATAATTTTTTCTTTGGCTTATTGATTGGAATTTTTACGCCATTTTTGGCATTCTTTATGTATTGGTTGTTTAAATATTATTACATTAGTTTTCCATCCCGCTTTATATGGTTTTTGAAGTTAGGCGGTATGTGGGATGGTATTGTAAAATTAAGCACTTTAACTAATTTATTGCCATTTTATATTTTTATCAATAAGAATAAAAACAAAGCCGCAGCGGGCATTATGACAGCCACAGTAATGTATGTATTGTATATTGTTTATTTGATGTATTTTGATAATAGCGAATACTAAAAATGAATTAGTCCAATGAGATATTTCATCATAGCAGGCGATCCATCAGGCGATTTACACGGATCTAATTTTATTCGTGAATTATTAAAATTAGATACTTCTGCTGAAATTGACTATGTAGGCGGAAAGAATATTGAAAATGTGCTTCATAAAAAGCCCTTGATACCATTAGATCGTACAGCATTTATGGGCTTTATAGATGTTCTTAAAAACATTCGTACTATTTTGAATAATTTTAAAATCGTTAAAAATCATTTGTTGAAACATCGTTATGATGTTGTTCTTTTAATAGATTATCCTGGATTTAATTTAAAGATGGCGAAATGGTGTAAAGAACACAACTATAAGGTTTATTATTACATATCACCTACTGTGTGGGCTTGGAAAGAAAGTCGTGTACATACTATTATAAATTATGTAGATAAATTATTTTGCATACTTCCATTTGAAAAGGATTTTTACAAAAAATATAATTACGAAGTAGAATTCGTAGGACATCCACTATTAGACATTATTAATGAAAATACCGTTTCTTATTCAAGAGATGAGTTTAGACAAAAATACCATTTACCTGATAAAAAATTTATTGCTATATTGCCTGGTAGTCGCCAACAAGAAATACAAGCGATATTGCCAATAATGACAAGCATTTGCTCTTACTTTAAGGATTATCATTTTTTAATAGCAGGAATATCAAGATTTCCCAAAGAACTTTATACTCCTTTCTTAAAAGAAAATTCAAGTATCATTTACGATGACACGTATGCTATTCTTCGTTTTTCTGAGGCAGGCATCATAAAATCAGGCACTTCTACTATGGAAGCCGCATTATTTAATGTACCACAAGTAGTATGTTATCGTGGGGGACAGTTGTCTTATTTAATAGCAAGATTATTGGTACGCAATATCCAATACATTAGTATGGTCAATTTGATTATGGGAAAAGAAGTGGTAAAAGAATTAATTCAAAATGATTTTAATGAAAAAAATTTACGAAAAGAATTAGATAAACTACTCAATGATACATCTTACAGAAATCGCATCCTTAATGACTATCAAATAATGAGAGAAACATTAGGCGGTGCAGGTGCATCCAAAAAGTTAGCAGAAAAAATTTATTATTCACTAAAATCGGAAAATGCTTAAAAAGATGATCACATATAAAAAATTTTTGTTCTTCATTTTAAGCAGTTCGTTCTTTCATTATTTAGCATTTACACAAGAATTAGTCAATATCGGCATTTTAGGTGCATTAAAATTATCTTCTATCAAAATTTTATTTCAAGATGCTTATTCTGTTCAATTTGATGAAGCAAATGAATTACAAAAACTCAATAAAAATCAATTTTATCAATTAGAAGTAGTCAATGATTCATTAGTATTGATGGACAATTTGAATGGTAAAAAAATAACTGCAAAAACAATTCGTTTTTTTTCTCCTGATATTACAAATTCAGAGTTTTCAATCATTCATCCTAAATTATCCAATAGTAGAACATACAAAGGACATTTGACTATAACAGCCAAAGAATCTAATTTGCAATTAGTAAATACTTTAGAATTAGATGATTATGTATGTGGTGTAGTGAATGCAGAAGTAGGTAAAGGAAGACATCCTGAATTATACAAAGCCCAATCTTTATTAGTACGAACTTATGCACTTTCGCATTTGTATAAGCATTTGCCCGAAGGATATAATTTATGTGACCAAGTACATTGCCAAGTATATTATGGTACTTGCCAATCCTCTTCTATTTTTGAAGCCGTAAAATCCACACATCATTTAGTCATAGTAGATAAAGATTTAAATTTAATAGTAGCCGCCTTTCATAGCAATAGTGGTGGGCAAACAGTCAATTCAGAAGACATTTGGGGAAGTAAAAAAGAGTATTTAAGAAGCGTAAAAGACACATTTAGCATAGGAATGCCAAGTTATAGATGGCAAAAAAAAATGGCATTGACTGAATGGATTCGTTACTTAAAAAAATACAAATATCCTGTAGATGATAGTGAAGCGTTGAATTTTGCTACAAATTTTAAGCAATATAACAGAAGCGTTTATTTGCACTACAATCATATAAAAATTCCCTTGAAAAACATACGAGAAGAATTAAAACTAATGTCTACTTTCTTTGATATTAGTTTAAATGCCACAAAAGACACAGTGATTTTTTCAGGAAGAGGATTTGGACACGGCGTGGGACTTTCGCAAGAAGGGGCAATGAAAATGGCTAAATTAGGATTAAACTACAAACAGATCATCAATTTTTATTATCAAAATGTTATTTTAATTGACTTAAAGAAATTAAACTTTTTCAAAGAAGAATAGATGCTTGAAAATCTCAATATTATTGATGATTTTATTAGTTTAATTTATCCTAAAATTTGTGTTTCGTGTAAAGAAACATTATTAAAACACGAGATTTATTTATGTGAAAAATGTAGAGAAAATTTACCACGACCAAAGTTTCACATCAATATTGAAGAATCAAACATACGAAAAATACTCTACGGACGCATTCCTGTGTTTGGATCTGCAGCATATTATTTATTTCATAAAAAAACAGGGGTTCAAAATATTTTACATCATATTAAATACAAAAAAGGCAAAGATTTAGCACAAACAATAGGAAGTTGGATGGGATATGAGTTATCTACTTGCGAATGGATAAAAGATGTAGAAGGTGTAGTGCCTATACCATTACATCCTAAAAAACAATTAGAAAGGGGCTATAATCAAAGCGAAGAGTATAGCAAAGGCATTTCAAATGAAACCAAAATACCTATAATCAATGTGTTGAAAAAAGACATCTACACCACTACACAAACAAAGAAAAAAAGATTTGAACGTTGGGAAAATGTAAAAGATAATTTTGTAGTTAGTGAAAATGTAAGTCAGTATAATCACTTAATGTTAGTAGATGATGTATTGACAACAGGGGCAACCTTTGAAGCCGCTTACAATACATTAGTAAAATCAGGATACAAAGGGAAAATAAGCATTGTAGTTATTGCAATGGCAACGCATTTGATTTAATTAAATGGTTTCATACTGTGCTTCATAGATTTGAGCATAATGCCCGTTAAGTTGTAACAATTCTTCGTGCGTTCCTTTTTCTACAATTTTTCCTTGATGCATTACTACAATTTGATGTGCCATTTGTATGGTAGATAAACGATGGGCAATAATAATAGCCGTCCTATTATGTAATATCTTTTTTAAGGCAGTTTGAATAAGTTGTTCTGTTTGAGAATCAATCATCGCTGTGGCTTCGTCTAAAATAAACAATTCAGGTTGATGCACATACGATCTCAAAAAAGCAATCAATTGCTTTTGTCCTGATGATAAATTAGAACCTCTTTCTTGAATGATATAGTGGTAATTATTTTCTAATTGCATAATAAAATCGTGGATACCTATTTCCTTTGCGGCTTGTATAACTGTTTCTTCGGCTATATCAGGATTAAACATTCTTACATTGTTCAAGATGCTATCATTAAACAAATAAGGATCTTGCAATACCACTGCTATTTTATTTCTCAAAGATGTCAATTGATATTCTTGAATAGGTAGTTCATCTATTAGTATTTCGCCCTTTTGAATATCATACATTCTTGCGATTAATTGCACCAATGTTGATTTTCCTGAACCTGTTTGCCCAACAATAGCCGTAATCTCATAAGCAGGAATAAATAAATTAATATCTGACAGGACTTTTACTTGTTTATCTTGATAGTAAAAATCCACATTTTTAAATGCAATTCCTTTTTGTAATTTTTGAAAAATTATTTTTCCATCATTGATTTGCGGAACATTTTCTTCTATTAAAGCATATACTCTTTCAGCCGCTACTAATCCCATTTGAAAAGTATTGAGTTGATCTGCAAGCATTCTCAAAGGACGAAAAAGCATTTGAGTCATCATTACAAAAAAAGTAATATCACCAAGTGCTACATTTGGTAACAATGACGAAGTATAAATCACTAATGCAATTGCAATGCTTGATAAAAGTTCTAATACAGGAAAAAAAATAGAGTAATACCAAATAGATTGAATATGTGCTTTGCGATGTTGATCATTAAGTACTTTGAATTTTTCAAACTCTTTATCTTCTGCATTAAATTGTTGAACAATACTCATTCCTACTAAATGTTCTTGAATAAACTTATTTAAATGAGCAACAGCATTACGCACTTGTGTAAATGATTTTTGAACAGCATTTTTGAAAATCCATACAGATACTACCAAGAATGGTAACACCACTAATACTGCTAATGTCAAATGCACATTGATATAAAACATTGTAGCAATAAAAACTATTATAGTAATAATGCTTCCAAGAATAGTAGTAAATCCTTCTGCAAAAATTTCATTCATTGCTTCCATATCGGATACTACTCTTGTAACTACTGTACCTACGGGGGTTTTATCAAAATAAGAAATAGGTAAATGCAAGATGTGTTCAAATAAATTTTTCCGAGTTTTTAAAACTAACTTTTGCCCAAGGATAACAGAAATAACACTGTTGGAATATTGCAATAAGGACTCCATCATCATTAGTAAAACAAGAAATATCCCTAATTTAGTAAAATCATAAATATTAGAAGTACTGATATTATTCAAAGCCGTATTGATTAGCAATGGGCGAACTATAGATATTAATGAAATCAATAAAGTCAATGCAATAGCCGTATAAAACCATTTGGGATAAGCAGAAAGTTCTGATAAAATTTTAAGTATGATGTTCTTTTTTTTCATAAAATAAAAATTGACTCGGGATATTTA
This sequence comes from Bacteroidia bacterium, assembly GCA_026414605.1. GTDB lineage: Bacteria > Bacteroidota > Bacteroidia > B-17B0 > Aurantibacillaceae > BPGX01. The sequence continues at coordinate 13,960 of JAOAIP010000022.1, forward strand.
ATTTGCGTAAGATACAAACCTTCTGCAGGTGCTGAAAATCCTGCTTTTTTTCTATCTCCTGAAAGTAGGATGTTTTCTAAATCATTTAAAGTGTATTTACCAATGCCCAACCAAATAAGTGTCCCAACAATAGCACGTACCATATTTCGTAAAAAACGATTGGCTGTTATTACAAAGACAATACGATGATCTTGCACATTCCATTGAATATCATAAATAATACATTGTGTATGATTATATTCTGATGCATCCTTTGTAAAACAAGCAAAATCGGTATGCTGTTTAATTTTTTGAATACCTTCTTGAATAATAGCATTATTTAATGTTTGCGAATAATACCAAGACCTTTGATATAAAAACGGATCTTTTCGTTGATGAATATGATATTCATACGTCCGTGAAATAGCGTCGTAACGAGCATTTGCATTGGACGTTACACAATACAATTGATGCACTGCTATATCGTCGGGCAACATAGAATTCCATTTATGTAACCAAAATTCAAAAGGATGATCTGCAAGCGTCAAAGAATCAAAATGAGCGAAAAATTGTTTGGCATGAACACCTGCATCTGTTCTTCCGCATCCTATAAGAGTTACAGGATGTCGTAAGGTAGTAGATAAAACATCGTTTAAAATTTGTTGAATAGTATGCGGTGTATTGGCTTGAATTTGCCATCCATTATATTTTGTCCCACAATAAGAAAGTTCCAAAAAATAACGAGACATAAAAGTATGAGATGTTAGTGATTAGTTGAAAGTTGAAAATGAAAAGTAATAAGTCCTGTAAGGTTAGATATTAATGTTTTTTGATACATTATCATTCAAAAAAATATAAGCATCAAAAATGATATTCTTTAAATTGTTTTGAAAACTCTTCTGAAGGAATAGGTATATTTTTTTGAACATTAAAAAAATCATAACTTTCTAAAAGTCCTTTATCATCATAGAGATTAACTGATATAGGTAAAAAAGTTGCCTTATCAATATACAAAAATGCTTTTTTGCAATACATCTTTGGAATTAGAATAGTAGAACCTTTCTTCAAATAGCCAAATTCAAAATATAAATTATTTTTATCACGAATGATGTATTCATTGATATTAAATTTTCTTGCAATGCTTACTACTGTTTCTTTGCCTTCAATTTTGTATGGAACATAATCAAAATTGGAACTTTCATAATACAAACCATAACACTGCTTGCCATTTTTTTCAATAACTCCAAGGTAATGTAAATAATTGAGATACTTTTCTTTTTCCTTAAAGAGTGCTATTTGAATCGTTTGAGCAATAAATTGAAAACCTAATTCGTGAATAGTATAATGTTGTTTTTTCTTCATTATAGAGCCATTGGGGTCTAAAAAAATACTCATAGGCAAAGATGGATGTTTGACCAATGCTTTATTTTCATTTTGTCCTTCAATGTAGAGTATTTCTAATTTTTTTTCAGGATTTATAAAATATAATTTTTTTGTAGGATAATAACTAATCTTGTAAAAAGAAGTTGATTTTAAATATTTATCTTGAAATCGTTCTAATGCTTCTAATTTAACTTTTAATGTTTTGATATTATCCACCGAATCAATCATTTGGTGCAATATCTGAATGGCAGAAAGATTCTCATTTTTAATCAATAAAAAATTGGTTTTGATAGTAAAGCTATATGCAGATATTAAAAGGATTACAAACAATGCACCACTTACCAAATATCTAATATTTTTGTGTCTCATTTAATTTCCTTTTTTTGATACGATGATGGAACACGAAAAGATAAATTTTGTGGTTTATTCAATTCTACTTTGGTGTATTTAAGTTGGAATTCAATAGGATTTTGATTTTCTGCAACGATAGTGGTTTTTACAAGTTGTGGAAAATACAAAGAGTCAATGATTGAGAATTTATCATAATCTACAGTAATGGAATGATTATTCTTCAAATCAATAATTTGATTACGCAGAATTTTGAAGGTATTCGGATGCAATGAAATTATTTGTATAGGTTCTTTGGCAATCAAAATTTCTTTGTCTTTTAATAATCTTTTGACTTTTCGCTTTTTGGTAGTAGTAAGAACATATTGACAATTTTTTTTGTCATTGATGTGTTTAATTTTTTCTTCTTCATTGTAAAATTCAGCATTATTACCAAACATTAAAGATTGTATTAAATCCAAATCGGCTGATACATTTAAGAGTTTAGAAATGTTTTCAATGCTCCCATAAAAATATTGCTTCTTGGGATAAATAATCATTTTGACAGAATCATTAGTAATTAAAATTTTAGCAACATCAAATAAACCAATGGCTTCCACAGTAATTAAAATCGCACTGTCTTTTTTGGAACGAATTTTTATATCTACATCTGTATCTTCACTATCAATAACGAGTTTTGTTTCTGCACGAGCATAAATCCACTCATAATTAAATGTATGCTGCTGCATCTTTTCAATCAAATGTTTAGTAGATTTAATATCCAAACGGCATTTTTCGGTGGTATCTGTAGTAGTTGGTGTTTTTGTTTTTACAGTAGATTTTTTTGTTTTACAAGCATCCAACAATAAAACAAAACCAATGAAAAATAAAACAAAAATGGCTGTATTTGAAATTTTAGTAGCATTCATAAAATGACAATATCTTACAAAAACTTAATGGCTTTCTTCTATCAAAGAATTTGTTTCAATTTTCTTTTGAAGGGTATCTGAATTTCCGCCCATTTCTTTGGCTTTTTTCCAATATTCAAGGGCTTCGTCTTTTCTATTTAATTGAAATAAAATATCTCCATAATGTTCTAAAATCACAGGTGATTGTTTTTTATCTATAATTTGTTTTAATACTTTTTCGGCTTCATTGTATCTTTTTTGTTGATAAAGTATCCAAGCATAAGTATCAATAAAATTGGGGTTATTAGGGGATATTTCTAAACTTCTTTTAATCATTCTTTCGGCTTTGTCTAATTTTTCTTTTCGTAATGCAAGATAATAGGCATAATTATTCAACACAAGTGCATTATCAGGATTTACAGTCAGTGCATATTCAAAATACTTATCGGACTCGGGGTAGTTTTTAATTTGATTATAAGTTTCAGCCAATTCGGTATAAATAATTTCTAACAAATTGGTATTATCTACTGCATAATCGGTGGCTATTTTATAGTTATTTATTGCTTCATCGTATTTTTTGAAATGCCTTAATGCAAGTCCTTTGTAAACATAAAACATTGCTTGATTAGGGAATATCTCTAATGCTAATTCGCTGTGTTTGTATAATGAATCGTACATTCCATTTTCATATTCTAAAGATAATAATTGATCCCATATTGGGTATTTATTTTTGCTCAAAAGTGCGGCTTTGTAGTACTCTGCAATGGCTTCTTGTTTTTTATTTTGTTTTAATAAATAATCTGCATAAATACTATGCGATTCGGCTGCTAATGGGTGCGTTTGTACAAATAATTCACAAAGATGAAGTAATTTTTTATCAAAGATACTGTCTTGTGCTTTTATACTTGTAGAATAAAATTTTATCAAAATAGAAAGTTTGTCTTTAACATCATAATCAGGATTTGAAAATAATTTTTCAAGATGATAAAATGCTTTATCTTGATTATTTTGTGAAACATAATAATCATAATATACCAAATGAGCCGTTGCATTTAATGAATCATTACTCAATAAATCATTGGCTAATTCTAATGCTTTTGAGTATTCTTTATTTTTGAAAAACATTCCTGTAAGCACTTCTTTGGCTTTATTATCATCGGGATATAACTTTAAATATTTTTGTAACTCTTGTTCTACTAATTTTGGTTTATTCATAAAATACAATAATGTTACTTTTTCATACATTATATCAAATGAATAGCCCCATTTTTTTTCTATTTCTTCTAATAACGACAATGCTTTTTGTGGTTGATTATTTAATTCGTATTCTAACACTAACTGTTTGTATAATTCTTGATTATTAGGATATTTTTTAATTAAATCTTTGAGTATCTCAATAGATTTATGATACTGTTGATTTTGATCATATAGTTTAATTAAAGCATATTGATACCATATATTATTCGGTTGATATTGAACGGCTTTTTGTGCTGCCACTAATGCTTCTGATTTTCTATTCATCAAACGATATAAATTGCTCAACTCATACTGAACAGCCGCAGAAGTAGGAACTAATTTTTCACACTGCATTAAATACCACTCTGATTCTTTGAATTTGCCCAACAAACGATTGGATACGGCTTCAATAAACAAACCTGATAGTTGGGCTTCTTTGTCATTATCAATAAATGTATTAGCCGCAGATTTTTTAGTGCTTACATTTTTAGTAGTACTACAACTTGCAAGCAATAACAAAAAAATTAAACTCACTATTATTTGAAAATACTTCAACATTTTATTCTACTTCTATTTGTGTATAATCGCTCACGTGAATGTTCATTATATTCTTCATTCCTTTTGATTGAATTTGAGAAAAACTTCCAATGATACTCTTGTGAATAGCACATCCTTGTATTTTGCTTTGCTTCATTATTATTGTGTTTTCAATCTTTGCGTCTTTAATGCTTGTACTTTTGCCAATACTCACATACGGACCAATGACAGAATTTTCAATGATTACATCATCTGCTATGTAGCAGGGCTGTATAATTTGACTATTGGTAATCGTATTTTTTTGAGATGAAATAACATTGTTTTCTTGTAATACAACTTGATGCGAATACAAAGTAGTAGAACGATTTCCACAATCCAACCATTTATCAACAGTTTGAGAATACAAAGCATATCCCTTTTTTCGCATATTTTCCATAGCATTGGTCAATTGATACTCTCCTTTTTCTTTCAAATTATTATCAATAAGATATTGTAATTCGGACTTCAAATAAGCCCCATCTTTGAAAAAATAAATACCAATAATGGCTTCGTTACTGACAGGATTTTCGGGCTTTTCTTCAAAGTTAATAATTTTCTTATTCTCATCTGTTACTACCACTCCATATTGTCTTGGATCATCTACGGTCTTGGTCCAAATAATACCGTCTTTTTGCGTATCTATTTGAAAATTGGCTTTGAACAATGTATCTGCAAATGCAATCAAAACATTTCCATTCAATGAATCATTAGCACACAAGATAGCGTGAGCCGTACCAAGTGCTTGTTCTTGATAATAAATTTTTCCTTGTGCCTTGTATTTTTGTGCTATTTGTGATAATTCTTCTTCTACTGCTTTCCCAAAGTCAGGATGAATAATATACGCAATGGTTTGTATAGGGATATTGGTAGAATGAAATACCTCGTAAATCAACCATTCTACAATACTTTTATCTGCTATAGGAAATAAAGGTTTTGGAACTGTCAAAGTAGAAGGACGCATTCGTGTTCCTTTTCCTGCCATCGGAATAATCAAATTCATATTTAGTTATTTTAATTATAATTAAAATGAGAGTGGCAAAAATACAATTATTTTAATTCATAAATTAGTGTTCATTAAAATTAAATCCCTAAATAATCTCTATCTTTCGCCCATTGGCTAAATATGAAATTTAATTTGTTATATATTTTGCTTGTGATTGTTATTTTGAGTGCTTGTAGTTCAAAAAAATCTGTTACTTCCACTTCACTTAAATCTACTTCTTACGAACGCATCAAAAACACCTTACAACTCACCGACAAAGAAATGCACACACCACTCTATGAATTTATTGCAGAATGGTATGGCGTTCCTTACAAATATGGTGAATGCTCAAAAAACGGCATAGATTGTTCGGGCTTTGTTAATTTATTATATCAAAAAGTATATCACAAAACATTAGAGAGAAATTCAAATGCTATTTTTCAAAAGCAATGTAAAAAGATAAACAAAAATGATCTTAAAGAAGGGGATTTGGTTTTTTTTAAAATAGATAGTAAAGAAATATCACACGTGGGCGTTTATTTGAGAAATAACAAATTTGTTCACGCCTCCACCAAAAAAGGCGTAATGATAAGTGACTTGAATGAACCTTACTTTCAAAAATACTTTTATGCTTTTGGAAGATTGAAATAATTCTTTGTTATTTGTTCAAGTTATACCTAACCACAATGAACACAAAGGATTGGCACAAAGTTCGCAAAGTATCTTTGATAGATTATATTTTGTCCCTACGAGAAAATATGCTTTTGCTATCATATTGTGCTACCAATATTCAGTCCCTGCGGGACTTTTAACTTGTAACTTTTCACTTTCAACTAATTGTGTGCTTTGTGGTTTATTTTTAAGTATCCGAATAGATATATTCCTCCATAATAATTTATACATTCGCCGCCAATTCTATTAAACAATAATTATGGCAGACGAAAAATTAGCATCCGAATCAAAATGTATCAAAACAGAAATCGTTTTACCTGGCGATACTAACCCACTTGGTAATTTATTTGGTGGTAGATTGATGGAATGGATAGATATTGCAGGAAGCATTGCCGCTCAAAGACATTGTGGAAGAGTGGTAGTTACGGCTGCTATCAATCACATTTCATTTTCTGTACCTATCAAAGTAAATAGCATTGTTACATTAGAAGCCCAAGTCAGTCGTGCATTTGATACCAGTATGGAAGTCGTTGTAGATGTATATGTAGAAAATACAGTAACAGGCAAACGAACAAAATGCAATGAAGCCATTGCTACTTATGTGGCTATTGACCAAAATGGCACACCTCTACCCGTTCCTAAAGTAATTCCTAAAACTGAATTAGAAAAGAAAAGATACGAAGCGGCTCTGCGTCGTAGGCAACTATCACTTATTTTAAGCGGTCGCTTAAAACCCGATGATGCCACTGAATTAAAATCCTTATTTGTAAAAGATTAAACTTTAAAAAATCAAAACACATAGTTTAAAAATAAAAATCCCCGACGACAATGATCAATCGGGGATTTTTCATTACTTATATTTTGAAAGTATTACAACTCTACTTCCACTTTTGCTAAATCATCTGATTGGTATTTTCCAGATTTTAATTTATCTACAATTTTAGAGAATGAATCAATCGTATATTTTACATCTTCTAAAGTATGCACAGCCGTAGGAATTAAACGAAGAATAATCATACCTTTTGGAACCACAGGATACGTAACCATTGAACAAAAGATATTGAAATTTTCACGCAAATCATAAACTAAATTTGTTGCTTCGGGAATAGATCCACTTAAATAAACAGGTGTAACAGGTGTATTGGTATTGCCAATATCAAATCCTGCTTCTTTTAGCCCCTGTTGAAGGGCGTTTGTAATTTCCCATAGTTTTTCTCTATATTCAGGATGATTCCGCATTAATTCTAATCTTTTGAGAGCCCCAAGAACAATAGGCAAAGGCATGCTCTTGGCAAAAATTTGAGAACGCATATTATAGCGTAAATAGGTAATAATATCTTTTTCAGAACTGATAAAGCCACCTATTAAAGCAAAGGATTTTGCAAAAGTTCCAAAATAAATATCAATTCCATCTTGACAATTTTGTTCTTGACCTGTGCCACCTCCCGTTTTTCCCATTGTTCCAATACCGTGTGCATCATCTACAAACAAACGAAACTGATATTTTTTCTTTAATTCTACTATTTCCTTTAATTTTCCTTGATCGCCACGCATACCAAACACGCCTTCGGTAAGCACTAAAATACCTCCACCCGTTTGTTCTACAATCTTAGTTGCTCTTTGAAGTTGTTTTTCCAAATCTTCAATATCATTGTGTTTGAATACAAATCTTTTACCCATATGCAAACGAACGCCATCAATTATGCACGCATGACTTTCTGCATCGTATACAATGACATCTCTTCTATCTACCAAGGCATCAATGGCTGAAACCATGGCTTGATAGCCGTAGTTACATAAAATAGTTTCAGGTTTATTGACAAATTCAGATAGTTCTCTTTCTAATTGCTCGTGATATACTGAGTTACCACTCATCATTCTTGCACCCATAGGGGCGGCTAATCCAAATTTTGCAGCGGCTTCGGCGTCTGCTTTTCTCACTTCAGGATGATTGGCTAAACCTAAATAATTATTCAGACTCCAGTTCAACATTCGTTTTCCACGAAATGTCATATAAGGTCCGATTTCTCCTTCTAATTTTGGGAATGTAAAATAGCCGTGTGCTTTTGATGAATACATTCCAAGGGGACCCATGTTCTGTTTCACCTTATCAAATATATCTCTCATAAAATAAATTTTTGTGCAAAGGTAGGAAAAATATAATCTTTTATCAAATGATAGACAGAAGAGTATAACAGATGTTCGTGAATAAATTTAAACACTTTAGCACCCCAAAAATCTACTTCTTTATTTCCGCCACTTCTCTATCATAACAGAGATAATAGGTGCCTTTTGGGATATTGGAGATGTCTACATTTATCCCATATCCTCGCTTAATGATATTTCCGTAAATATCGTATATTTCAAACATTGTTTCATCAGTAAATTGTATTTCTCTTTTATCTTTAGTGATTGAAAAATTAGGTTTGGTCTTGGTTGATTTAATAATAATTTCATTAGAATATCTCACTGTGTTATTAAACCCTACTTGTTTTATTCTAAATTTATTTTCGCCACTCGTTAAAAATGCTTTGAAAGTATAAGTATGTCTCTCAGGTGTGCCTTTTCCAATGACTTCTCCAACAGGCACCCATTTATTCCATTTGAATTGTTCAATAATGTAAGGCAAAGGTCCATTTTCATCTTCGGTTATCCAAGTAATTATGCCATCGCTGGTGCCGTGTGCCGCCAAAATAACAAAGGTAGGCATTGGGCGAACATCTTCTATATTCAAGACCTTTGGCATACAATCTTTTTTATGGTAAATTTCAATAAAAACTTTGTCGCCATATTTAAGATTTAAAGCACTTAAATCTATTTCAAAGGCACTGGAATTAATTTCATCTGTAGTGATATTTCCATTTACTTTTACTTCTAATGCACAAAAACCAACGCTTCCAGAATAGTAATTTTGAATATATAAATTTTTTTGTTGATAAACACCGTCAATAACTAGTTTTTTGACCTCATCACTCCAAAGAAAACTATACACTAATGATAAAACTAAAAATAACATTAGTCGTTTCATATTAAAATTTTGTATGCAAAAATACAAAATTAGTATTAGACAAAAAAATATTTTTGAAATATACCATAAAACTAACTTCCCATTGAAATTAAAAATTCTTCATTGGACTTTGTTTTACTCATTTGATTAATTAAAAACTCCATTGCTTCATCGGGTTTCATATCACTTAGATATTTTCTTAAAATCCACATTTTATTTAAAGTATTTTTATCCAGCAATAAATCTTCTCTACGAGTAGAAGATGCTAATAAATCAATCGCAGGGAATATTCTTTTATTTGCCAATCTTCTATCTAATTGTAATTCCATATTACCTGTTCCCTTGAATTCTTCAAAAATTACTTCATCCATCTTAGAACCCGTATCTATGAGTGCAGTTGCAATAATAGTAAGCGACCCACCATTTTCTATTTTTCGGGCAGCCCCAAAGAAACGTTTCGGTTTTTGTAATGCCGATGCTTCTACCCCACCAGACAATACTTTTCCACTAGCGGGCATAACAGTATTGTAAGCACGAGCCATCCGTGTAATGCTATCTAACAATATCACTACATCGTGTCCACATTCTACTAAACGTTTGGCTTTTTCTAATACGATATTGGACACTCTCACGTGCCGTTCAGCAGGTTCATCAAAAGTAGAAGCAATGACTTCGGCACGAACGCTTCTTTGCATATCTGTTACTTCTTCGGGTCTTTCATCAATGAGCAGGATAATCAAATATACTTCAGGATGATTGTACGATATAGCATTTGCAATTTCTTTGAGCAATACCGTTTTACCTGTTTTAGGTTGTGCTACTATAAGTCCTCTTTGACCTTTTCCAATAGGTGCAAACAAATCTACAATTCTTGTGCTAATTGTTTCGTATTGTCCGCCTGATAGTTTTAATTTTTCATACGGAAATAAAGGCGTTAAATAATCAAAGGTAACTCTATCTCTAATAAATGAAAGATCTCGTCCATTGACTTTTTCTATCTTCATTATGGGAAAATACTTTTCGCCTTCTTTGGGCGGACGAATAGAACCTCTTACGACATCTCCTGTTTTTAATCCATAAGATTTAATTTGTTGTGGTGAAATATAAATATCGTCAGGCGAACTCAAGTAGTTGTAGTCAGCACTTCTTAAAAATCCATAACCATCTTGCAAAACTTCTAAGACACCTTCGGCTTGAATGAGTCCATCAAAATTAAATGTAAAATTAATTTTCTTGTCTGGTGTAACTATTTCTGTTGTATTTTCAGTATTTTCAATTTCATTAGTGTAGGGTATATCAATTTCAGATTGTGGTTCATTGCTTACATATTCAGCAGGGATATTTTCGTGTAAATCATCTTCTTCAATGTTCATAGGATAATCAGGCACATCGTTGATTTCATTTGAGATATTAGATGTTTGAGAAGCATCTGTATCAGATGCTGAATGAGAGTGTGTATTTGAATTGTCATTTTGTTGAAACGATTGGGTAGATGTTGTTTCTGATGAATGAGTGGTATTTGTATTATCTGTAGAAATGCGTCTTCTTCTTTGCCTTGGTCCGGCAGATGAAGTAGAACTCCATTCCTTTAATAATTCTTCTTTAATTTGTTGAGCAAGGGCTTCATTTTGACTTTGAGCATCTACTATTTTAAATATAATATCTGCTTTAGAAAGTCCTTTTGATTCAATATTAAACTTTTCTGCTACTTTTTTTAATTCACTTGCTTTAAGTTCTGATAGTTCTTTTACTGTAAACATATTTTATTTTTTGAGAATGAAATTTTTAATTGTTAGTAGTGATGATTGATTGATGATTAGTGATTTGTTTTTTAAATTATTTGTATTTTTTATGACTAATATCTTGGTAGAACATAAGATTTATATCAAAGAAATTTAATGCATTGGTTACATTAAAATTGTTTAAGGAATAAGCACGAAAAAAGATAAAACCACATTGTTTGTTTGGAAATTTATAATCAATTTTATTGAGGGAATTTTTTGTTAACCAATAAGAGAAAAATCTTATTGGGCAAATATAAGGAAATTATTTTTAATACTGTGAATAGAAGTATAATAATTTTTTGTTTTTTAATTAACCTCATTATTTCATTCATCTTAAAAAATGAAGAAGGGTTTGATTTTTATGGTCAATGAACTAAAATCTATCTTTACAATAATTCAAATCTTACAAAATTACTTATAGTAAATAACAAAGTTAATTGTTATTCTTTCAAAAAAGAAAATAAATTTAAAAAAGATAGAAATTCTATTGTGCTTCTCAAAAAGAATTAACAAGAATGTATTCTACTTAAGAAAAAATCTTGCTACTCATTACCCCAACAAACACAAAAATTATCCCTAAAATTAAACTTCCTAAACTGTATGCTACAAATAAAAGGTATTCGCCTTTTTCAAGCAAAGCAAGATTTTCAGCAGAAAAAGAAGAAAAAGTGGTAAATCCACCGCAAAATCCTGTCGCAAAAAATAATCTGTAAGCACTTAAAGTTGGATATTCTTCTATGATGCCATAAATCAATCCTATTAAAAAAGATCCAACTATATTAATTGTAAATGTTCCTAATGGGAAAGTAATTGGGAAAATTTTTGTAATTACTATTGAAACGCTGTATCGTGAAATACTGCCTAAGAAACCGCCAATGCCTACTAAAAGTAAGTTTTTCATAGATCACTTTTTTATTTAGTAGGCGTTATCATCCTTTGTTTGGGTTCAAAGGCAGTTGAGTAGGCGAACGCCATCGCCATCTTTTTTATGCGGTGAGGGGGGGATTCGAACCCCCGGTATAGCTTTTCAACTATACGGCGGTTTAGCAAACCGCTGGTTTCAGCCACTCACCCACCTCACCAATTTTCAAAATGTGGCCGCAAATTTACGTGATATTTTACAATTATTAAAATAAAATATCGCTTTTTTTAATTATCGTGTTTTTTTAGCCACTCTATTACTGCTGGGGCTAATTCATTTTGTGATTTAGAACCTACAAATACTCCAATGTGCCCGCCTTTGAAACTGTAAAGTGTTTTATCTTTACTTCCTACCAAATCATTTAAAGGAATTGTTGCTGCAGGAGGCACTAGATGATCTTCAGTGGCATAGATATTCAATAATGGGCAAGTGATGTTTTTCAAATTTACTTTTTGTCCTTTGATGACTAATTCACCTTTTACTAATTTATTTTGTTGATATAAGTCCTTCATAAATTGGCGGAAACATTCTCCTGCTTGGTCGGGGCTTTCGTTAATCCATTTTTCCATTCTCAAAAAATTCAATAATTTTTCTTTATCGTCAATAATACTCATCAGATTTTGTTGCTTTTGCAATTTCATCATTGGCTTTAAGATTTCAAATCCAACGTTCAAAAAGTCGCCAGGAATTAAGCCGTGATAACCTTCTACTAATTTATCAAAGTCCATATCTTTGCTCCAACGGAACAATAATCCATCATTCGTTGAAAAATCTATTGGTGTAACATGTGTGACTAAGTTTTTTACTTTTTCTTGATGTAAAGCCGTATAAATTACCGAAAGTGTTCCTCCTTGACAAATACTCAACAGTGTGATTTTATCGTGGCCAGTAGTTTTACGAATATAATCAACGCAATGATCAATGTAATCAATATAATCATCACAAGTTAAGTATCTATCGGCTTTGGTTGGAAATCCCCAATCAATGAGATACAAATCAGCACCGCCTTTTAATAAGTTTTTGATATAAGAACGATCGGGCTGAAGGTCTAACATTTTGTAAGTATTTACTAAAGCATACACAATCAAAATAGGCGTTTTGATAGTAGGGGGTGTTTCTCTATCATAGTGGTAGAGAACTAATTTATCCTCTTTGTAAACAGCGGTTTTTGGAGTTGTTGCAATATCTATTTCTTTAATATCTTTGAGCACTTCTGCTCCTTTTAGCATTTTTTCTGCTAATTCAGCCATTTCTTTCATTTGATTGATATTTACTGGTTCCATACAAATTATTTTATTGCTGCAAAATAACAAATTATTTATGAGAATAACAAGGTTAAACAAACTCTAATTCACCGTTTTTCTTCCGATGGACTCGTAGTGAAATCCTAATTCTTGCATTTGTTGTAAATCGTAGATATTTCTTCCATCAAAGATATTTTTACCTTTCATTAATTGTTGCATTTTTTGAAAATCAGGATTTCTAAACACTTGCCATTCGGTGCATATAACCAATGCGTCGGCATCTTTTAAGGCATCATAAGGATTATTAGTGTATTCAATAGTTTTTTCATCAAATATCTTCTTAAAATTATTCATTGCTTCGGGATCGTAAGCAGAAATATGGGCATTTTCATTTAATAAAGCACGAATGATATCTATGGCGGGGGCTTCACGAACATCATCGGTATCGGGCTTGAATGCTAATCCCCACACGGCAATTTTTTTTCCTTTTAAATCTTTGAAATAGTTCTTCAATTTTTTGGGAAGCAGTGCTTTTTGTAACTGATTCACTTGCATTACAGCATTGAGTATTTTAAACTCATAATTATATTCGGATGCAGTATAATGCAATGCCATCACATCTTTTGGAAAACAACTTCCACCATAACCTATTCCTGCAAATAAAAATCTTTTTCCTATCCGTTCATCACTGCCTATGCCTAAACGAATCATATCTACATCTGCTCCTACTTTTTCGCACAAATTCGCAATTTCATTCATAAACGAAATTTTTAATGCTAAAAAAGCATTAGCAGCATATTTCGTAAGTTCAGATGAACGTTCATCCATAAAGATAATAGGATTCCCTTGTCTAACAAAGGGTTTGTACAATTCTGTGAGTATTTTTTGGGCTTTTTCACTTTGAGTTCCGATAACAATTCTATCGGGTTTCATAAAATCATCAACAGCAAAGCCCTCTCTCAAAAATTCAGGATTTGAAACTATATCTACATATTGTTTATTTTTTTCTGCAAATATCTGTTTGATTTTATCAGCAGTTCCAACAGGAACAGTACTTTTTGTAATTACAATTTTATAGTCGTTGACCAAATCGGCTATTTGTTTTGAAACATTTAATACATAAGATAAGTCCGCACTGCCATCTTCGCCTGGGGGCGTTGGCAATGCTAAAAAAATAATTTCAGCAAAATCAACGGCTTCTTTTAATTCAGTAGTAAAATTTAATCGTCCTGCTTTGATATTCCTTTGAAATAAATTATCTAAATGGGGTTCATAAATAGGCACAATGCCTTGTTTCATTTTTTCAACTTTATTTTTATCAATATCTACACAAAGAACTTCGTTGCCTGATTCAGCAAGACAAGTGCCTGTAACAAGCCCTACATATCCTGTTCCTACAACGGCTATTTTTTTACTCATAATAATTTATTTTTGAAAATTTTTAAGTAAATGTTTTATTTAATCAATAAATTAAGTATTATTATTATTATTTTAGCAAAACTATTTATCACACAAAGATATTTCTTGAATAATATTTTTAGTTATTAAAAAAATTCAACACGGCATTTGTAATTTGTTCTAATGTATCTTCTGTTAGTTCTGTATGCATTGGCAAAGATAAAACAGATGCACAAAGCATTTCTGTAACAGGGAAATCGCCTTTTTTGTAACGAGGACTTTGATATGCTTTTTGTAAATGCAGAGGAATAGGATAATAAATCATACTTGGAATGCCTTGTTCTTGCAAGAAAGCACGTAATGCATCTCTTTTGCCATTTTTAATTTGCAAAGTATATTGGTGAAAAACGTGCGTAGAGTTCGGATTTCTTGCAGGAATTATAATTTCGGGATGATTAGAAAATTTTCTATCGTAATATTCTGCTGCTTTTTGACGGGCTTGAATGTATTGGTCAAGATACTTAAGTTTGACATCTAATATGGCTGCCTGAATAGAATCTAAGCGTGAATTCACGCCAAGCACATCGTGCACATATTGTTTGCTTTGTCCGTGAGATGCAATCATTCTGCAACGTTGAGCCAGTTCATCATCGTTGGTCATTATAGCACCACCATCTCCAAAGCAACCTAAATTTTTGGATGGGAAAAAGGAAGTACAACCTATGTGTCCGATAGTTCCTGCTTTTTTTTGAGTACCATTTTGAAACGTATATTCAGCCCCTATGGCTTGGGCGTTGTCTTCAATCACATAGAGATTATACTTTTTAGCAATTTCCATAATGGCATCCATATTGGCACATTGTCCAAACAAATGAACCGGTACAATGGCTTTGGTCTTTTCAGTGATATTTCTTTCAAGGGCTTCTATATTGATATCAAAGGTAGATGGATTGACATCTACAAGAACAGGTGTAAGTCCTAATAAGCCAATGACTTCGGCAGTAGCCACATAGGTAAAGTCCGCAGTAATAACTTCATCACCAGGTTTTAATCCTAATGCCATCATTGCAATTTGCAGAGCGTCTGTGCCATTTGCACAAGGGATAACGTGTTTTACTTGAAGGTATTGTTCTAAATTTTGTTGAAATCTTTTGACCGCAGGACCATTGATAAATGCTGTAGATTCTAATACTTCTTGAATAGCCGCATCTATTTCGGGCTTAATTTTAAGATACTGATTTTTAAGATCTACCATTGGTGTTAAAGGGGCTTTATTCATTTTAAAAAATTTTGCCGTGAATATACAATAATTTTAAATGCTGACTTTCTTAGTATTTTAATTCAAACTCCATCAAAGCATCTTTTAAAAAGGACAAAGATTGAACTTGTTGCAACAACAAATGATGCCTCATATAATCCAACAAAATATGTGTCAAGCGAAACACAGGAAGGTCCTTCCAATTCAATTGTTTATTATCAAAGAAAAATTGATACAAAAGTTGAGAGTCGTTTTTATCTAATGTTTGTTCATTAGGACGAGAAATAAATTTACCTTCTTGTAAATGAAAATATGCATTTAATGAGTCAAAATTTTCAAGTGGTGTATGGCCTGATAATATCACAAATTCTCGCAAAAAGAGTAAGTGAAATAGCGGTAATGATTCGGTATTTGATTGGTCTAATTGGATAAAGGTTGAATTTAATAAAGAAAAAATCTTCTCATCAATGACTTCTTCTTCTTTTAATGTTTTGATTAATACTTCAACTAAAAATTGAGCAATCGCATTTTTCTTAAAATCAATATAAAGCGTTTGATAAACATAACTTGGCTTAATGTCTTTGATTTGATATCTTTGAGATTTTTTTTGAACAATTTGAACATCAATGATATTAGGCACTTGAAGGTGAGCAGGTTGAATGAAATGATTGATTTCTACCGCTGCTGTAATAAGTCCTTTTTGTTCGGTGTATAATTTTAGTAAATACTGAAAATCTTTAATTTGAATTTTATTTAATACAATGGCTTTAGTTTGTATAAACTCCATAAACAAAATGGCTTACAAAAATTTGTTGTTACTTTCTACTTTCTTCCTTATAGGTGTCGCCCTTTCAGGGCTTGAAATGTTGTAGATTTATTTTCACAGGGCTTTGCCCTGTGCTATTGTATTTTGCCCCTTCGGGGCTTAAACTCATCCCCATCCCTTCTCTTTTGAAAAAGAGAAGGGCGATTTGAAAATCATTTTCCCCCTCTTTAACTTTGTTAGATAGGGGAAATTAAAGGGGGTGAGTTAAAAATGGCAATGATTAAAGTAGTCAAAGCATCCGTGCCGCCTTATCTTATCCCCCTCTCTAATTCATTTAGAGAGGGGGAATTAAAGGGGGTGAGTAAAAAACTCCGCATCCCTTACGCGAATTTTAGTCAAAAGTTAAAAGTCAAAAATTGAAAGTAATTATCCTTAAAAAATTTAAAGCACCCAATATTTATCAAAAACATTATTCTTTATCACTTTCAACTTTCTACTTTGAACTTTCTACTAATTATTGTGGTTTAGTTTGAAGTGCTGTGTAATAATAATCTGTTTTACTTAATACTTTCTTTTTTCTTTTTAAGTTCTTCTAATGCTTTATTTTGATTCGCAAGTTCTTGTTTTTTCTTTTCAATTTCTGATTCATTGTTTTTTATTTCTTCTTCGGCTTTTTTAATTTTTTCTTTATAGTCCTCAATATCTTTTTTTAGTTTTTCATTTTTCTTTTCTAATGATTTTTGTTTATCTTCAATATCTGCTACTAATTTTGATTGTTCTTTGATTTGTTTTTCTAATGGCTTAATGCTCATTTCAATGGCAAATTCTTTCATCATTTTTTCAATATATCTACTTTTATCTTTATCATTGTCTTTCAAATAATTTCCATTTCCCAAATCAACAGCCACTTTCATTACTATACTTTTATCAGATTGTTCATCAAAAGTAGTATAAATATCTACGGGATTATTGCCCCAATCTTTTATTAATACATTATCCCCAAAAACTTCATTCCCACTACTTTTCACTTTTTCATTTTTGAAGTCGTTTAATTTGTCTTTCCATTCACTTTTTATTTCCTCCATAGTATTGTTATAAATCTTGACTTCCAAACAAGGTGCTTTCCCCGCAGAAAAAGAACCTGATGATTCTTTGACTTTAATTTCTTGGGCTTGGCTGATAAACACAAAAGCACTTAATACTAATACATAAATTGTTTTCATACGCCATTGTTTTGGTTGCTAATATAGGGAAAAATTTTAAGGTGTTTTTAATGATTATTTTTATTCAACCATTCCATTGCTTTTCGTACACTACCTTGTTGAAGTAAAACATCTTTGAGATAATCATAATCATTAATTCCTGTATTTCGCATCAATATACGCACGCCTCTATCAATGAGTTTATTATTTGCCAATTGCATATCTACCATTTTATTGCCTTTTACTCTACCTAATTGTATCATCACAGAAGTAGAAATCATATTCAAAATAAGTTTTTGTGCTGTACCTGCTTTCATTCTTGTAGATCCTGTTACAAATTCTGGTCCTACCACGACTTCAATAGGATAATTGGCATATTTGCTTATTTCAGCATTGGGATTGCAAGCAATAGATCCTGTAAGGATATTATGTTTTTGACATTCTTTTAATGCCCCAACGACATAAGGTGTCGTTCCAGATGCAGACAAACCAATTATTACATCCTTTGTATTTACTTTGTGTTTCTTCAAATCCTTCCATCCTTGATGAATATCATCTTCTGCAAATTCTACAGCTTGTGTGATGGCTTTTTTTCCACCTGCAATAATACCTATCACTCTTCCATACTCAATACCATAAGTAGGTGGACATTCTGATGCATCTACTATACCCAGTCGCCCGCTTGTTCCTGCCCCAATATAAAACAATCTTCCGCCTTGCTTCATTTTTTCAACAATTGCTTGAACAAGTGGAACAATAGCAGGAATAACTTTTTCAACAGCATCCGGAACTTTTTTATCTTCTTGATTGATATTTTTGAGCAATTCTTCAATGCTCATTTTTTCAAGATGATTATACAATGAATCGCTTTCTGTAATCTTTGTCATTTTAAGTATTTTTTAGCAATGAATAAAAATAAAAGAAATCCAATAACTGATAAAGCCAAATAAATATACAATTCAAATCTATCTGGCAAAATATTTTTATGAAAAGCATAAGAAGTATCTTCACTCACTTTTATTTCAGGAAAATGTTGTTTTAATTTTTCTAATTCTTCATCATAAGTAATAATGTGTGTAGCAATAAAAAAATCTTCTGCATCATTGGTAAACTTTTTTCTACTTAAACCACACCAATCTACTTGACAAGAATTTATTTGTTTACTTTTAGCATAAATAATCCATTCTTCACCCTCATTTACAGGCACAGCACATTCATCATTTTCAGGAAATAACACTTTATAGTTTTTATAAGCGTTTCCTTTAAATAAATTTAATACCTCCACTTCTGCTACTAAAAAATGATTTTGATGCGGAATTATTTTTTTAATCACTACACGAGCAATGACATCGTATTCATTCGCCACTTCTGGTGTCCATTGTATAACAGGACATTGACAAGCATAGTGCAATTGCCAACAAAAAAGAAATACTAACAAGTAATTTAATTTTCCCATAAAAACTTATTTATTGAACATTGAATACCATTCTAATAATTTATTTTCAATAAATTTTTTAGTAGCGTGAATATACCCATAAAGCGTTGTATCTTTTTCAATAAATGGCACAATCGTTCTATACTCCTCTAATAATTGATGAATAAATTTTGATGATTTTATATCTTGACGAAAATTCAATGCTTGGGCAGCAGTAAATAATTCAATGGCTAAAAGTTCCTTTACATTTTCAAAAATTTCAATGCATTTGTTTGCCGCATTGGATCCCATACTTACATAATCTTCTTGTCCATTAGATGAGACAATACTATCTGCAGAAGCAGGCGTGCATAATATCTTATTACGATTCACCAACGATGCTGCTGTATATTGTGGAATCATAAACCCTGAATGTAAACCCGGATGCTTGACCAAAAATGCTGGTAATCCACGAATTCCAGAAATTAATTGATACACTCTACGTTCAGAAATTCCGCCTAATTGATTTAATGCCAAAGCCAAAGTATCAAAAGCATTTGATAAAATCTGTCCGTGAAAATTTCCCCCTGACAAAATTAAATTCTCATCAGGAAAAATTAAAGGATTGTCCGTTACAGAGTTTACTTCTGTTTCAATAATTGATTTTATAAATTGAATGAGATCATAAGATGCCCCGTGCACTTGCGGAATACATCTAAAAGAATACGGATCTTGAACGGCTTTGTTTTCAGTGCTATAAAAATTTGGACTATCCTTGAGAATCGCATTGATTTGTTGAGCGGTAAAAGATTGTCCTTTGTGCGATCTTACATTGTGAATATGTTCATCAAATGGTTCATAGCGACAATGAAATGCTTCTAACGAAACAGCGGCTATTACATTTGCAGCAGTGAATAATGGCAAAACATTAATCATCAAATAAATTCCTATTCCGCTCATATACTGCGTTCCATTTAATAATGCCAATCCTTCTTTGGGATGCAATCGTAGTTTTTGCCAACCCAATTTTTGATACAATTCTTTTGTGGATATTTTTTGATTATTAAAATACACTTCACCTTCTCCAATAAGTGTTAAGGACAAATGGGCTAATGGTGCTAAATCGCCCGATGCTCCTAACGATCCTTGTTGATAAATAACAGGATAAACTTCATTATTAAACATTTCTACCAATCGTAATATCGTCTCTTTATTTACAGCACTATGCCCCAAAAGCAAGTTTTGTATTTTACTCAATACAATCCATTTAGTGATGTGCGGCGGCAATTCCTTTCCTACCCCACAAGAATGACTCTTTATCAAATTCTCCTGCAATTGAACCAATTGATCATCCTCAATTCGCACATTACACAACGATCCAAAACCTGTATTGATACCATAATAAGACCTATTATTTTGAGTCAATGTTTGATTAAGATACTCAAAACATTTTTGTGCTTTATCTAATGCACCATCCAAAAGATGCACTTTTTCATTAGTTTGATAAATCAATTCATCAACATTAATAGGACGATGATAATGCAATTGTATCATAAGTAAATTTATTTAATGATTATTGTTTAAATTTTTATTTGGGCATGCCCCTCGCCTACCCCAGCACTTTTTTTACTCGTCATTGCGAACGCAGTGAAGCAATCTCAAAAGGAATTACCACTATCCAATACGAGATTGCTTCGGGCTACGCCCTCGCAACGACGACTGGCTGTGGTTGGCTCGGGTCGGGCTGCTACGGGCTTCGCTTTCGCTTCGGTAATCCTCGCCTTATCGTCATCGCGAACGAAGTGAAGCAATCTCAAAGGAATTTCCACACATTCAATAAGAGATTGCTTCGCCCTTCTTAAAAAAAGGGCTCGCAATGACGATGACTAACGAAGGCGAGGCAGTACCGGCTTCGCCGCCCTCCGCATCCCTCACGCAACTCACCCCCTTCCCCTCTCTTTTGAAAAAGAGAGGGGCGATGCGAAAGTTGTTTTATTCAATTGCTCCCCCTCTCTAATTCAATTAGAGAGGGGGAATAAAAAGGGGGTGAGTAAAAATCCCGCATCCTTCACGCAAATTTTAGTCAAAAGTTAAAAGTCAAAAGTTGAAAGTAATTATCCTTAAAAAATTTAAAGTACCAAATATTCATCAAAAAGATTATTCTTTATCACTTTCCACTTTCTACTTTCCATTAATAAAAGGAGTGAGTTAATAGTTCAATCCCTTATTATCAAGTTCGTTTTCTTAAAATGGATACCCTATTCCAAAGTTAAAAATAGATTGCTTCAAAGGTTGTTTGTCAAAAGTAAATCTTTGTCCTTCAGGATATTTAGGATCCTTAATAGGCATTGCCCAATCTAAGCGTAAAATAAAATATTCAAAATCCCAACGAAAACCAATTCCTGCACCTACTGCAAACTCTTTCCAAAAACGCAAAGGATTGAATTCTCCATTGGGCTTATCTATTCTTGGTGATAACAACCAGATATTTCCCGCATCTACAAACAATGCCCCATAATACGAACTAATGATATTAAAACGAAACTCTGCATTTCCTTCTATCAATATATCTCCAATCTTATCATATCTGGCATTATCAATAGGCATATACGCCCCAGGTCCAATACTTCTACTCCTCCAAGCCCGCACACTATTAGGTCCGCCTGCAAAAAAACTTTGTTCATAAGGCAAAGTATTTAAATTTTTGAGCGGCACTCCAATACCTCCTGCAATACGATAAACCATTTTACTTTTTTTATACACAGGCACATACACTCTATAATCGGCTTCTCCTTTCAAAAAATGTGCAAAAGGCACATTCATCACATAATATCTTCCCAAAGAATCTTTTTGTAATTTTAAATAAGGGGCTAATTCTCTTAACAATAATCCCGATCCTGTAAAACTCACTCTCAAATAATGCTGCAATCGGTTGATTTTACTATTAAAAATCCCTGTATTGTAGGTCATTACTAATTTTAAGTCGTTTGTAATGTGTGTGATAAAAGAATTCAACAGCATATAATCTTTTATTGCTATTAAGTTTTGTTGAAACTCTGATGACAAATACGCTCTTACTAAATAAACCTCCGCAGGAATTAAATCAAAACGATATTTGTGATCCAAAGAATAAAATTGAAATCCATAAGAAAGGTTGGATATTGTTCTTGCAAACTCTATTCTGGATTGATAATTTGTAGATACATTAAAATAAGTTCTTGCAGCATCCTTTTTAAATTTTAATAAAGAAAAAGGAAAAAAATCTCTTGGAATAGATATTTTTAATTCAGATCCTATTTGAATAGTGTTGAATGTATTCTTAATAGTATTTTCATTAAGGTTGGTGATATTATTGATATCCGTTAAACTTCCTAAATTGGATTGAGTTAAACTTTGCTGCGAACTATACAATTGTTTTTGAGCAATGAGTGCGCCTGTTATTTTAAAATCAATTTTCTCTCCACCTCCAAATAAACTTCTATGACTATAAATAAAAGAACCATCAACGCCTAAGTTTGCAGATGTATTAGTACCTTCTACTTCAAGAGAAACATATTGTTTTTTTATAGGTTGTGTGATAATGTAAGCATTTAATAAAAAATTTCCTGTACTATCTTTTTCTTTAATATCATCAAATTGTATCAATACACTTCTGTATATACCAACATTTGTCAAACGACGATATGTTTCTTCTGCTACTTCTTTATTAAAGATATCATTAGAATGCATTTTAATTTGAGATGCTATTGAATGCGGATTAAATAATAAAGGTTCATTATACAAAAAGTAAATATCCTCTACTTTTAAGGTATCCTTAAAATAGGCATTTTTAAAACTTCCTTCAAAAAATTCTGAAATAAAATAAATGTTTTTAATCTTATACCTCGGATGATTGACAAATACAATAGAGTCAGAACTTTCATTCAAATGTGTAGGGAATAAATTAAGATGCATTGTAATAATAATATCTGGTGCTTTACTCACACTATCTGCATCATATTGAATAAACTCAGGTGCAAAGTAATAATATCCATTATTCTGCAAATACTCTGATATTCGTTCTCTTTCTTTTCTCAAAATATCTATATCAAAAGGAATACCCGGCTTTAATAAGCGATGTATAGAATCCTGCCGAATGAGTTTAAAAATTAAAGAATCTTTTATATCATAATTGATTTGCGAAATATACTTTCGTCTATTGGCTTTAATTTCATAAGTAACATAAGCCGTTTTAAATGCAGGATTAAAAATTACTTTATCTATTACTTCTGCATAAAAAAATCCTTTTGTTTGTAAATATCTTTTTATTTGTTCAACAGATTGCTTGGTAAGCAAAGAATCATAAATAACAGGTTCCTCTGCTATTTCTCTCAATCTTTCACGCCAAGTAGGTTTATCTTCATTTAATAATTTAGGTTCTTTGGGCTTTTTTCCTTTGGCTATTCGTTTTTGATTCCTTTGTTCTGCTTTTTGGATTCGCTTTTTGTTTAT
Organism: Bacteroidia bacterium; assembly: GCA_026414605.1. GTDB lineage: Bacteria > Bacteroidota > Bacteroidia > B-17B0 > Aurantibacillaceae > BPGX01. The sequence continues at coordinate 37,509 of JAOAIP010000022.1, forward strand.
TTCTTCAATTCTTAATTTTCTCTTTTCTTTTCCTTCTCTTAATTTTTGTGTATCAATTTGAAAATACAACCATGCATTAAATGGGATATTAGACAATATCATTGAGTTCGGCTTTTGCTTCACATACATCATTATTTCATCTTTATTCAATTTTGCTTTATCTTTGTCTTTAATATCAACATAAGCCACTACATACTGATTGCCTTTTAAAAATTTAGTTAAACTTTTTCGTATATTACATGAAAATAAAATCAACAACCATCCAATTAGAGAAAGATAAATAAGTATTTTTGACCGATAATTTTTCACCATGGATTCTTTAAGTAAAAATCAAATTAAATTCATTAAATCATTGCATCAAAAAAAACAAAGACAAGAACATCAATTGTTTTTAATAGAAGGCGAAAAGTTAGTAAATGAAGTATTAAGAGACAAACCTGAAATTATTGAATGGCTAATTATTAAAAAAAACTATGCATTTGAAAAAGAAATTTCAAAACCTGTTTATTTTATTGATGATGCTGTATTTGCTTCAATAAGCACTTTATCTACTCCGCCTCCTATAATGGCTGTTTGTAAATTTTTACCTCACTCTACGGATTTGTCTATTAATTTTAACTCAACTTTTTCTTTTTATCTGGACAATATTAACGACCCTGGTAATCTTGGTACAATTATTCGTATCTGCGATTGGTTTGGTATATCAAAAATACATTGCTCTCCTAATACTGTAGAACTTTATAATCCCAAAACTATACAAGCCAGCAAAGGTTCTTTTTTAAGAGTTAATGTAATTTATATCCCGTTTGAAAAATTAAATCTATCTCCACAAACCATTGTTTACGCCGCAGACACAAAAGGAACTAATATCTATCAAACTTCTTTAAAATCAGGACTGATTATTTTAGGAAATGAAGCAAACGGTATATCTCCTTCATTAAAAAATTATGTACATCAATATCTCACTATCCCCAAACATCCTAATAGCAAAGCAGAGTCATTAAATGTAGCAATGAGTGCGGCTATTATTGCAAGTGAATTTTCACGACCCTTTCTTCTTTAAAATATCCGACCACAAATGCTTAATGTAATTTTTGTGAAGTTGTGTGATGCAAATTTTCTTCGAATCTTATTTATCAAAATAATTTTAGCAAATTATTACTAAGCATTATTTTTTATCTATACAATGTTACATGTCCTACAAACTCTTTCTTTATATTTTGAACTGTTGTAAAACACCTAATTTTATAAACATAAACATCATTCTTCGCATCCACTCCCTTTACCTTTCCATTCCATCCTTCATACACATTATTCGTCTTAAATATCAACTCCCCCCATCTATCGTATATTCTCATCTCAAATCCTTCCTCTAAAAATCCTGCACCTTTCACATTAAATACATCGTTTAATCCATCTCCATTCGGCGTAAATGCATCTGGAATGTACATCGTAAATTCTTCTGTTACAGGTATTATTCTATATGTCGTATCTGTACATCCATAGATATTCGTAGCAATTAACATCACAGGAAAATTTCCAACATACGTATAAGTATACACTGCATTTTTTGTATCCGCTGTATCTGTATTAGTCATAATATCCCCAAAATCCCAATGCCAATATGTTATTGGACCATTATTATATGTGGCCGTAAATTCTATTTCATTATGTAACAATGTAGCTACACTTGGTGAATAATAAATCGCCGGCTCAGGACGGGGATACACTTCTATACTAAATGGGGCTTGAACAGTATTTTTACATCCATTACTATCTACTAAAAATACTTTTACGGGATATGCTCCTGGTTTTTCAAAACAATATCTTACAGAATCTCCATTAGCATACAAATTATATCCAAAATCCCATATTGTATTTATAGATGGTGGATGAGCGTTTGACCATAATTTTATACAAAGTGGTCTACAGCCCTTTATGTTATCATATACAAAATTAGGTGTAGGCAATGGCAATACATTGACCCAAAAATTAGCAGTAATGGTTTGTTGCGGACAAGCCACATCATTGGCTATGATGGTATAATAAGTTGTTTGATTGGGCTTTACTATATTTGCAAAACCCGCTGGAAAATATAATCCTGTGTATGGATACCATTGATAGTTGTATACTCCACTTCCTCCAATACATAAAGCATAAACATTGGCACTATCCCCTTTACAAAGAGTAATATCTGGTGGTGTCACTGAAAATGATATAGGGGTTAGCACAGTTACATTAATAGAATTAGAACTCACACATCCTCCATTGGGCTGCACGGACAATGTGTATACACCGCTCATTCCAAAATTAGCGTTAGGAATGTTTAAATTTTGATTTGTAGAAACTACTTGTCCATAAGGATTTGTCCAAGTATAAGAACTTGCCCCCGCTGGTCCATTGATAACAATGGCTTCTCCAGGACAGACATTTGGAATAGGTGATAAGGTAAAATTGATCTTTGGCAATACCGATAAATCAGTTGTTGTATAAGTTGAGCAAGATGTATTTCCTGAAGTAAAGATAGCCGTAACAGTATAAGTCCCCGATTGATTTGATTGAGCATTAGAAATATTAATATTTTGAGTATTAGCAGTAAAAGAGTTAGGTCCTGCCCACGAATAAGAAGTAGCAGAATTAGCCGATGCTGTAAAAGTAATGTTATCCCCTACACAGATTGTTGAACTGGGTGTAACATTGGGTGTATAAATTGGTACTACATAAAGAGAGGTTGTGTATGTTGAAGAACAATTGAGGGTTCCACTATTTACGGAAACGGTTACAGTATAAACACCACTATTTAAGGTATTCACATTATTAATTGTTGGATTTTGTTGATTAGACGTAAATCCATTTGGACCTGTCCAAGTATAATTCGTTGTTAGGGTAGAATTGTTTGAGATAGAAAAAGTAACATTACTTCCTGGACAAACAGAAGAAGACGGCGAAATAGTACTTGACCCCTGACCAATAATACTGACATTAGTAGCAACAACACAACTATTCCCCCCCGTTCCGATATTAACAGAATAGGTACCTGAATGATTAACAGTAGCATTATTAATGACAGGATTTTGTTGATTAGATGTAAATCCATTTGGACCTGTCCAAGTATAAGTAGCATTTGCAGGGGCACCTGTAACTGTCAATGATAAATTTTGACCTGCACAAATAGGTGCATTGCTACTTACTGTATAAGAATTATTGGAGGTAATAGTAATTGGTGCCGATACTGAAATAGTAAATCCATCACAACGAGTATATGTCGTAACAGCGGTATAAGTAGTAGTAGAAGATGGACATACTTGAACAGTATTAGTATTTGCAATCAATCCCGAACTACTAAACCATTGAATAGGTCCCCAGATAGCCGGACCGCTTGGAACAAAACGCCATGCTTCGTTATTAGCAGACCAAGGACCAGTGTTTCTTCCAGGGGGGGTTAATCCTGTTGTTCCTGTTGCATTTTGAATTCCTATTAAAGCATTGCCATTATTCCAAGAATTACAAGTTGGCTTATTTTGAACATACACTTCAATCACATTTGTTGTTTCATATAAAACTATTTCAGTGCTACTTTGTAAATTATTACAAGAAAAATGACACACATTTACATACTTTACAACAAAAGTTCTACAAGGCGGAGATCCTAATATCTCATAATATATTCCCCCACATACAGAAGGATCTATATCATGATACACTCCAAAAATGGAATTAAGAGGCAAAGCATTACTTGGACAGGATGCAGAATAAGACCAAGGGCAGGTTTGATTAGCATAAGATAAGTCAAAAGATATGAGACCATTCGCACCCACTACACATTGATTATATGTGTTCCCCAAAAAACAGAAAGGGAATGGAAGGTTAATAACTCCACTCCATATATCATCTTGATTTACAAAAAGAGCTGTACCACTACTCGTAATAGGTACTGGGGGGTTAAATGGAATAGAGGTAATGCTATAGGAAGTTGTTTGTCCAATATTAAATGCTGTGGCAGATAAAGTAGTACAAGGGTTTGAACACGTAACTGTATTAGATGTGGCAGTAACTGTTATATTTGGACAGCCAGGACCTTGAGAGAATAAGTAATTATTGATTAAGATTATAGACAATGAAAAATAGATTCTTAAAGATCTCATTTATTTAAATTTGCTACAAATTTAAAGAAAATATAACATTAAAATCAAATTGTTCACTCATTGAAAATACCCATTCACGAAATAAAATACACTATTCACTCAATTATCTTAAAAAATGTCGGTATAAAGTGTTCAATAAATTGAAAAATAAGATACTCAATATTTATCTCAAAAAGGTTTACAAATTAAACCACGAAACCTTAAAATTAAAACTTGAAAAATTCTATTTTTTAATCCTTTATTAAACTAATAAATTCTTTTCTTGTAGCTTCTTCTAAAAAAACACCAGAAAAAGCAGAGGTGGTAGTTATACTATGTTGCTTTTGAACCCCACGCATTTGCATACACAAATGAGCACATTCTATTACTACCCCCACTCCTAATGGATGTAAGGTTTCTTGCAGACAATCTCTAATTTGATTGGTTAATCTTTCTTGTACTTGTAACCGTCGGGCATAGGCATCCACTACTCGGGCTATTTTGCTTAACCCTACAATTTTTCCATTAGGAATATACGCCACGTGTGCTTTTCCAATAAATGGTAATAAATGATGCTCACACAAACTAAATACCTCTATATTTTTTACTAATACCATTTGAGAATAATCTTCATCAAACATAGCAGATTTTACGATTTCAATAGCATCCAAATGATAGCCGTGCGTTAAAAATTGAATAGATTTGGCTGCGCGTTCAGGTGTTTTCAACAAACCATCTCTACTTATATCTTCACCAACTATTTTAATGATGGTTTCGTAAGCATCCTTTAAAATTTTAGTTTTTTCAGTATTGTACAAATCAATACGAAAATAGTTTTCAAAACTTTCCCAATCTGTAATAATAGGTTTTTTATTCTCCATAATACTCTGCAAAATTATTATCTGTTTCTTGTATTTTTACACAATGCAATTCTGCACCATAGGATTTGATTTTTGGTTCAATTTTTTGCCAAATGAATACACATAAATTTTCAATACTTGGCAAATGAGTTTGAAAATAATCAATATCTAAATTTAAATTTTTATGATCTAATACATCCACTATCTCCGTTTTCAAAATATCACTTAAATCAAACAAATTCATTACAAATCCTGTTTCTGAATTTATTTTACCCTTAATTGTTACATACACTTCATAATTATGTCCGTGAAAATTTGGATTTGCACATTTTCCAAATGCTTTGAAATTTTCTTCTGCACTCCACTGTGCATTAAAAAGTTTATGTGCTGCATTAAAATGTTCTTTGCGTGTAATGTATATCATAGCCGCAAAAATGTGTATTTTTTACCTGATAAAAAACATAAAAATTTGCCTTACCTTTGTTGGCATCTTAAATACTAAATAATTCACAAACAATCTGAATGCTTTTTAATTTCAAAAAACATCTAACTTTATTTTTACATTTGTTTTTGATTAACTTTTCTTTTGTTTTAGCACAACATTATTATATCATAGATACTATTGAAATAGAAGGTAACAAAAAAACAAAATCATCTATTATTCTAAGAGAATTTATTAAAAAATCAAAAGACACTGTTTCCACCAATTACTTAAATTATGTTTTACAAAGATCTCAACAAAACATCTTTAATACTAATCTTTTTGTATTTGATACCGTGTATTCTGAAAAAATTGATTCGCAAAAAATTAAATTACATACACACGTTCGTGAACGTTGGTATATATGGCCTTTACCTATTTTTGAAGTACAGGATAGAAATTTTAATACTTGGTGGGAAACAAAAGATTGGTTTAGAATAAACTATGGTATAATCGTAGATCACCAAAATTTTACAGGAAGAAAAGACAAATTTTCAATTGTGATTCAACGTGGTTATTCAGAAAAACATGGCATTGTATACAAAAAACCTTATATTAATAAACAGCAAACTATTGGATTTAGAACCTCTTTCTTTTTCAAACAAAATAACGAAGCCCAATACAACACTTTTAACAACAAACCACTTTTTTATAGGGACTACAAAAAACACATTATTCAAGTAATAGAAACCAAATTATCTTTCACTTATAGAAAAAAATATTTTGACCAACATACATTAGAATTGGCTTATAATCATTGGCAAATCAATGATACTTTATTAAAACTTAATCCTTCTATTTTTCATTCCTCTTCCAATAATGTTTTGAATTATTTTTACTTGTATTATTCCTACATTTTTAATAACACAGATATTCAATACTATCCACTCAAAGGTTGGGTGTTTAGCATTAATGCTACCAAAAATGGCTTAGGCATCTCATCCATTGAAAATACAGATAATTTCTTTGTTTATGCGTCTATCAAAAAATTTTCTCCCCTAAAAGATTGGCTAAATCTTGCCAATGCCGTATACACAAAATGGACACCTAATAAAATTCCTTATTTTTTTAATCGTTCTATCGGTTATGGAAATAATCTTGTAAGGGGCTATGAATACTACATTATTGATGGTCAAAAATATATTATGCTTAAAAATAGTTTGCGATGGCGACTCATTAAGCCCCGAGTAATTACAATAAAAAAATTAAATATCCCACAATTTAATACCATTCCTTTTTATTCTTATCTCAATCTTTTTTTTGATGCAGCGTATGTAGAAGACCGCTATTTTTATACAAACAATTTTTTAAATAATCGCTGGATATATGGCTATGGTATTGGCTTAGATTTCATTACTTATTATGACTTAGTATTTCGTATAGAGTTTGCCATTAATCATTTACAACAAACTGGTATTTATCTTCATTTGAATATGGGATTGTAGATTTTGTTTTATTTCACAATTAAAATCACTAACAATTAAATTTACTACTTTTGCCCAAAATTTTTAGTTATGAATAATGGATTTTTCAAAGTACCTGTACCTCAAAATGAACCAGTCAAACAATATGCTCCAAACACAGAAGAAAGAAAAAAACTTCAAGAAGCCATTGCAGAATGGCGTAGCAAAGAAGTAGATATCCCAATGTATATTGGTGGGAAAGAAGTACGAAGTGGAAATAAAGTAAGAATAGCACCCCCTCACGATCATAAGCATACCTTAGGGTACTTTCATAAAAGCAATAAAGAACATATACATCAAGCCATAGATGCTGCACTGGCAGCAAAACCACAATGGGAAGCCCTTTCGTGGGAACAAAGATCGTCTATCTTCTTAAAAGCCGCCGATCTTATTGCTAATAAATACCGCTACAAACTCAATGCGGCTACCATGTTAGGACAAAGCAAAAATCCATTTCAAGCAGAAATAGACAGTGCGTGCGAACTCATTGACTTTTTGAGGTTCAATGTCTATTTTATGTCTGAAATATATCAAGAACAGCCCAACTCTGCTCCTGGAATGTGGAATAGAATGATATGGCGTCCGTTGGAAGGTTTTGTCTATGCTTTAACGCCTTTTAATTTTACTGCTATTGCAGGCAATCTACCCACAAGTGCAGCAATGATGGGAAATGTAGTAGTGTGGAAACCCAGTAATGATCAAGTATACAGTGCCCACGTCATTATGGAAATACTAAAAGAAGCAGGATTACCAGATGGTGTTATCAATCTCATTTATCCAAGTGGTCCAGAAGCCGCAGAAGTAATTTTCTCACATTATTATTTTGCAGGTATTCACTTCACTGGTTCCACCGAAGTTTTTCAAAATATATGGAAAAAAATCGGTGAAAATATCCATAACTATCGTTCTTATCCAAGAATTGTAGGGGAAACAGGCGGAAAGGATTTTGTTATCGCACATAGTTCTGCTAATCCTAAAGAAGTGGCTGTAGCACTTGTCAGAGGAGCATTTGAATATCAAGGACAAAAATGTTCTGCTGCATCTCGGGCTTACATTCCAAAAAGTTTATGGAACGATGTAAAAAAATATATGGAAGAGGACTTAGCATCTATGAAAATGGGCGGAGTAGAAGATTTTTCTAATTTTATCAATGCAGTAATTAACGAAGATAGTTTTAATAAACTGGCTCAACATATTGAAAATGCGAAAAAATCAAACGATGTAAAAATAATAATGGGCGGTAAATATGACAAATCCGTAGGTTACTTTATTGAACCTACAGTAATACAATGTTTTAACCCAACCTATTATACAATGTGCAATGAATTGTTTGGTCCTATTTTATCTGTGTATGTTTATGAAGACAATGAATATGAAGAAATGTTGGAAATAGTAGATAAAACAGGAGTATACGCCCTTACAGGTTCTGTTTTTGCAAACGACCGCTATGCTATTGACTTGGCTTGCAAAAAACTCATCAATAGTGCAGGTAATTTTTACATTAATGATAAACCAACAGGTGCCGTTGTAGGACAACAACCTTTTGGAGGTGCAAGGGCATCGGGTACCAATGACAAAGCAGGTTCAAAATTGAACTTACTCAGATGGGTGAGCCCACAAGTTATTAAAGAAACTTTTGTTCCGCCTACCGATTATAGATACCCATTTTTAGGTTAATACTTTAATTATTAGAATTTTTGAATGTGATTGATGATTTTATTATTCTCTTTTAAACATAAATTCTTTCATACCCAAAATTGCACAATACTTACATTTATATTATAACAAAATTATTTTCGCTTTAAAATTTAAAATTTATGTTTCGCCTAATATCCTTTATTCTTTTTGTGCTTCATTCTATAATCTTATTTGCACAAAATAACAATACTCCACTCATTTCAGAGAAAGAAAAAAAACATTTCAAATCCTTAAAACAACTTACTTTTGGAGGCGATAATGCAGAGGCCTATTTTGATAAAACAGGCACCAAAATTACATTTCAACTTACCAATAAAAACTGGAATATCCCTTGTGATCAAATTTATTTTTTGGATTTAAAAAAAATCCATCAACTGGATCTTACAAAACCCGAATCCTTCAAAAGAATTAGCACAGGAAAAGGCAGAACCACCTGTTCTTACTTTATGCCCGATGGAAAACATATCTTATTTGCATCTACACACGAAAAAATTGATACTTGCCCTCAACCACCTGTTAATATCTGCAAATATGTGTGGCATATCATACCTGAGTATGATATTTATGTCGCCGATTTAAATGGTAATATCGTAAAAAAACTAACGGATACTTATGGTTATGATGCAGAAGCAACCGTATCACCCAAAGGCGATAAAATCGTATTTACTTCTACAAGAAGTGGAGACCTTGAACTATGGGTGATGAATATTGACGGATCTAATCCTGTTCAAATCACGAATGAATTAGGATACGATGGCGGAGCATTTTTTTCACCCGATGGAAGTAAAATTGTCTTTCGTGCTTCAAGACCCAAAACAGAAGAAGAAATCAAAGAATACAAAGAACTATTAGCACAAAACTTGGTTGCCCCTACCAATCTTGAAATTTTTGTATGTGATTCAGATGGAAAAAATTTGAAGCAAGTTACACACTTAGGGAAAGCCAATTGGGCACCTTTTTTTCATCCATCAGGAAATAAAATAATTTTTTCCTCCAATCATCATAGCACACGTGGTTATGACTTTCAATTGTATATGATAAACATTGATGGAACAGGATTAGAACAAATTACAACAGAAAGTAATTTTAATGCTTTTCCAATGTTTTCACCCGATGGGAAAAAACTCATATTTTCATCCAATAGAAACAATGGTGGAACGCGTGATACCAATTTGTTTTTAGCCGAGTGGAAAGATTAGTTTAAGTAAGCATTTTCAGGAAAGTTAGCCACATAAAAATGAGGTGTTTGAAATACGGCTTTTCTCCACCATTCATTTTGACTCATTTTATTAAACACTAATGATGGCTTGGCAGTAGTAGTAAGCCAAGAGTTTCGGGCGATTTCATCTTCCAGTTGATTTTCACCCCAACCTGAATAACCTAAAAAGAATTTAATGTCTTGAGGTGTTGCTTCATCTCTTTTGACGAGTTCTTGAACTATTTTAAAATCTCCTCCAAAATAAATACCTTCTGCAATTTCTTTGCTGTCTGCTATCAAATCTCCTAAACGATGAATATAAAACAAAGAAGTAGTTTGCACAGGACCACCGAAATAAATAGGCCAATCGGTAGCATTTTCAAAGGGTTTTACAATATCGCTCAAAGCCACATTTTTAATAGGTTTATTTACAATAAATCCTAATGTTCCTTCTTTTTCATTATGTATTGCTAAAAGAACTACTGACCGTTTAAAATAGCCATCCAACATAAAGGGTTCCGCAATAAGTAAACTTCCTTTATGTGCTTTATAATTCGTGAAATCAAGAGATAGAGAATTTTCTTTGAATATCATAGTTCAGAGTTCATTTTTGATGTGATAGTTTCAAATTTTATGCCAAATATACAAATAATTTTCCTTATGACAAAATGTAAAGTTATTTACTCACCTCCTTTTATTTTATTAGTTGAAAGTTAAAAGTGGAGAGTTGAAAGTGGAATGAGAAAAGAATAAGGAATATTCTTGTGATATTTAGTGGGTTAAACTCTTTATTGGCAAAAAACTTTTTACTTTCCACTTTTAACTGAATTTTGCGTGAGGGATGCGGAGTTTTTACTCACCCCCTTTTATTCCCCCTCTCTAAATGAATTAGAGAGGGGGAGCAATTGAATAAAACAACTTTCGCATCGCCCCTTTCTTTTTCAAAAGAGAGGGGAAGGGGGTGAGTTGCGTGAGGGATGTGGAGGGCGGCGAAGCCGGTA
>JAOAIP010000050.1 GCA_026414605.1 Bacteroidia bacterium
CTCACTGCGTTCATTCGCAATGACGGGTGCTTCACTTCGTTCGCAATGACGATAAGGCGAGGATTGTTCGCCATCTGTTTTTTATATCAAGGTGCTCACGAATGTGCTTAAATTACCATTTAAGCACATTTACCGAAGCGATAGCGAAGCCCGTAGCAGCCCGACCCGAACACAACACAGCCGATTGAAATTTTTAAACGACATTTTTTGTCGTTTTGAAACAATAGTATATGATTATTTACAATGTTTGAAAATGCTGTGGTGTGTGAGGGGCACGCCCAAATAAAAATTAAAAAGAGATTCAAATTTACGATTCAAGAATAAGGATTATTTTATTTGAGGATTATCAATTAAATTTGCGAAAAAATTAAAAATATGGGTAGAATATTTGAAAAGCGTAAAGAAAAAATGTTTAAGCGTTATGCTAAAATGGCAAAGGCATTTACTAAGATTGGACGAGAAATTGCAATTGCTGTAAAATTAGGGGGACCTCATCCTGAATCTAACCCAAGGTTAAGAATGGTATTGCAAAACGCCAAAGCCGTCAATATGCCCAAAGCCAACATTGAAGCGGCTATTAAAAGAGCCACAGAAAAAAATGCTGCAAACTACGATGAGGTAATATATGAGGCATACGCACCACACGGCGTTCCATTATTGATAGAAACTACCACAGACAATCCTACTCGTACGGTCGCAAATATTCGTATGCATTTGAATAGAGGAAATGGTACACTGGGCACATCCGGATCTGTAAGTTTTATGTTTGAACGAAAAGGTATCTTTAAAATTGATGCAACGGGCTTAAATAAAGATGATTTAGAATTACAACTGATAGATTGGGGCGCAGAAGATATAGAATGGGATGATGAATCAAATGATGTGATAGTAACAACTGCTTTTGTTGATTTTGGTAAAATGCAACAAGCATTGGAAGAAAATAAAATCCCTGTAAAAGAAACTAATAAAGTTTTTGTACCTACTACAACCGTTGAACTTCCTGAAGAACAACAAAAAGATGTGTTGAGTTTAATAGAACGTTTAGAAGAAGATGATGATGTAGTGGCAGTGTATCATAATATGGCGTAATAATTTTAGGTATAAGAGGAATTATTACAATTATAGTAAAATTTACTACTTTTATTTTTTGTAATCTATTGACCCAATAATACCCTTAATCAACAATCAAAGTTTTTTGTTTTTAATACAATCATTATATGCATTTTTCTCATAGAGAAATTTTTCTTAAACACATTGCACAAACTTCTCCTTCACCACTTAATATAGAAGTTGAAAAGGCAGAAGGCGTTTATATTTATGACAAAAAAGGACGTGTATATCTTGATTTTATTAGTGGAATAGCCGTTAGCAGTGTAGGTCATCAACATCCTGAAATAAAGAAAGCCATCATTGAACAATTGAACAAGTACGCTCACATAATGGTGTATGGCGAAACCATTCAAGAACCACAAACTGCGTATGCTCAATTGATTACACAACATCTACCCTCTACATTGAATTGTATTTACTTTGTCAATTCGGGTGCCGAAGCCATAGAAGGTTCAATGAAATTAGCCAAAGGATTTACTCAAAGACCTGAAATCATATCTTTTGAAAATGCCTACCACGGCAGCACACAAGGGGCATTAAGCATAATGGGAAATGAGTTTTTCAAAACCAAATACAGACCTTTATTACCTGCAACAAAAATAATCAAGTGGAATGACTACAATGCTCTGAATACTATCACCAAAGATACCGCTGCAGTATTTGTAGAACCAATAAGGGCAGAAGCAGGCGTATTAATTCCCTCCAAAGAATATATGCAAGCCCTTCGGCAAAAGTGTACAGAAACAGGAACATTATTGGTAATGGATGAAATTCAAACGGGCTTTGGAAGAACAGGAAAACTCTTTGCTTTTGAACATTTTGATATTGTCCCCGACATATTAGTATTAGGGAAAGCAATGGGCGGGGGACTGCCTATTGGGGCTTTTATTGCTTCCTCCGAAATGATGCAAGTATTTACCAATCAGCCATTAGGGCATCTTACAACCTTTGGCGGAAATGCTATTTGTGTAGCATCGGCTTTGGCTACATTAAAAGTCATCTTAAACGAGAATTTAAGTAATAAAGCCAAGTTTATTGAAGATTACCTCCAAAGACATTTAAAACATCCTGCTATTAAAGAATTGCGTATTATTGGTGCAATGGGGGCAGTACAATTAAATAGTTCAGAACAAGTAATGAAAGCCATTGATTGGTGTTTAAAAAATGGATTGCTTATAGATTGGTTTTTATTTGCACCCGATTGTATTCGTCTTGCTCCTCCTTTGATTATCAAAGAAAATGAACTCAAAGAAGGTATTGTGATACTCATTGAAAGTTTAAATTATGTTTAGTATTTGAAGGATTAAAAGTTGAGAATGAGAAAAATATATTTCATAGTATTTTATTGTTTAGTTTTGATTACACCTAATATCTTATCTCAAACAGCGTATATTGTTGACAATCGTTTTTTTGTAAAACCTTCTCCCTATTATTTTCTACAAGACAGCATTTTTCAAAATTATCAATACATTGATACAAATGTTTTGCATTTTCAAAATTCATTACCATTTTACTTTAATGGACAAATAGGCACAGCCCAACCTGATTATTTACTTCAACATCAAAGTGCACAAATTGGCAGCAGAGTGTTATCTATTTATTATCCTGATGTTTTACGAAAAGAAGATATAAACATTTATCGCACCAAAGGTTTTTATGCACAATTAGACGGCATTGCAGGAAGCAAGGATGAACAGCATTTTAAAGCATACTTTACATCTCCTATCAAACAAACACATCAAATCAATTTTTATTTCAGAAGAAGCACGAATACGGGCTTTTATCAATTTCAAAAATCAAATATCACTAATTTAGTAATGGATTATCATTGGTACAACACAAAAAAATTATCAATGGATGGGCGAGTCATTTTTAATAGCATCAAACATCAAGAAAATGGCGGCATTGTAAATGATACCCTCACAAGTACTGCTTTATTCATTGACAAATCGCTTGTACCCGTATCTCTTTCTTCAGCCAAAAAATCTATACAATCCAATGAAGCAGAATACAATGTTCATTATTTAATCCAAAAAGATAGCATTAAGGCATTGGCTATTTCATTGCAACCATTTATTCAACAAGAGAAATATCAATACGTTGATAACAAACCTCTTTCAGGATATTATGATTTTGTGTTTATTGATACATTGCAAACGAATGATAGTTTGCATTCTTTAAAATTAGAGTTACCTATTTCTACAACTTTTCAGTATAAAAAAAATTATTTTCAACTTTCATACAAATACCAATGGAACAAAATATACTTATACACAGACACTATGATGCAAAATCATTTTATTGATGGACAATCTCATCATTTCACTAAATGGAAAGGTGTTGAAATAAAACATCATTATGCTTTTAATTATATCTTTTCAGGAACACAAAAAGAGAACTATAAACTAATAGCCAATGCTCAAATAAAATATCATCAATGGTTATTAGACATTGGAATTAAAGGCATTCAACAATCACCAACTTTTCAACAAAATTTTTGGTATAGCAATCATTTTATTTGGTTGAATCATTTTAAGGATGTGCAAAGTGTTCAGTTTTCAAGCGCATTCAATTATTCATCTCATTTACAACTATCTTACAACTTTTTTCAACACAAAAATTACATTTATTTTTTAGAACAATATCCTCAACAATATAATAAAGATTTTTTTGTTCATCAGTTCAAAGTTCAAGTTCATACTTTATTTTGGAAACACCTTGGTATATCAGCCAATTATTACTATCAATACAAAACTGCTGATATTATTGCATTACCTGAACATTTTGTAAAAGGCGATATTTATTATCAAGGACGATGGTTTCATCAAAATTTACTTGTCTTAACAGGATTTCAGTATATTTCAAGCATCACCGCATTTGATACTTATCAATACACACCCGCTACAGGCATTTATAGCGTTTCTTATACACCGATGCAAGCACTCCCCTACCCTCATCTTTCCTTTTATTTTTCAGGACGAATAAAACCTGTTAATTTTTTTATTAGAATAGATAATATCTTGAATGGCATTATTGAAAAGCCCTATTATTATTTACCTCATTATATGATGCCTGATAGGGCATTTAAAATGGGCATCAGTTGGATGTTTTTTGATTGAGTGTTTTTGTTTGATTGTATGATTCAAATTTATTGTGTAAATCAATTCAGTTGGCTTTAGCCATTTGCAACTAATTCCTAATATTTTTGATGATATTCAATCAAACCATCCAAAGGATTTTTTACAATACTTTTTACTTGTAATTGATAATTTTCAGCGATTTTCTTTATGTCATCTTCTAAAACTTTTGCCACACTTCCTACAAAGTGCATCTCCCATTTTTCATCAATGATTGGCAATACTTGGATTTCAAAATATCTTTTTAAAGACGAAAAAATTAGTTCTTGAACAAATGGATGATTCTTATGTTTGATAACAAATGGAAATATAGATGCTAAAAAACGAGAAGGCATTGCTTGCTTGTAAACACCATTTAAAATTTTTTCTGCATCGTATCCTGCACTTTCAAATGTTTTTTTTAAGTCGGTAGGCAATGTATTATCACAATATGCTTGAACAAAAGATTTTCCAATGTTTGCACCACTTCCATAATCTCCAAACAAATAACCATAAGATGGGGCTGTGCGTAAAACACTTAATCCACCATACACACAAGCATTACTACCTGTGCCTAAAATACCCACAATACCTTTATTTCTTTGGCAAGTAGCACGAGCCGCCCCAAGTATGTCGTGCCAAATATGCACTTCTTCAATGTTCAATATATTCTTAAAACTATGTTTGAGTTTTAAGTTATTTTCTTTGTTACTACATCCTGCTCCATAAAAATAAACGGCTTGTAGCGTAGAAAGATATTTTTTTAAATATGGCAAGACCTCCTCATATAACAGATGATCAATTTGTTTTTCATTTAAAAAGTAAGGATTAATACCTTTGGATTCAAATTTTAAAATAACATCTTCTTTGGTAATTAAAGCCCAAGATGTCTTGGTAGATCCGCTATCTGCAACTAAAAAATAAGTCATAATGATAAGTTTTAACGAATGAGTGCAATTTTCCCTGTGCGAGAATTTTTTTTATCAGTATTTTTTTCAATTGTTTCAATTTTGTAAACATACACATCTTCAGGCAAAGGATTGCCTTTGTAACGTCCATCCCACTTGGCATTTGGATTATTAGTAGAAAACACTACATTGTTCCATTTATCATAAATGGTGAGATTGTAATAAGAATATTCGCAAGATAATACAGGATAAAAGTAATCATTCTTGCCATCTTCATTGGGCGTAAAACTATTTGGTACAAGAATTTCGCAATTGCAAGGTTTAAACTTTACAACAATTGTGTCTATTTTTGTTCCGCAATATCTATCGGAAATTTTTACCCAATAATTATCCTCTCTGTCTACTATAGTTGATTTTTGAGTACTTCCATTGCTCCATAATACACTTGAAATTCCGTTGTGTTTGACACTTATTTTTTTATTTTCATCACTTGCACAAAAGGTATATTCTTTGTGTTCAGGTATAGTGGGCTGAATACTTTTTACTTCAAACTGACGAATAACACTGCAACCTCTATTGTCTATTTTTACTGAATATCTTCCTGCAGTAGGAATGTATAATTGGTAAATGGGCGTTTTTCCTTCGGGTAAATAGAATTTGTAGGTAGGATGATTGAATTTAAGCAAAATTGGTTTTCCAATACACATCATAGTATCTTGAATGCTGATAGTGGGTTTTTCAGATTTTACAATAAAAAAAGTATCATTAATCTCAAATTGTTTTGTCTTTAATTTCAATATGTATTGTCCTTCTTGATTGGTCTTTAATACAGATGAATGAAAGATGATAGAATTGGGTGTTAACCACTGAATACTTACAGATTTTGAAAGTATTTCAGAAGGGATAGATAATCTAATAGTATCTTCTTTGCAAGCATAAATAGTATCAGGAAAAAAGCGAATTTTTTGAGCATTTAATAATAAATGATTGAATAAAAAGAATATCAGCAATAGTAAATAAAGTAAGTTTTTATGAGATACATTCATAATTATCAAATTTAATTTGTCAAGATTAAAGTTCAATTAAAATCCTGACAATAGTGCCTGATTGGTCTTTAGATATATTAGATTTATCAATGATTTCTACAGATTGATGTTTTTGATAAAGTTGCGTATTAATTTGCAGTATTTCTGCAATTGTTTGTGTAGCAAGGGATTTATGATGTTTGGGTTTTCGTTCTTCTCCTTTAATAATTCCAATTCCATCGTCTTCTATAATAATTTCAACAAACTTACTATCTTTTAATTTAAAACTTAAAGTCAAATGTCCTAAATCATTTTTGGGTAGAATGCCGTGCAAAATAGCATTTTCAAGATAGGGTTGAATAATCATATTGGGAATTTCAATATTATCAATATCTAACTGTTCATCCAAAATTATTTCAAATTTAAATTTATCTTGAAAACGTTCTTTTTCAAGTTCTAAATAAAATTGCAATCGTTTGATTTCATCTTTTAATAAAATAGTAGGTTGAGATGCTTTTTCAATAATCATTCGGATGAGGCGAGAAAATTTAGAAAGATAATCACTGGCTTTATCAATATCATTTTTGAGAATATAGTTTTGTATACCTGTCAAAGAATTAAAAATAAAATGCGGACTTAAAATAGCATTCATTGCTTGATGTTTGAGTAAATTCATTTGTTGAATAACTTTTAATTTTTCAGTGGATTTTTTTTGTTCAATTTTTCTAATGATATAAACAACTAAAAATAAAATAAGCAGAACAAGGGCTATCAAAAACTCCCAAAACCAAGTTCTTTCATACAATTTTAATTCCTTTTTAAAATGAACAACAACAGGTGGTGTAAAATGTATGTTATCAATGGTAGAACGAATTTTTAATTCATAGTTTCCTCCTGCCAATGATGAAAAATGCAATGGCGAATTTTCAAAATTTATCCAATCTGAATTATTCAAAGAATATTGAAATGTAACTTTTGTAAGCGGATTAAAATTAGGCGAAATCAAATGAAAATAAATATCTTGAACATCATTATCAAATATCAAAGATTTAAAAGTATGTCCATAAAAAGTATCTGTATTAGTGGATACAAAGGAAACAACTGGTGTATTGATATTCAATGGATGATTTAATAAATAATGAATAGAAGCATAAGAAAATCCTTTATCAGTAGCCACTAACAATTTATTATTTAATATCAATACATCATTTATCACATTTGAAATCATTCCATCTCTTCTTCCAAAGTAATTTAAAAGTTGAAAATTCTTATCTAACAAAAGCATTCCTTCTTCTGATGAAACAAAATAATAATCCTGAAAGTGCTCAATATCTGTAAGCGTTACAACATTAAATTTTTCTGCATCAAAAACTATTTTTTTAGTATAAAAATCATATATTTTATTTTCTGATAAAACATAAAGCGAATAATTGTTGTAAATAACTTTTTGAATTTCTGAATTCTCAAAGAGTAAATTATTGTGATATTTATCTTTCATTAATAGCAATCCCTTATTAGTAGATACAAAGAGAGTATCATTCTTCAAAAACAAATGTCTTACGTTTAATTTAAAATCAGAGGGCTTGTAAATAGTATCAAGTATTTTATTTTTTTGAATATTATAAAGCAAGATATTATTTGTAATATCTGTTACATACACTAACTCATTGTTTTTTATTGCAAAATATTTAAATGGTAATATTACAACATTAGAAGTGGATAAATTATACTTAACAGGTTTGAATTCTACGATATTTGAAGCAAAGATGTTACCCTTAAAGTTTTGAATATAAAAAATTTCAGTATTAAAAAAATTATCAGGATTAACTATTGCCTTAATTTTATTGAGTTGCGAAGTATCTGTATAAAAAAGTCCATTATTTGTAGCAAAAAATAAAAACTTTTGATGATATTCTATTTGTTTAATATCCAGCGTTTTTTGATTTTCAACAATTCTGTATGATTGCCAATAAGTAGAATTAATTTGATAAACACCATCATTAAATGTAGCAATCCATATATTATTAAAATTATCCAAATAAATATCATTAATAAGCGTAGGTGGAATGTTCAAAATATCTAAAACATCATATACTTCATTATTATCCCATAAATAGATATTATCATCAGGTTGCGTAGAAAACCATATTCTATTAAATTTATCTACCACTAATTTGCTGATATTCCTTTCCATTTGAAATAAAAAAAGATTTGTCTTACTGGTTGTAGGCAGCGTAATAGGAATTGTCTTTTGTAGTTTAAATACACTATCATCTACTATCAAAATTTTTCCTGATGAACCAAGATATAATAAACGTCTATGAATATCATAAAAAATAGAATACACAGGATGTTTAGAAATTATCTGTACTTGCCGAAGGTTGTTTTTATCAATTACATACAAGCCCTTTTTTCTACCTATTAAAATTTTATTTTTCAATGCTTGAATACAAAATGCTTGATTAGTATTATCTCTTAATAAAACTGAATCATTATAATAGATATTATTTTTATAGTCAAAAAACTCTACTGCAATTTGGTCAGTATAATTAAAACAAAAATTATCTTGAACAATTATTTTATCACTTGGACGCTTAAAAGGATTTTGATTAAAAAATGCTTTTATTTTATTCTGTTGAACATAAAAAAGCCCATTATCTCTGTGTACTAAAAATGTACAAGTATCATTAAAAAAGATATTACGGATATTTTTGAGAGAAGAATAAGACGATTTTTTTTGAAAAACTTGACCCGCATATTCATACACACCTCCTTGTGTAACAAAATACAAAACATTAAAAGGATTTTGTTTGATAGATAAAACATTCAAATGAACAAGCCCATTCTCTGATTCATAATGATAAACAGGATAATATGACTTTTGAGCAAAAAATAAACAAAAATAAAAAAAGGTAAAAAAAATAATAATCACTAATCTCATAACTATTAACCAAACAACATTAAATTATTTATTAGGATTTATTGTACTATTACGAATGGCTTCATTAAACTCTTGCCATCTTCCTTTAGAAATATGAATTTGCAGATTTTCAGATAAATAAAGCGTTTCTGTACTACTATTATATTCTTTAATATGATTCAAATTCACAATAGCACTTCTACTCACTCTAAAAAATAATTTCTTATCTAAAATATCTTCATAATCCTTTAATGTTCTGGAAGCAATAATCTTACGATTATTTGTAAGAAAAAAATCAGTGTAATTACCTGCGGCTTCCATCATTATTATTTCATTAAAATCAATTAGAGTAAAGCCCTTACTATGTGCAATCATTAATTTTGAGTTTGTACCCCCTGAATTCACCACATTGTTCTTGGCTTTTTCACCTTCAATAAATTTTCTTGCTCTATTAACAGCATCTATCAACTCTTCCTTCATCAATGGTTTCACCAAATAATCAATAGCCCCCGCACGAATTGCGTCAACAGTATAATTACTATACGCCGTCAAAAATATCACATAAAAATTTTTATCTGAATCTGGAATCGTTTGAAGCATTTCAAATCCATTCATTTCAGGCATACTTACATCCAAAAAAACCAAATCAGGTCGCTTCTCATAAATCAACTCTTTACCTTTAATGCCATTTTCTGCCTCCCCCACTATTTCTACATCTGCAGAAAAATACTTACTTAACATCAACCTTGTATTATCCCTACTATTTTTCTCATCATCAATAATCACTGTTCTAATTTTATTCATAACCTTCATTTTTCAAAAACCAAAAATACAAACAAATTTTCGTATAAACTATTATTTTTTATCAACCAATAAAACATACTATAAAAACAATTAAAAAACCAATCCACCTCAAAAATTAAATTCTTGAATAATTTTTATTATTTGGGCGTGCCCCTCACACATCACAGCATTTCCGAACTTTGTAAATAATCATATACTATTGTTTCAAAACGACAAAAAATGTCGTTTAAAAAATTACTTATGGCTGTGGTGTGTTCGGGTCGGGCTGCTACGGGCTTCGCTATCGCTTCGGCAATCCCTTCGCTACGCTCAGGGCAGTGCTGCGGCTCGCTCCACTCGCCGCACCCTCCGCATCCCTCACGCGAATTTTAGTCAAAAGTTGAAAGTAATTATCCTTAAAAAATTTAAAGCACTCAATATTTATCAAAAACAATATTCTTTATCACTTTCTACTTTCCACTTTCTACTAATAAAAGGGGGTGAGTAAAAATAAAAAAAGGAACTAAAAAGGGTGTAATTTAAAATTCACACAAAATACCTTCCTTCCACTTTAAACTTTCAACCTTAAATTTTCCACTCATTTACTTTTTTCACAAATCTTATATTTTTTCTTATATTTAGCCCCAAAAATACATTTCGTTATGAAAAAATTTCTATTCTTTGGATTGTTATTTATTGTTACTCAACTATTCTTAAACGCACAAGTATTTTGGGTGGAAAATTTTGGAACAGGATGTTCTCAAGGACAACAAGCCAGCGGAACAGTAGCCACACCTACTAATGGTGCATGGTCAGTATCCAGTACAGGTACCAACGACCCTTACGCTAACGAATGGTTCATAAGTGCCACAGAAGCAGGTATGGGTGCAGGTAATTGTGGTGACGGCTGCTTAAACAATGCTTCTCTTACCAATAGAACTTTGCACATTGGGAATATCGCTATATCAGGATTAGGAATTCCTGCTGATCAAGGAGCGGCTTATGGCGAAGGCGCTTGTGGATTTGGATTTTGTACAAATACCAACAAAAGAGCAGAATCCCCAACAATTAATTGTACAGGATATAGTAATATCACTTTGTCATTTAATTATATCCAAGAAGGTACCGCAGGGTCGGACTATACCGAACTTATGTATTTTGATGGATCTACTTGGAACTCTTTGGGGAATTTACCTGCTACTAATAATACTGCTTGTAATCCACAAGGATTTTGGACAAACTTTACTATCGTTTTACCTTCCTCTGCAAATAATAATCCTAATGTCAAAATTGGTTTTAGATGGCAAAATGTAGATGACGGAGTGGCTACAGATCCTTCTTTCGCAGTCGATGACATTCAACTGAGTGGAACTCTTTCTACAATAAATTTAACTTTAACCGTAAACCCATCTACTGTTTGTGTAGGTGGCGTAGTTACTGCTACAGCCAATACAGGTACTACCACAGTAACAGGTTATACTTGGACTTCTAATCCTCCTGGACCTACTTTCTCTCCACCATCTGCTTCAATAACTACAATATCTTTTACAAATGCAGGAACATACTCAATTAGTGTTTTGGTATCTGATGGAACGAATACTGCAAGTGCTACACAAACCATTGTAGTTTCTCCAAGTCCTACTATTACCTTAAGTTCAACTGGAAATACTATTTGCCCTAACGGCAATACTACCTTAACAGCAATAGGTGCAAACAATTACACTTGGGCACCATCTTCATCACTTAGTTCTTCTACAGGTTCTGCTGTTATTGCTTCACCAACCATAAACACTACTTATACGGTAACAGGTTCAAATGCTTTTGGTTGTACTGCTAACGCTACTATTAATGTAGTCATTGGTCCTCCCTTCACTGCTTCTATTACTCCAAATTCTGCTACAACCTGCGTTGGGGGGGCATCTATTAACTTAACCGCCACTGGCAATACCGCTTATGGGGCTATCAACTACAACTGGTCGCCTTCAACAGGATTAAATACCACTATGGGACCATTAGTAGCCGCTTCTCCAACGGCTACTACAGTGTATACCGTCATAGCGTCGGCGGGTTCTTGTACTGCTGCTGCTACCACTACTATTACTGTAACACCACCTCCGCCATTTACCGTAACCCCTACTAACACTGTTCTTTGTCAAGGTTCCTCTATAAGTTACACTGCAACAGGTTTAAATACTTATACTTGGAGTCCTGCTTTCACATTAAGTAGTTCTACAGGTAGTGTTGTTACTGCAAGCCCAACTGTTACAACTACATATACAGTGATTGGTAAAGATGCAAATGGGTGCTTATCTAATCCACAATTAATAACATTGACTGTAGTTCCTGTTCCATCTGCTACTGCTATTTTAACTACTCCTTTAGGAAATGATTCTATTTGCGGAGGAACTACGGGTACATTAAGTGTCAATACATCAACGCCTCCAACTGGTTTTTCATATAACTATACTTGGACTACTACACCTTCTTATACCAATACCTTTCTTGTACCACCTAATTTTCAGCAAATTGCTTTTTTACCACCCACCCCTAATCCAACCACTACTATTACCTACTCCGTACAAGTAGCATATTCTACTTTATCTACTTGTGTGAGTCCTCCTTCTGTTGTTACTGTTACAGTTATTAACTGCAATCCACCTGTAGCCAGTTTTACTACCATTCCCGCTAATGATACTATTTGTACAGGTCAATGCTTAGTATTTATGAATACTTCTACTGGTGGACAACCTCAAACCGTACAATGGAGTGTTCCTGGTGCAACGCCCAATACTTTCTCCGGCGATTTTCCACAATTTTGCTTCCCCGTACCAGGAAACTATACTGTCTTCATAAAAGTAACCAACAACTGGGGTGCTGATAGTACAATAGTTCCAAACTACATTCACGTAGTAGATACCCCTAATGTTGTAGGAATACGAGATACGTCTATTAACTTTGGCGATTGTGTAACCCTTTATGGTACTCAAGCATCTTATTATTCTTGGACAGGACCGAATGGATTTTCCTGTTTAGGTTGTGATACCATAACACCTTGTAATCTTACAGAAACTTCTATTTTTTATGTAACAGGATATAATAGTAAAAATTGTAAAAGCATAGATACAGTAGTTGTAAAAGTTAATCCAGATTGTGGAGAGATGTTTATACCATCTGCCTTTTCTCCAAACGGAGATGGTGTAAATGATATTCTCTATGTCCGAGGACGATGTTTGAAAAACTTTACACTTCAGATATTTAATCGTTGGGGTGAATTAGTATTTGAAACTTCAGACAAAAATATCGGCTGGGATGGAACTCAAAATGGACAAGCACTAAATACAGGTGTATTTGTTTACAAATTAGAAGGAACAACTTATGATAACAAACATTATATTCAAAAAGGTCATATTACTTTATTGAGATAAAATAGATGAACATAAAAATTTAAAAATAAAAATCAGAGAGTATGAAAAAACTTTACATTTTTGTATGGCTTATTGTCTTAAAAAATGTGTACGGACAAGACGTTCATTTTTCACAGTACACAGAAGCACCACTTTATTTAAATCCTGCTTTAGCCACAGTATCTTATGATACCCGTGCTATTGCTTATTATCGTTCCCAATGGTCATCCATTGGAAAGTCCTATTTAACTTATGGCATTAGTGTTGAACAAGCCATTAATCACTTAAAATTAAAAGCCAATCATTTTGGAATTGCACTTAATATATTTTATGATAATGCTGGAAATGGTTTAATTAAAAATTTAATGCCCTATCTCGGAATGAATTATGTGATAAAAGTATCTGATAATTCAAAAATTTCTATGGGACTACAATTTGGAACATCTATAAAAACAATTAATGGTTCCAATTTTACTTGGGATAATCAATTTGACGGATACAAATATGACCCTAATAGACCCGGTGAAAATGTACCTCTTACAAGTATCGCCCGATTTGACTTAGGAGGAGGTTTTAACTATCATTATGCTAAAAGCGAAAGATACATCAGTGCAGAAGATGGTGCAAAACTGGATGTTGGTGCTGCTGTTTATCATTTGACCTCTCCAAAATATTCTTTCTTTAATACAGGCGATAAACTTTATATGCGTATAGTAACCTATTTTAATGGTGACTTTGGAATAAAATCAGCTAATATAGCCCTTGTACCCAGTTTAACCGCCATTTTACAAGGACCATCCAAAGAAATTACCTCTGGATTTATGGTAAAATATATCATTAAAGACCAAAGTGTATACACTGGTGCTAAAAAGGCAATGTCTCTTTCACTGGGCGCCTATTATCGCTTAAAAGACGCCGTTATTCCTTCGCTTTTGTTTCAATTTGACAAGTGGGGGTTAGGCATTGCCTATGATATTAATTTATCAGATTTAACCCCAGCAACAAATACCAAGGGTGGTCTTGAAGTTGCCCTAAGATATAATATGAGCCCTGGCTACGGAAGAGCATTAGGCGGTAGTTTCAATAAAAGTTATATGAGATAAAAAACAAGAATGAAAAAAATTGCATAAAAATAAAAAAGATTGTACATTTGCCCCCCTTAAAAATATGAAAACAGATATTAAGATATTCAGCGGCACAGCATCTTTATCCTTGTCTCATAAGATTGCTGAGGCATTAGGAAAGCCATTAGGACAAATGAATCATTATAATTTTAGTGATGGCGAAATGCAAGTATCTTATGAGGAAAGTATTCGTGGACAAAATGTGTTTATTATTCAATCTACGATTCCACCAGCAGATAATTTAATGGAATTATTATTAATGATTGACGCCGCTAAAAGAGCATCTGCACATTACATAATTGCTGTTATTCCTTATTTTGGATATGCACGACAAGATAGAAAAGACCAACCAAGAG
This sequence comes from Bacteroidia bacterium, assembly GCA_026414605.1. GTDB lineage: Bacteria > Bacteroidota > Bacteroidia > B-17B0 > Aurantibacillaceae > BPGX01. The sequence continues at coordinate 14,747 of JAOAIP010000050.1, forward strand.
TGGCAATTGGGGCTAAACTCGTTGCAGATATGATTGCTGCTGCTGGAGCACACCGAGTGATAACAATGGATCTTCATGCTGACCAAATACAAGGTTTTTTTGATGTGCCTGTTGACCACTTATACGCTTCTACAATTTTTCTCCCTTACATTCAAAGTTTAAATTTAAGTAATTTGGCCATCGCAGCTCCAGATATGGGAGCGTCAAAGAGAGCCAATGCCTATGCAAAGCATTTAAAAGCCGATTTAATCATTTGTTACAAACAAAGAACAAAAGCCAATGCTGTAGATCACATCACTGCTATAGGAGATATTGAGGGGAAAAATGTCATTTTAATTGATGATTTAGTAGATACTGCTAACACCTTATGCAAAGCAGCAGATATGATGATGGAAAAAGGGGCAAAGTCGGTACGAGCAATGGCAACACACGGAGTGCTTTCTGGTAATGCTTTTGAAAATATTGAAAAATCTAAACTCGCCGAACTAATTATTACTGATACTATTCCACTAAAAAAATCAATCCCAAAAATAAAAGTTTTGAGCGTGGCAGAACTTTTTGCCAAAGTTATAAGCAGCGTGCATAACTATGAATCTATAAGCTCAAACTTCATCATTTAATCCATTAAACAAACAAATTTACATTTATGAAAACAACTAGCTTAAAAGCCGAAAAACGAGACACAAAAACAAAAGGAGACCTAAATCAACTTAGAAAAAGTGGATTTGTTCCCGGTAATGTGTATGATGAAAATACACATCTATCTATTAAAATTGATGAAAGAGATTTGAAAAAAATCCTTTATACCCCCGACACTTATGTAATTAATATCGAAGTGGATGGGCAAACTTATCCTACTATTCTTAAAGAGGCACAATTTCATAAAGTTACAGATCGTCCTATTCACGTAGATTTCCAAATAGTTAATGAAAATAAACCTGTAACTGTTACTTTGCCTGTTATTACAAAAGGGCAAGCAGAAGGAGTAAAAGCAGGTGGAAAATTGCAAATTTCTATGCGTAGAGTAAAAGTAAAAGGACTTGTAAAAGATATTCCTGACGCATTAGAAATAGATATTACCAATCTTGGTGTTGGTAAAACTATTGTTTGCGGAGATATTAAAATCAATGGTGTAACTTTATTACATCCTGAAAACTTGGCTATTGTTGGCGTAAAAACTACAAGAAATGTTGTTGAATCAACAGAACCTACTGCTCCTGCTGGACAACAACAAGCCGCTGCAAAAGCACCTGCAAAGAAATAATACTTAATTAAATAAAATCAATTAGATAAAACCCTCTTTTAATAAGAGGGTTTTTATTTTACTAAAATATATTAAAATACTGATATTTGCACACAATTTGTAAAAATATTTTGATCACTAAATTAAACCATCGTTCTTAAAACATATCTAAACAAAAAATTAATATGCAATTAAATACCTTGTTTTTATCTATTTTACTACTATCATCAACTATCCTCACGGCACAAACAGAGGCAGAAAAAGACCCAAAGGCAAAAGCCATATTAGATAATGTAAGCAAAGCCACTAAAACGTATTCTACTATTACTGCTGAATATACTTTGACCATTTTTAATAAAGATAAAAAGAAAGTAGAAGAACAAATTGGAAAAGTTGAATTGAAAGGAGATAAATTCAAACTGGAAATACCTGGCAACACTATTGTAAGTGATGGAAAAACACTTTGGAATTTTAATAAAGATGCAAAAGAATTAACGATTAAAAATTATAACCCTAATGATGAAAAAAATGAAACTATCACACCTAATAATTTTTTTACAATCTATGAAAGTGGCTACAAATATAAATATGACAAAAAAGAAAATGTTGGAAAAATTAGTTGTGATGTAATTAATTTATATCCTGCTATCAAACCCGAAAAGAAAAAGTTTCATACTATAAAATTGTATATTGATAATTCTAAAAAACAAATTGTGCAAGCAAAAGTGCTTATGAAAAATGGAGAATCTTATGTTTATACTGTCAAAAAATTTACACCTAACTTAAACATTCCCGACTCTTATTTTGTATTTGATACAAAAGGATTAAAAAGCGACCAAATTACTGATGAAAGAGAATAAAAAATTTTCATTTTAAAGAATGAACAACAAAGACAATTCTGAATAATTTACAATATTCACATCAACATAAAAAACTCAATAAAAAAAGGGGCATTTGCCCCTTTCTTATTTAAGAATACATTTTCGTTGTTTAATACATATGCTGTCCTCCATTAATACTATAATTGGCTCCTGTAATAAAACTTGCTTCATCGCTGGCAAGAAAACTTACTAAAAATGCTATTTCGTGCGTACCCCCTAATCTTCCCACAGGTATTTGTTCAATAATTTTTGCTAAAATATCTTCTCTGACAGCCATTACCATATCAGTGGCTACATAACCTGGCGAAATAGTATTTACAGTAATACCGTATTTTGCTACTTCTAATGCCAATGATTTTGTAAAACCGTGCATTCCTGCTTTGGCTGCACTATAATTACATTGACCAATTTGCCCACGCTGCCCATTTACAGAAGAGATATTGATAATACGACCAAACTTTCGTTCAATCATTTTTTCAATTACATTTCTTGTGCAATTAAACACACTATAAAGATTTGTTTTAATCACAGCATCCCATTGTTCATAAGTCATTTTTATTAATCTTGTATCTCTTGTAATGCCCGCATTATTGACCAAAATATCAATAGGACCAACTTCTTTTTCAATTTGATCAATCATTGCTTTTGCTGAATTAAAATCACTCACATCTCCATAAAAAAGCGGAATATCAAAGCCCTCTGATTTCATTTGTTGCATCCACTTTTCTGCTTTTTCTTTAGTATGATAGTTTCCTACCACTTTGTATCCATCTTGATACAATTTTTTACACATTGCAGTGCCAAGCCCTCCTGTGGCACCTGTTACTAATGCTACTCTTCCTTTCATAGTTGTAAATTTAATGATTTGTGATAATTATTTTATTTTGTCAACATTCATAATAAGTGCTTCGCCAGAAGTACATACATTGCCCGATGCTTTGTCTTTAATAAGAGTTTCTACAATGGCTCTGTTTTTATCTGGTATCACTTCCTTAACTGTAAATTCAGCAACATAAGGTGTATCCACATACATCGGCTTTAAGAAATTCAAAGATTGCTTCAAATAAATTGTGCCCTCACCTGGAAAAAGCGTTCCAAATACTTTACTAAACAATGATGCCCCCAGCATTCCGTGCATAATAGGACGCTTAAACATTGTTTTTGCTGCATATTCAGGACTTAAATGCACAGGATTATTATCTCCTGTAACTCTTGCAAATTCTTCAACATCTTTTTGTGAAAATTGAAATTCATAAACAAATACATCCTCTTTTTTCATATTAATTAATTTTTATTTTTTACGAAAATTTTGTGCAAATGTAGTAAATTTATAGACAAATCTCTATAATTAACACACTAAATGTTGATTTTTCACAACAATTTAAATCAATGACAATCATAAACTTAAAAAATTTTTATCATAAAGATTTAAACCTTTGTCAGGAATTCGTTATTTTTGTAACTAATTATTAAACTAATAAAATCTACCACTATGGAAAAGAAAAAAAGAAATCTGATTGCCAGTGCCGTAGCCGCTGCATCAGTAGTTGCATTAAGCAACATCAATGCTTCCAACAACAGCATTACCTTCAACACCCTTGGTTCAGGTTCAGAAGTCCGTTCTGAAATTTTAAGCAATAACGGGCTTTCTAAACTTATCAATGACTTAAAATGTGGTGAAGATAAAGCATCTACTAACACCGAAAAAGCCAAAGGCAAAGAAGGTAAGTGCGGTGAAGGTAAATGCGGCGAGAAAAAAGCAAAAGGTAAAGAAGGTAAATGTGGTGAAGGTAAATGTGGCGAAAAAAAAGCCAAAGGTAAAGAAGGTAAATGTGGCGAAGGCAAGTGTGGTGAGAAAAAAACAAAAGAACAACCAAAGTAGTCCTTTTATCATTCAAGTCCCCATCAAAACGATGGGGATTTGAATTTTTCAAAAACTATAATAATTTATGGCTAATCCATCAAATGATATTAAAACACATTTCAAAGATATTATTGAAACAAACTACAAAAAGTTTTACAAACACGCCTGTATTCAATTAGGATGTCAAGATACGGCAAAAGATATTGTTCAAGAAGCATTCATTACGGCTTATGAAAAACTACATACTTTTCAACAAAAGTCATCATTGGAAACGTGGATTTTTGGAATACTCAATAATAAGATATTAGAACATTTCAGAAATAACAAGAAAAGCCCAACTCGTTTTGATACAGAATTTGAAAGTATTTTATTCAATAAAAATGGAAGTTGGAAAAAAGAATGGATATCCAACGACTTATTCCCTATTGATCATAAAGAAAATGAAAAAGAAACAAAAAAGATTCGTCAATTTTTGATGGACTGCTTAAATGCACTTAAAGAAAAACATAAACAAGTTGTCTTATTAAGATATTACTTAAATAAAAAAACGGAAGAAATTTGTGAAGTATGTCAAATGAGTACAGATAATGTTTGGCAAATCCTTCATAGAAGCAAACTTCAACTAAAAATCTGCTTACAATCCAAACAAAAATCTAATGATTAATTGCAGAAAATATACTCGCTACCTTCATAAATCTGAAATTCAGCCCTTGCAGTGGTATGAAAAAATTCTAATGCACTATCATTATACTATTTGCAAATGGTGTAAAAAATATACTTATGAAAATGAACAATTAAACCATTATATTCATACTACTATTGATGAAATAATGGATTTAAATGATCAGGAAATAGAACATCAAAAAAACGAATTATTACTAAAATTAAATTTATGATTGGCATTGGCTATAGAAAGGACTTTGCAGAAGAATGGTATCATCAACCTGAACTTTTGAATGCTGACTTCATTGAAGTAGCCCCTGAAAATTGGATGAATGTAGGTGGCTATTGGAAAAAATTGTTGGATGAAAAACTTCGTTACTATCCTTTATTTACGCATGGTTTATCATTGTCTATTGGAAGTCCAGACGAACTGGATGTTGAGTTTTTAAAGAAATTGAAACATTTTCTCAATCAAACACAAGCCAAATTTTATTCTGAACATTTAAGTTTTGCTAAATGTGATAATGCTCATTTGTACGATTTACTTCCCATACCATTTACAGAAGATGCTGTCAAACACGTTTCACAAAAAATCAAACAAATACAAGATTTTTTAGAAAGACCTTTAGTAATAGAAATCGTCAGTTATTATTCACCATTAGCCGCAGAGATGAAAGAAATAGAATTTATCAATGCTGTCTTAAGTGAAAGCAATTGTTTGTTGTTGTTGGATGTCAATAATGTGTATGTGAATAGTTTTAATCATCGCTATGATGCAAAAGAATTTATTCAACAATTACCCAAAGAAAAAGTGGCTTACATTCATATGGCAGGACATTTACAAATAGATGATGATTTAATCATTGATACACACGGCGAACCCATTATTGATCCTGTTTATGAATTATTTGAATTTACATTGAATTGGCTTCAAAGACCTGTTCCTGTTTTATTAGAAAGGGACTTCAATATCCCCGAATTTCAAGATTTACAAAAAGAAATCAATCAACTAAAATACATTTTCAATAAAGTGCTACAAAAACAAAAAGAATATGTTGCTTAAATCATCTACCTATCAACAACAATCTTTGTTAGCAGAATTTACTCGCACGGGCAACGAAGAAATACTTAAACAACTAAAAGGAATAAATCATAAAGGAATAAAGTATTACAGACACCTGATATTTAATATCATTCAAGATGGTATTACAAATGCGTATCCTATATTGACAGATTTTTTGGGTGAACAAGAAATGAATAACTTAATACATCGTTTTTTTTCAAATCATCGTTGTCAAACGTATCAAGTTTGGCAAATGCCCAAAGAATTCAAAGAATATGTGATAAAGCACGAATCCAATTTAATTGAAACCTATCCTTTTATCCCTGATTTATTGCTTTTTGAATGGATGGAAATTGAATTGTTTATGATGGAAGATGATGAAATTCCAAAGTATCAACCAACCGGCAATATCTTAAAGGACAAATTGGTATTAAATCCTGAAATTCAAATTTTATCAATGCAATATCCCGTGCATATTAAACATCCTAAATTGATTAAAAACAATGACAAAGGAATTTATTTTGTAGTACTGCACAGACATCCCGAAACCAAAGAAATTATTTTTACCAACATTGATACTTTGTCTTTAAAAATAATTGAATTACTCTATAATGAAGAAAAAAACTTTGATGATTTACTGAATACTATTTTTGAAAAAACATCATTAAAAAATAAAAATGAACTTAAAAAATTTATACGAAATGCATTGGAAACAAAAATGATACTAGGTTTCAAACATTAAAATTAATCCTTACATTGGTGAAAAATGTAAGTAATTTTTTTAATGCAGGGCAATCATTAGCACTACTATTTTACGATTAGTATTTATTTTACAAATTTTATGACCTTACTATTACAATATAGGAATATATAAATTCTTTTGTAGAACATAGTTCATCATTGTTTGCTTACATTCTTATACCTCAATTTCACTCATCACCACCTCTCTAATTTGTTTATCCATATCAAAATGAATGTCTACAACAAGTGTTTTTTCTACTAATGTTTTATCTTGTTTTATGATTTCCACTATAAGTTCTGGCCATTCTACAAAACAATAATTTTTAAAGTACAAAATATCTTCAATACCAATATCTTTTAATTCTCTTAAATCCCTCACACGATATAAATCCAAATGATACATTAACTGATCAGCAAAATGATATTCATTCATAATTCCAAACGTAGGACTTGTAATATGTTCTACAACACCTACTAACTTTCCAAATGCTTGAACAAATGTAGTTTTTCCTGCACCTAAATTACCTTTGAGTAAAAAAATTCTTTTTTCACAATATTGTTTGTAAACATATAATGCTAAATTCTCCCAATCTTCTTTTTCCTTTATTATGTAAGTAGTGTTTTTCATCTTGGTAATAAACTTACAAAAGGAATGATCATTTCTTCTAAACTAATTCCGCCGTGTTGAAATGTATTTTTAAATAATTGCACATATTGCCCATAATTATTAGGATATACAAAGAAACCATATTCTTTTGCAAATATGAAGCGAGAACTTGGATGTAACTTAGGCAAGAAAATTTCAGATGGATTTTTATATTCTACTACTTCTTTCGGATTATATTCCAATGCTTTTCCTTGTTTGTATCTTAAATTAGTATTCACATTGCGATCACCTAAAACCTTAATAGGTTCTTTGACGTGCACGGTTCCATGATCGGTAGTAATGACGATGGGGACTTTCTTTTCACTTAATTGCTTAATGATTTCCAGCAATGGCGAATGAATAAACCAAGAACGAGTAATACTTCTGTATGCTCTTTCATCCTCAGCCAATTCTTTAATAATCTCCATCTCTGTGCGAGCATGACTCAACATATCTACAAAATTATAAACAATCACATTAAGCGTATTATTAAACAACTGAGGTAATAATTCAATAAGTTTTTTAGCCGCCTGATGATTTGTGATTTTATTGAATGAAAATTTTATTTCTTTTCCTGTTAATCGTTTTAATTGTGCTTGAAAAAATTGTTCTTCATACAAATTTTTTCCTCCTTCATCTTCATCATTACTCCACCATTGAGGAAAGGTCTTCTCTATTTCTGAAGGCAATAATCCTGCAAACAGAGCATTACGAGCGTATTGAGTAGTTGTTGGCAAAATACTGTAATAAAGTTCTTCCGATTCCACTTTATAGTAATCGGCTAAAATGGGTTCAATCACTTTCCACTGATCATAGCGTAAATTATCTATGACAATAAAAAATAAACTATTATCAGGATGGATGTGATGAATAAATTTATTTTTGATGAGTGTATGACTTAAAGTAGGAACATCATTTGTTTTTTTATTCAGCCACGCAGAATAATTTTTTTCAATAAAACGGGCAAACTCTTTATTGGCTTCTTGCTTTTGAGTATACAATACATCCATCATACTTTTATCTTCTGAACGATCCATCTGCATATCCCAAAACGCTATTTTTTTATACACATCCATCCAAGTTTGCCAACTATTTGCCGACTGAATGGCATTCATTATTTCCATAAATTCTTGACGATATGCTTGAGAGGTGGTTTCAGTAATTAGTTTTTTATTTTCTAAAACTTTTTTTAATGATAATACTACTTGATTAGGATTGATGGGTTTAATTAAATAGTCAGCAATTTGACGACCAATAGCCGTGTCCATAATGTGTTCTTCTTCACTTTTTGTAATCATAATAACAGGTATAGAAGCATTAATTTGTTTGATTTTTTGCAATGTATCCAGTCCACTTAATCCTGGCATATTTTCATCCAATAAAACTGCATCAATGGTCTTGTCATTGTAAATAATTTCTAATGCTTCATCACCACTCACAGCCGTTATAACTTCATAATTCTTATTTTGTAAAAATAAAATATGGGGTTTCAATATCTCAATTTCATCATCTGTCCAAAGAATCTTATACTTTTGCATAAATATATTTTTATGGCAAATTTAATGAATTGTATTGATTACAAGATTATTAAATAAACTTAAATATCCAAAACTTTCTCACATTATTGAAAACAAGGATAAATTTAAAGAATCATTAAACTTGTATTAATGAATCAATAAAAAAAACTTCTTATATTTGCAGTAAAAAATATGAAATGGGTTTATAGTTTTATTTGTTTATTAATCATCAATTTCATTTTGAATGCTCAATGTTTAAGAATAGAATCTATTTTAGTAGACGCTTGTAATGGTAGTACTTCTGCTAATCCTGAGGATTTTAATGAAATGGTTCGTTTTAGAACTGGTAGCACACCACTTCCTATAAGCCAAATTTCAATTGCAGGGGCAGGTTCTTCGGGCGCATTTCAATTAAATAAATGGCCAAATACCACAAAATCATGGCACGGTTTAGTTCAAAACGCCAATACTGCTGCATTAGTAGCAGCATTGAATTCTTCTATTCAAGCATGCGGCTATATTAAAGAACCCCCAGGAGGTATTATTCCACCTAATTCGGAAGTTATTTTAGTAACTTCCCAATATATGAATCCATCATTAAATTCTTTTGCTAACTTAAACGATACCATTTATATGGTATTTCAAGACACTGTAAATGCTAAGGGACAAGGGCATTTTGCAAATTGGAGTTCAACTCCGTCTTATCGATATTTATGTTTAATTGATAACAGCACTGGTTGCAAAGATACCGTAAGATACAACGTAGCATTATTACCATTACACACCGATGGCGACGCTATAGAATATGGTCCTGTTGTTCCCAATTACAAACTTCGTGATACTAACTACGTCAATCGAGGATGTCAAGCCCCCTTTATTCCTTTAAGTATAAACATCAATGGGGCTTCTTCTTACACTATTTGTAAAAATAACTCCATCAACTTAAATGCGTCTACAAGTAGTATAGGATATTCATCTATACAATGGAGTTCTGCAAATGGTTCATTTTCTGCACCTAATAGTTTTACAACATCTTTTACACCTACATCAAATTTTACGGGAAGTACTTGGGTTTATTGCACCATCTTTAAACCTTGTGGAACGGGCTTTAATTCTGCAAAAGATAGTGTTTTGATAGTCGTTAGAGACACGGCTCACATCGTTGCATCTATAAATCCTTCATCTACAATTTGCAGTAATCAAACAGCCACTTTGTCTGTCAATATTGCAAATACTGCCAGTGCTGGTACATACTCTATTCAATGGTTACCTTCCAATTCTACCAATTCATTTATCACTACTAATACACCTGGCACTTACACTGTAAATGTATCCAATTTTTGTGGGACAGTAAGTAAAACATTAAACCTTAATGTCATTCCTGTACCTTCTGTTACTATCATAGCACCTACAACTACCACATTTTGCAATGGGAATACAGCCACTATCATTGCTAATAGTAATCTAACCAATTACACTTGGAGTACAGGGGCTACAAATACATCAAGTATAACTGTAAACTCATCAGGAAATTATAGCGTATCGGTATCTAACTCTTGTGGCACGGCATCAGCGGCTATTTCAATTAACTATATCAACACACCTACTGTAAGCATTACTCAAACGCCTTCTATTGTTTGTAATGGACAAACATACACTATTACTGCTAATACGAATGCTTCCAACATCAGTTGGAGCAATGGCAGTACAAGCACTTCCTTCACAAACAACACATCTGCAATGTACATAGTAACTGCGTCTAATGCTTGTGGTAGTGCGACAGCATCTATTCAAGTTCAAGTAAATAATATCCCACCATTACAATTAAGCACATCTAAAGATACACTTTGTTTAAATGATTCCGCCATAATTAATGTAACAGGCGGAAATGGAGTATATTTATGGAACAACAGCGTTTCATCTAATTCATTAATTACTCATTCTACAGGATGGTACATTGTAGGTTCTACCACTACTTGTGGAGTATTGAAAGATAGTATTTACATTTTTGCTGATAATACTAATATCCACACAAGCATTACCGATACAGCAGGATTTATTGGCACTGAAATAGGTGTAATATGTAATGGTTGCAATTCTAATTCTACAATATGGTCGTTTGGAGATGGAAGCACAAGTACATTCACATTCATTACTCATTCATATACTCAAGCGGGCTATTACCCCGTGATAGTTAAGACAACAACACCTGCAGGTTGCTTATTGTCAGATACTCTTTATGTAAGAATTTACGACGAATTTATTTTTGAAGTACCTAATGTCTTTACACCAAATGGTGATAATGTCAATGATTACTTTTTTGTAAAAACAAGATTTATCAAAGAACTAAACGGTCAGATATTTAATAGATGGGGAAACTTAATGTTTGAGTTTCAATCTGTAAATGACCAATGGGATGGAAAAAACAAAGAAGGAATAGAAGCCAGCGATGGTACTTACTATTATATGTTTAAAGCCAAAGACATTACTAATAAAATTCACGAGAAAAAAGGATTTTTACAACTCCTACATTAAAAAGGAAATTGAATGGTGTCTTCCTTTCCAATTTTATCATAATTATTTTTTAACCACTCATCACAGGCCTTGTAGCCCTTTTCTTTCAGTTTATTCAAAAAATTCCAAGAGGTATTAAATTTACTGGAAAGATTGTAATCTTTTAAGTATTCGTCAGCCGAGATATTATGCAAATAAACTTTCTTTATTTTGCCATTTAAGGTAATGCCTTGATCTAATAATTCGTTTTTGAACTTAATGGCTTTTAATTCGTGCATCAATGCTGAATTAAAACTAATTTCGTTAATACGATCTTTTATTTCTTCAATACTATTAGGTATTTTTTCAATTTTGAAAGGATTGACTTGAACAATTAAAATATCATCTGTACTTTCTGTATTTTTAATTAAAGGATCTAATGGTGGATTGCCCATATACCCACCATCCCAATAATACTCACCATTTATTTCAACAGGTTTGAATAAATAAGGCAAACACGCAGATGCAAGAATACTTTTTACTGTAATTTCTTCAGCATTAAAAATTTTAGGTAATCCTGTTTTTACATTAGTGGCACAAACAAATAATTTTTGAGGTCTTAATTTTTGTAATTCTTCAAAATCTACTAATGAACTTAAAATCTTTTCAAGAGGATTGTAATTCAAAGGATTAAATTGTGCAGGAGAAAAATTTTCTGTTATTAACTCAAACACTTTGTAAAATGGTGAAAATGTGAGGTTTCCTTCATTTGTAAAAGTATCGGCTAATGTTGGTTGTAACATAAACCATTGACCTGTCATTGATACTTTGTACCAAAACTTAACTAATAAATGCTTGGCTAAATTTTTCCCCCCTTTTTGCAATCCATAGGCAGTAATAACACCATTCATAGCCCCTGCACTTGTTCCACAAATACCGTCAATCTGAATATTTTCATCATCCAGCAATCTATCAATCACACCCCAAGTAAAAGCACCGTGTGCCCCACCTCCTTGTAATGCTAAGTCAATTTTTTTCATTGTACCTTATTTTTGTATTTTACGATAAAAAATTAGTTAGGTTAGATAGGTTAACTATTCTTTGTTAATGATACTAATATCATAGAAATTCAATCTATTTAAAATAAAATAAAAATTCGCTTTAATACGTAAAATCAGTGTTATTAGTATGCTATTAAATAAAAAACTCAATATGAATAAAAACATTTATGACAGAAAAGCAAATTTATGAGGGAAAAAATAACCTTATGGAATAGGTGTATAATAAAGTTTCAATTTGGGCTTCAAGGCAGAATTTTGATACCCACCAAGGACTACACGAGCGGCAAAAAAATCTTTTCTTGCGGTTAATGTAGTTTTTGGGTCTGTAGCCACTAAAACCATTCCATAATACCTTATTTTTCCATTCAAAATATGTTGAATGTAACGAGAGATATTAAAGGTATATGTTCCTGCATTAGAATTATAATTTCCATCATAACTCAAAAAAGAATAGTTAGAATTGTATTGATCAATTGTAAAAATCTCTTGTCCTAAACTATCTAATGCCAATAAAGACAAGGCAGGGGGGGGATTGTAAAAGCCATTGGTAGGAATAAAACTTTTATCTACTTTAATGACTACTTCTGCCCTATTGATAGAAAAATTACCCAAAGATTTCAAATTTTTTAAGTAAGGAAAATCCACAAAAACTCGTGTTCCATTTAATCCTTTCAAAAAAACATTTTGTGATGCAGAAGCATAATTGCCCATCAATTGATTGTATAAATAAATATTTGCACCCGATGAATAGTTGTATATTAAATGATTCATTCTAACAGATCCGTTGTTATTAAAAGTAAATTGGTATACTTTAGATTCTTTGAGATCAGGAGGATTACCTGTATGATAATAGATATACAATCCTGATACTTCATTGGCTAAATCTATTTTCATTAAAGCCCCTTGATTAGTTGTGGGATTTAATGGTGTATTTTTTGTAGTAATATAAAAACCTTTGTACATTGATTGAAGTGTAGTGTTATTAACAAGATACTGCGGATTTGAAATAACAGATTGTGCAAAGCCCGTAAAAATTGGTATTTGAATGGTTTTGAACCCTTTGAACTTTATTGGTTTAGTAGTAATATCAGAAAGGGATGTAGGGATATAATTAAACGTTTTATTGCTATAATAATTTTGTGATGATAGCATATCTTCATTGAGTAAATAGGTTTGGTATCTCAAAGGAGTAGAGGTATCACCCACAAAACTTTCAGTAAACACTAAAATAATTTTAGCCGAATCTACCACCGCATCGTTTGGGAAAGCAACATTAGTTACATTATTTGGTAATGAAAAATGAGTATACAATTCAGCATCTGTTCTACCAAATACAGGATCTTGATTAGAACCTAAAAATTTAAATCCATCGTTGTAAATTCGAATGCTATCTATTTTTTCAGTTTTAAGATAAATAGAAAATGTATCTGTATAATAGGCATTTAAAATATCCGTATCGGGCAAAGTATTATCAACTAACACTTTGTTACTGTTCTTTTTACAAGCAATCAAGATGATAGTAGATAAAATTAGGAGATAAATCAATTGTTTCATAAGGGCAAATGTACATTAAAATTTTTAATACTATTGAAAAAGAGAAGTGATAAACTTATCAAATTCCTAAACAATTAAATGTCTAAATGTCTTCAAAATAAACAGTATCCAAAACTTTTAATTTAATAGTTTCGGTTTTCTTTATCATATCATTAAAAAACTTATATCTTTCTTTTTCAGAAGTTCCGCTGATAAGCGTGGATTTTTTTATAAGATTATGCACCCACATTGATGCTTCTTGGCAAAATATCTCATTGGTAGTTGAAAGAGAATTGAGCGTATTAAAAGAGATGAAAGCAGTATAAGGATGTTTATCTTTTTCAATGACAATGCAATTTGTACCAATCATAATATCACAGCGATACAATAAAAAAGGAATATCAGGGCGATTTGGCTTATGAGAAAGTTCCGCCATTTTACGAAGTTCATTTATCATTTCAACGTGAGCATCTATAAGTTTTAAGGCATCTTCTTTTTTTTGAAATAACCCTGTTTCCAAACAAAATTCCATTTGCTTTATGAAAGTTAAAATAGTTTCATTCGTCCATATTTCAGCACTTGGGATTAATTTATACTTTTTATAAATTGTATTAGCAGATTTAAGAAGAGGTTGAGGAATGTCTTCAAAATTAAATTTCTTTTGTTGATAATAAGGTACATTCAATATATTTCTCATCCAATAATATAATTTGAATGGAATGAGTGTGTCATTAAAAAGTGTTTCAAATAGCGGTATCTCTTCTGCAGCATAAAAAAGCATCACACTATTAGGTTGTATTTCATTGTGCTTTATTATTGTGTCTAAATGATGATTAATAGAATTAAGATAACGTTCAAAATTTTGGATATTTTCAGTAATAGATACATACTTAAATGTTGCTGACTCTGTATCTTGTAACAAAACACTGTCAGCAGATATGCCCAAATAACGGCATAAAGCATACATTTCATCTATACTCATTTCTGTTTCACAACGAATGCGTCTATATGCCGCATCATTAGAAATATCCAAAACCATAGTCAATAAACCCGCTAATGATAAATGAGGAGGTAAAAACTCTTTTATTTTATCAATAAAGTTTTTTTGATTGGGAAGGTTCAGAATTTTGGAGGTCTTATTTTTTGCCTTTGATTTTGTTTTTAATTGGCGTTTTTTAGGTTTATTCAACTTTTTCTTTTTCATTTTTATTATTTTTTATTAAAATTAAATTTAATTTTTATTATTTATCGCAAAAATATAAAATTAGTTACTAAAAATCAAAAATTAAATTAAAGATATTTTTACTATATTAAAATTAATATTAAAAATCACAACAATTTAAAAATTAACAAGCAAATTTCAATATTGTTATTTTTCTTACTTATCATAACTTTGTGACAAAAACTTACGACTATGAAAACAAATGTCTTAAAAGCAGCATCCATCATCAGTGCTTCATTAGTAATAACAAGCACTTATACACTACATTCTCAAACTACTTCTTATTTAAAAGATAGTTTGGTAAAAGAGAAAATTTTAATTTTGGACTACGAAACCAATGAAAGTAGTTTACAAACAGGCAATATCATTGGGGAAATTGCCAAAATTGAATTGGAAAAAACCAATTTGTACGATGTCATTGACCGAAATGATGCTTTGTATTTAGCCCAACAAAAAGGCATTAAATTAGAAAATTGTTATGGTAATCTTTGTTTACTTGATATTGGAAAGATGCTTGGAGTTGATAAAGTGTTGGGCGGAAGTGTCAAAAACTTTGGTAATGCAATTGTATGTTCTTTTAGATTGATAGATGTCAAAAAAGGAACGAATGTCAAGACACAAGTAATGGAATTTTTACCAATTAAAGAAGAAATCTCACGAATGATAAGCATTACTATTGCTAAATTATTTAATCAACCTATTGATGAAACACTTGTAGCCCGCCTGCAAAAAATAGAAGTGATTGATAGTGAAATCAATAATCCGAACACGAATAGATTACGGCTTGATGGACCAAGAATGGGAGGAGTTTATTTTATGGGTGAAACAGGAAAAGTATTGAATATGCCCAAAGAAAAAGGCGGTTATGGAATTTATCCACTAATGTATCAGTTTGGGTATCAATTTGAAATACAATATTTCACAGCAGGAAAATGGCAAGCATTATTTGAAATTGTTCCATTAATCACAGGTTTAGACCAAAGTAGTTTTTTCCCAAGTTTAACTATTATGAATGGTTTAAGACATAACATTAATGGATGGGAAATAGGCATTGGACCTACTTTTTCAATTGCAAAATATGCCGAAGGATTTTATGATTCTACTAATGTATGGAGATTATATTCTGATTGGCAAGTTCAACATCCTAATCCTAACGAACCATTTCCTTATGAAAAGAAGTGGAGAATGGATAGCCGTGGTGATTTGCGATTAGTAACAGGTGTAGTGATTGCCCTTGGAAAAACATTTCGTTCAGGCAAACTTAATATCCCAATCAATTTATTTTTTGTGCCTTCTCCTAATGGACATCGCTTAGGAATTAGTTTTGGATACAACGCAAAAAATAAATGATTTCAAAAGATTATTTTAATAATACAACTATATGATAAATATTATAAACATTAAAGCAGTATCATCTCTTTTTATGAGGACTAAAAGTGGGACAATCGCAACCTGAAGATTTGGAATGTTTTTTTTGAGTACTGCAAGATGATAACGATGATATTATTACAAATATAAGTACAAATGTAATTTTATTTGAGTTGATTTTCATATTACGATTTTAAAAGACATTTTTTTGAATGAGATGTATATTTTTCTTTACTTAAATGATAAAGCAATTGTTATTTATCAATAGAATAATGTATTTTTGCTGCAAAATTAAAAATAATTATTCAAAATGAAGTTGCTGTATCAATTAGGAGAATATGCATTGTTAATGAGCAGAGTATTTAGTAAACCTGAAAAATGGAGCGTATATAAAAAACAAATTATCAAAGAAATTTATCAAATAGGGATTACATCATTGCCTATTGTAGCCATTATTTCAGTATTTATGGGTGGTGTCATTACTATTCAAGCCGCCTTTGGGTTTACAAGTCCTTGGGTGCCTTTGTATGCTGTCGGATTTACAACAAGAGAGTCCATTATATTAGAGTTTAGTCCAACTATTGTAAGTTTAATTTTAGCAGGAAAAGTAGGTTCTAACATCGCTTCTGAAATAGGAGCAATGCGGATTACAGAACAAATAGATGCATTAGAAATTATGGGCGTTAATTCGGCTTGTTACTTGATTTTGCCAAAGATTTTAGCCGCTGTATTTATCAATCCTTTTTTGATTGCTATCAGTATGTTTTTAGGATTAGTTGGTGGTTATGTTATGGGAATTGCAGCGGGAGCAGTTACTTCTTATGAATACATCTTTGGTATACAATCTTTTTTTGAGACGTGGAAAATATGGTATGCCTTTACAAAAGTAATTGTATTTGCTTTTATCATTACCTCAATACCTGCATATTATGGCTATTACACAAGAGGTGGAGCATTAGAAGTAGGAAAATCCAGTACCAGTGCAGTAGTGATGTCCAGTATTATGATTTTAATTTTTAATTTAATTATTACTCAATTATTTTTTACTTAAATACTAAAAAACATTTATTGTGATAGAAGTAAAAAACATAACCAAAAAATTTGATGGTCGTACCATTATAGAAGACATTAATTTTGTATTTGAAAAAGGAAAAACCAATTTAATCATTGGCGAAAGTGGATGTGGAAAGACCACATTATTAAAAGTAATGGTAGGATTACATAAACCAGATAGTGGGGCTGTCTTGTATGAAGGAAAAGATTTTATCCAAATGAATGCCGAAGAACAACAAAACATTCGCAAAGAACTCGGAATGTTATTTCAAGCAGGTGCATTATTTGATTCATTGACCCTTGAAGAAAATGTTCAGTTTCCACTGGATATGTTTACAACAATGAGTGAGGAAGAAAAAAAAGAAAGAGTTAATTTTGTTTTGAAAAGAGTAAAATTAGAAGGTAAAAACAAATTGTATCCTGCAGAATTAAGTGGTGGTATGAAAAAAAGAGCGGGCTTAGCCCGAGCCATTTCAAGTTTTCCAAAATATCTGTTTTGTGATGAGCCCAATTCAGGATTAGACCCTAAAACAGCCATTGTCATTGACGAATTAATCTATGAACTTACCAAAGAATTTAATATGACAACTATTGTCATTACTCACGATATGAACTCTGTGATTGAGATTGGTGAAAAGATATTGTTTATTCATAAAGGGAAGGCGGAATGGACAGGTACAAAAGAAAGTGTTTTGAACAGTGGCAATGAAGCATTGGATAGTTTTGTATTCTCATCAGAATTTATGCGTACGGTGTATAAGAAAGGATAATTTGAATTGAAATCACATCCGTTTTAATATCGTTTTAATTTTATTTTTTATTCTTTGTACAAGTGAAACTTCTTTTCTATGTAAAATAGGATTTTCCCAATTTTTTTGAGAAAAATTTTCCCAAGCATTTTTAAGATCTGGTAAATAAATATCAAAGTCAGTATTTAAGCACTTATTCCAATTTCCAAATAATGCAAGGTATTCATAATATTGTTGCTTAATAGAGTCAAAATCAAATTTAGAGTCATTTTGAATGAGTCGTCCTGCAGTAATGGATGTAGGAGAAAGTACTCTTAGATACACAGGATGATCTTTTGGGGCAATGACTTTTATTTTATCTTTATAATATTCATGCCAAGTTTTGCTATGATCAGAATAAAGTAAATTAATAGCCGATTTATCGGAAATAGAACTGAATGCGTGTTCTTTTTTATGAATGCAGGTGCTTGCTATCCAATTTCGTTTTTGTTGAGTAATGATTCCACTTGTTAAATCTACAAAAGTGTGGTATTCATCAAAATATACATCGCCAGTAAACTCTTTTAATTTTTCTAAAACATAAGGAGAAATAATATCATCATCGTCCAGTTTGACAATATAATTGGCTTTATTTAGTAATTCTTGAAATCTTGAAGAAGATAAAATATCTTGAATATTTTGATGAATTTTTGTTTTATCATCAGGTAAATCAAAAAAATGAAATCTATGATCATTCACTTCAAAAGGATCACCCAATATAGCAACATCAAAATTTTTGTAAGTTTGAGAAACGAGAGATTTTATATAAATTTTATTCAAATCATTACGCAAAGTAGTTCTTTTGGCTAATGGTGTGCTGTGTGTAATAAATAAAAAATGATTCATATTTTATAAGTTTATTACCATTCAAACATATTCCATTTTAATACAGTATCTTCTTGAATATCTATTAATGCTTTTTTGCCAATAAGTTCATAATAAAATTTTGCACTAATGCCATGTGCTGGTCTTTTCCAAGTTAAATCTTCTGCAGTGATCATTTTTCCAGCAGGGATATCTTTGGCAGCAACTAAACTTCTGCGAGCGTTTTTACGAGCAGGTTCTTCATCTGGCAGTGCCGTTACCTTGAATGAACCTAATAATTCTTCAACAAAATTCCACTTTTTCCAAAACAACTTTAAGTCCTCTTTGTCCATAGCGTGATAATGATCATTGCCAGGCAATGTCTTATCAAAAGTAAAATGCTTTTCAATAACCGCCGCCCCCAACAATGTAGCCGCATATACAACTTCCATTTCTTGTGGCAAAGTGTGATCGCTATACCCAATAATATGCTGAGGAAAGTGCTTTTTTAATCCCTGAATCATCCCAAGATGAGCATTTTTATTAGGCGTAGGATAATTTAAAACACAATGTAACAATACTAAGGAATTGCCATGCTTTTCAACAACTTCTACGGCTTCTTGAATTTCCCACAAATATGATGCACCAGTAGATAATATAATGGGCTTATTGAAAGAACACTGATACTCAATAAATTGTAAGTTGGTGATATCAGAAGAAGAAATCTTAAACGCAGGCATTAGATCGTTCAAAAACCTTGCGGACTCTATATCAAAAGGAGTACTTAAAAATTCAATTCCAACTTTATCACAATACTTTTTTAATTCTTCATATTCTTTTTTCCAAAACTTATCATATTTTTTAAACAACTCATACTGACTGCGAGTGGGCTCTTTGTTGATATCCCAATAATAAGGACTATCTTTAGAAGCCAATGTCTCTGCCTTATACGATTGAAATTTGATAGCATCCGCCCCCCCTTCTGCGGCCTCATCAATAAGTCGCTTGGCCAATTCCATTGACCCTTCGTGATTAACTCCTGCTTCTGCAATCATATAAGGTCTACTAATTATTTCACGATTATAGTTTTGTATAAAATCAAGTATCTTCATATCTCTATTATTTTTGAAGTGCAAAGATGCCAATTATTTTTCTTTTTTCTAAAAATAGAGTTTAAAATACATCTATCAAATGATTAATGAGAAATCAAGTATAAAAACAAACAAAATATAATTTTTGTTAAAAATGCTACTATGTATTGCATAATACTATTTATTGTATGTATATTTGCATCGCAAAGTAAATGGTTAAACAATGAATGATAAAATTGAAAATACGCAATCGCAAATGCGAAAAGGGATATTAGAGATGTGCATCCTTTCTATATTAGAAAAAGGAGATGCCTATCCAACAGAAATAATAGAAGAATTAAAAGACGCCAAACTCATAGTTGTTGAAGGAACACTATATCCCTTGCTAAATAGATTAAAAGATGCAGGATATTTAAATTATCAATGGAAAGAATCTACACAAGGCCCTCCAAGAAAATATTATAAAATAACTCCTGAAGGAAAAAAATTATTAAAGGAATTAAAAGAAAATTGGGAAGACATAGTCAAATCAGTTAATAAAATCATCAAAAAATAAATCAAACTTTACCACTATGAAAAAAACAACAAACATTCATTTATCAGGGATAATATTTAATATAGAAGAAGATGCCTATGAAAAATTATCCCACTATCTCAAAAGTATTGAAACCCACTTTAGCAATCATACAGGTAAAAAAGAGATATTAGAAGATATTGAAAATAGAATCGCAGAGATATTGAGTAGTAAAGTGTCAAATTACAAACAAGTTATAACATTAGAAGATGTGAATGAAGTTATTCAAACTTTAGGCGAAGTGGATCAGTTTGAAACTGAAAGTGGGCAAAGTGAAAAACAAGAATATTCAACCACCATCAAAAAAAGATTTTATAGAAACCCCGATGATAAAATAATAGGTGGAGTATGTGGAGGAATTGCTGCTTATTTTGACATAGACCCTTTATGGATACGATTGGCTTGGGCAATAGCATTCTTTGTATTTGGCACGGGGCTTTTTGTTTACATTTTATTATGGATCATCATTCCCGAAGCCCAAACACCTTCTCAAAAGTTAGAAATGCGAGGAGAACAAATTAATTTATCCAATATCAGCAAAGGGATTACTGAAGATTTAAACCAACTTAAAAATAAGGCGTCCAATGAATTCTCAAATTTATCATCTAATAAATTTATTGCATTTTTTCAATCCCTGTTTTCTGAAGTTCTACAATTTATTATTAAAATAATTAAATGGTCTGCAAAAGCATTGGCGATATTTGTTTTCTTTATTTGCTTATTCATATTAGTTGTTTTATTGGCGTCTATATTTGGCGAAACCAGTGTCTACATTAGCACTCAAGTATTTAATGCTTCTTTAATGACATCTCAATTTTTTGATACTACTTTTCAATACATAGCATTTAAAATTGCCGTTTTCTTGATACTTGTTGTACCTATTTTATATTTATTATCCTTACTTATTAAACTTTTGTTTAATATCAAAAAGAACTTCAAATACATTTCATTTACTGCTTTAGTTTTATGGATATCGGGTTGGTTTATATTTGTACCAATAATTATACAAATAGTAGATAGATATTCTGAAAAATCTTATAGCAAATCAGCAATAGCAAAATACATAATTCCTAATAAAACCATTTATATTAAAATGAATGAAACCTATGAGGATGTAAATATGGATGAAAAGAATTTTAAGATTAAACTTTCAAATGTTTTTTACTATTCATCCGATGCTTCCAGTAAAAATATAGGTTATCCATCCGTAATTTTAAGAAAAAGCAAAGATGATAGTTTGCGAATAAACATTATACATTCTGCTTTAGCAGAAACACCCAAACAAGCCAAAAAATATGCCCAAAACATTCAATATTCTTTTTCTATCAATGACTCTATTATAGAACTAAATCCATTTTTTAATATCCCAAAAGAAGATCAATTTCATTTTCAAAGAGTAAAATTAATTATTGAAATTCCATCTAATAGATATGTATATCTCTCTAAAAATATGAAACATTTCTTAATAGATACTGAAAACAATTTAAATCTTGATGAAGATGAAATTGTTGGAAACAAATGGTTAATGGGTATAGACCAACTGCAATGTGTTGAAAATTGTGAGGAATATAAAGCAAAATCTTACCAATCAAAAATCAACAAAATAAAAGACGAAAATGATGAGGAAGAAGATGGTGAGTAAAAAAATTAGTTGAGTTACTCTCAAAAAAACTTATGTTTTACTTCTATACATTCAATAATCATTTCCCTTCTTCTACTCCATCCATTCTATACACAGAAGTAACACCTTCTACTTTTTTGAGATTTTTTATCAAGCGATTTAGGTGCTTGGTATCATAGACATATACCATAATTTCACCTTCAAACAAACCATCTTCTGTGTCAAACTTTATTGAACGCATATTGACTTGATGCTCATTAGATATAACTTTTGTGATTTCATTCACCAATCCAAGTTTATCAATTCCTTTGATTTTTATTCCTGCTAAAAATGACAACAAATGCTCGTTTACCCATTTGGCTTTTACTACTCTATAAGCATAATGAGATAATAAATGCACAGCATTTGGACAATTGACACGATGTATTTTAATCCCTTCATCTGTAGTAATAAATCCAAACACATCATCACCAGGAATGGGATTGCAACAAGGGGAAAGTTTGTAATCTAATTGTTCCATTTTATCACCAATCACTAATAAATCACCCTTACCACGTGTTCGTGTAACTAATGTTTCAATTTTTTCTTCCGTATTTTCAACAGGTTTTGTTTTTTTACTTTCTTTATACTTTTTGAATTTCTTCAAATCAGGAATATCAATGTTTCCAACAGCCACACGATAATACAACTCAGTTACACTCGGTAGATTAAAGAATGATACTAATTGATTTAATACATCACTTTCGTAAGGCAATTCTACTTTTTGCATTTTCTTTTTTAGTATTTCTTTACCTTCTTCGGCTACTTGTTTTCTTTGCTCTTTGAGTGCGGCTTTTATTTTTGATTTAGCACGAGCGGTTACAACAAATTTTAACCAATCTTCATTGGGCTTTTGTTTTGTTGATGTAAGAATTTCTACTTGGTCACCTGTTTGTAAAACATAACTTAAAGGCACTAATTTTTGATTGACCTTTGCACCTATAGCATGTTCTCCTACTTTTGTATGTATTTCAAAGGCAAAGTCCAATGCAGTAGCACCCGCAGGAAGTATCTTCATATCGCCTTTGGGTGTAAAAACATATATTTCATCTGAAAACAAATTGAGTTTGAAATCATCAATAAACTCTAATGCATCTGGATCAGGGTTTTCAAGCACTTCTCTCACTTTTCGTAGCCATTCTTCTACTTTATTTTCTCTTTCTTGTGATGCTTCTTTGTACTTCCAATGAGCCGCATATCCTTTTTCTGCTAACTCATCCATTCGTGTGGTACGTATTTGTACTTCGACCCATCTACCTTCAGGACCCATCACTGTGGTATGCAAACTTTCATAGCCATTACTTTTTGGCGTAGATATCCAATCTCTCAATCTATCAGGAAATGGATGATAAATATCAGTAACTATAGAATACACTTCCCAACAATCGGATTTTTCATTTTCAGGTTCAGAATCAATCACAATACGAATAGCAAATATATCATAGATTTCTTCAAAACTAACGTGTTTTTTTACCATTTTGTTGTAAATAGAATAGATGGACTTGGGTCTTCCAAAAATTTTGAATTTAAATCCTTTTTCTTCTAATGCTTTTTTGACAGGTTGAATAAATTTTTGAATATACTTTTTTCTTTCTTCTTCTGTTTCTCTTAATTTTTCTGCAATTTCATTGTATGCTTCTGGATTAGTGTATTTCAATCCCAAATCTTCTAATTCTGTTTTTATTGCATTTAGTCCCAATCTATGAGCCAATGGAGCATATAAAAACAAGGTCTCGCTGGCTATTTTTATTTGTTGCTGACGACTCATATGTTCTAACGTTCGCATATTGTGCAAACGGTCAGCAATTTTAATTAAGATAACCCGCACATCTTCTGCCATTGCCAACAATACCTTTCTAAAATTTTCTGCTTGAATAGATTGATTGTTGTCTAAAACTGTGGAAATTTTTGTTAGACCATTAATAATAGAAGCGATTTTTTTACCAAATAATTTTTCAATATCTTGTAAGGTTATATCTGTATCTTCTACTGTATCGTGCAATAATGCACAAATGATAGATGTATCGCCAAGTCCCATTTCTTCTGCACAGATTTGAGCCACTGCAATAGGATGATAAATATAAGGTTCTCCTGATTTGCGGCGAACATTAGCATGGGCTTTTACGGCTAAATCAAATGCTTTACGAATGTTTTTTCTCTCTTCAGGTGTAATTTTTCTTTTGATGGATTTCAATAACTTGCGGTAACGTCTTAAAATTTCTTTTTTTTCTTCTTCTTCATTTATTTGTATTGTCGGTAATTCGCTTTGATTGGGGGCATCAACAATTGTATTTAATGTTTGTTCTTTTTCTTTTGTCAGTTCGTTTTTTTTATCCATAGTTTAATATTATTTTAGTTTAAAATTCCTTTTTATTGATGAAAATATAGATTTTTAGCAATATTCAAGTTTAGTAGAAATTATGGTAATGTATTTTTTGCAGAAAATAAAATATCCCTCATTTTTTTATTCAATATAAAAATCTTTATTAAAAAATCTTTCCGACTGCTAAATTCTATGTTTATTATTTTACGAATAATTTGTACTCAAAGTTAGTAAAAAACTATTGATTGATAACTGTAATTTTTCCTTCCATTATTTTTTTCCATCTATTCAATAAATACAATTTGAAAATCAATTTCAGTTCATTACTGGATTTGTTTTTTAATGTAAATTCTTTTTTCCATTCAGAGATATTAATTAGTTCCTGCCAACCCTCTTTAATTTCAGATAAAATCATTTCTTCTTTTAATAACAACCATTCTTTTAATGGGGCTTCAAAACCTTTTTTATCCTTTCTTTGATAAATCAATGATGGTAAATCATCTTTAAATGCTTCTCTTAAAACATATTTACTAACCCCATTTTTCAATTTCATTTTTTCAGGAATTTGAAAAGCCCAATGCAATAAATCATTATCATCGCTAAAAGGCAAACGACTTTCTACACTATGCCACATACTTGCTCTATCTTCACATTTTAAAAATGCTTTTAATCGTCTGTAAGATAAATCCTTAATCAATTCTTTATTTAAGGAATCACTAATTTTATGTGGATGAGAAAAATTATCTTGCTTTACAATATCTGATGACAAATATCTTCTAATAATACTCTTTTGCGGAAAATACCATTGTTTAATAATTGCTTTCAAAAACAAGATATACGCATTAGAAAGATATGCAGATGATTGTTTGAGATGTTGAAATAATTCTTTTAAATCAAAATGTTTTAATAAAGAAAACCAATACGCTACATAATGATGTTGATATCCTGCAAATAATTCATCACTGCCTTGTCCGCTCAAAATGACTTTTATACCTGTTGCTTTAACGTGTCGCATCAATAAAAATTGATTGTAAGTACTGGTACTCCATATAGGAATATCTTGTGAATACAACAATTCATCAAGGTCATTAAAAAAGCCCTCTATTGTAGGTGTAATCAAATGTTCAACCATTGGTATTTGCTGATTTACCGACCGAACAAATACGCTTTCATCTATACCGGGCTTATCAGGGAAAACAACAGAAAAACAATGTATTGGACGATTCAAATACCTTGATGCACTTACGGCTACAATAGAACTATCAATACCTCCACTTAATGAAACAGCCACCTCTACATCGCTTCTTAAATGCTGATGAATGCTATTGTCTACTAATTTTTTTGTTTGATGAATGATTTTTTGTTCGTCAAAATGAGTTTTTGAACCATTTAGTAATTCTGACAAGTGAAAATATTTTTCTTTTTTGATACATAGATTAGCAAGATTTACAAAAACATTTTCTCCTGGCAGTACTTCTTTTATTTCTTGAATTAAACCTTCTTCTGTATCCTCTAAAACATTGTGTATAAGATATTGTGACACTGCACTGATATTGATTGAAAAAGGAATTAAACCCGATTGATGAAATGCTTTTTGTTCACTGGCAAAAGCAAATACATTTTTGGAATGATAATAATACAATGGTTTTACTCCTATTTTATCACGAGATAAAAACAATTCGTTACTTCTTTTATCATAAATACAAAATGCCCACATTCCATTCAAATGCTGAACAAAGGTTTTTCCATAATACAAATATGCCTTTAATACAACCTCTGTATCCGTATTAGAAAAAAAACGAAATCCTTTTTCAATAAGAAATTGTTTTAGTTTTAAATAATTGTAAATCTCTCCATTGTAAGTTATCCAAACATTACCAGATTCATCACACATTGGCTGATGTCCATATTCAGATAAATCAATAATAGACAATCGCCGATGTATCAATGCGAGTGGATATTTTTTTACAGGGATATTTTCAAAAGGTAATAAGGATAGATATTTTAAATGCGAACTTGTAAACTCTATTGAATGTTGAATTTTTGAACAATATACATTATCTTCATCAAACAATACAACTCCATCATCATCATTCCCACGATGTTGCAATATCTTGGATACCGATTTTACAACTTGAAGTATATTTGTATTTTCATCATACGATACAATACCTGCTATTCCACACATGAAAAATTTTTTACATTAACTTTCCAAGTCCTGGAAACATTTTCATTATTTGAGCCATTGCTCCTTTATTAGTCATTAATTTTGCTAACTTTTTCATATCCTCATACATTCTAATCACTCTGTTTACTTCTTGAATACTTGTTCCTGACCCTTTGGCTATTCTTAATTTTCGGGCTTGATTAATAATTTCGGGCTTTCTTCTTTCTTCAGGTGTCATTGATAAAATAACGGCTTCGGTATGTTTAATTAGTTTTTCTGTTTCTTCTGTATTTAAGTTTTTAGCGGCACTGGACAATCCGGGCATAAAAGATGCAATGTTTCCTAATCCTCCTAACTTTTTCATCATTCGGATTTGAGTAAGCATATCTTCTAAATCCAATTGATTTTTTGCCATTTTTTTGGCAAACTTTCGGGCTTCTGTTTCGTCAATTTCTTGTTGGGCTTTTTCTACTAAAGATATAATGTCGCCCATTCCAAGAATGCGATCCGCCATTCTATCAGGATAAAAAACATCAATGGCATCTAATTTTTCACCTTGACTAATAAACTTAATTGGTTTTTGAACAACGGACTTGATAGAAATAGCCGCTCCTCCACGAGTATCTCCGTCCATCTTTGACAATACAACGCCCGTAAGATTTAATCTATCGTTAAATGCTTTGGCTGTGTTCACTGCATCTTGCCCTGTCATTGCATCTACTACCAAAAGTATCTCATTCGGTTGTACTTTATTTTTAATCAACGAAATTTCATTCATCATTTCTTCATCAATAGACAAGCGTCCCGCAGTATCTATAATAACAACATTGTAATGTTTTTCTTTGGCATATTCTATCCCTTTTTCTGCAATTTTTATAGGATTTTTTTCGTCTGGAATTGAAAATACTTCTACATTAATTTGCTGACCTAATACTTTCAATTGATCTATAGCCGCAGGGCGATACACATCACACGCAATCAACAATGGATGTTTGGATTTTTTGGTCTTGAGAAAATTTGCCAACTTAGCAGAAAAGGTTGTTTTACCTGAACCTTGCAATCCTGCCATCAATATCACAGAAGGATTCGTGTTCAAATTTAAATCTGCCTTATCTCCGCCCATCAATTGGACGAGTTCGTCGTGTGTTATCTTAACTAATAATTGACCTGCTGTAATCTTGGATGATTGAACCTTTTGACCAAGTGCTTTTTGTTTTACTCTTTCTGTAAAATCACGGGCTACTTGATAATTGACATCGGCTTCCAAAAGGGCTTTACGAATTTCCTTTAATGTTTCGGCGATATTTAATTCATTGATTTCGTGTTCTCCTTTTACTAATTGAAATGCCTTATTTAATCGTTCTGTCAAACTTTCAAACATAAATTATTTTTTTGCTACAAATATAAGGAAATACTGACTACACAACAAACATCCATACAAATTACAAAATCCTTTCACTTTAATACTTCTCTAAAATCTTCATCATCTAAAATAGACAAATAACTTTTGTATCTACTTTGAGTTATTTCTCCATTTTCTAATGCTTGTAAAACCTTGCATCCGGGCTCATTAATATGCAAACAATTATTAAACTTGCATTGTCCTAAATATCTTCGCATTTCGGGAAAGTAATGACTCACTTCATACTTATCCATATTAACAAGTCCAAACTCTTTAATTCCTGGCGTATCTATAATAAATCCTCCGAAATCCAGTGGCAATAATTCTGCATAAGTAGTCGTGTGTTTTCCTTTCAAATGTTTAAAAGAAACCTTACCAACTTTTAAATTCAAATGGGGCTGAATAGCATTAATAATAGACGATTTCCCCACTCCCGAATGTCCAGATAAAAGTGTGATTTTATTAGTAATCAAAGATTTTAATGATTGTAAACTTTCAGGATACTTTAAAGAAGTGAGTAACACTTTATATCCAATAGATTTGTAAATATCCGCTAATTCTTGTTGATAAGCCATAGCATCGGGCTGATCTTCTATCAGGTCAATTTTGTGAAATACAACAGCAGCAGGAATGGAATAGGCCTCGGCAGTAACTAAAAATCGGTCTATAAAACCAGTACTGGTCATTGGCACAGCAATACTAGCAATAACACAAGCCAAATCGATATTAGCAGCAATGATATGGGTTTGTTTGCTTTGATTAGTGGCTTTGCGAATAATGTAATTTTTTCGGGGCAAAATAGCATCAATAGCCCAACCATTTTCAGTTTGAATCAATTCTACTCTATCTCCTACCACTACTGGATTGGTACTTTTAATTTGATCTAATCTTAATTTTCCCCTTAAAACTGCATCAATGATTTTTGTTTCATCATAATTGGGTAATGCAGAATTTTCTATCTCATCTATCAACATTACTTTATAATGACTTCCTGTGCTTTTTAATACAAGACCTTTCATTTAATTGAATTGAAATAGTTTGTGATGGGGGTAAAAATAGACAAAATAGTATCTTCTTTTGTATGCATTTACAACGCTAATATATTTTTGGAATAGTAAGTTAAAATAATTATTCCACACTTCTTGGTATAATTACAACAAACTCATTTTCATTAGCGACAAATTCAACATCTTTGTTTAAATGTTGTTTTACCAACTTTATAATTCTTCTCACACCGCTTCCTAAGTCCGTAACCATTTTCATTTTTAAAAGTAGATTATAAATTGTAGGATTTCTCAATACGTGAGATCCTCCTATTTTCATACTATCAATGGTTACAGTATTGGGTAATTTTCCAGGACTATGAATTTCTACTCTATTTGCAAAAACTAATATACGAATGGGTGCATTAATTGTATAATCTCTGTGAGCAATGGCATTTACTACCGCTTCTCTTAAAGCCGTTAAAGGTATTTCAAATTCCGATTCTGGTAAAAAATCTTTTACATTGTGTTTATTTTTCAAGGATAACTTGAAAAAACTATCAACATTTTGTAATATATCAAAAATCTTCCCTGTTAAACTTTTAGTTTCCAACACTGTATCACCTATATCTGTTCCTTCAAAAATAGCACAAACAATTCTTCCTTCACTCACAAATTTTTGTGGTTCAAAAGCAAAGAACAATATCCCCGTAAGAGTAGGTACTAAAGTTTCTTTTTCTATTAAATGAAAATTTGCAAGATAATGGATAATTTCCTCTTCATTATGAACCTCTATGTCAATATAATTTTTAAGAAAATACTTAAATGCAGAAATATCTAAATCTTCGTACTGAGCGTTATTGAGTGGCAATTCATCATAAAATAAACTCTTTGAAGATTGAAAAATTCGCAGTAATTCCTCTCTTGTTGCTTGGCGGCAACGATTAGAAGACCTCACATAATATTGACCTGACTTGGTTTTATATGGTCTTTGATTTCCTTTATCAACACTAACAACTACGATATTTTTCCCCTCAATATTGATTGATTCTTGAAAAATACTAATAGGTGGTTCACAACGATTTAATGCAATATCATCTATTCTCAACATTAACTTATCAACATCAGAAACACCAATAATTTTGCCCGAATCATCCACTCCAATTAAAATTTTACCTCCATCAGTATTTGCAAAAGATACAATTGTTTTAGCAAAATCATCATTATTCTCATCTTCACGTTTGAATTCTAAATGATAACCTTCGCCTTGTTGAATTAAATCTGCTATATTCATGATTTAAAGTTAAGGTTTTTGAAAATCTTTAGATTGTCCGAGTCAAAATTTTAAAAGAAATTTTTCAATAATTTAAAACTTGCAAATAATAGAAAATTGATTTATTGTCTGAGTCATCTGAAGTAATTAAGTAGTTACTTTTCTTTGTCACTTTTAATTTTCTCCCCTCAATATAAAAATTTTTTACATTAAATGAAAATACTAAAAATCCACACATGTAAATACTATGAGATTCTAGAAAATAATACTCAAATACATACAACAAATATCAATTAATACTCCTCTTTGTCGTCATCTCTACAATCCTAACAACACTTCTTCAGGTTCTTTGCCATTGAAGATAAGTCGCACAGGATTTTCTATAAGTTCTTTGACTTTGTATAAAAATCCCACGCTTTCACGTCCATCAATGATTCTATGATCATAACTCAATGCCACATACATAATGGGGCGAATTTCTACTTTCCCTTTTACAGCCACAGGACGTTCTACTACATTATGCATTCCTAATATCGCACTCTGCGGCGGATTGATGATGGGTGTAGACAGCATAGAACCAAACACGCCTCCATTCGTAATCGTAAATGTTCCTCCTTCCATCTCTGGAATGGTCAATTTTCCATCACGGGCTTTGATGGCTAATTCTTTGATTTTAAGTTCTATATCGGCTAAACTCATCGTTTCAGCATTACGAATAATAGGCACCATAAGTCCTTTTGGGGTACTAACGGCAATTCCTATATCGCAATAATTATGATATACAATTTCATCTCCATCAATCATTGCATTAACAGCAGGAAAATGATACAATGCTTCACATACGGCTTTGGTAAAAAAACTCATAAAGCCCAAATTCACATTGTATTTTTCTTTGAACTTATCTTTGTACTTATTCCGCACTTCATACACTGCACTCATATCCACTTCGTTAAAAGTGGTGAGCATCGCCGTTTGATTCTTGACAGACACCAAACGTTTTGAAATGGCTTTGCGCAAAGACGACATCTTTTGTCGCTGTGTATCTCTACTTCCTGACCAATAATTTTGAATGCTTTCTTGTGCTTTTGGGAAACCTGCTGCAATGTATTGCAAAACATCTTGTTTTGTAATTCTGCCGTTCTTGCCTGTTCCTTGAATTTGAGAAGTACTGATAGAATGTTCTGCCATTAATTTGCGAGCCGCAGGACTTGGTTCATTAGATGCAGGTGTAGTAGTCGTTTCATTGGATTTAGCGGTAGGAACATTCGTCGGAGTAGACGATACAGAAGCGGTTGTTGTAGCATCTGCTTTTTCTGTACTTGGTTTAAGATTTTGTGCAGATGGTTTCACAGAAGTATCAATTTTTGCCACTACCGAATTGACAGGTACAGTTTCTCCTTCTTTGACGAGTATTTCTAATTTTCCTGCTTCTTCGGCGTTGAGTGTAAGGGTGGCTTTATCTGAATCAATTTCTGCTACTACTTCATCTTTTTCAACAATATCACCAGAGTTTTTAAGCCAACGGGCTATTGTTACTTCGGTTACAGATTCGCCCGGACTTGGTACTTTTAATTCTAAAATAGGCATACGATTTATTTTTGATAATGTATTAATGATTTAATTTATTAATTTAATAAGTGGCTTTTTTAGATTTTTCAAAAACAGTTTCCAAAATTCTTTTAGTTTCTTCTTCGTGTTTTTTTGAAAATCCTGTGGCAGGCGATGCAGATGCAGGGCGTCCTATGTACTTAAGTTTTATTGCTTCATCTTTAAGTTGATAAAATACAAACTGCCAAGCCCCTGCATTTTCGGGCTCTTCTTGAATGAAGTAGAATTCTTTTGCAGATGGATAACGTTTAAGATATTGGAATAATTGCTTTTTGGGGAATGGATACAATTGTTCAAGACGAATAAACGCAATATCATTGATATTATTTTTATCTCTATACTCTACTAAATCATAATAAATTTTTCCTGAACAAATTCCTATTCTCTTAACTTCTAATGTATCTGCTTTTAAGAACGTATCATCTAAAACTTCATGGAATTTATCAGAAGTAAAATCTTTTAATTTACTAACGGCTAAGGGATAACGTAATAACTTTTTAGGAGTAAAGCATATCAATGGTTTTCTAAAGTTTCGTTTAAGTTGTCTACGGAGAGCATGAAATTGTTGAGCAGGTGTGGTAGTATTGATGACTTGTATGTTATTACCTGCACAAAGTTGTAAATATCTTTCTATTCGTGCTGATGAGTGCTCAGGTCCTTGTCCTTCGTAGCCGTGTGGCAAAAGCACTACTAAGCCATTCATTCTACGCCATTTATATTCTGCAGAAGAAATGTATTGATCAAATACAATTTGAGCCCCATTGGCAAAATCACCAAATTGGGCTTCCCATATTACCAAATCATTTGGAGCCGCATAAGCATAGCCATATTCAAATCCTAAAACGGCATATTCAGAAAGTAATGAGTTATAGATTCTCAATTCTCCTTTTAATCCTGCATTATTAAGCGGTGTATATTCTTCTTCACTATCTTCAATTTTTAATACAGCGTGTCTATGCGAAAAAGTACCTCGTTCTACATCTTGACCACTAAAACGAACATTATGTCCTTCATTCATCAAGGTAGCATAAGCCATCAATTCTCCCATTGCCCAATCATAACTATCCGTTTCAATCATTTTTAATCGTTCTTCAAAAAGTTTAATGGTCTTATTGAAAAACTTCAAATCCCTTGGCAAAGTGTTGATTTTTTGAGCAATAGAAACAAATGTTTCTTTATCCACTTTTGTAGTATCGGGCGATTCTTCAAAATCTTTGTCAGTAGCCATCGTTAAGCCCTTCCAATAGCCCTCCAAAAAGGACGTCATCTTAGTAGCCGAAGTTTTTTTGGCTTCTTCTAATTTATTTTCTAATTCTTTTTTGAATTCTACTTCGTATTGCTTAGCAAATTCAAGTAATTCTGTATTGCCTTCTGCTTCTAATTTTTTCAAATAAAGTTGCTTAACATTAGGATGTTGTGCAATAATTTTGTATAAAACAGGTTGAGTAAATCTCGGCTCATCGCCTTCGTTATGTCCATATTTGCGATAACCAAGGATATCAATAAATATATCTCGTTTGAAAGTTTGTCTAAATTCCATGGCTATTTGTGCAACAAAACACAATGCTTCTACATCATCTGCATTGACGTGAAACACAGGTGCTAATATCACTTTTGCAACATCGGTACAGTAAATAGAAGACCTGCCATCTAAATAATTGGTTGTAAATCCTATTTGATTATTGATAACAATATGAATGGTACCACCCACTTTGTATCCATCTAATTGGCTCATTTGAACCACTTCATATACTACGCCTTGCCCCGCTATGGCAGCATCTCCGTGCATTAAAATAGGACACGCTTTACTTAAATCTTTTTGATGCAAATTATCAATTTTTGCACGAGTAATGCCTTCTACAACAGCATTCACGGCTTCTAAATGCGAAGGATTAGGCACCAAACTGATATGTACTTTTTCTTTTTCTGAAAAAACAACATCAGAAGAAAAACCCATGTGGTATTTAACATCACCATCATAACTTGGATCTTCTGATGGGCGACCTTCAAACTCAGCAAAAATATCCGAATACCCTTTTTGCATGATATTGGCTAACACATTCAAACGTCCTCTGTGAGCCATTCCTAAAACAAAATCTTTTACACCTAACTTAGCCCCTAATTGAATAATAGTAGATAAGGCGGGAATAAACCCCTCATTACCTTCTAATGAAAATCGCTTTTGTCCTACAAACTTAGTGTGTAAAAATTGTTCAAAATTAACCGCTTGAATGAGTTTTTTCAAAATCTCTTTCTTTTCTTCTTGAGAAAAATTGGGGGTACTCTTCGTTCTTTCTAATTTTTCTTGTAACCATTTTACCACCACAGGATCACGCATATAGGCGTATTCCACACCTATACTGTTACAATAAGTTTGTTCCAGATGTTCAATAATCTTTCTTAATGGTGCAGCCCCAATTCCTATTTCATTTCCTGCTTGAAAAACAGTATCCAAATCATTTTTTGATAAGCCAAAATTTTCAATATCCAAATTAGGCGTATAAACTCTTCTATGCCTTACAGGATTGGTTTTTGTAAATAAATGCCCATGCTTTCTGTAGGCATTTATCAAATTTATAACTTTAAACTCCTTAGAGATATTTTCAGGAATTTCTGACACATCAGAAGGTAACTCACTGTACTGAGTTCTTGCAAAATCAAATCCCTTAAAGAAATCGTGCCATGATGGATCTACATCATTAGGATTTTTCAAATACTTCAAATACAATTCTTCTATAGCATTGATATCTGCATTACTTAAAAAAGAAAATTTATCCATGAACATAAAATTTGGCTGACAAAGTTACGAAATTATTTACAAGTAATGCGAAAAGTAGAAAGTGAAAAGAAATACCACTTGTTTTTAGCATATTTCTTCGCTTTAATCTTTTTATAAAAAACAAATACATATGATTTAAGAAAAAATAACTTGCATATTTTTTAATTACTCCGTAAAATTGTGGTGTGAAAGAAAACATTCTGTCCTATATTGATTATCTTAAGTTTCAGAAAAATTTTTCTGAACATACAATTGTTGCATACCAAAAAGATTTAATAGATTTTGCAGAGTTTTTAAATGACTCTCCTATTACAGAAGTTCAAAAAAAACACATTCGTTCTTATATTAGTTTTTTATCTCAACAAAATTTAGAAGCCAAAACTATTCGCCGCAAAATTTCTGCTATTCGTTCTTTTTTCAGATATTTAGTCAAAGAAAACATCTGCACTACTAATCCATGCATAGGATTAATTCTACCCAAACTTAAAAAAACAGTTCCTGAATTTATTGATGCAGACCCATTGTTGCAGTATTTAGAAAGTAATGAAATTAATGCTTCCGATTTTGAAAGTATAAGAAATTTAATCATCATAGATATTTTATTTCAAACAGGTATTCGTAGAAGCGAATTAGCCCAATTAAAATGGCAAGATATTGATTTGCACAATTTACAATTAAAAGTATTAGGAAAAAGAAAAAAAGAAAGAATTATTCCATTTTCATTGCAATTAAAAACTAACCTTGAACGCTATTTTATCGTATTAAAAGAAAATAATTTGATGAACGATTTTGTATTAGTTAATAAAAAAGGCAAGCCACTATCAGGTTTTCAAATTTATTATATTGTCAAAAATGAATTATCCAAAATAACCACTAAAATCAACAAATATCCACATATTTTAAGACACAGTTTTGCTACCCTTATGCTTAATAACGGAGCGGATATCAATGCCGTAAAAGAATTATTAGGTCATTCCAACTTAAAAGCAACAGAAATATATACTCACAGCAATATAGAACAACTCAAAAAAATATACAAACAAGCCCATCCCCGTTCGGGCGATGCTTAAAATAAATCATCTTCATTAACCATTAAAACTTACCATTATGACAACCAAAATTCAATCTGTGCACTTTGATGCCGACAAAAAACTCATCCAATTCATTGAAGAAAAAGTCAATAAACTCACTCGCTTTCATTCAGGAATTATCCATAGCGATATTGTATTAAAATTAGAAAACGCATCTGATAATGCTAACAAAATAGCCGAAATCAAATTACACACTAATAATGGCGATTTATTTGCTAAAAAACAAGATAAATCCTTTGAAGCCGCAGTAGATAGTGCTGTAGAAGCATTAAGAAGACAAATAGATAAAAACAAATAGTTTTTTACACCATAATTTTGCAGTGTTATTCAAAGAGTTGCAAACGTTTGCAACTCGGTGTATTTTTTATTGACTTTATTTTTTAAATTAAAAATGTTTGCCGATTTTCATTTCGTGTGTGCAATTTATTAGTTCAATGTGTCCAAATTTTAATATTGTAATCTCTTTTTGAAATATTATTATTTGGGCGTGCCCCTCACACACCACAGCATTTCCAATCTTTGTAGATGTTTTTATTCCATTGTTTAAAAACGACAAAAAATGTCGTTCAAAGATTTCATTCGGCTGTGATGTGTTCGGGTCGGGCTGCTACGGGCTTCGCTTTCGCTTCGGCAACCCTCGCCTTATCGTCATTGCGAACGAAGTGAAGCAATCTCAATAGGATTTGCCAAACAACCAATAAGAGATTGCTTCGGGCTATGCCCTCGCAACGAGGACTAACGAAGGCGAGGCAGTGCCGGCGGCTCACTTCGTTCGCCGCCGCCCTCCGCATCCCTCACGCAAACTTCAGTTAAAAGTCAAAAGTTGAAAGTAAAAAGTTAAAAGTTTTTTGCCAATAAAGAGTTTAACCCACTAAATATCACAAGAATATTCTTTACTCTTTTCTCATTCCAATTTCCACTTTCATCTTTTCACTTTATACTTTCCACTTTATACTAAAAGGGGTGAGTGAAAACTACTAATTTTTTACTTTCCAATACTCACGCAAGATAATAGCATTAAAACATCACTAAATTCAAAGTTCTCAAATTATTATTTCTTAATAATCACTTTGCTTTGATAGACATCCTCTTTGTTAATTACTCTAATTAAATATACACCTTCATCAAGTTCTGCTACATTTATTTTTTCCTCATCATTATTAGTTGTAACCAACATCACAAGTTTACCAATAGCATCATATAATTCTATCTTACTATCTCTTGCTAATCCTTTGATATTCAGATAACCATTTGTTGGATTTGGAAATAAACTGATACTATTAGTGCTTGTAATTGATTTAATCGCAGTAATGACTTGACACGCACTTGTGTCTGAACATGCCCCCACTGTAATAATTACTGCATAAGAACCATTGCCTGGCACTACATATGATTGACTTGTAGCACCTGGGATATTGGTATTATTATTACAATTATACCATTGATAGGTGGCTCCCGTTTGTAATGCAGTCAAGGTTCCGCCATTTACACTAACAGAGGTATTTATTGGAGCAGGTTGAGTGATATTCACTGTTGCAGTTTTTACACAATTTTTTGAATCCTTGATAGTTGCTGTGTAAGTGCCCGCAGCAAGTCCTGAGGCAGTAGCAGCATTACCGCCCGTTGGACTCCATGTGTATGAATATGAGGGCGTTCCACCACTTACATTCAATGTCGCACTACCATTGCTACCCCCATTGCAGGATACATTCGTTTGACTTACAGTTACTGATATTGCAGGAGGTTGAGTAATATTGACCGTCTTTGTCGTTGTACAATTGTTCGCATCTTTAATAGTTGCTGTATAAGTGCCCGCAGTAAGTCCTGAGGCAATAGCAGCATTACCGCCCGTTGGACTCCAGGTGTATGAATATGAGGGCGTTCCACCACTTACATTCAATGTCGCACTACCATTGCTTCCCCCATTGCAGGACACATTTGTTTGACTTACAGTTACTGATATTGCAGGAGGTTGAGTAATATTGACCGTCTTTGTCGTTGTACAATTGTTCGCATCTTTGATAGTTGCTGTGTAAGTGCCCGCAGTAAGTCCTGAGGCAGTAGCAGCATTACCTCCCGTTGGACTCCAAGTGTACGAATAAGAAGGCGTTCCGCCACTTACATTCAATGTTGCACTACCATTGCTGCCTCCATTGCAGGATACATTACTTTGAGATGAAGTTACAGATAATTGTGTAATACTGATAGTGTTTGAAGCCGTACCAACGGTACCATTACTTGCAGTAAGGGTAATAGTATAAGTACCCCCATTAGCAAAGGTAATAGAAGGATTAGTCGCATTGGCATTAGGATTAAAACTTACTCCTGTTGTAGGTGTTACTACCCAAGTATAAGTAGGTGTAGGTGAACCTGTTGTGGTATTAGTCATTGTAACAGCAGATCCTGCACAAGCAACAGATGGTGAAGAAAATGAAACATTTAATGTCGGTGAAGATGTGGAACACAAACCATGAGTACCTAAGTATTTTCTGTAAGGAGAATTAGCCATTGCCGTTTGAATACGAGTCGTTTGATCTACAGTAAACATATACATGCAAGGGTCGTCTGTATAATCCATAAAATTCATAAACATTTCACCATCGGGAGAATTGCCTGAACAAGTTCCAACATGATAGGGATAAGTAGGACAACCATAATTAGATGTCTGAGCAGGGGGAGTATCTGTACAATAATCTGTTGCACAGGTTCCATCGCCCCAAATATGTCTTAAACCCAGCCAGTGCCCAATTTCATGAGTACAAGTTCTTCCTAAGTTATAAGTAGGATCATAAGTTCCAGAAGGATAAATGTTTTGAGATCCAAATGCTTTTGCCCAACACCAAAAACCATCGGTAGTAGAAGTTCCTGTACTTCCCGCAGGAATACCTGTTAACCCACTGAGATAAGGAAAAGTGGCATACCCTAAAAGCCCCACCGTAGAATATTCATCTGTAACCCAGATATTTAAGTATTTGCTGACATTCCAAATGGTATTTTTCTTGATGTAATTATTGATAAAATCTTGGAATTTACTTGGATTATTATAAACAGAAGACGCAGGATTTTTGGATGTAAAAGTACCTGTTAATGCAGGGAGTGAGTTATAGTTAATACGATCTACACCTGGCTCAGGAAGAATGTTGCCTGCAGTATCTTTGGTTGCTAAACAAAATTGTATTCCTGTATTAGCGATTTTCACTCTACCGTTTCCGTCTTTGTTAGCGGCAGGCAAAGATGCCGCATAATTAACAAAAGCATTAGATGGATATGTACTGCTATTGTAACCTGTACCGCCAAAATCCTGATTTAAAACTTGAATTTGCGAAGTTAATTGACCATAAGCCAAGTTAGGATAAGTACCCACTGTTTGTCCGCCGTGAATGACGTGTATAATTACAGGAATAGTATAATTGGCTTGGATTTGATTAGAGTTAGCACTATTTCGTTGTGTAAAATCATTAAGAACTTCTGGGTGTTGTTGAACATATTGTTGAATCAATTGTTGGAAGTGATTTTCCCATTCATCAGGAGGAGGAGTAGTTCCACATCCTCTGTTAGGAAAAGATGGGTGTTGTGCAAAAATACTGATATTAAACAAAGTCAAAGATAAAACCGAAACAAGAATACTTTTGAATTTCATACTTAAAAATTTTGCCTGCAAATTTATATCCTAATTAGATGATAGGACCTATTTTCATATAAAAATACGACCATTCATTGAACAATAACTACCAATTGTAAAAATTAGGGGATGGGGGAGACCTTCAAAGTAAAATTTTACATTGTACTCTTCATAAATTTCAAAACAAAAAATTTTTTTAATAAAAACTTATTACATACATTTGCAATAGAACTGCAATAGAACACAAATTATACTAAATATACAAAAATAAAAAACCCCACGCAAAGCGCAGGGTTAAGAATCCTTCGGCTTATAGCCTTATTGTGATTCGTCTTACTGGGGGCAAATATAATAAGAAAAAAACAACAAAAACAAACTTTATGAAAACATTAGCTATAGACCTTGGTCAATCATCTATTGGATGGGTTATTAGAAACACAGAAAATGAGAATATAGAACAACTGAATAAATTTGGCGTGGTTACTTTTAACAAAGGAGTTGGGGAAAAAAAAAACAATGAATGTTCCTTAGCTGCAGAACGAACGAAACATCGTTCAGTCAGAAGATTGTATCAATCTCGTAAGTATAAACTTTGGAACACATTAAAAAAGTTAAAAGCAAAAGATTTTTGTCCTATTCAAGAACAAGCTTTAACTGAGTGGACCACTTATAACAAAGAATGGGGTTTGAAAAGAAAATACCCGACATGGGACATTCAATTTGAGAACTGGATAAAATTAGATTTTAACGGTGACAATAAACCCGATTTCGAAAGTCCTTATCAGCTTAGGAAAATTCTTGTCGAAAACAGATTAGATTTTCAAATACCCGCCAATAGATACATGCTGGGTAGAGCACTTTACCACATTGCCCAACACCGCGCTTTTAAAAGCAGCAAAAAAGTGAAATTGGATGAAGAACAGAATGACGCAGCCGATGTTGGGGCTGAAAGAAAGAAAAAAGCTAATTTGATGAAAGAGTTTGAGAAAATCGGATTGGCATTTGACGAGAACAAAACCATTGGCCAACTATTAGCAGAAGCTGAATTATTTTTCAAAGAACGTGGATACGGAAGAATACGTAACGAACTACATCCGCACGTAACACGTAAAATGCTTCAACAGGAAGTTGAACAGATTTTTAAACATCAGTTTGGAGATAATTGGCTTGATAATTTTAAAGAGATTTTTGAAGTAGAAAAAATCTCAAAAT
>JAOAIP010000073.1 GCA_026414605.1 Bacteroidia bacterium
TGACAAACAATTAGGAAGTATAGAAGAAGGGAAGTTAGCATCAATGATTTTATCAAAAGGAAATATATTAGATCCAACCACACATTCTATTCAGATTTTATTTTTAGAAGGAAATATGTATTCAGATAAAAATTTTCAAACAGAGTTATATCAAAGGTATTTGCAAAAGTATCATTTAAAAAATTAAATGCTATGTTAAGAAGGAGTGGTTTTATATTTATGTTAATGTTATTGCCTAAAATTTTTTTGGGCTTTCAGATACTTATTCCTATGGATGAAACACAACGCAATCACTTAAAAGCGTATGGAATTGCCTATTGGGTATTAAAACAAGATGTAGAGATTTATTGGCTATTAAATTATCGGGGAGGAAGTTTTTTACTACCAGGAAATAAAGCCATTGTCAATGAATGCAATATTCGTGGAGTAAGTTATGAAAACATATCGGATGCACAAGCCAATAGTATTTTGGCCGAGATTGCTCAACCTGAAGTGAATATGGATGCTATGAAATTGGAAAAAGCCCCCAAGATAGCCGTGTATTCACCAAAATCCAAGCAACCTTGGGACGATGCAGTTACATTAGCCCTTACTTATGCTGAAATTCCTTATGATGTGGTGTATGATGATGAGATACTGAGTGGAGTATTGAAAAATTACGATTGGTTGCACCTTCATCACGAGGACTTTACAGGACAATACGGACGATTTTATGCACAATATGGGCACGCCGCTTGGTATAAACAACAAGTAAAAGAAAATGAAGAAATTGCCAAACGTTGGGGATTTCAAAAGGTATCGCAATTAAAATTAGCCGTTGCTAAAAAAATAGATGAGTATGTAGTAAATGGTGGGTTTATGTTTGCAATGTGCAGTGCTACGGATAGTTATGATATTGCTTTAGCCGCAGAGGGTGTGGATATTTGCGGTCCGATGTATGATGGCGATCCTGCCGATCCTGATATGAATAAAAAATTAAATTATTCAAAAGGGTATGCTTTTGAAAATTACAAACTTTATACAGATCCTTTGTTTTACGAATTTTCTGATATAGATACATATTTTACGAGAAATCAATATGGTATTACAAAGGAGATTGATAAATTTACATTGTTTGAATTTTCAGCAAAATGGGATCCTGTGCCCACTATGTTATGCCAAAATCATACCAATGTTATTCAAGGTTTTTGGGGACAAACGGTGGCATTTAATAAAAACTACATTAAAAAAAATGTATTGATAATGGGAGAAGCCAAAGCATTTAACGAAGCAAAATACATTCACGGTGAGAGAGGCAAGGGCACATGGACATTTTATGGAGGACACGATCCTGAAGATTATATGCACAAAGTAGAAGATCCACCAACTGATTTGAACTTACATCCTAATTCACCTGGTTATCGTCTAATTCTCAATAATGTTTTATTTCCCGCAGCCAAAAAGAAAAAACAAAAGACGTAAATGTTAGTAAAAAGTTGAAAGTTGAAAGTAAGTAGGTGTGATTTAAAATTTTATAGCAAACTGTTTTTTCATTTCTACTAACTACCATCTCTGTGTCCTTTGTGATTTCTTTGTGTTCTCTGTGGTTTGAATTTTTTAAACAAAGTTCACAATGTTATTTTTCTTTGTTTTAAATTTCAAGTAAACTGAATAAAAATCCTTTAAAATCCGCAAAATCCTTGAAATCTGTGTATTTTTAAACATTCATTTTTTTAATATCAAATAATATTTTAAGAACAAGAGATGGATAATTATTTTTGCAGCATAAATAAATTGGGTTTGATGAAAGTTCCTATATGGTTTATAATTTGGACAGTTATAATATGTTTTGATGTTATAGCACAGGGAGATAATGTATTTGAAAAATTAGTGGTTACAAATAATATTATTGACAAACATTTTGAAGATAAAAAGCAAGTTATATTATACAAAAGAAGAAGTTTATTAAAGCCCGATAAAAAAATAAAAATTTTAAATCCAATTTATTGGGTGAGTGCTGGATTAATATATTTGTATCAAAATGTAATTTCAGAACAAATTCAATCGGATTGCATATACAATGTTAGTTGTTCTGAATATATGAAGCAATCTATAAAACAATTGGGATTTATTGAAGGAGCAATGAATGGATGGTATCAATTCATAAATTGTCATGGTTGGGCACCAGGTGTTTATCCAGAGTATAAATTTCTTCCTAATGGAAAAATAAATAATGTTATTGATGAAAGAATATCAGAATAATTACTATTTAGTTATTTTTATCTTTTTGAATTTATTTATTGGAAGTTCTCAAACATCTTCTTACACATTTGAACAATATCTAATAAATCAACGTTTAAAAACAGATCATTGGACATACATTCATTTTTTAGAGAAGAATCATTTAACTACAGAAGATACAATTCATTTTTACAAAGCCCGCTATTACTTAAATTATGATGAAGATACTTTGTTTTTAAAACATTATTTCAAAAGTAAGCAGTTATTTCAAAAGGACAGTTGTCATTTAATAAAAGCAAGTATTAGTGCATTACGATGGTCAAAGAAAAGTCAAGAACAATGGTTTTTATCTCTTGATACAGATTTAGTGTGTAAAGAGTTTAAATTGAAAGAGATAAATAAAATTTGGTGGAGTGGAAATAAACCTTTGAATTTTTCTGCAGAAGAATTTCCGTATCCATTACAAAAGGATTTTTTAGTATTACAAAAGTCAGTTAAGAAAAAGAAATGGAAATCTGTTTTATTATCAGTTGTTGTTCCAGGATTAGGGCAATACTATTTAGGGCAGAAGCAAACATTTTATATCATTTTATTACAACATTTATTGGTAGGAGGTATGGCGGCAGAAAGTATTTATAGATTAGGGTATAAAAATATTTATTCTATTTTTACAATTGGCGTATTTGGAACATTTTATTTTTCAAACATATATGGTGCTTATAAAGAAACCGATCAAATTAAAGTTAGATATAAAAAGCAATTTTACATTGATGCAGCGAATTATTATAATTTTTATAATTGTCAGTATTAACTCATTTCTAATTGCACAACAATTAGATTCTTTGGATGTCCGTTTGATGCAATTAGAGTATTCTATTTTTTTGCAAAAAAATGATTCTGCTAAAAAATCATTGAAATATCAAAAAATCAACTTATGTATATTAAATCAAAATTACCATAGAGCATACGAAGAAATCCAGAAAGTAATTGATAGTCAGGAAAAAGATACATTGATCAGAAGATGGCTTTTATGGGATAAAACTTTATTAGCATATCTGAATGATGATGTTTTTCAAGCGTATCAAAACTATAATAATTATATTAACTATACAAAGGATAGTAGTATTTCAAGTTTGATAATGGGATGGTTGATTTATCAAGATTTAGAATTTGAAGATAGTAATATGTTTGAAATGGCTATATTAAAGCGAGATAGTTCGTTTCAAAAAATTTTTAGTTTGAAGAGGCATAAAGAAAATGACTCAAAATATAAG
This sequence comes from Bacteroidia bacterium, assembly GCA_026414605.1. GTDB lineage: Bacteria > Bacteroidota > Bacteroidia > B-17B0 > Aurantibacillaceae > BPGX01. Next base: position 3,495 of record JAOAIP010000073.1, read on the forward strand.
TTAGCCAAAATCAGTAGTTGGATATTACCAGGAATGGGAATGTTTATTTTAGGATATCCTATAAAGGGGATTAATGCATTAATTATAAATGCTGCTTGGGAAGTTGGTGTAATTGTTTTAATTCAGCACCAATTATTTTTTAATGCTGCTTTTTTAGGACTTACATGGGGTGTGCAAAAGTTTTATATGGGCAATGTTCGTTTAACCAAAAAAATTATAAGATATAAACAATCACAGAATATTCAGGATATTAAGAAACACCAACACACTGTATTAAAAGATGTTTTGATAAAATATCCACTTGCGTTGAATCTTTTACAAAAATAAATTTTTCTAATATCTGCAAAAATACAATGGTAATAGAAGTAATTAAAAAACTAAAAGATTGGAAGATAAAAAGTTAAGATGTACAAGTTACAATTAAGGTATTGGTGGTTTAATTTGTTGGTATACACTTTTTATCTTCCAATACTTTTTTATTTATAGACATTTGTAATCCTAAAAATAATTTTTTAGTCACGAAGTTTGATGGTGCCGAGGTTGTAGTAGAATTCTTTAGCAGGAGCAATGATATTACAACAATTACAAGCACTCTGCCCATCGCGTTTGCCATTGAATGCAATGAGTAACATATTAGGAAAATATTCAAATCTACATGTTCCCAAATACGATGGATTTTTTTTGTTATTTGTAATTTTACTTATTTTATCTGGTAGGATATTTTTTTCTATAACATTACCACTCTTTAAATCATAAATTTTATAGGATATTAAATCATTTTTAATATCAGCGGAGTAAAATAGTACATATTTGTTTTTATCAGAGAAACCTTTAACTTCTTTGTTACAACTTACTGAGGCTTCGTATTTTTTTAATATCTCTATTGCATCGGTATTTATTATTTTTTCTTCATTAAATATGATATTAAATAAACCAGCAACAACATAATAATATCTTGTGACTGTAGATCTATTAGAACCAGCACCAGTAGTTGTTGATTCAGAATAATGATATTCATATTTAAGTACAAAGGTAAATGTTCCATCATCAGTTATGTTATGCAAGGAAAGAGAAAATTTATCAGAAATTCCATTTTCTTCCTTTTTGCTAATACCGTAGTGTCTTAGTTCTTTTGTTTCTGCAAATGCTTTATCTAGAAAGTTTTTATCAAAAAAGTGATATTTTTGATTAATTGTTTGTAATGTTTGAGCGTCAAATTTGAAAACATATACTCCATTTATCACTTTATCTTTTTTATAATTTCTGGCTTTTGCTGGGTCGCCAAATGTACCACTAATCAGAAGTTCATTTTTACTATTAATAAAATGCACTGTATTAAAAAACTCTTTTCCATTGATTTTGATAGGAGTAGATAGGTATTTATCTTTTTGTGGATCGATGTAACTTAATAATATATTTGTTTCTACTTGGTCATCTTTATCATACTTAAATCTGAATGTATAATTAGCATAAAGTTTATTATCATTTGAGAAAAAGTAACCCCCAACCGGTTTATAGTATTCATTAAGGACAAGTACAAAGTTTGTGCGAAAATTAGTAAGCCCATCAAAAAAATCTTTAAGTTTACTGCCATCTACATCTAAATTCTTAAATATACTTTCTTTACGATTTTGTAAAAAATTCAATTCTTTGTCAAATAATTTATATTCTACTTCAAAATCGTTTTTAGATTTTTTTACTCTTTCAGTGATTACAGCAAGGTTTCCATTATTGCTTTGATCAACAATGTAAGTCATAGCATTAATAGTATTTGCATTTTCCGCATCATCTTTGTTAATTTCCATAAGTTTATTTCTTTTGGTTATTATTTGCCCTTTTTCATCGTAGACATTTCCATATAATTTTAGGAAAGTATTTTCTCTTTCCCAGCAAAGTAAATATATTCTATCACTTCCAATAAGCACTTTATATGTTACCAATTTATCATTTCCTTTAAGATCATTGAGGTTAAAAGAAAATGCTTTGTTTAAATTGTAATCGTATGCTACCAATTTATATTCTTCTACTTCTGTTTTAAGAGCCAATGAACGAAACTTAGTATTATAGTAACAAAGATAAATATAGTTTTTACTTTTACCAAGATAATCCACGTCTATTTTTTTGTACTCTTTTGTGTTATGTTTTATTTCTTTAATGTCAATTTTTAAACTTTGTGCATTCAAATGAATGCTTAATGCTGCTGTAAGAATGGCGATAGATACTTTCTTCATAAAAAAAATTTTGGGTGCAATAATAATTGTACTATTGCGACCCAAAAAAATAAAAATGAAAAAGTTTAATTTGTTTATTTATTTGATTTCTATAAGTTTTGTGAATTTTGCTCAAAATCATTATTTTGATAGATATGGTAATGAAGTAAAAGATCCTAATAGTGCTTACTTTTATTGTGAATTAAGTAATTCTGGAAAATCAAAGTGTTATTACAGTTCTAATCAATCTATATATTTTGAAGGTATTATAAAAAATTTAAAAAATCCTTTTGAAAAAAGTATTTTTGAAGAGCAATGTGTATGGTATTATAAAAACGGCAAAAAAATGATGGAGAAAAATTTTAATTCTAAAGGGGAACTTGTTAAACACATCACTTACAAAGAAACCGGAGAATTAGATAAAATATATGAATATGCTAATAATCAATTAAAAGACAATGCCTACTTTGAAAATGATGAAGCAAACCGTTTATGGAAAATTTATGAAGAAAACTTTTCTAAAAATTTTTTAGATTGGGAAACATATTCTTCTGATTTAGGATCTTCTCAAATAAAAAATAATTTATTAGAGATATGTAGTAACAATGATTATGGAATGTCTCGTTGGGTCAATATCCCCTTTAAAGATAATGATGATTTTGTAATTGATGCATCCATTAAATCTGAATTTCTTCCAAATTCTAAAAAAAAGAAAAAAGATCCGCTTCCAGAATATTGTTTAATCTTTGGATTTAAAGATTGGAATAATTATAGTTTTTTTTGTGTATCACCTTCAAAACAATCGGTAGAAATTGGATATGAATACGAAGGTATTTTGCAGAATTTGAGTTCTTTAATGTATTCCAGTAGCATTCAACAGCAAGAAAAAAATAATTTAAAAGTAGTATTTAAAAATAATAAGTATTACTTTTCAGTAAATGGAGAAATCGTCTATACTTCTTCAAGTATCCCTAAAATAGGCAATGGAATTGGATTTTTGGTAAAAAGAAAAGGTTGTATTCAAATAGATCAGTTCAAAGTAAAGCACATTGCTGAAGAAAATTATAGTTCGAGTTTTTCTGATAATAACACTAATATCACTACAAACGATGATAAGTTTGTAGGAAGTGGAACAGGATTTTTATTAAATAAAGACGGATATTTAATGACATGTTATCATGTAATAGATAAGGCCAAGGATATTTATGTAGAGTTTCCCGAACTTTCAAAACAGATGAAAGCAAGAGTGATTGTCAAAGATTCCAAAAATGATATTGCTATTTTGAAAGTAGATGATCCTATTACAGATTCTGTGTATATTAAATTTAGTAACGAACCTATTCAAACAGGTGATAATATATTTACCTTAGGGTATCCACATGCTATTAATGGAATGGGTAAAGAAATAAAATTTGCTGATGGAAAAATAAGTTCAAAAACTGGATTTAATGGTGATATTAATTCATATCAATCTACAATTCCTGTGCAACCAGGAAATAGCGGTAGTCCTGTTTTTAATGAAAAAGGAGAAGTAGTAGGAATGATTAATGCCAAATACAGAGATGCAGATAATGTTTCTTATATTGTAAAAACACCATTATTACAAAATGTTTTGACACTTTCTAATGATAATATCAAATTATCAGAAAAAAATACTATTGCTACTAATTCAGTGCAAAACAAAATTAAAAAATTATCTAAAAATATCGTTATTATAAAAGTAAAATAATAATTTATTATGAAAAAGAAGTCAATTTTAGTAATTACACTTATTTTAAGTTTTGTAAATTGGATTAAAGCCCAACAAAATGATTTGGATAATAAATACTATCCCGAAAAATCAAAATACATTAAAGAATCTCAATCAACCTCACAAGAAAGTCAAGGTATAAAAGAAAATTATGCTGGGTTCCCTTTTGCTTTATTTGGAAGGGGAGTTATAGCAATCTCTTATGAGAAAATATTTGATGAGAAGTATGGCATTGAAGTAGGTTTTGGAAAGGCAATAACTAAAGATAAAATTTTTGAATCTTTTGGACTATCATTTAAGGACATTCTTGGTAATGCTAATTTTGATTATTCAGAAATAGCCAAAAATTCTGATTTTCAATCGGGGTCTTTGTATTTTAGTTTAGGCGCAAGATTTTATTTTGATGCAGATCCCTTTTTGCAAAGAAGTATATCTTTGAGTTTTAGAAAATGGGGGTATTCTACTAAAGTTGATGATAGTTATGCAGCATCATTACATATCTCGGGAAATTCTCGTATTTTTGATTATCAATTTAACGTTTTTAACTTAGTATTTAATTTTAGAAAAGTTTATGGTAAAATCTCCTCTAAATCAAATTTCTTTTTAGAATACTATAATGGGGTAGGTTACAAGTTTTATACTTATCAAGGGCTTGTAGGAAAAGATATTTATGATCCAAATTCAGGTGGAACACTAACAATTTATGAAACTACTAAAAAAAGTTCTTCTACGATTACATTCCTTCTGGGATTCTCTATTGGTATTGCATTTTAATTTTGTGTGTTCATAAATGAAACACAGTTTGTGAGGATATGTAAGTTGTTTTATTGGTATCGGAAGTTGTTTAATAAAAATTCAAATCAGCAATCTTTTAAAACATCAATCTTTTCTATTCTTCTTTGGTGTCTGCCGCCTTCAAATTCTGTATTCAAGAATGCCTCCACAATTTCAATGGCTAATTCGGGAGAAACAAATCTACCAGGTAAAGCAAGTATATTGGCATTGTTGTGTTGCTTGGCAAGTCGGGCTATTTCAGGATTCCAACATAAAGCACTACGAATTCCTTGATGTTTGTTAGCACTCATATTGATGCCATTTCCACTTCCGCAAATTACAATACCTAAGTCCGCTTCTTTTTTCTTTACAGCACATGCTACTGCATGTCCAAAATCAGGATAATCAACAGATTCGGTAGAATGCGTACCTTTGTCAGATATTTCGTGATTTTTATTCTTTAAGTATTCAGCAATTATTTTTTTTATTTCAAATCCTGCATGGTCAGAACCAATAGCAATTTTCATAAGTTAAGGGTTTAAAATTAAATTTTAAGTTATGTTTTACCTAAAAGAACCTCAGAAGTTTCTTGCAAGTTCAAAATTCATTTAAATCTAATATCTATAATTTTAAGATGTCTGTGTAAAAACTTTTTAAAATCTCATTAATTCATTATTTGTCGTGAAATGACTAGTTTTTGAATTTCGCTGGTGCCTTCACCGATGGTGCATAGTTTGCTATCACGATAGTATTTTTCGGCGGGAAAATCTTTTGTATAGCCATATCCACCAAATATCTGTACAGCATCTGTGCTGACTTTTACAGCCACTTCAGATGCATAGTATTTTGCAAAAGCACTTTCTTTGGTTACTTTTTGTCCACGATTTTTTAGATCTCCTGCTTGGTAAGTAAGAAGTTCGGCGGCTTCTATTTCCATAGCCATATCGGCCAGTTTGAAAGCAATGGCTTGATGTTGTGCAATAGGTTTACCAAATTGTACTCTTTCTTTGGCGTATTTTAATGCTGCTTCATAAGCCCCTCTGGCTATGCCACAAGACAATGCGGCAATGGATATTCTTCCACCGTCTAATACTTTCATTGCTTGTATAAACCCCTCGCCTTCTTTACCGATCATTTGTGATTTGTGTACCCTACAATCTTGAAAAATTAATTCGGCTGTTTCACTTGCGCGCATGCCTAATTTGTTTTCTTTTTTTCCTGAGTAAAAGCCCGGTGTTCCTTTTTCTATGATAAATGCACTCATTCCGTGGCTATCGCCTTTTTCACCAGTGCGAACAATGACTACAGCAACATCTCCACTGATAGCGTGTGTAATAAAGTTTTTAGCACCATTGATAATGTAATAATCGCCATCTTTTACCGCGGTGGTATTCATTCCACCTGCATCAGAACCTGTATTGTGTTCTGTAAGTCCCCAAGCCCCAATCCATTCGCCTGTAGCGAGTTTGGGCAAGTATTTACGTTTTTGATCTTCGTTTCCATGTTGTAAAATATGACCTGTGCACAAAGAGTTGTGTGCCGCCATAGAAAGCCCAATAGCACCACATACTTTGCCAAGTTCAATAATAGCAGTAATGTATTCTAAATATCCAAAGCCACTACCACCATATTCTTGTGGAACTAAAACACCAAGTAACCCCAACTCTCCCATTTTTTTGAAAGTATCAACGGGAAAAATTTGTTTTTCATCCCATTCCATAACATAAGGTGCGATGTGTTCTTTAGCAAAGGCACGCACCATTTCTGCAATCATTTTTTGATTTTCTGTAAGTTCAAAGTTCATAGTTTTAGGGTTTAATACATTTAATAATGTTAGAAAAATTTTTAATTAATATCTGGTTAGGCATATAATATTGGGGGTATAGGGTAGTAATTTTTCTTTTCCCTTTAAGAAAGATAATTCAATTAGAAAAGTAAATGCTAATACATCGGCATTATGATGTTTAACTAATTCTGCTGCAGCACTGGCGGTACCGCCTGTGGCTAATAAATCGTCATGAATTAAAATTTTTTGTCCTTCTTTAATGCTTCCTTCGTTTATTTCAATGGCAGCATTACCATATTCTAAAGCATATTCTTTTTTTACAGTTTTGTAGGGCAATTTTCCTGCTTTTCGGGCTAATAAAAAAGGAACTTGTAATTGATACGCCAATAAAAAACCAAACAAAAATCCACGACTTTCAATACCTATCACCGCATCTGGTTTCTGTGGAATAGATGATATAAAGGCAGATACAATATCTTGACAAAGTGATGGATTTTCAAAAATAGGAGTAATGTCTTTGAAATTAACGCCAGGAGTGGGAAAATCAGGTACTTCACGAATAACAGATTGTATTTTTTGACTAATGTCCATGCCATTAATTTTTTGCAAAGTTTATTAAAAGAACTTGATTTTTAAAATTTGTTTAAGATAAAAATGATTCAAATTAAATTATAAATATAAATCAGAGTATTGCATTCTTAGATAATAATAAACCGATGCCCACGCACTTAGTGCAGCGATAAGTATGCCTGAAATAAATATCGTAGAAAGCGTGATTATCCACATTGATGTACTTTGTAAAATACTAATTTGTGGAATATACTGAACGCTAAGATACCAAATACCAACGACCATTAACGCAGAAATAAAAGAAGCAATAATACCTTGTATCGTACTTTTTATAATAAAAGGTTTGCCTATAAAAAACTTTGTAGCACCAACTAAATACATTGTGCGAATTAAAAATCGTTGAGAATAAATGGCTAAGCGAATGGTGTTATTAATAAGTGTAACGGCTACTATGAGTAACAAGACACCAAATAACATTAAATAAAACACAATAATTTTAGTGTTTTTATTGATTTTATCAATTAAGTTTTTTTGATAAGAAACTTCTTTGATAAATGGCTTATCTGCAAGGATTCTTTCTATTTTTTGTAAACTATCATTATTGGCATAATCTGCATTGAGTTTGATTTCAATAGAAGCAGAAAGTGGATTGTAAGATAAAAAGGAAATAAAATCTTCACCTAAATCTTTTTTTAATTGTTCTGCTGCGGCTTCTTTTGAAGTGTATTGAATAGATTTGGTAAATGGCATTTGAGCCAATTCTTTTTGTAAAGTATTGAGTTCATTTTCAGGGATACTATCTTTTAAATAAATTTGAAATCCGATATTTTCTTTGACTTGAATACTTAATGTATGTGCATTGTATAAAATCATAGTAGTAAGTCCTAACATGCACAATACAAGGGCTAAACTGATAATTACTGTAATAGATGAAGGATTGAAATTTTTCATTGGCTAAAAAATTTTTTCGGCGACTTTTTTGGTAATTGTAGCATTTCCCATTGTATAAAAGTGCAAACAGGGAACATTTTGTTGTATGAGTTCTTTGCATTGTTGGATACTCCATTCTATTCCTACATTTTGAACTTCTTCATCTGATTTGCATTTGTGGACGGCTTGAGATAATTCAAAAGGAATTTCCACATTAAATACTTTTGGAATAGTGAGTAATTGTTTTTTTGAACTTAAGATTTTAATGCCTGGTATAATTGGCACTGTGATGCCTATTTCTCTGCATTTTTCAACAAAATTAAAATATTTTTTATTATCAAAAAACATTTGTGTAACGATATAATGAGCCCCTGCATCAATTTTTTGTTTTAAATAGTGTAAGTCCGTTTGGATATTAGGGGCTTCAAAATGTTTTTCAGGATAACCTGCTACACCAATACAAAAATCTGTGGGTTCGGCGTCTTTCATTTCTTCGTCTAAATAAATACCTTTGTTCATTGCTGCAATTTGTTTAACAAGGTCAAGTGCATAAGCGTGTCCCCCAGGTTCAGGAACAAAATAGGGTTCTGATTTAATGCTGTCACCTCTTAAAGCAAGCACATTTTGAATGCCTAAAAAATGAAGGTCAATCAATGCATTTTCTGTTTCTTCTTTATTAAATCCTCCACAAATAATATGTGGTACGGCTTCTATATTGTATTTATACATTAAAGCGGCACATATCCCTACAGTACCAGGTCTTTTTCTTACACTTACTTTTTCTAAATAACCACCAGGTCTCTTTTTGTAAATATATTCTTCACGATGATAAGTAACATCAATGAAGGCAGGTTTGAATTCTAATAATGGATCAATAACATTGTAAATGCTTTGAATACCCTTGCCTTTTAAGGGCGGTAAAATTTCAATTGAGAATAATGTCTTTTGCGATTTTTTTAATATATCAGTAAGTTTCATAGAAGTCAGATTAGTTGACGATTTCAATTTCAATAATTTCTGGAACTCTGCTTTTGATGGTTTCTTCAATAGCGGCTTTAAAAGTATAGTATTGCATTTCACAAGTTTTGCACGTGCCTAAAAAACGAATTGTTATTTTTTTGTCAGAGCAATCTACTAACTCTACTCCTCCGTTATCGGCTTCAAGGTAGGGCTTCACTTCATTTAATGCTTGTTGCACTCTTTCTTTCAAATTGTTTTTTATAGGCATGCTTTATATCTTTTTAGATAATAAACAGGGCAAATATACATTTTATTTTTAGTACATTATTTAGTATTAAAAATCATTATACACAATCATTTAATAGATTTTCTATTATTTTATCTCCATATTCTGTTAATATGGATTCAGGATGAAATTGCAATCCAAAAATTTTGTATTTTGAATGTTGAAAACTCATCACCCATTGTTGTTCGTCAATACTAATGGGAATGAGATCTTTATTTAATCGATCAAGTTGTATCCCCCAAGAATGATAGCGTCCAACATTAAACTCATCGGGACAATCTTTGAACATATTATGCTTCCTTAATAATTTCATTAATTTGCTTTGTCCATGTTCAGGATGTTCAAGTTTTAGTAAAGGACTTCCGAAGTATTCTGCTAATCCTTGCATACCTAAGCAAATACCAATAATAGGTTTTTCTTTATAGTAAACATCAATGATTTCCATCATTTTGCCCGCATCTTTTGGAAGTTTCGGTCCAGGTGATAAAACAACAATATCGTATGGCTTTATATTTTTTATTTCAACTTCATCATTTCTAATAACATCAATAGATCCATCAAATATCTTTTCTATCTGATGATATAAATTAAATGTAAAACTATCGTAATTGTCTATTAAAATTAATCGTTTCATCAAAGTTCAAGAATTGATTTGAGTATCCACGCTAATGCATTAAACACTGCACTTTCAATGATATACTCACGACTGTTATTTCCAAATTGAAATAATTTTGTTTGAATTTTATCTTGAATGATTAAGCACATCCAAACAGTACCAATAGGTTTTTCAGGCGTTCCGCCGGTAGGTCCGGCTATTCCACTTACTGATAGGGCAATGTCTGTTCGCAAAAGTTTTTTTACTCCTGTTGCCATTTCTTCGACACACTCTTTGCTCACGGCCCCATACTTGTTGAGAGTATCAGATGATACACCAAGAATAGTATGCTTTACATCATTGCTATAACTTACAATGCTTCCATTAAAAACTTCAGATGCACCTGCAATTTTGGTTATTGCAGCAGAGATACTACCACCAGTACAACTTTCAGCAAAAGAAATAGTCCATTTTTTTTCTTTTAATTTTTGAATGAGAATTTTGGCTAATGGATTATCTTCAGTGTGTTCAAATTCCTCCTCACCAACAAAATGTTTTCCTAAGATATTTTTGAGTTCTGAAATTTTTTGATTCAAAGTATCTTCGATATTAGGAATTTCTGAATAAACAGATAATCTTAAACGAATTAAATTTCTATTGGGCAAATAGGCTAAGTGTATATGGTGCTTTTTAAGTTCGTTTTCCCAATTTTCAATTTTAATAGCCAATTCACTTTCAGGAATTCCAAAAACAAAAACGGTTTTATGAATAATTTTATCAAGTGCATTTTCTTTAGAAAATAACTTTAAGAATTCTTGGATCATTGGTTTCATTTCAAAAGGCACTCCTGGAAGCGATACAAAAGTGGTATTATTTTTTTTCATTATCATTCCAGGAGCAGTGCCTACATAGTTTCTTAAAACTTTACATTGACTTAAGACCAATGCTTGTTGTTTATTGAGTTTGTTCATTGTTCTTCCTCTTGATGTCAAAAGGTTTTCAATATCTTTCAAAACGACTTTATCTTCTATTAATTTATCTTCCATAAATTCTGCAAGTGTATGTTTGGTAATGTCATCTTTTGTAGGACCTAATCCTCCTGTGATAATCACTAATTGATAATTCAAACCTTTATTTAAGGCATTTAATATCGCCGTTTTATCATCTTTTACTACTACAATCTCATCTACAAAAATGCCATATAAATTTAATTGTTTAGCAATATAACTGGCATTGGTATTCACTACTTGACCTATAAGTAATTCATCGCCTATATTTATAATTAATGCTTTCATATTTTTGGGGCAAATGTCTAAAAAAAAATAGGTATGTTTTAATTTAAGATATTGAAATCTTTTTAGCATTTTTGCATTTCGTAAAAAACAATGAATTTTATGAATAAATACGCCCTTTTTGTTATATCAATTTTTATTATCAAAATAAACATCTTTGCTCAAGATGATGAAAATTCAACCTCAAAGTTTTGTAAGGAAATCAATAATAAACAAGCCATTAAACTATATGAAAAAGGAACGAATAAGAAAAAATACAAAAAGCCCGAACGCTTGCAGTTCTTGAGAGAATGCTTGCAGTTAGAACCTGATTTTGCAGAAGCCAATTTTGCAATGGCTCAAGAAATTATTGTTCATTGCAAATTAGAAAATAAGCCATTTACCCCTGCTGTACCTTTTTTATACAAAGTCATTGCGAATTGTCCTGATTTGCATTCCAATCCTTATTATTACATAGGATTTGATTATTATGAAAAAATGCAAAATGACTCTGCAATTAAATATCTTGAATTATTCTTAAACTTCAAAAGTGATGATCCAAAGAAGTTTGATAAGGACTTTGAAGCAGAAATGTATCAAGCCAGAGAAATGATTAAGTATGCCAAAAAAGAAAAAGAATTAAAAAAGAAAATCGTGCCCTTCAATCCTATTGTTGTAAAAGATATTTCTACACCACAAGACGAATATCTTGCTTCTCTTTCACCAGATGACCAGTACTGTTATTTTGTGCGAAAAGAACCCATTCAATCTAAAGATTTAATTTATCAAACGGACAAAGAACAAGAAGTATTTATGATTGCTATTAGAAAACCAGATGGTACCTTTGATAAAGGCAGTGAAATGCCGCCACCGTTCAATACTACTGATGATAATCAAGGAGGATGTAGCATTACGGTAGATAATAAGCATTTATTTTTTGCAATGATGCGTTATGAAGGAGGATCTCAACCTAATTGTGATATTTACGTAAGTGATATGATAGATGGTGAATGGAAACTTTATAGAAAAGTTCCTAACATCAATCACCCTGTTTATTGGGATTCTCAGCCAAGTGTTTCTGCCGATGGAAATACACTGTATTTTGCAAGCGATAGACCCGGTGGATATGGTGGTACGGACATTTATGTTTCTTATAGAAATCCCAAAACAGGAGAATGGAGCATTCCCCAGAATTTAGGTCCCAAAATAAATACACCCGGACACGAAAGAACACCATTCATTCACAGTGATAGCGAAACTTTGTATTTCAGTAGCGATGGGCATTTTGGTTTCGGGGGATTTGATATTTTTTATTCAAGAAAAAATGAAAAAGGCGAATGGACAGAACCCGAAAATATTGGAAGTCCTATTAATACAGCACAAGACGAATTAGGATTTTTTGTAAGTTCAAATGCCAAACACGGTTATTTTTGTGCATATTCTGAGGGACCTTTGGCCTCAAAAGGTGTTGGTAAATACGATTTGTTTATGTTTGAGTTATACAAAGAAGCCCGTCCTAATGAAGTAAGCATTATTAAGGGACAAATTAAAGATTCACAAAATAATCCAATTTCAGGAAAAACAATTGTGGAAATTAACTATCCTGATAATAAATCTAAAACATTAGCCGCGGTAGATTCTTCAAGTGGAGAATTTGTTGCCGCCGTTAATCTATCAAAAACAAAAGGACAAGAGGTATTATTAAACATTAAAAAAGAAAATTATGCATTTACTTCTCAAGTCGTTAAAATACCCGAAAATGCTAATTTCTACACATCTATCAAACCAATTGAAATAATTACGGATAGTGTAAAAGTTGGTAAAAGTTTTGTCATTAATAATTTGTATTACAAATCAAATAGTGCAGAAATAGAAGAAAATTCTAAAAAAGTTTTGATTAAATTTGCAGAATATTTAAAAGAGAACCCACAATTAATAATTGAAATTAGAGGACATACCGATAATGTAGGAAATCCAAAAGACAACGAAGCACTCTCTCTCAATCGTGCTTATTCTGTTAAGGAGTTTTTGGAAAAACAAGGAATTGACGGAA
>JAOAIP010000010.1 GCA_026414605.1 Bacteroidia bacterium
TTCGCTTCTAACTCTTGTTGTTTCTTCAACTCATCCTCTTGCTTCTTCTTTTGGGCTAATTCATCCGCTATGGCTTTTTCTATGGCGGCTAATTGATCTTTGGGATATTTCTCATTCGGCTTGTAGCCAAGGGCTTCGTTGTAGCCCGCTTTCGCTGTCGTCCAGTCCTTTTTTGCAAATGCTTCATCCCCCTTCTTTATCGCCGCTTGATACTTCGCTTCTAACTCTGCTTTTGCTTTGGCTTCTGCTTCTTGTTTTGCCTTTAATTCTGCCAATGTTTTGTCAATTAATTCAATTTGATTTTTAGGATATTGCTCATTAGGTTTCAAAGACAATGCTTGAGTGTAAAGGTTTTTCGCATCTTCTAACTTATTGTTCTTAAAAGCAGCATCGGCATTTTTGATTATATCCTGGTATTTTTTTTCAGCTTCTTTTTTCTTTTTTTCAACATCCTTTTCTGACTGATAAACCAAATTTATTTGAGATTGCACTGCCTCTATACTTTGTTTATCTACATCAAATCTATTCTTTTTGTCATCAAAAGTTACTGTAAATAGAGGTTGTTTGAATATAGAATAATCTACTCCTTCAAAGGGCTCGTAAATTTTTATTCCTTCTACTTCAAACTCATAATATCTTTTTGCTTCAGTACCCATTGCAGGACCACGAGTAGAAACATTAAATTTTTTTGTAAGCATTCCTGGTTTAGAAATAATAATTGTGTAATCATTATTTAATGGTAATTTTAATACCACATTTCCTGCAGCATCAGAAGTTGTTTGAGAAAATGTTTTACCACTTTGTAGAACAGTAACATTGGCATTCGGTTGAGGAGCATCTTCACGGGTATAAACGGTAGTCCTTAATAATAAGATATCCCTATCTATTTGAGCAATAACTTTACTTAAAACAGTAAAAAAAATTAACCATATTAAAAAATAATACTTCTTCACAAATTATCTATTTTTTATTTTTTAGTTGGCAATAATAACTATAAATTAAGAGTTTATCAAGTCAAAGCAAAAGATTAATGGTTAGTGGTTGATTTAGTAAATTATGTAAAAATAGAAAACGAACCAATATTGTCCAAAATGTTTTTTGATACCATATAAAAAATATCAATAATAGCAATGAAAAGCAGAGATGAAAGAAGAGGGGGTGCCTTTTCAAACCATCAAAATTTAAAATTTAATTCATTGACAATCAATTTTGTAATTTTTTATTATTAACAATTATCTTGAACAATAGTGTTTTTTTCACTAATTTTATAACCAATAAAAAAATTGCACTTGGTGTTTGAATCTGCCTATTTAATCGTGCATCATACCTACTGATATTTTTGGTATTTTGTTGGGCAGCAATTGATTGATCTTATTGAATAATGTTTCTACATTTTTTACCTTTTTATTTTCTATAAGTATTTTGGTTTTATAGTTGTTATATTCAATTTCTAAATACCACTCAAATCCATCTATAACATGTTTAATATATACACTATCTAATTGATAAATTATTCTTTCTTTAACAACGTCAATAATTTCATTTAATTCATTTTGCCCTATTTTTCTTTTGAATATCTTTTTTTCATTTTTAATTCTACCAATTCCTATGTATAGTCCTTTTTTTACAATAATGTTGTTATTGTCTATAATATAAATATAGTCAACTGGAGACATAACATTATTCTCAATAACTTTTATAAAAATTTTATCCTTATTTTCATATATTGAATAATTTATTTTTTTTGAATTACAACCACCAATAAAAAATAAAATAATAAAAATATTTAAAGTTTGTTTATTCATATAATTATTTATTTTCAGGAACACAATGTTGTCTAAACTCCTTTATTATATTATTAAAATAGTGATTTTTAATAATGTCTTTTATGTCACTTTCACCATATATTTCAAAAATACTCCTTTTTTCTATAGATCTTAAATAATCTTTAGATAAATTATATCCTTCATATTCATCTTGATAGTCATAAAAAGTTGGTATATTATTATTTTTATCCCAACCCCATTCACCCCTAATAAACCCGAATGCATGCCTAGTTTCATGTACTATTGAATGATAATTTCCTGAAAAATAAGATATCTTTATTATTCCATCTTCATATTTAGTGGATCCACCTGACTTTTTCATATTATCAGGATTATCTTCAGAAGAATATTGAAATACTATGTCTGACTTAATTATTTGATCAAATGCAGTTTTGGCTTCATGTAATCTTGATAATTCTTTATTTATATTTTCAATCTTTTTAGACATTCTTTTGTTACTTTTTTCATTACTATATCCTATTTCATTCCATTTTTGCAATAAATTATTTACTTTATTCTCTAAACTTTCAATTTTATTAGAAACTAAATTATAAACTTCTTTGAATTCTTTTCTAGCGTTATTATCAGCAAAACTAGTATCTAAACCATTTATATCAATAAATAATATAGGATTGCTAGCAAAAACACTATACGGACTTTGATTACTTTTAGCAATTAAATCCACATTCCATCTCCTTCCCAATCTCGCATCATATTCCCAAAACTTCGCTGTATAGTGATCTCTGTTTAATTCAAATGTCTTCTCTTGTGTATTAAATCCAAAACGATAAAACGGTTTTACAGGATCATAAGTCCTTTCTGCAATTTCACCACCAAACGAATAATAATCCGTTACACTCACTACTTGTGCTTTATATCCCACCGTCGCATTTCCGCTATTTATCGGCGTTTTGCGGTCGTTAATTACAACACGCACATTCCCCAACCAATCACTCAACTCATACCTTTTCTTACCAAATACAATACTCACACTATTGCTCAAAGTGCTCGGAATTACTGGTAACACAGGCGTTAGCACATTACACCATTTACTAATACACTTTCTACCCATAAATACATCATCCTCCAAATACCCCAACCTCTGCGAACCATACATATAAAACTCTTTTGTATAAAGCGAATCATTCTTCACTTGATAAAGTGCAAGTATGTTGCCTTGTGCATCTCTCACATACACTTCCTTTACCTTACGCTTCGGATTTTCATTAATCATTCAGTATTTTAAATATACCTAAAATGAGTTTTTATTACAACAATTTAATAAAATTTTAATAACTGAATTTATTGATTCCTGATATTTTGTATCATTGGATACTTTTTCTTTATCAGTTATTAATATTCTAACTAGCTTCCATTTACAATTTACCCGTTCAAAGAACATAGCCCCTGCCCCAAATATCGCCCTATTTTCACCTATATCATATATATTCAAATTTTCAGGTATATCCTCGTTAGTGTTAAAAATCTTACTTATTGGCTTAAAGTCATTTTCACACCTTAAAATATAAGTATACCAATTTATTTTATCAAATTTAAACTTAGGTGAATTTATTTGAATTTCCGTTAAAACTGTTCCTATTGGTTCAACATCTTCATTCAAAAAATTATGAAAAACATCTATTATCAACTTTTTGTCGTAAATTAAAATTTTACCATCTTTAATTATAAAATCGATCCCATCAACTTTAATTACTGTATCAATATAAATTGAGCTTAATTCCAATAAATCAAGCATTAAAGGATAATTTATAACCTTAAAATATTCACTTGTATCTTTATTTACCACAATTTTTCTAAACCTCTTCCAAAAATCCATAAATTCTTCACAACAATCATTTCTTTTAACTTCCTGAATTGTATCGGAAGTTACAACTTTTACTTCCTTCTCTCCAGAAGTATTTATTTCGCTTACATTATTCTTATTCTGATTGCAACTATTATTAAAAAACAATACCAAAATTATAATAACTTTTACATTCGTTATTACTTTTTCTGTCATTAAATTTTCTCTCAATAATTTGTATATCATATATTAATTATTTTAAATGATTATTTTTAATGCTTAGGAGGATATAAAAAATTTCCCTCATTAGGTTTAATTATTCTTATATTATAGTTGGGTTGATATGATGGTGGATATACAATAAATACAGCACTATTAATGTTAATATAAGGGGTTTCCACTAACTTACCATTACTAAAGTTCCCATGCAAAATATCATAAGCATCCGCTACACTCTTCCCCTTTCCAATGCCAACATAAAATCCTACATGATCAATAGTACCATCATTTTTCCAATCAAAGCCTACAATCGCTCCATATGTAGGTTGAGCAAGTTTAGTTCCCCAATTCTTCCAACTCACAGCTGACGCCGGATTCTTTGGTAAATTTGAAATCCCGGCTTTCTTTAAACAATATGTAACAAATGATGCACACCATGCCGCAGGATATTGTTTTACACCCGCTGACTCTAAATACTTCTTAATCATACCTTGCCTTTCATTGCTATTTGAAGATTTCCACTTGCTCAATTCCTCTTTTGCCACGTCCATCCACGGTGTACTACTACTAATACTATTTACATCTTTTCCCTGATTTATTGGAATATTCATTGAAGAATTGCTTTTACTCATCTTACTTCCCTCCACTGTAACCTCCGATGCTGAATAACCCCATTCACTACCCGTCCATCCCCACAATTTATTCCCTTGACCCTCTTGACCAACTTGTGGTGCTTCTCTTGTCTCACCTACTTCCTTTCCTGCTTCCTTCGGTTCCAATCCCTCCAACTCTACCATATCCGTTAATCGATTGCCACTAAACTGATACGGTGAATAATGCGGATACTTCGCCGCCAACGGATCCACACTCCAAAACCTTCCTATCCTCGCATCGTGTTCTCTGAACTTGAAGTAGTATGTGTTTCCTTTACCGTATATTTCATTATCTTTCTCTTGTGCCTGAAATCCAAAGCGGTACAAGGGCTTTACGACTTCATAAGTTCTTTCTCTAATCTCACCACCAAAACTATAATAATCACTCACACTCACCACCTGTGCCTTATATCCCGCCGTCGTATTTCCGCTATTTACAGGCGTTTTCCTATCATTTATCACTACTCTTACATTTCCCAGCCAATCACTTATCTCATACCTTTTCTTACCAAATAC
>JAOAIP010000024.1 GCA_026414605.1 Bacteroidia bacterium
AGGGGCACGCCCTAATAAAATATAGAGTTCTTAGATAGATGATTAAATGAGTTTTCAATTAAAGTGTATAACTTTTGTAAATTGTTAGTAAAATTTTTTCAGGCATAAACATTCTTTGAGTTATTTTTGCCACCATTAAAAACACAATAATTATGATATTTATTACGACGCCTGCTATTGTATTAGAACATTTGAAGAATTTAAGCCCGATATTGTCTTCAAACAAAGCCAATCCACTATTAGAAGGTTTTTTATTTGAAGTAAAAAATAATGCTTTGAATATCACTGCATATAGTGAGGATTTGAGAGTCCAAACTTCTATTCATTTGAGTTCTGTATCTGACCTTCAGCCCACTTTTGAGAATGGTTTTGTTGTGAATGGAAAAAAAATGATAGAAATTTTGCAAAGTTTACCCGAACAACCCTTGACTTTTATTTTATTACCCGAAGAAATGTCTATTAAACTCAAAACCGATCAAGGAGAGTATAAAATCAGTGTATTTGATGGAGAACAATACCCACCATTTAGTTTAGATACAGATTTTTTAGGCACATTTACCATTAAATCAGATATTTTTAAGACAGGGCTTGAAAAAACATTATTTGCAGCATCAGATGATATAGAACTTCGTCCCAATTTATGTGGTGTTTACTGTCAATTTTTAGAAAATGAAAGTATTTATGTGGCTACGGATACGCATCGTTTAATTGAATATACACGAACTGATTCTCGTCCAGAAACGCAAGTTTCTTTTATTTTGCCCAAAAAGAATATCCCTGTGATTACAAAAATTCTTGATAAATTTGATGATGCTGTAGAAATTAATTATGCTAAGGGATTTATTCAAACAAGAATTGGAGAATATCTTGTTTTTTCAAAATTAGGCATTGGAGAATATCCTAAATACAAAGATGTATTACCCAAAAATTCAAATAGAAAACTCATAGTAGATAGAAATGCTTTAATTGGAGCCATTCGCCGTGTAAAAGTATTTTCAACACTTGAAAACAATCGTATTCAACTTGAGATGAATGGAAGTTTGCTTAAAATATCGGCAGTTAATGAAGAATACAATGAATCCGCCATTGAACAACTTTCTTGTACTTATGAAGGAGATCCTTTTACAATTGCATTTAATGGACCTTTGTTAATTGAACAATTACAAAACATTCAATCAGATGAAGTTGTTTTTGCAATGACAGAGAATAATCGTCCTGTGCTAATAAATCCATACCAAGAAAACCCAGGAGAAAAATTGATTACCTTGTTGATGCCTATTGTTACTGCTTATTAATTAACTCTTATTAAATTTTAGTGTTTAGAAACAATAACCTCTCTATTTTTTGTAGAGAGGTTTATTTTTTTGTATTAAGCGAATTTTTATTTATTAGTATGACAAGAGTTTTTTTACTTTCGGATACACATTCTTATTGGAATTCTGAATGGATAAAATATTTTAAAGCGGCAGATCAAATTTGGCACGCAGGAGATATTGGAGATGAAAAACTTTTGCAAAAAATTAACGAGTATAGTCAAAATAAAGAACTAAAAATTGTTTATGGAAATATAGATGGTAATGCAGTAAGAATTCAGACAGCAGAACATTGTGTTTTTGAAGTTGAAGGATTTAAAGTTTTGATTATACATATTGCTGGAACATTTGGAAAGTATAATCAACACACCAAAGACCTTATAAGTCGTTATCAACCAAACATTTTGGTATGTGGACATTCTCATATTCTTAAAGTAAAATACGACCCCCAATTTCATTTATGGTATATGAATCCTGGAGCCGCTGGGAAATATGGGTTTCATCCAATAAGTACAGCATTATTTTTTGAACTAAATGAAGGAAAAATTCAGAACTTTAATGTAATAGAGTGGGAAAAGAATAAATTGGATTAAAAGTATTTTTAATAAAGCACAAAATTTTAAGTTCATAATTTTAATCATTAAAGGAAAATAATGTATTTTCACCGCCTAAAATTAAACGTATGAAAAAAAGTATTATTATTTTAGGGATGGCAAGCATTTTAGTAAGTTGTTCAACTACTAACTTCTTAAAAAGAAAGTATACCAAAGGTGTATATGTAGAATCTATTGCTCACAAATCACAAACAAACAAAAATGAGATAGTATCAGAAAAACGAATAAGCTTTAAAAACAACCATTATCAATCCTCTAATTTATCAGAGATATTCATTGAAAAATCCAATAATGTAAAAAATAATGAAGTCCTAACAACTAATACAAATAGTACTACAAAAAAAATGTATGCCCAAAATAGTACTAAGAAAAACTCCATTTCAAATAAAATTAAATCAACTGCATCATTAGTGAAAGTTAGTGCTTCACAAGATGTAAATTTTGATACTCATTTTAAGTTTTTGCCTAATTATCTTTTTAGTTCATTTACAAAAAATTCAACACCCACTCCAAGTGATGCTGAAAAGATTGTATGGATTATTTTGAGTTTATTTCCTTTTATAAACCTCATTGCAGTTTATCTTCATGATGGGAATAGAGTAACTAAAAACTTTATCGTTTTATTAATTTTAAATCTTTTAATTTTATTGTGGCCAATAATTTTTTATTTAGGAGGTCTTTTCGTATTAGCAAGCATTATATTTGCTTTACTTGTAGTATTAGATATTGTAAATCTTGCATAATTAATAGAGAACAATGTTGTTGTATATTCATTGGAATCCATCACCTGAAATTTTTACTATTCCTATCATCCATTGGCCTGTAAGATGGTATGGGCTAATGTGGGCACTGTCTTTTATTTTATCACATTTTATTTTGAGTAGAGTATACAAAACTGAAGGTAGAAAAATTGAAGACCTTGATAATCTTACACTTTATGTAATGCTTGGAACTATCATTGGTGCTCGTTTGGGACATTGTCTATTTTACGATCCTGTTTATTACTTAACACATCCTTTGGATATTCTTAAAATCTATGAAGGCGGATTAGCCAGTCACGGCGGGGCTATTGGTATTTTACTTTCTATATGGCTTTATGTCAAAAAAACAAAAGAAAATATATGGTGGTTATTGGATAGAATTGTATTGGTAGTGCCATTAGCAGGAATGCTCATTCGTATAGGTAATTTGATGAATTCTGAAATTATTGGTAAGCCCACACATCTTCCATTTGCATTTATTTTTGAAAGTGTAGATAATATCCCAAGGCATCCATCTCAATTGTACGAAGCCATTTATGTAGGAATTTTATTTATTGTGTTTATTTACTTATGGAAAAATAAAAGAAATGAAGTAGCACCTGGATTTATGTTTGGATTGTTTTGTGTATTATTATTTACTTTTCGTTTTTTGATTGAATTCTTAAAAGAAAATCAAGAAGCATTTGAAGATCAATTGCCCTTAAATATGGGACAAATACTAAGTATTCCATTTATACTGATAGGTCTTTATCTCATTATTACAAGAAGAAAAAAGAATTAAATTCAGATAGAGTGAAGTATCAATTTCAAAACACAGTGAATAAAAAAAATTTGAATAATTAAATACAGATAAAACTGATAGAACGGATTGAAACAGATATTAATAAAAGTTGTTTTTATATTTAAAAACCCATTCAATTATATGCTTATATTTATTGAAAATAGTTAATTATTAAACTGCAAATAAATAAAGAACGCTTTTTATTGAAAAAACTTAAAGTAAAAATTAAAAATCAATACAATAAAAATTTTACAAGATATGAAAAGGACAAAAATAAAAGACCTTTTGCAATGGGAACCACAAAATCAAGAAGTAACCGTAATGGGTTGGACAAGAACTTTTAGAAACAATCAATTTATTTCATTAAATGATGGATCTACCATTCAAAACTTACAAATTGTAGTAGATTATACAAAATTTCCTGAAGAATTATTAAAAAGGATTCATACAGGAACATCTCTTAAAATAGAAGGGATATTAGTGCCTTCACAAGGTAAAAATCAAAAATCAGAAGTATTGGCTCAAAGCATTGAAATACTTGGCGATTGTCCCGCAGAAGAATATCCCCTTCAACCCAAAAAGCACAGTTTAGAATTTTTACGAGAAATAGCCCATTTACGCCTTCGCACTACTACTTTTCAATCTGTATTTAGAATACGCAATGGTCTTGCATTTGCCATTCATCAGTTTTTTCAAAACAAGGGTTTTGTCTATATCCATTCGCCCATCATTACATCTTCAGATGCCGAAGGTGCAGGAGAAATGTTTCAGGTAACAACCTTAGATTTGAACAATGTGCCCAAAGATGAAAACGGCAAGGTTGATTATTCACAAGATTTTTTTGGGAAAGCCGCTAATCTTACAGTATCAGGGCAATTAGAAGCCGAATTAGGAGCAATGTCCTTTTCGGAAGTATATACCTTTGGTCCTACATTTAGAGCAGAAAATTCAAACACACCAAGGCATTTAGCCGAGTTTTGGATGATAGAGCCCGAGATGGCATTTTACGATTTGAATGATAATATGGATTTAGCAGAAGAAATGCTCAAATATCTCATTGAATACACCTTAAAGAATTATCCTGAAGAATTGCAATTTTTACAACAAAGACAATTAGAAGAAGAAAAACAAAAACCCCAAAACGAAAGAAATACAATGCCACTCATTGAAAAATTAGAATTTTGTATTAAAGAACCATTTGAAAGGTTAAGTTATACCAAAGCCATAGAGATTTTGGAAAATTCTAGTTATAACAAAAAGAAAAAATTTCAATTTCCTGTAAAATGGGGAATGGACTTACAAACAGAACACGAACGTTATTTAGTAGAAAAAGAATTTCAAAAGCCCGTGATACTCACTGATTATCCAAAGGAAATCAAGGCCTTTTATATGCGTCAAAATGAAGATGGTAAAACAGTAAGGGCTATGGACATCTTGTTTCCTGGAATTGGAGAGATAATTGGCGGATCTCAAAGAGAAGAACGATACGAATTACTCTATCAAAGAATGAAAGAAATGAATATCTCTACTGAAGAAATGTATTGGTATTTGGATACTCGTCGTTTTGGAACAGTGCCCCATTCTGGATTTGGCTTGGGCTTTGAACGATTGGTATTATTCTGCACAGGAATGAGTAATATCCGTGATGTAATACCATTCCCAAGAACGCCCAAAAATTGTGCATTTTAATATCTTTTTTTGTATATTTGCTACAAATATTAAAACAATGAATATTCATATTGAAATACTTAATCAAAAAGCACTTAAACTTTTGCATGATTTAGAAGAATTAAACTTAATTAAAGTAATAGAAGAAGAGAACGGGCATTCAAAAACAATTGAAAAAAAAGAAGATAAACTTTCTAAAAAGTTTGCAGGCAAGTTGAAAAATCTTAAATCTAACAAAGAAATAAAAGACGATCTTGCTCCTGCATCATCATTCATTGGAACACTATCCAAAAAAGAAGCCAAAAAACTATTATCATACATTGAAAAAAGCAGAAAAGAATGGGAAAGAGATATTTAATTGACACTAACATAATTATTTATTTTTTATCTCAAGAATTACCGCCTAACAGTTTAACGTTCATTTCAAAAATTATAGACTATGAATTTAATTTATCTGTTATTAGCAAAATTGAAGTTCTTGGATATCCCAATATAAAAGAAAGTACTGTAAAATTTATTGCATTAGCAAATGTATTTAATATTGATGATAGAATTGTTGATGTAACTATTCAACTTCGTCGTGAATATCTCAAAATAAAACTACCTGATGCTATTATTGCTGCTACTGCGTTAGTAAATAATTTTGAACTAATTACCAGAAATACCAAAGATTTCAAGAAAATTAAATCCTTGAAAGTAATAGATCCATTTGATTTGTAAGATGTGTCTTATGTCAAGATATTTGTTTTATGTCATTGTTTTAGGTTCGTTTGTATTTTCAATGTGTAAAGTGAAAATGTCTTTAAGCGGTGCAAGTATTCCGCCCGAAGCCAAAACAGTTTCAGTAGAATACTTTGGTAATCAATCTTCCATAGCAGGACCGCACGTGCCCCAAAAATTTACAGAAAAACTTCGCGATGTTCTGCAATCACAAACTAATTTGTCATTAGTTCCTAAAAATGGTGATTTACAATTTAGTGGATACATTGCTGATTATGTAATAAGTCCTGTGGCTATACAAAGCACTGATAAAGCCGCACAAAATCGTTTAACCATTACTGTTTTTGTAAAGTACGTAAATCCTTATGACCCTCTTAAAAGTTTTGAACAAAATTTTACTCGCTTTATGGATTATGATGGCAGCAAAAATATATCTGAGGTAGAAAGTGTTTTATTAAATGAAATTTTTCGTCAACTGACAGAAGATATTTTTAATCGTGCCTTTAATAATTGGTAATGATGAAAAGTTTGATCTCTACTAAATTTTGTTTTTATATAGATTTTTAATTACATTTGTCAAAAAATTTGTTTTCAATGGAAGACCGACAGAAGCAATGTTGTATCGCATTAAAATTTCTCTGTTTTATTTTTACTAATAATGTCATCTTTAAATCCCTAAATTTTATCAAACAATGATAAGCGGTATATTATTGACCCTATTATTTATACTTTTAAATGCCCTTTTTGTAGCGGCAGAATTTGCTTTTGTCAAAGTTCGTTCATCTCAATTAGAAGTTTTAGCCAACAAGGGAAATTTCTTTGCAACTATCGCCCGAAACATCACTGACAAATTAGATGCTTATCTGTCGGCTACTCAAGTAGGCATTACACTTGCCAGTTTAGGATTAGGATGGATAGGTGAAGAAGTAATGTCCAAAATTTTCTTAAACATTTTTTCTACCACTAATTGGAATATATACACCTTGCATAGCGTTTCATCCATTATTGCTTTTAGTTTCATTACTTTTATGCATATTACTTTTGGAGAACAAATACCCAAAATGATGAGTATCAATTATGCTTTGAAAGCCGCATTATTATTGGCTATTCCGCTTCAAGTTTTTTATGTGTTATTCAAACCATTTATTTGGATTCTGAATGGATTTTCCAATTTAGTATTAAATTTATTTAAGGTTAAAAACCTTGATGATGAAGCACATAGCGAAGAAGAAATAAAAGCCATCCTTACAGAAAGTGAAGAAAGCGGAAGTATTCAACCTACTGAATATGAATTGATTCAAAATGTTTTTGAATTTGACGATAGAATAGTCAAACAAATAATGTTGCCCATAGATAGAGTATCGGCTATTGATATCAATTGGACAAAAGAAGAAATACTCAAAAAAATTTTAGAAGATGGTTATTCCCGAATGCCTGTATATTCAGGAAATATATCTAATATAATTGGCGTAGTACATAGCAAAGATATTTTGAAAACCATTATTGAAAGTAAATTAGACATCAATAAAGAACACATTCAAAAACTAATTAGAAATCCTTTGTTGGTGCCTGAAAATGCAAAGATTAATAAGGTCTTACGAGAATTACAAAAGAAACACACACAATTTGCAATAGTGGTAGATGAGTTTGGCAACACATCAGGAATCATTACAATGGAAGATATTATTGAAGAATTAGTCGGTGATATTCAAGACGAGCACGATGAAGAAAAACCATTGATTGAAAAAAAATCTGACACCGAATACATCGTCAATGCTATGGTAAATATCAGTACAGCCAATGAGACATTACCTAAAAGCATTCCTGAAAATCCACTCTATGATACTATTGGGGGATATTTGAATTTTTTATTTGGACATATTCCACAAAATAATGAAGAAATTGAAACAGAAGATTACAAGATAATTGTATTAAAAAGTAGTCCTAAAAGAACAGAGTTAGTAAAGTTTATTTTGAAAGAAAATGAGAAAAATGAAGAAGAATAAATTGTCAAATAAAAAACAAGATAGATTAAAGTTTTTACAAAAATACAGCGATCTATTTTGGTATATGGATAAAGAAAAGTTGCACACTATTAGCGATGAAGTAATGGTAGAAATTATTTTGAATTATGGATCTTGGCAAGCATTTTTAGATTTAATTTCATTAATGGGATTAAAGAAAGTAGAAAAAATTTTTAAAAAAATTTCAAGGAAAAAGAGATCTAATCTTTTCCCAAAAGTTAAACATTTTTTTACTCTATATTTTAAGCACAATGTTTTATCAGGTTTTAAATAATAAGCAACGGGAACAATTAAAGTGGTTAAAGTTATTTAAGAGGGAATTTGTATTGGTAGGTGGAACTGCTATTGCCCTTCAAATAGGGCATAGAAAGATCATTGACTTTGATTTATTCAAAAAGAAACCTATCAATTTTTATTTGACCAAAAACAAATTAAGAAAATGTAAATTTGCGTTCATATTAATTTTGAAACAAAAAAGTGTTGTATAAAAAAATTATAGATTTATTTAGATTATTACCTGAAAAAGGAAAAAAAAGTTTTTTAAAAATCATTGGATTATCTATTTTAAATAGTATTGTAGATATTAGTGTTTTGAGTACTTTATTTCCACTCATTTATATTTTGACACATCAAGAAATTATTTTGCAAAATAAGTACTTATTGACTTTACATCATTTCTTTCATTTTTCTTCCCCTACTACACTAATTATTGTTTTGTTTTTAATAGTCATATTAGCATTTGCATTTAGAGCACTATTTATGGTATATGTATATTACAAACAAAGTTCATTAGCATACAGCATAGGTGATTTGTTTTTTGAAAGTATGAACAAGTTTATTTTTTATCAAGATATTATTTCCTATAAAAAAATGAGTTATGGAGAAATTGAACAAAATGCCCGAACAGTCCCTTATCAATTAGCATACCTTATTCTTGTGCCAATGGCTTTAATACTTACAGAAATTTTAGTCATTGCATTTTTATTGACAGCCATTGTTGTGTATAATCCAATACTATTTGTTCTTATATTTATTTTTGTGTTTTTACCCACTGCTTTTGTGTATAAATTATTTAAAAACAAAATTGCATCGTTTGGAAAAAATATGCATCAAGTAGCCATTCAATCAAATAATTTTATTAAAAATTTAATTCGTGGTTATGCAGACATTTATTTGCTGCATCGCCAAGAGTATTTTATTGACAAAGTATTAAAATCGCAACAATCTTATAATCGTATCAATCAAAGAATTCAAACGATACAACAAGCATTTCCTAAAATGATAGAATGGATAGCCATTGCCAGTGTATTTATGATATTCTTGTTTTTTATTTGGAAAGGAAATAATTATACTGAAATGGCTCTGACTATTACTGTGTATTTTACTTCTGCCTATCGTATTATGCCTTCCATCAATAGAATGAATGCCTCATTACTAATGATGAAACAATATGAACATTTAATTGATATTTACAAAAACATTCACCATCAACAAAAAAATGAACATACAGTAAATACACTTTTATATAGCAACTCTATGCCCTTTGAAAATAAAATAGAATTAAAAAACATCAGCGTATCATATAGTGAAACCAAAGATAAATGGGTTTTAAAAGACATATCATTGACTATTAAAAAAGGCGAAATGATTGGATTGATAGGAGAATCTGGATCAGGTAAAACGACATTAATGTATGTATTAGCCGCATTGATTAAGCCCGATAAAGGCAATATGACGGTAGATGATACACAAATTGATGATGCTAATAAATTTTTATGGCACAAGCACGCTGCTATTGTTTATCAAGAACCTTACATAATAGATGGTAATTGGATAGACAACATTGTCTTTGGTGGCTTAGAGATGAAAGAAGATAAAATTTGGGAATGTTTAAAAATGGTGCAACTTTATGATTATGTCAAACAGTTGCCAAAACAATTGTATGAAAATATAGGGGATAGTGGATCGTTTTTATCGGGTGGGCAAAAACAAAGATTAGCATTGGCAAGGTCGTTATACCGAAATGCAGATGTGCTTTTTTTAGATGAAGCCACCAGTGCCCTTGATGAAGAAACACAAAAAGAAATAATGCAAACGATTGATAACATTAGACAATCTCAAGATATTACTGTAATAATGATAGCCCATCGTTATTCATCATTACAACATTGTGATAAAATTTATTTTTTGAATAAAGGTGTTATTGAAAAAGAAATTACTTATAGAGAATTAATTTTAAATTCTAAATAAAATGCGGTATTTTAATCAATACAGTTTTTTAATAGGATTACTGATTGTATTTATTCAATTATCTCCTATTCTTTTCTTAGGGAAAAGTGTCTATTTTGCCATCCCCGATGGAATTGAAGATATACCAACATTTTACTATCTAGCCCACAGTGGAAAATTATTTGCAAGCAATAATGAAATTCTGCCCCACTTAATGAATGGATTACCACGCGTATCATTTCCAAGTGAGTGGAATGTGCAAGTTTGGTTGTATTATTTTTTAGATCCTTTTTATGCTTATTCATTAAAC
>JAOAIP010000046.1 GCA_026414605.1 Bacteroidia bacterium
GCAATAGTATTGTAGAAAAACGCCCAAAAATAATTTTGTTTAATTTTCTGAATCGTTATTTTACTCAATTCAAAAGTCATCTTTAATTTTTCAAATACATCTTGATGTGAAATAATTATTTGAGCACTATCAATAGCAATAGATGCAGAATTATTAAAAGAAATAGAAACATTCGCCGTAGCCATTGCAGGTGCATCATTAATGCCATCGCCTATCATACACACTATAAATTGTTTTTTTAATTCTTCTATCTTTTGAAGTTTTTCTTGTGGTAGTTGTTCATAAAAAACATTTTCTTTTGAAATGCCTATATAATCTGCTACCTCAATACATTTCTCTTTTTTATCGCCACTTAATAAAATTATTTTCTTCCCTTGATTTTGAAGCCATTGAATGGTTTCTTGAGCCCCTGTACGAATTTCATCTTTTAATTTA
This sequence comes from Bacteroidia bacterium, assembly GCA_026414605.1. Classification (GTDB taxonomy): domain Bacteria; phylum Bacteroidota; class Bacteroidia; order B-17B0; family Aurantibacillaceae; genus BPGX01. Next base: position 436 of record JAOAIP010000046.1, read on the forward strand.
AATGCTGCTATCAAAACATCATTTGCTGTTACAAAAACATCATAATCGTTTTTAAGATAATGATCTTCTTTGAGAATGCGAAATGAACCTATTTTAAAGATAGTATTGTTTGAATCATCATACAATTTAAAAGATATTCCTAATCCTTTTTCTTCCTTAAAATCTATCAGCAGTGTGCCTTTGGCTTGTTGTTGTGAACAATATCTTGCAATAGATTGTGCAATAGGATGCAAGGATCTATTTTCTGCAGAATATACTATTGATAAAACTTTTTCTTTTGAGTATTCAGTTGAAAACACATCCATTTTTTCTACAACAAAATTTCCTGTAGTTAAAGTACCCGTTTTATCAAAAACAATACAATCGGATTTGTTGAGTAATTCAAATGCTGATGATGCTTTGAATAAAATTCTTTGTTTAGCCGCTACTCCTAATGCTACGGCGACTGCCGTTGGTGCTGCCAAACCCATCGCACAAGGACAAGATATAACTAATACAGCAATAGCCCTTAAAATACTTTCAGCCATATTATGTAAAATAGCATAATTCAATACAAATGTAACAATTCCAATCACTATCACCGTAGGCACAAATACGGCTGATATTTTGTCGCCTAACTTTTGAATATCTGTTTTATCTCTTTGGGCTTTTTTCACGATTTCAACAATTTGGGCTAAAATGGTTTCTGATTTTTTTCGTGTTACATACATTTCAGCATTCCCTTTAATAATTGTAGAACCTGCTATTAATTCATCTCTTTCCTTTTTGAATACAGGTATACTCTCACCTGTTAAAATGGCTTCATTGACTTCTACTTCACCCCTTAAAATCTTGCCATCCAAAGGCACTTGTTCGCCCTCTTTAATGAGTAAAATATCTCCCACAAAAATATCATCTACAGAAACTTTATCGTATTGAATATCTCCATTGATTTCCACTTTTTTCGTGGCGTATTTAATATCATTGGATTTTTGAAGTTTTTGAATTTCTTGAGTTGTCTTTGCAACACTATACGCTTCAATCAAATTGCCCAACATTACAAAAGTAATGATAGAAGCAGTAGTTTCAAAAAACATATAATTGTGCGAATGATAAAACATCCATCCAATAATACTATACACATAAGAAGCAATAGCCCCTAAAAGTATTAGTACATCCATACTTGGGCTTTTGTGTAAAATAGATTGAATGGCTTTTTCTCCAAAATGATAAAGACCTATTATTAAAACAGGCGTCGCCAAAATGAATTGAATCCAACTTTGATGCAGCAAGGGAATATCTATCATCATACTTAAAAGCAAAGGCACAGTAAGCACCACATTGATGATAAATAACACCTTTACTTTTTGATGATGAGTATGAATATTGACATCGTCATCATCTTTTACAATATAACCACTTTTTTCAATGGCTTTAATGAATTTTTCAAGCGGAAGATTTTCAGGTTTTTGAAAAACGGCTTCTCCCATTGAAAAATCTACAATTACATTTTTTGCTCCTTCTTTTTCAAGAGCATTTTTTACTGTTGCGGCACAACCTGTACAGGTCATTCCACCTACTTTGAGTATAGTTTTATCTTCAGGCATAATTAAAATTTATTTATATTGCTTTGTTTGCAAAGTTATGCAATTACTTAATGCTTAAATATCTTATCTATAGAAAACATAAGTTAATTAACACTAAATAACAATTCTTTTTAAACTTCACGCATTGATTCAACAGGATCTAATTGAGAAGCAGAATAGGCAGGTACAAAACCGCTAACAATACCTGTTAAAATAGAGATATTAATTGCTAATAATACATTAGAAATAGACAATTGTATTTTTAAGTCAATATATGGTTGAATAATTTCAATGGCTATGACTGTTAATAATAATCCAATGAGACCACCTATGAGTGTAAGAATCACAGATTCAATGAGAAATTGCAAAAGAATAAATAGTTTTGTAGCCCCTAATGCTTTTTGTACCCCAATAATAGACACTCGTTCTTTGACAGATACAAACATAATATTGGCAATACCAAACGCACTCACTAAAATAGCAAAGCCCCCAATAATCCATCCTGCAATAGATAAAACTGAAAATAATCCTTTTGTATTCTGCTCAATCAAAGAACTTTGATTAAGAGCAAAGTTATCTTCTTCACGGGGTTTCAATCCTCTGATTTTTCGCATTTCCATTTTTAATCGGCTAATTAAAGCATCTTCATTGATATTTTCCACCAATGGCTTTACAGCAATATACGGATTTACTTCATCTCCTTTGACAGTTAAAAATTTTGCTGCAAACAAATAAGGCATTAAGACCACTTCATCCAAACTGGAATTAAAGATATTTTTACCTTCTTGTTTTAAAACTCCAATTACTTTTAATTTTCTACCATTATACACAACCTCATTATTGAGGGCTAAAGAAGGTTCTCCAAATAAATTTTTAGCAATAGTATAGCCAAGAACTACTACATTTTGTCCTTGATTAAATTCAGATGTAGAAAAATAACGACCTGCCAAAAAATTGATGCCTCTTACCTTTGAAAATTCATAGGTGCAAGCAATAATTCTAAAATCTGAAACGGCTTGCTTATTATATTTAATATCTGATGATGAAAAGATATTGACACTAAATGTAACGCCATATTTGTCTTCGTCCATCCGTTTTTTTAGTTCTGTCCATTCGTCATAACTCGGTTGAGGACGTTCTAAATATTTCCACCAAGGATAATCTTCACCAAAAGCCCAAGGCCATTTTTGAATGTAAATCACATTTCCACCAATACTTTGAACACTTTCACGAATGCTTCTTTCTAAGCCATCAATAAAAGTAAATACCAATATCACTGAAAAAATACCTATTGTAACTCCCAATAAACTAAGTAAAGACCGAACTTTATTACTGACAAGAGAATTTTTGGCCAAAACAAATGCTTCTTGCAATAACCAAGAAATTAAAGCCATTGACCGAACAAAACTTTTTATTAATAACCTCATTGATAAAATAATACCGCCTCAAATATAACCAGTAAGATTTATAGAATTTTAAAATTCTACCCACTTCAAAATTCCCGCATTGAATTAGATAAAAAAACTCTTGCCTCCTTTTCTACTTATGATGCGGTTTATGATGATGCCTATGATGGGGATGTGGATGATGTGGTGGCGGTGTAGGCGGATGTTCTTTTTCTTTTTGGGCATCCATTTTTTCTTTGATGGTAAGCACAATTAATCCAATCACTACAAAACTAACAATTCCCGAGATGATGTAAATACCTTCTTTGCTAAATTCCATCTTAGATAATTCCTCCATTAGATTTCCCCAAAAAGATGCTATCAAGTTGAGGAAGAAAAAAGCAATTGTTTTCATAGGTTTAAGTTTTAGACATTTGCTTACAAATATACGATAAATTTATTGAAAGGTTAGATAAAAATTTATTTTTTTAATAGATTATTGTTCTTTATATTTGCGGGCTCAAAAATGTGTACCCCGAAAAACGGGGTATTTTATTTTGAGGAGAATTTAAGTTTTTCAAATGCTTTTTCTATTATGATTTCTGAGAACTTGATACGAGAAAAATTAGAACCCTATCTTGAACCTAAAGGATTATTCATTATTGATATTTCTATTTCACCGCACAATCAAATTGAAATAACCATTGATGGAGATAATTATGTGGGTATAGATGAATGTGTTGATGTATCAAGGTATGTAGAAAGTTTTTTGAATAGAGACGAAGAAGATTTTTCTTTGACAATCAGTAGCCCTGATGCCAATAAACCATTACAAACAGCCAGACAATATCCCAAACATATTGGAAAAGAAATATCTGTAATAACTAAAGAAAACAAGGAATTGAAAGGAAAACTAACAGATGCAGATGCAGATGGGATAAAGGTATTGATAAAAATTAAAGAGAAAAAAGATAAAAAAACGAAGACCATAGATCAAGAAATATATTTACCATTTCAACAAATTAAGAAAGCAAAAATACTTTTGCCTTTTTAAAATTTATACTACGCTGAATTAGTTGAAAGTGGAAAGTGGAAAGTAGGATGAGAAAAGAGTAAGGAATATTCTTGTGATATTTAGTGGGTTAAACTCTTTATTGGCAAAAAACTTTTTACTTTCAACTTTTAACTTTTAACTGAAGTTCGCGTGAGGGATGCGGAGGGCGGCGGTGAGCGAAGCGAACCGCCGGCACTGCCTCGCCTTCGTTAGTCATCGTCGTTGCGAGGGCATAGCCCGAAGCA
>JAOAIP010000049.1 GCA_026414605.1 Bacteroidia bacterium
TATATTTTAGGCACTCTTATCATAGGTTTTATTTTTTAGTTGGTTTAATAGGTGTAGGTTCTCCCCAGTTTCCCCACCATCCGTATATATCGCCAATGAAATAAACTGCACCTACACCCCAACCAACTGGACCACCATAAATGGTATTAACAGGAACCAGAATAAAATTTGCCAATAAAAGTATAACGTCACTCCAATGCACACAAAAGTTTTTTACAAAGATAGTGAAAAGGTTTTAGATAAGAAAACTTGTTTTGCAAGCAGAGTTTGATATTGATGCAGAGTGAGATAAAAATTGACAGATTTTATTTTGAAGTAGAACAATTTGCCGTAAGCATACTTTCTGAATTTGAAATGGTCTTCCGTCAGAGGCAGATGGTTGGACTTCCAATTGGAATATGCATTAGTAAATTACAGTATAAATTATCAATTTATTCTCTTGTAAATTCAATATTGTTATTTGATAATTTCTTTTATCTTCTCTATCTTTTTCTAATTTGTAAAATCCTGATTGATTTTCTTTCTTAATATATCTATAAATAAAATTATCCGGCAATGTATCATTTATTGGTAATGGCTTATAATTATTCATTTTACAGGCGGTTACAAGGTTTTCTTTTTCACTTTCTTGAAATGAAAAAAGTATGAATAATTCTCCATCGCCGCCTGGATTATTTATCCAATTATCTTGAAATTGTTCAACTGTCAATGATGTCGGAACTTTAAAACCAGCTATGTTACTTGCAATACTATAGGGGGTTCTTTTTAAGAAAAGATAATAAACTATTGTGCCGATTAAAATAATACTCAAAACAAATATTAGTATTTTTTTCATATTACTTATGAGTTAAGGATAAACTATTTTAAACGAGGTTCCTCCATCTAATTGCCAATTGTAATAACGAGTAATTACTTCATTCATTATTGAACGAATTCCCCATGGTTTAGGATCTAAATCCCACACATCAAAAAAACCAATTGGTTTAAAACCATTGGTTTGATCAAAACTGAAATATAAGGTTGCTCTACCAAAAGCAAAGTCATAATCTGTTTTATAAAAATTTACAGGAATACTATAAATTCCATTGGCTAATCTTGTGGCTTTATCCCATTCAATAGCATTATTTTGATGTGCCTGTTCATAAACATCATTAAATCTTTCAGGGCTTAAATGATAGTCCGTTCCTGAATTATATTTGTAATAATACTTCAATTCATTAGCAAAACTTCTAGGACCACTTAATCCCCCACCACCTTGTGCTTTTTTCTTCTTCCCTCCCGGCGGGTCTTCGCCTGTGTCAAAATAAGGACGGGAGATGGTTTCTATTTCTCCTTTTATGACGCTGGTCCAACGCACACAAAAGTTTTTTTACACAAAGATAGGGAAAATTTTTCAGATAAAAGTTTGATATTGATGCAGAGTGAGATAAAAATTGACAGATTTTATTTTGAAGTAGAACAATTTGCCGTAAGTATACTTTCTGAATTTGAATTGGTCTTTCGCCGGATGGATGGTTGCACTCTGAAAATGGAATCTGTAAATTGTTTGAAAACAAAGAAGGACATTTTTTATTTTTTTATCTTAAAGATCATCGTATAAAATACTCATCAAAGAATCCTTTTCAAGCACCACTGTTATAACAAGTTCCTGATCATGTATGAAAATTTGATAAAAGTATTTATTGTTGTATCCACATGCTGTTTCTTTTGTTTTATTGATGTCGGTGGTATTATCAAAGGCAAGTGTTGGGACTTTGGATGAATCTATTCGTTGAAAAAATTTCTTTCTTTCTATTTCTTTTGAAATTTTTTGATAGTCCTCCTTTGATATTGTAAGTAAGTATTCTTCTCTACTTTCACCTATTGCCCAATCTGATTTAAAATCTAATATTTTATATTTTTTGGGGGAAGATAGATTGGTTTTTAGTAAAATACTCTCGGGATTTGGGTGATTATTACAAGCAGTAAAGTACAAAAGCAAGAATATCAATTTAATATAAGATAGTGCTTTCATAGTTTATTATGGTTTAATAGTAATTGTCCCATTAAAAATAATCCAGTAAGGTCCGCCAAATATAAGAGGGACAATCGGACTCACTCCATAATAATGTATAAATCCTGCTCCAAATGTTGCTATATTTCGTTGAGTAAACCCTTTATCCCATTCTATGTTAAAATCATAATAATCGGGTAAAATTGAGTATTGATTTTCTCCTGTTTTAACCAGTGAAATTTTACCCAAAGCAAGTGCTATTTGACTCATAGGATTAATTTCGTATAAATTTAAACTGTATGTATTGGTCTTTGAATCGTATATTAAATCTTTTTGAGTTACATCACTAAAATCCAAAGAAGATGTTGAAAGATATAATGGCTTACCACCACCAAACTGAAAATGAACATAAGTTTCTATGAAAATATTTTTTGCATTACCACTGCTTTTTTTCTTCTTCCCTCCCGGCGGGTCTCCGCCTGTGTCAAAATAAGGGCGGGAGATGGTTTCTTCTAACTCTTCCTTGCTTTGTGCTTTGCTGGCAGCAGTTTGTAGCTCTATTATCTCTTGTTGGTAGTTTTCTATCGCTATGTCCAACAAGGCGCCCATATCATACACCACGCCGCTATTGGTGGATAAGCCCCCATAAGTGGCTATCGTTACAGCACCCAGCATATCGGTACGCCCTCTCATAGCCCAATCCATCAACATATTGTAACCCGCAGTGCCAGACCGTACTCTGATGCCGTCTATGTATAAGTCGTAGGGTGTTTCAAAGGGATTGGTGATAATTGATTCTTGAATAAACTGATTCAAGGTGCTTTGTTCGGCATTATATATTTGTGATTGAGTTTCTAACAGTGACATATATTGGGGCATCAGTGATTTGGAGGTGGATTCGTAAAATTC
>JAOAIP010000069.1 GCA_026414605.1 Bacteroidia bacterium
GATCCATTTTGTAGCCCAAAATCATAAGAGTCGGGGTTATTAAATTTTGGACTTTGATTGATAATACAATTTGAAAAATGAGAATTGTTAGTATTGATGGTCGTTTGTAGTAAGCAAAAATTAAATTGATGATTGGGCAAATAAGAATTGTTAGAATAATTCAAATCCAATGCTAATTCATTGGATTTATTTCCATCTATGATGCAATTGCCAAAATAGCAAGTATCCAAAGGAAATACGGAATTATTCACATAATTATTAATATATACGCACTCTTTGTTTCTTTGTGATTGTGTCCAAAAGTTGGCAAAGGTGGTGTGTATAAAATTATAATTTCCGCCCAATGCTAATACTAAGCAATATTCTGCACAATTTGCAATGATATTATTTCCTGCATAGATATTGTATCCTAAACTGTACAATCCCCATTTTTTCATATTTTGGATTCGGGTGTTGGTGATTTTTAATCGCCTTGGGTCAGCATTGTAAATAGTATTCAATACTTCTGCCTGTATGCCTATAAATCCATTTTTGATAATAGCATAATTAATTTCGTTTTCTTTGCTTCCTTCGGTTATCCAAATTCTATCCCATTGACCAGGCAGGTCCATAAAATCGGCTTCTCTTCTGTATCCTTGAAATACGACTTCATTTCCATAAGTACCTTGCACTTTCAAGGTGCCATATCTGTAAACCCATAGCCCTGCATTTTGATAAAAATAAACTTTTGTGCCGGGTTGCATTATCAATGTTTGCGAAGAATCTACTACTAACCAGCCATAAATAACGTGGGGTTTGTCGTTGGTCCAAGTAACGGTAGCATTGGGTGTTGAAGAAATCAATGAGTAAGGTAAATAAGCACCGTTTGAAAAATAAATAGCATTGGTAGGTTTGTGATAATAGGCATTTTGTCCCCACGCTTCTAAATATACTTTTTGTGTATTTCCATTTACTTCAAAAGTCAAAGCATCTTGAACAATCAAAGGACTGTTTGATGATAAAGGATTTATATTCACTTGAATAAAAATATACAAACTATCGTCTGCATCTATTTCAATATCAGAAAAGTTTTTGCCAGACACTCCATCTACATTTAATATGTAAGGTGAAGAAGAACCTGTTTGTAAATATATTTTTGAAATTTTAATTTTTTGATGATAGGGATTTATAACTCGTAATTGTCTTGTAGCAGAACCAGCAGTTGTAAAAACGGTATCAAATAAAATTGTATCTGCACTAAATTTGAGTTGAGCCGAAGAGGAAGTATAAAGTTTATCTTTTTTACAAGATGATACAGATAACAAAATCCATAGTGAAATACTTAAAAAGTAACAACAATGTAAATAGTATTTTAATTTTTGATTCATTTTTGAAAGAATTGTTTATGTCTATTCAGTGCAACCATTATTTAACGAATAATATCTGGTATTATTGCTTTATTTAAGGATGTAAGATAGAGTGGGGTAGCAGATTTGATTGGTAAACTCACCCCCTTTTAATTCCCCCTCATTAATCAAGTTCACAATGACGGTTGGCTGTTGCCTGCGAGGGGCACGCCCAAATAAAAAAATTATATTTTAATATTCAATTTATTCATTCTTTAATCTCTAAAGAACATTTTCTTGGCAGTCCAAAAAATAATCTTCAAATCGTAAAGTAAGTTTTGATTTTTAATGTATTTTAAGTTAATTTTTAATTTTTCGGGCATTACTTCATTGATATAAGTCCATTCGGGGTTCTCTGAACGGGCTAATACATCGTTTTCATCAATGTATTTTAAGGATGCTTCATCTGTAATGCCGGGTTTTACCGACAATACTTTTTTTTGCTCATCATTGTATAACTCTACATACTTTTTTACTTCGGGGCGTGGTCCTACAATGCTCATTTCTCCTTTCAAAACATTGATAAATTGGGGTAATTCGTCTAATTTGAATTTTCGTAAATAATATCCTGATGGTGTAATTCTATTATCTTTTGAACTCACTGTCAATAGCCCTTTTTTATCGGCATCTTTATACATCGTGCGAAATTTGATTAACTTAAAGGGCTTAAAATCTTTTCCAATTCTTTCTTGCAAATAAAATACAGGAAATCCATCATCTATGATAATCCATAAGGAAATAATCAAAAATAAAGGGAATAACACAATCAAAATAATTATTGAAAAAACAATGTCAAACAATCGTTTTAGCATCTTATCCAATTATTTTTTGAATTGCTGTAATGCAAGCATTGATGACTATTTGCACTTGTTCATCATTTAAATCATAATAAACAGGCAGAGATATTTCACGAGAATAATTATCATAAGCCACAGGATAATTTTTTATGTCGTATCCTTTGGATTTGTAAAAACTCATCATTGGCAAAGGAATAAAATGCACATTTACAGATACATCTTGATTGAATATCTCTTGAATGATAGCATCTCTTTGAACTTCTGTAATTCCTTTGATTCGTAGAGCATATACGTGATAGGATGAACGTTTTTCTTCTGTCTCATAAATGGGTAATTGAACATTAGGTATATTCTTAAATGCTTGTGAGTATGCATCAAAGATTTTTTTTCTTTTTGGTAATGTATCGTTGTCGTAACGTGCTAATTCTACTAAACCAATGGTGGCTAAAATATCTGTCATATTGTATTTGTATCCTGCTTCAATGATGTCGTATCGCCAATTTCCTTTTTGCATCTTGGCTAATGCGTCTTTGTTTTGTCCGTGTAAAATATGAATGTTTAGGTATTTGTAGATGGCTTCATTATCAAAAGGTTCGGGTAAATTCAAAGCAATAGCACCGCCTTCGGCTGTTGTTAAATTCTTTACAGCGTGAAAGGAAAACACTGTTGCATCGCACAAACTTCCTGTTCGCTTGCCTTTGTAATAAGCCCCAAAGGAATGTGCTGCATCAGATAAGACCATTATTCTGCCTAATTGTTCTTGCTTTTCATTATTTGGACGAAAGAGATGACGATAGGTTTTGACCAGTTGCATTATTGCATCATAATCGGCAGGAAAGCCCGCAAAATCCACAGGCATAATGACTTTTGTTTTTTCAGTAATATGCTTTTCAATTTCTTTGACAGAGATATTAAAATCGTGTGGATTAACATCTACCATCACGGGCGTTGCACCACAATGCACTACTACATTTGCAGTAGCACTATAAGTGTAAGCAGGAATAATGACTTCATCACCTTCTTTCACACCAAACCAACGGATCATTGTTTCTAATCCTGCAGTGGCAGAGTTCAAACACAATGTATGCGTAACACCACAGTATTCACTGATTTTTTTTTCAAAAAGTTTTGTTTTAGGACCTGTTGTAATCCAACCTGACTTCAAGGTTTCTACAACAGCATTACAAATTTCATCATCTATACGGGGCGGAGAAAAAGGAATCATAAAGCATTTATTTTTGCCGTGAAAGTAATTGAAAAATGAGTGATAAGCAAATGATTAAAGAGGTGCAAAATTCTCAATCTTGTAATAAACTTAAAAAGTATGCTTTTTCTTTTTTAAGTTCAATGCCTTGAAAGTGTTGTTCAATCTCTTCACATTGTTTGAGTAAATTTTTAGCAAATGTTTTTGTGGATTCTGATTCTTTGAAACGCAATTTGTGTTGCATTGCTTGAAGCACTATTTCCATTTTTTGAACTAATAATTTAGAATGTTCGGATAACATTGTATCAGAAAATTTTTTCATTACATAACGAATAGCCATTTCATTGGGATGAGCCATATCTTCTTTGTAAAATCTATAATCTCGCAAATCATCTACAATCCATTCATAAGCAGGAAAATAATATACATCTGAAAATTCTTTGCACAAACGATGAACGGCTAAAATCAATGTAGATTTGCTCATTGTGTTATTGATTAAACCATACGCTAAATACTTTACAGGCGACACTGAAAATACAATTTTTACATTTGGATTAAATTGACGAAACTTTTGAATAAAAGTAGAGTAAGCATTTACGATTTCATCAACCGATAATAATTTTAATTCAAATAATTGTGAAGGTTGTTTATGACAATTGGCTACGATTATTTGATATTCCTTGTGTTCATAAACAAAGGCAGAACCAAAAGTAATAAAGAGATATTGAGTAGTTTGTAAAAAATGATGGGCTTTTTCTTCTATCTGATAAATGTGATTAAACAATGTCTGTTTATCTTGAGTAAAAATATCCAATTGATGCAAAAATGACTTGTAGCAATTATCCTGTTTATCAAAAAAAATAAATTTTCCATTCGTATATTTTGGGAAATGCACGCAAGCATTCAAAGTAGATAGAATACTCATTGGATTAAACAAAACACCCGAAGGATTGGACAATACATTGAAATGTCTTTCTTCCAGCCATTGAGATAAATTTTCAGCAAAACAAGAACCAATCGCAAAAATTTTATCTTGATAATGAATTTCAAAAGGAAATTGGGGGATATTAAAGTCCAAATGCCATTTCATAAATGCTATTTTATTTGATTATTTTTGTGAGCATAATAAAATGTTATGCAGAAGTTTTTTTTAATCATAATGATGTTGTGCTATTGGAATGTATGGGCACAAAAAAGTTTTAATGTAGTTACTATTGATAAAGGTGATGTGGAAGAAGTAAGCATTGCTATTAATCCCATCAATCGTGCACAAATAGTAGTAGGTGCAAATATAAACAATCTCTACATTAGCACAGATACAGGCAGAACTTGGAAACACCAAAAAATTTCTTGTGATTCATTTGGAGTATATGGCGATCCTGTGCTTATTTGGGATACAGCAAATACTTTTTATTATTTTCATTTGGCTCAGCCAGACAAAAAGTTAGTAAAAGATGGACAATGGATAGATAGAATTGTTGTTCAATCATCATCTGATCTTGGAAAATCTTTTAATTATTGTAAAGGTATTGGAAAAATTCAAAATAAAAATCAAGATAAAGAATGGGCTTATTATAACTCTAAAAACAATACAATTTATTTGACGTGGACACAATTTGATAAATATGGAAGCAAGAATCCAAAAGATAGTTCGGTTATTTTGTTTTCAAAATCCAAAGATAATGGTAAAACGTGGACAAAGCCCAAACGAATTTCGCAGTATGCAGGCGATTGTAGAGATAGCGATGAAACCGTAGAAGGTGCAACGGCTTATACAGGATTAAATGGTGAAGTGTATGTTGCTTGGGCAAGTAAGAATGGAATAATGTTCACCTATTCTACAGATGATGGTGAAACTTTTAATCTGCCCGAACAAAGAATAGATACTATTTATGGCGGTTGGGATATGTCTATTGATGGATTATTTAGATGTAATGACTTGCCCTTTTTAGTATGTGATAATAATCCACAAAGTAAGTATGCAGGAAATATCTACATTTGTTTTGGAGACGCCAAGGATAATGATAAAGATATTTGGCTATTAAAATCTGAAGATGGTGGAAAAACTTGGAAAAAAAGAATACGAATAAATGATGATACCACTCACAGAGATCAATTTATGCCGATGATGAATATAGATCCAATAACAGGTTATCTTTATGTGCTATTCTATGACCGAAGAAATTATAGTGATACTCACACAGATGTTTATTTAGCCGTATCTACCGATGGTGGAGAGAGTTTTAAAAATTATAAATTAAATGAAAAACCTTTTAAACCAATACCTTTTGTTTTCTTTGGAGATTATATTGGAGTCGGTGCTTTTAATAATATCATTCGTCCTGTTTGGATGGAGTTACATGGATTTCATTTATCTATACACACGGCATTGATAAACTTTAAAGATTTAGAATAAGCGGTTTGTTTAATTTACCTTTTGCTTTCTTCTATTAAGTTCTTGAGTAATTAAAGAAAGTTCTCTTCCTGTTTGCCCTTTGACGCTGGTGTTTTCTTGGGCTCTACGAATAAGATAGGGTAATACACTTTTTACAGGACCATAGGGAACATATTTTACAACATTGTATCCTTCTTTGGCTAAATTAAAACTTATATGATCGCTCATTCCTAATAATTGAGAAAAATAAATCCGTTTGTCGTTTTTGTTTAATTGATATTTGTCTATCAAATCTACTAAATGTTGCGAACTTTCTTCATTGTGAGTACCTGCACATAAACTGACTTTATCAATATTTTCTACACATAATGTCAGGGCTTCGTTATATGCTTTGTCTGTGGCTTGTTTATTGGGGTGAATAGGTGATGGATAGCCCATTTTAGCAGCCCTTTCCCGCTCTTTTTCCATATAAGCACCACGGACTAATTTTGATCCTAAATAATATCTATGATCTTTGGCTTTTTGAATGCTTTTAGCGAGAAATTCTAATCGGTCGGTACGATAGAGTTGATAAGTATTCCAAACGATACATTGTTGTTGGTTAAAAGTATTCATACATTCATCGGCAATATCATCAATGGCTTTTTGAATCCAACTTTCTTCGGCATCTATAAAAATGGGTTGCTGATGATCATAAGCGGCTTGACATACTTCAAAAATTCTTTTTTTCCCACGTTCCCATTCTTCTTTTTCTTGATGGTTTAATGCTACATTGGCACTTACTTTTTCTAATAAAGAGAAGCGGATCATTCCTGTGGGCTTAAAAACACAAAAGGGAATAAAATCTTTGTCTTTTGAAAATAAGATGTTATCAATAATTTCTTTTTTGCATTGATCAAAACTTTCTTCGCTTTGCTCTCCTTCTACACTATAATCTAAAATTGAACCGACATTGTACTTGGCTAATGTTTGGATAATATTTAAACATTCTTCTCTTGTTTCTCCGCCTACAAATTGTTTGTATAATGTGTTTTTGATTAAAAATTTTCCTCCGCAATTAACTATGATGGGTGCTACTACTGAACCTAAATTTACCAACGATGGATAAGAGAGCAATTTGAATAATTGATAGGCCTGTTTTAATTCAGCATTTTTTTTGTAGTGGAATGCTACTTCTGTGTTTTTAAAATCTATTTTTTTCATATAAATAAAAATTACATGTTTCTGCGATATTGACCACCTACTTCAAAGAGTGCATCGGTGATTTGTCCAAGTGTGCAGTATTTGCTTACTTCCATCAATTGTTCAAAGATATTTGTATTAGAAGTTGCTGCCTTTTGTAATTCTTTGATTTTTTGTGGGGCAATATCGGCATAAAAGGTATGAACATTTTTTACGGTGTTAATCTGTTGTTCTTTTTCTTCTGTGGTACTACGAATTACTTCTTTGGGGATAATTGTAGGTGAACCTTTTGAACTCAAGAAAGTATTAACACCTATGATTGGTAACTGACCTGTATGTTTGAGTGTTTCATAATACAAACTTTCTTCTTGTATTTTATTTCTTTGATACATTGTTTCCATGGCTCCTAATACGCCACCTCTTTCTGTGATTCTATCAAACTCCATCAATACGGCTTCTTCTACTAAATCGGTGAGTTCTTCAATAATAAATGAACCTTGTAAGGGGTTTTCATTTTTTGCTAAACCTAATTCTTTATTGATGATTAATTGAATAGCCACGGCTCTTCTTACAGATTCTTCGGTAGGTGTAGTGATGGCTTCATCGTAAGCATTGGTGTGCAAACTGTTACAATTATCATAGATAGCATATAATGCTTGAAGGGTGGTGCGAATATCATTGAAATCAATTTCTTGAGCGTGTAAAGATCTTCCTGATGTTTGAATGTGATATTTGAGCATTTGAGAACGTTCATTGGCTCCATATTTGTATTTTAATGCTTTTGCCCATATTCTGCGAGCCACTCTTCCCATCACGCTATATTCAGGATCCATTCCATTACTAAAAAAGTAAGAAAAATTAGGTGCAAAATCATCTACTTTCATTCCTCGGCTTAAATAATATTCAAGATACGTAAATCCATTGGCTAATGTAAATGCTAATTGTGTAATGGGATTGGCTCCTGCTTCTGCTATGTGATAACCACTGATAGATACAGAGTAAAAATTTCGAATATTGTTTTTGATAAAATATTCTTGAACATCGCCCATTACTTTGAGTGAAAATTCTGTTGAGAATATGCAAGTATTTTGGGCTTGGTCTTCTTTCAAAATATCGGCTTGTACAGTTCCTCTTACTTTTGAAAGTGTATCTTTTTTGATGTTTTCATAAATTTCAGGTGGCAATACTTTATCTCCCGTAGTCCCTAATAATAAAAGTCCTAAACCGTCGTTTCCTTGTGGAAGTGGGGCATTATATTGTGGGGCTTTTAATCCTTTGGCGGCGTATTCTTCTTCAATTTTTTTTCTCACTTCTTCAGCCATTCCATTTTGACGAATGTAAATTTCACATTGTTGGTCAATGGCTGTATTCATAAAGAAAGCCGTGATTGTAGGGGCAGGACCATTAATGGTCATACTTACTGATGTTTTGGGGTCTGCTAAATTAAATCCGCTGTATAGTTTTTTAGCATCGTCTAAACAACATACAGAAACGCCCGAGTTGCCAATCTTTCCATAAATATCAGGACGATAACCAGGATCTCTACCATATAAGGTAACACTATCAAAAGCCGTACTCAAGCGTTTGGCAGGCATATGATAAGATAAGTAATGAAAACGTTTATTGGTACGCTCGGGTCCGCCTTCTCCGGCAAACATTCTTGTGGGGTCTTCTTCTTCTCTCTTAAATGGATAAATACCTGCAGTGTAAGGAAATGAACCTGGGAAATTTTCTTGTAAATTCCATTTTAAAACCTCGCCCCAACTCTTAAATTTAGGAACGGCTACTTTGGGAATTCTTGAATGGGATAAGGACTCATGATAGGTTTTTACTTTTTTGATTTTGTCTCTTACTTTAAATTCATAATAATCGTCTGTAAATTTTTTCTTACGATATTCCCAAGTGTCTAAAAGATTTTTGTTGGCTATTTCTAAACTATTTTCTAATTCTTTGTATCGTTTTTGTAATCCTTGTAAAATAATTTCTTTTTCTTTTGCTTCTAATGACTCGTCCTTTTCAATTTCTTCAATAGATTGCTTTAATGAATACAATTTTTCAGCAATTAAAGATTGTTCTTCTGCTTTTTTATTGTAACTTCTAATAGTATCAGAAATTTCACTTAAATACCGGGTTCTATGTGGTGGAATGATGTAAATTTTTTCACTCATTTCATTGGTAGGAACAAATTTAGATACAAGTGGTGCACCTGTTTTTTGATGTATAATATCCATTAAATGTTTATACAAAGTATTTGTGCCTGGGTCGTTGAATTGAGCCGCAATTGTTCCAAATACGGGAATTTTATCGTCCTCTACATCAAATAATTTTTTATTTCTTTTATATTGCTTTTTAACATCTCTTAAAGCGTCTAATGCACCTCGTTTATCAAATTTATTTATAGCGATAATGTCAGCAAATTCTAACATATCTATTTTCTCTAACTGCGTAGCCGCTCCATATTCGGGCGTCATTACATACATACACACATCGGCGTATTCGGTAATTTCTGTATCACTTTGACCTATACCTGCTGTTTCTAATATAATTAAATCAAATGGGGCTAACTTTAATACATTCAATGCTTCTTGAACATTTTTGGATAAGGCAAGATTGCTTTGGCGGGTAGCCATACTTCTCATATACACACGGGGATTATTCACACTATTCATACGAATTCGGTCTCCTAATAAAGCACCGCCTGACTTTCGTTTGGTGGGGTCTACCGATATAATGCCTAATTTTTTATCAGGAAAGTCAATCAAAAAGCGTCTAATGATTTCGTCAATGAGTGAGGATTTACCGGCTCCACCTGTTCCAGTAATCCCTAATACGGGCGTTTTAGAGGTTTGGGCTAATTTTTCTACTTCGTCAATTACTTTCTTTACATTAGCATCTTCGCCAAAATTTTCGGCGGCAGAAATTAGTCGTGCAATGGCTTTGAAGTCGCCCTTTTGAGCATTATAAATAGTTTCTTTATTTACATCATTACCTATTGGAAAATCAGATTTTTCCATTACATCATTAATCATTCCTTGAAGTCCCATTTTGCGTCCATCGTCAGGGCTATAAATACGTGTAATGCCATACTGATGAAGTTCTTCAATTTCTGTAGGCAATATAACGCCACCACCACCACCGAATATCTTTATATGAGAACAGCCATTTTCTTTCAGTAAATCATACATATACTTAAAAAACTCCATATGTCCCCCTTGATAACTGGTAACAGCCACAGCGTTGGCGTCTTCTTGAATGGCGGTATTGACAATTTCTGCAACGCTTCTATCGTGTCCTAAATGAATTACTTCTGCACCTGTGCTCTGCATCACTCTTCGCATAATATTGATAGCCGCATCGTGTCCGTCAAATAGTGCTGCTGCCGTTACAATACGTACTTTATTTTTGGGATGATATGGTTCGGGTTCTTTATGAACGATTGTAGTTTCTTCTTTTTGTTTTTCAATAGTTGTTGCCATAAGCCGATGAATTTTTATATCAGTTGCAAAAATAATAAAAAATATAGTCCTAAAAGTTACCTTTTTGAGTATGGCTTCGTAAAATAAAGAGGTAAAAATAAATGTTATGTTCAAACTATCAGAAAACTGGATCACAGAAGGTTTAATGGATTTTGAGTACAAACAATACTTGCTACTTGCTTATTTGAGAGACATTCATCAAGTATTTGAAAATAGAATTTTGTATCCACCATTTGCTGAATTAATAGAGCATCATCGTCGGTTAAAAACTATAAAAGAAAATCTTTTACGAATAAAAGAATCAGAGGAAAAAGAACTAAAAGGTATTGATTGGCAAAATTTGAGGTTGGTTTATGGAAAAGAGAATGAAACAAGAGAACCAGATGTATTAGAAGAAATTATTGATTTTAGTATTCCTAAAATGGAAGAAGAAATTCATCATGGCAAAAAAATTTTTGATGATATTGAAACACATTTAAAATACGCCACAGTAGGATTGGTGCCGCTGGATAAGTCAGTCGGTTATTTTTTTATTCAAGATTACCCAACTTCAGATTTTTATGTTTATCAATATGAGTTATCCGCACTTTATATTCAATCTGACGAAGGCAATATCCCTTACAAGTCCTTAAAAACTCAATATATTTCAACATATACTTTAAGTTTAAGTAAATCGCTTACAAGTATTAAACAAGAAATTATTAAAGAATTACAGGATATTCCAAATCCCGCAGTTTATTCGTTTTTTCCCAACCAACACGCTTCTATGGAATATACTATTTTACCAATTGTAAAAAGAGTATTAATGAAACTCGTTGCATAAGTAATGAAAAAATTTTCTGTATCTACTCAGATATTTTACAATCTTAACTACAAACCGAAATCAATTCACATCCAACAAAGAGTCATCGGATCGGTTCATATTTAATCCTAAAAAATGGGTCGTTCCTACGGAACTCATTTCGTTTATATTTTATGGTCTTCAGAAAATAAATTTATCTATTTTATTTTTTTGTATTCAATGAATTTATGTTGTCTTAAATTTCTTAAATTTTAGGTTTTCACACATTTATATTTTCTATTTTTGCACTTGCAAACCTATTTAATTTTTTATTATTTTGCCTCAAATAAAATTTTCAGAATTGATTCTACGAATGTTCCAAAAACATAAATTATTTTTTTTGATTTTTATCTTATTGGGCTTTAATTTTTCATCTTTATTATTTGCTCAAAAAGACATTGATGATATTAAAAAATCGGCAGAACGATCATTTAATGATGAAAATTATGTAGAAGCATATAAACTTTACGCCCAATTAGTGGCTAATTTTTCTAAAGAGCCAATGTATAATTATCGTTTGGGGGTATCTATGATTTATGCAGAGTCGGATAAAAAGAAATGTATTCCATATCTTGAATTTGCAGTTAAATTTGTTCAAAAAAAAGAAGTCCCACCCGAAGCATTATTTTATCTTGGAAAAGCATATCATATAAATTACCGTTTTGATGAAGCCATAAGATATTATAGGGAATACAAACAGCAAGTGTCTTCATCTCGTGCAAAAGAAATGGAAGTTGATAAAGAAATTGCGGCTTGTGAAAATGGAAAAAAACTTTTATCCAATATCAAAGAGTTGGTTGTTCTTTCAAAAAAACGATTGAATGAAAACGAGTATTTTAAAAGTTATGATTTGTCTACAATTGGTGGAAAATTATTAGTCAAACCGGATGAGTTTCAAACGAAATACGATAAAAAGAAAAAGGACAAATCCATTGTTTATTTACCTCAAACTGGTGATAAAGTGTTTTTTTCAAGTTATGGGGAAGATGGTAAAAACGGAAGAGATATTTACTATGCTATTCGCTTGCCCAATGGGACATTTGCGAAGCCACAACCTTTAACTGCTGTCAATACGCCTTATGATGAAGATTATCCGTTTTTACATCCCAATGGAAAGGTCTTGTATTTTGCATCAAAAGGACATAAAGGAATGGGTGGGTATGATATCTTCAAATCTACTTATGACCCTGCAAGCCAAACTTGGAGTTCTCCTGAAAATCTTGAATTTCCTATTAATTCACCTGGTGATGACTTTTTATTTGTAACCGATTCTTCAGAAAAAATTGCTTTTTTCTCCACTTCAAGATATGCTCCCCCTGGACAAATTGATGTTTTAAAAATTAAGACAGAGCGAGTTCCACCTTTATTTGTGGCTATAAAAGGAAATGTTCGTAAAACAGAAATCAATCAAAGTGTTCGTTCTGTCATTACTGTAAAAAATATTGAAACAGGCGATTTAGTGGGCACTTTTACAGCCGATGAAAATGGTCAGTATTATATGGAACTGCCCAATGGTGGAAAGTTTTTATTTACTGTTGAAACACCCGGATTTACTAAACAATCAGAAGCCGTTAATTTGCCCTTATCTTATGCTATAAAGCCCCTTCGTCAAAGTATATCCTATGAAAAAAATGTATTGGTCATTACCAATTACTTTGATGAAGCGAGTAATGAAAATGCTTATCTTGACATAGTGGAGTTCATTGAGAAAAAAGCCCAGTTAGATGTAAATGAATCACAATTCAAGCAAACCATTTCTCCACCTGTTGCTAAAAATAAAACTTCGTCTAATAACCCTAATCAAAATGAAACTAATACAAAGCCATCTCATCAAGAAAAACAAGAATTGTCTGCCTCCAATACACCAATTCCACCTAATAACACTCAAGAATTATTAGCCATTGTTAAAAAAGATGCAGAAGAATCCCAATTAGAAGCACAACAATTGGAATCAGAAAATGCACAATTAAAACAAGTAATACAACTAAAAGAACAAGAAGTCAAAGATATTGATAAATCTATTGCTGATACACAAAATCAACTCAATAATGCAGACACCAAAGAAGAAAAAGAACAATTAACTCAACTCTTGAATGAATTGCAAAACAAAAAAGGTGCTGCAGAAGAACAAGTTAAATTCTTTCAACAATATCAAAAAGAAGTAGAAGCAAAATTAATCAACAAAAAGAAAGAAGCCGACTTAAATCAGCAATTTGTAAATGCTCTTCAAGAATTGGAAACTGGTAAAAACAAAAACCTTGCTTTGAAAAAATTGGAACAACTACAAAAAGATTTACAAGCCCTTGAACAAACTAATACAGAACAAACAACAGCATTAAGCACATTAAATCAACAAGAAAAAGAAAAACAACAAGAAATATATCGTCTTGAAAAACAAAAATCAAATGAAGAAAAAGATATTCAACTTTTAAAAGAAGAATTATCTAACTTAAAAAACGAATTGGCAACAACAAAAGATAAATCACTAAAAGAAAATATCCAAAGTCAAATAAATGAAAGAGAAAATGAATTGAAAGAAAAAGAAAATAAAATCCTTGCTTTAAGTTCAAAGATACAAGAAGAAAAAGAAGACCTTCAAAGCATTCAAGAACAAAAACAAATCATTGCTAAAATTAAAAATAAAGAAGAAATACCTATTACTTCAAAAAATAATACTACTGAACCTCCAACACAAAATATCATTACAAATGCTAATATCAATCAAGTAAACAATGATTATACAACAAAAATAAATTCTGCTAAAAACGATGAAGAAAAGAAAAAATACCTTGAAGAGTATTCACAATTACTAATGAAATCTATTGAAGAGAATAATAAAAAAACATCTGCCACATCTGATTTATCACAAAAACAAAAACTTCAAAATTTAAATTCTGAATTAGAACTTTTACTCAAAGAAAACAATGACAAATTAGTTGCTATTCAAAATAAACAAACTGAACTCGCTAATAAAAATGAAAACAAATCTAATCAAATACCATCTAATAACAATGCAAATAATTTGAATCAGCAAACAGATGTGGCAGTTAAAAATGAAAACAAATATAATCAAATTCCACCTAATAAGAACGCAAACAATTTGAATCAACAAACAGATGTAGCGGTTAAAAATGAAAACAAATCTAATCAAATTCCACCTAATAACAATGCAAACAATTTGAATCAGCAAACAGATGTAGCAGTTAAAAATGAAAACAAATCCAATCAAATTACACCTAATAACAACGCAAATAATTTGAATCAGCAAACCAATGTAGCAGTTAAAAATGAAAGTAAATCTAATCAAATACCACCTAATAACAATGCAAACAATTTGAATCAGCAAACAGATGTAGCAGTTAAAAATGAAAACAAATCTAATCAAATATCATCTAATAACAATGCAAACAATTTGAATCAGCAAACTGATGTAGCAGTTAAAAATGAAAGTAAAACCAATCAAATACCATCTAATAACAATGCAAATAATTTGAATCAACAAACAGATGTAGCCGTTAAAAATGAAAACAAATCCAATCAAATATCATCTAATAACAATGCAAACAGTTTGAATCAGCAAACTGATGTAGTTGTTAAAAATGAAAATAAATCCAATCAAATTACACCTAATAACAACGCAAATAATTTGAATCAGCAAACAGATGTAGCAGTTAAAAATGAAAATGAATTATTACCTATTATTAATCAACAAGAAATCATTAACACTATTGCTCAAAATGATCAAATAAAATCCGAATTTACTACCTTGAAAAAACAATTTGTAAATCAATCTTATCAATCCCCTTCATCTGCATCATTAAAAGAAAATATACCTCAAATATCAGAAAGTAACGAAACAAGTAAAACTATTATTAATATCATAAACGCGAATAATCAAAGTTATTCTTTTGCTAAACAAGCCGATAGTTTGAGGAAGTTAGCATCTGATTTAAAGGCAAAAGCCAACAAAACTACAGATAATAACCAAAAACAAAAATTACTTGCAGACGCTAAAAAACTGGATGTAGCCGCATTAGAAAAAGAATATCAATCAACACAGTTTAAAAAAACATATCATCAAAATCTTTTTCAATATTATGAAAATGCCATCAATCAATTGCCCGAAGAACAAAAACAAAAAATTATTCCTGAACTTACTAAAGCCAAACAAAATTTTCAACAAGCCGAAAAATTAAGAAAAGAAGCCAGCACGCAACCAAATCTTACTGTCAAATTAGCCGCTGAACAAAATGCTCAAGAAAAAGAACAATTAGCCATCACAAATATTAATCGTTTGTTCAAAGAAAACAACATTCAACAATCACCAGAAAGTGTGATTACTTCTATTCAACAAGAGACACAAAAGGTAGAACAAAATTATTTACAACTTCAAAATCAATACATAAAAGCCAATTCAACAGAAATTAATTATCTTATTCAACAACTAAACACTGCTCAAAAAATTAAAAACGATGCTACACTTTCTTCTTCTTTGAATCAATTAAAAGAAATTTATAAAAACATTGAATCACAAATTTCTTCTAATCCTTCCAAAGAAAATAATAATACTATCATTAATAATCAACTCCAATTACTACAACAGTTAAGACAATTAGCCACTACTATACATCCAATTGCTACTACAAAAAATGATTACCTCACAAAAGAAACAACAAATAAAATTATTGCATCCAATAATCTACCAAAAGACACTATTTTATCCATTGCTCAAAAATTACCTCTTAATATTGATAATTCTTATTCAAAACAAATTCAAACACTCATCCAAGATCAAAAGCAAATTGAAGATAACTTAAAAACAGAAAATCCCATCTTAAAAACTTCTGAAGAAATACAAAAAACAAATGAACAACTCAATACTGAAATTACACAACTTACCAACAAAGCATTAGAACTAAAACAAAAAATAGCACAAACTACAGATCAACGAAAAAAAGCAGAAATTCAAACAGAATTTGAACGCACCAATGCACAAATTCAAGAAAAGAAAATCCAACAAGTAACCAATGAATTACTTTTAAATCAAGCACAATTTGCTGTACAACAAAATTATTTAAACCAATTAATTAATAGTATTCCATCTAATAAATCAAATGAAAAAAATGTCGCTCAAAGTACATTGAATGAAATTCAAAAATTAAAAAAGCAAGAAGAAGACCTTATAAAAGAAGCACTACAATTAACGAATCCATCTGCTCAACTTGGTGCATTACAAAATGCTCGTATCAAACAACAAGAATATATTCAACAACAAATAGAATTAGAAAAAAAATTAGCCATTTATAATCCTAATCTCAAAAAACAATCTCCTTCAATAAACATCAATGATCCATTAGCCCTTACACTTCAATATCAAAACAATATCCAAAAACAAATTAAAGAATGGGAAGCCGTTAATAACAATCTAAATCTTGAAATTACACGACTTTATCCTAAATATTCTAATACACCTTCGGGCAAATTATTGGCAGATGCTCAAAAATTAATTTCAGAATCAAAAACCACAACTGATCTTAATAAAAAATTAGAACTACAAATCAAAGCCGCTCAATTGCAACAACAAGCAATGCAACAATTATCTTCTGGTAATATCCCTGTTGCCCAAACTAACACAAATCAAAATCCACCCGGTATTGCTAAACAAAATCAAATATCAACGACACCTCAAAATTCAGTCGCAATAAATAACATTCCAAAAGAAAAAAACAATAATGCTCTCACACAAAATACAACTACTGCAACAAGTATTCCAAAGGAAAAATCAACAAATGCTCCACTACAAAATACGGTTGCTGTAACAAATAATCAAAAAGAAAAAACAACTAATACGCCTACACAAAATACAATCGCTGCAAATAACAAAACTCCAAACAAAACTACCGCCACTCCTCCTAATACAACTCCAACAATTACCTCAAATGTCAAAAAAGAAGAAATTACCAATAACTTTTTACCACAAATCAAATCTGTAAAAATAGCCCGTACTCCTGCTTATTCTGATGCCAAGCCAATTCCGCTTAATCCTCCGCTTCCTGATGGACTTATCTTTTCAGTGCAAGTAGGGGCATTCAAAAATCCATTGCCCAATAATTTCTTTAACGGTTTAAACCCCATCTTTGCTCAAACTACTGAAAATAATCTTTATCGCTATTTAGTCGGACAAATGACCGATCCGCAAGAAGCTATTGCTCTTAAAAACAACTTTCGTAACTTGGGCTATACAGATGCTTTTGTCATTGCTTATTACAAGGGCAAACGCATTTCACTCAGCGAAGCACTTGATATCCTAAAAAAAGAAAAACAAATAGAACCTAAAATCAATCCTTTTGCCACTACCAATGTTTTAGAAAAAGCCAATATCCCTACTTATACTACATTATTAGCAACCACACAACAAGAGAATATTACTACTCCTCAAACACCTTCAATTCGTGAAGCCGAAGAAATTAATGACCTCTATTTTACTATTCAAATTGGTGTATATGGAAAAGATGTATCGGATGCTACCTTCAAATACATTAAACCTATTATTCGCAGTAATATTGATAATAAGTTTTATAGATATTCAGCAGGTATTTATGATAATCTCAAACAAGCCAAAAATGATTTAAACAAAGTGATTGCGTTAGGAATGAAAGATGCTTTTATATGTGCTTATTGGAATGGCAAGAGAATTTTTTATCCTGAAGCAGAAAAACTCATTCGTGAAAATAAAAATATCCGTTATGCACCTGCCCAACCTATTCAGTTTCCTAATGAAGCCGCGGCTATCAATCTTACTCCAAATCCTACGGCTCAAAATGCAATTATAGAAACTTCTCCAAACTCACCTCCATTTGATCCTACTTTAGTGTTTTCTAATGGCGTTACAAAAAGACCTGAACCAACTCCTGAAAATGGCGTAAAAGCAGACAACTCAGGAATTTGCTTTAGAGTACAAATTGGGGCGTTCAAAAATAAAGTTCCTCCTTCTACTGCAGAAAAATACTTCAAAATCAAAGATTGGCCTATTGAAGTACATTACATAAATGGATTATACATTTACACCGTTGGAAATTTTGTAAGTGCAAAATATGCTGCCAAACTCCGTGAACAAGTTGTTAGTTATGGCATCACAGATGCTTTTATTACAGTATACAAAGATAACAAAAAATTATTTGGTTACGAAGCATTAAAATATATGAATCAACAATAATGATCCGAAGTATTTTTTTTGTTTTATTTTTTTTCTTGTTTTTTATTATTAATGCCCAAATACTTGACTCTCTCAAAGCGGCATTACAAAATAAACCTGGTATTGATTTAGGATTTGGATCAAGAAATTCTTTTTTATTAAATGATAATGTCAAATTTCAGGGAATACACATAGGGGCTCGTTTTGGAAAAAAATTAAAATTAGGAATATCGTTTAACTGGCTGAATACAACTACTTTTAATAGAGTAGCGTATTTTTATAGTAGTTTCAATGACACCACATCTGGTTATTTCAAAATGGCTTATATTGCATTGTACACAAAAATTATTTATCATAAAACAAAACGATGGGAATTTAGTACACCTTTACAAATTGGTTATGGAAGTTCTTGGATACAATATCAAAAACAAATTTCATTGAAACATCAAGAGTTTAAGAAGAATATGATTGTTTATGAACCCACAGTTGCCATTCAATTCAAATTAATCAAATGGATTGCCCTTTCTGGAAACTTTGGATATAGATTTGTATGGCATAAAGATGAAAGAGTGCTAAGCAATCTCAACGGGCCCATTTATGTTCTAAATTTAGATGTTTTATTAGATCAATTATTTTTTGAGATTTTTCCTGATAGTCCAATTACTCATAAATACGGACCAGCAGAATGGTAGTAAATAGCATTTTCAAATAGAATAAACTAAAAATATCACAACTTTTTTGTGAATCTCTTTTATTATTAGGTTAATTAGGATAATATTAATGTGTTTAATATTTAAGAACAATTATAATCCATCTTTTCCCCTAAAAATTTTGTTAAATTTTATAGCCATTGAGCGAATGGCTACTTTCATTGAGTGAATGGCTATTTTGATTGAGTGAAAAAGTTGTATAATGAACAAATTATTATTTAAATTTGAAGCAAAATTTAATACTATGAAAAAGAACATTTTTATTCTAGCATTGTGTATTAGTTTAGCACAATTATTCAATGCACAGAATAATAATTTTGTAAAACAAAATAATAACATTCCTCTTGAAAAACTTGGAGTAACAAAAGAATTATTATATCAAGAAGCAATAAAATCGGGTCATAAAACAGATAATGATATAGCCCAATACATTCAAACAAGAATATACGAATTGGAAATGCAATATAAAATTAAGAATGGATTATTAAACCCTGCAGATTTATGGAAGGTAGAAAAAGGGGACTATGATCCTTATGCGGATAATGCAAACGCTAAGGGTAACGGAGGATATCAAGTACAAAGTGCTTATTGTTCTAATGCGAGTTTTGAATTAGGTAATTATAACAATTGGGGTGGAAGTACAGGCAATAGTAATACCTGCGGCGCACCGGGTTCGCAATCTCCTGTATATACGCTTGTATCTAATGGTATTTCATCTCCGCAAGGAAACAATGCAGGATTAAACAGCACTAACTATCATACATTATTAAATATACCTCCGACTAATCCTAATGGTCCTACAGGGTATTTTCAAGGTGGATATGATTCTATGTGTACTCAATTAGTAGGAGGGAATCATATTTCTCAGGTACCATTCAAGTGCCCATTTTTCAATGACCCTTATACTGTAAGAATGAATGGAATGCAGGCAAATTACAGAGCATGCAGATTAACTTATACTTTTAATATAACACC
This sequence comes from Bacteroidia bacterium, assembly GCA_026414605.1. Taxonomy (GTDB): domain Bacteria; phylum Bacteroidota; class Bacteroidia; order B-17B0; family Aurantibacillaceae; genus BPGX01. The sequence goes on from JAOAIP010000069.1 coordinate 20,161, forward strand.
CGGTAATAAAAATATACAATTTGCATTTGCGGTAGTGCTTTATGATGGTGGTAGTAGTCATCAGCCCTATGAACAACCTTATTTTAGAGTTCGGGTACTTGATCAGAATATGGCACCTCTCGGAGGCATTTGTGGAAATTATGACATTAATGCTACTCTAGCAGCAACCGATACATCATTTAAAACTTCTTCAAGAGGAACGGACTATTTTTATAGGCCATGGAGATTATATTCAGTAGATTTAACCTCTCCGATGTATTCTACTGTTACCACTGTTTATTTAGAATTTACTGTTGGAGGATGTTGTTGGAGCGGGCACTGGGCTTATGCCTATGTAGATGCAGAATGCTCAAGTGGTGGCGCTACTTCCAGTATGTGTGCAGGAACAAACACAGCAGTTTTGACTGCACCACCGGGGTATGTAGCTTATCAATGGTATGATCCATCTAATAATCCTGTGCCACCAGGACAAGGTGGAAACACCCCTACCATTACTGTTTATCCGGCAGTCAGTGGTCAAGTATACCAAGTACAAATGGTCACCGGTAACGGTTGTACAGTTACTTTGACTGATACGATTAAAATATCTAATGTTCAAATTACCTCTATAGGATCTAACCCAAGTTGTGTGAATGGTGCAAGTGGCTCTACATGGGTCAATGTAACGGGTAGTAATCTTGGGTACAACTACCAGTGGGTAAATAGCAGCGGTGCTACCGTAAGCACTACCAATACAGCGGTCAATTTACCGCCTGGTGTTTATACGGTTTCAGTTACAGCACCTTCTTGTGGATTAGCCACTGCTACTGTCCAGGTAGGAACGAAACCACCTACTTATTCACAACAAACCGTTTATTATTGTAGTGGTAATCCTTCAGCTTATATTTATGCACCGAGCGGGGGTTCTAATTATAAATGGTGGTGGAGCAACTTTTTACCTGCTACAGCATTCAATGGCTCTCCTACCATGACCATTAGTCCTCCAAGTAATGGAATGATAGTGTATATGTCTTACATTACAGCACAGGGATGTAAGGATTCTATTAAATATACTTTACAATCTACAAGCCCGCTTGGTAATATACAAATGAGCAGTGTAGCATCTATTTGTCCTTCAAGTGGAAATGTAGGTTATGCCACTGTGAATTTACAAACACCTAATACGGGACCGTTTTCTTATTCAGTAACGGGAGCATCCTATAATCATACATTGACTTCATATAATAAAAAAGATAGTTTAACAGGTTTGGCTATCGGAACTTATACGGCTACAGTATTTGATGGTTCTTGTTTTTATACTACTACCTTTACGATTAGTCCTTATATTTTTAGTTATACTTTAACGCCAACAACGACGTCATTATGTAATACAGGTACAGTTAATCTTGCGGTAAATTTTGGTACTATGGCTCCAACATCATGCGGGCCATCTTCTGGAGGATGTACAAATCCCAATATCATTCAAGTTGGAAATGGAACTAATCAGAACAGTTCAACTACTTACCCATCTATTTATGGTAATTGGTATAAAAATGCTCGCCATCAATTATTATTTACAGCAGCTGAACTTTTAGCCGCGGGTGTTCAACCTGGCAAACTAAGTTCTATTGCATTTTTTGTAAATTCAATTCCATCGGGATATATTGGAACACTTCCTGGATTTACTATTAAATTAAAATGTACGTCTGCTACTCAATTGACTTCTACTTTTGATAACAGTGGGTTTACAACAGTATTTGGTCCGGTAAATTACAATGTAGTTAATGGTTGGAATACTCATAATTTTTCAGTTAGTTATGATTGGGATGGGACTTCAAATATATTAGTAGATATATGTTATAATATGGTAGGTTATACAAATAATCCTATTATGTCTTCTACCAATACGGGTGTTGTTCGTTGTATTTATTATTATAGTGATACTAATCCTGCTTGTGGCCAAGCAACATCTAATGGCACTTCTACGAATCGTCCTAATGCAAGATTTGGAAATTGTGCGGGGGCTAACCCTTCTCAATTTACATATAACTGGGCACCCTCTGCTTTCTTATCTTCAACGAATACAATGTCTACAATGTGCATTCCTGTCGGTGTTACATCCAGTACAACTATGATTTATACAGTAACGGTCAATCCTATTAATCACGTCAATTGTGCTCAAAGTCAAACCACATCAATTCAAATTATTGTACCACAATCTCCGACAATTACTGCCCCTTCAAAAGTTTGTGATGTCTTTGCTCCTGTGCAACTTACAGTAGCACCCACAACAGGTACCTGGACAACGACCTCTTACTTAAACAATAGTGGTATATTTACGCCGTCTTTAGCATCTATTGGAAATAATACCGTTGGTTATACTATTGGAACAGGCACTTGCTCGGCTACTTCTTCTGTCAATATAAGCGTTGAACAATACCATCCTGCAACGCTTACAGGTACTATTAACCCATTGTGTTTGCCTAATCCAACTATAAATTTACAAAGTTTAGTTCAAGATAATAACGGAACCTGGTATGGCAATGGAATTAATGGATTTACATTCAATCCAAGTGTAGCAGGTGTAGGAACTCATACCTTAACCTATTTTAATCATTCTGTTCCGACAGTTACTCTTTGTCCGGATACATCCTATTTGGTTGTAAGTATTGACTCATTACCAACACCTTCTTTTGTCCCAATGGGTCCTTTCTGTAGTAATTTTCCACCACAGCAAGTTACAGTAACACCAACGGGTGGTACTTTTGGTACTTCTAATGCTTTAACTGCTAATGGCGTATTTTATCCTTCTGCTGCTAACATTGGTAATAACGTTTTAACTTATACTATTTTTGCTTCTAATGGTGCTTGTCAAAAGGTAGCTACAACAACCATCTCAGTGGAACAATTTGTTTCAGCCACATTGACAGGAACGGCTGGTCCTTTCTGTTATAATGCTCAACCCTTTAATCTTAATTCTATTGCACAAAATCCTGGGGGAACCTGGGCGGGTGCAGGAGTAATGGGCGGAATTTTTAATCCATCAATGTCAGGTCCGGGTATATTTACCTTGCAGTATTCTACTCATTCTTCACCTACAGCAACACTATGTCCTGATGCTTCTACTATTGCAGTCAAAGTTAATCCTCAACCAACTATAAATATAGTCGCCAATCCATTGAGAGGTTGTACTCCTACTCAATTTAATTTGAGTGTGAATTCTGTAAGTGTGGGAACAATAACATGGATGGTTCAAGGATTAGCACCCTATACGGGTATGGCATATAGTCCTATTTTGACTAATCCAGGAACATATAGTGTAGGTGTAGGATATATTGATGATGTAGGATGTACTGCTTATTCTGTAATGCCCAATCAATTAGTTGTATATCCACGTCCCGAAGCCAATTTTACTGCAGACCCTGGTTTTGAATTAACGGTTGCTAATGGAGATGTAATGTTATTGAATACCTCTTCTCCTATTACAGGCAATACTTACACTTGGAATGTTAGCAACTTATATACTACAACAGATGTAAATACTTCCACTACTTTTACTGCAGCAGGAAGTTATCCTGTTACTTTATGGGCTACTAACATCTATGGTTGTAGAGATTCTGTTACTAAAACAATTGTGGTTAATAATGAATATGGATTCTATGTACCTAACGCCTTTACGCCTTTTAACGATGATGGATTAAATGAAGAATTTAAGCCCGTGTATTCTCCTTATGGATTAGATTTAGAAGGAGGGTATGAAATGCTAATTTATGATAGATGGGGACAGTTAATATTTAAAACAAACGACATTACTAAAGGTTGGGACGGTACAAAAAATGGTCAAAAAGTTCCACAAGATGTGTATGTATACAAAATTAAATATAGAGATGCTCTGAAAAATGTCCATTACAAAATAGGCCACGTAACCTTGTTGCATTAAGGTATTCAATAATTTTATGGTACAACTGCCCACTTATATATTGTGGGCAGTTTTTATTTTAAAGATAACTTTAATTTTCAGTTATATTTGCCACCGATTAGAATTAAACATAAATATAAAAATAAAATTATGATAACAGTTGATTCTTTAAACTTTAAAAATGAAAGAGCGTTAATTAGAGTAGATTTTAATGTACCCTTAGACAAATCTACTTTTCAAGTAACTGATGAAACAAGGATTAAATCTGCAATACCAACTATTCAAAAGGTCTTAAAAGACGGAGGATCTGTTGTTTTAATGTCGCATTTAGGAAGACCAAAAGGAACTAAAGAAAAAAAGTATTCATTAGCCCATACCATTTCAACGATAGAAAAGCATTTAGGCCAAAAAATTAAATTTGTGGATGATTGTATTTCTTCAGAAGCATTTGATCAATCTTCATCATTAAAATCAGGGGAAGTGCTATTATTAGAAAACTTAAGATTTTATGCTGAAGAAGAAAAAGGTGATAAAAGTTTTGCAGAAAAATTGGCCCGTCACGGAACAATTTACATCAATGATGCTTTTGGAACCGCCCATAGATCTCATGCTTCTACTACCATTGTAGCATCTTTTTTTGCAAAAAATAAAAAATGTTTTGGTTATTTAATGGCAAAAGAAGTTGAAAATTTAAGAAAGATTTTAAATCATCCCGAAAAACCATTTACGGCTATTGTTGGTGGAGCAAAAGTAAGTGATAAAATCAAAGTTTTAGAAGCATTATTAAAAGTTGCAGATAATATCATTATTGGTGGTGCAATGGCTTTTACCTTTGTAAAAGCACAGGGTGGTAATCCTGGTAAGTCCTTATGTGAAGATGATTATATTGAAACAGTACTTAATTTCTTAAATCAAGTAGAAATTAAAAAATCAAAAGAAATAAAAAACATACGAGTATTTTTGCCTATTGATGCAGTTTGTGCTACTGAATTTGCGGATACTTCTAACAAATGCATTTATCCTATCAATAACATACCAAGTGATTGGATGGGATTAGATATTGGTCCAAAAAGTATCAATTTGTTTAAGGATGTCATTGCATCCAGTAAAAGTATTTTATGGAATGGACCTATGGGTGTTTTTGAATTTTCTAACTTTGAAGAAGGTACCAAACAAATTGCTTATGCTGTAGCAGAAACTACAAAGAATTACCATGCTTTTTCTGTAATAGGTGGTGGTGATAGTGTGGCGGCTATCAATAAGTTTCATTTAGGTGAACAAGTTAGTTTTATTAGTACTGGTGGTGGTGCTATGTTGGAATTTATTGAAAATGGCTCCTTACCAGGAATTGATGCAATAGAGAGAGACATTGTTTTATGAAAATTGGTTTAGTATTATCCGGTGGAGGTGCAAGAGGTATTGGGCATATTGGTGTATTGAAAGCATTAGAGGAATTAAATATCCCTATTGATGTAATAGCAGGCACAAGTGCAGGAGCATTGGTGGGTGCAATGTATGCTCGGGGTTACAGAAGTCAAGAATTGTTAGAAGCAGTACAAAAAATTAAAATGTTTGATTGGCATACCTTGTCTATTGGATCTCTTGGATTACTTAAAATGCAAAGTATAGAAAAAGTTTTACGAGAATATCTTCCGAACACATTTGAAGAACTAAATATACCGCTTACAGTATGTTCTACTGATATTGTGAATAATCAATCTGTATTTTTTAGTCAAGGGAATTTAATTGATAAATTATTAGCATCTGCCTGTATTCCAATTTTGTATGAACCGATATTAATTGATAATTGTTTTTATATTGATGGTGGCGTATTAAATAATTTGCCTATTGAAGCAGTAAAAGATAAATGCGATAAAATTATTGCTATTCATGTAAATCATTTAGGAAAGCACCAAAAGAAATTAAGTTTCAAAGATATATTAGAAAGAAGTTTTCACTTATCAATTAGTCAATCTGTTTATGCTAAAACAAATGCTATAGATGTGTTTATAGATCCCCCAAATATGTCCAGATTTAGTATGTTTGATACACAAAATCAAGTACAAGAAATTATTGATTATACCTATAATTTTGCTATGGAGAATAAAGAATATATTACTTCTGTTTTGGATAAGTAATTATTATTTGTTTTAATATCTCTTGACTATCCTTTTTTCTATGAAAATAAATTAACTTTATCAAACAAATAATTTTCAGTATTTTTGTTACCCAAAAAAATAATATGGCTCAACAAGAAATTACAATGCCTAAAATGGGCGAAAGTGTAATGGAAGCAACAATTACTAAGTGGGTAAAAAACGAAGGCGACTATGTAAAAGTAGACGAAACGATTGTAGAAATTGCCACAGATAAAGTAGATAGTGAAGTGCCTTCACCTTTTGAAGGATATCTTGTAAAAAAATTATACAAAGAAGGAGATGTTGTGCAAGTAGGCAAACCCTTTGCGATTCTTTCTACAGAAAAGACAGAATCCGTATCTATTAGCCCCACTACTTCTTCACCTAATGGAGAAGTGAAAAAAACAGAACCAGTTACAACTTCTTCGGTATCAACTTCAACTGATCAAAGTACAGCCAGCACTTCTACTGAAAAATCTTCTAAATTCTTTTCACCATTAGTAAAAAATATCGCTAAACAAGAAGGTATTCCTCTTGCAGAATTAGAAAAAATAGAAGGCACAGGACTGCATGGTCGTGTTACAAAAGCAGATGTATTAAATTATTTAGAAAAAAGAACAAGCGGACAAGTGGCTACTCAAAAAGATATTCAAATTGTAGAAAAAGAATTTCCTAAAACAGAACAAAAAGCATCTACTACTGCTGCTACTTCAAGTATTGAAATTAAAAGACCTGCTGTACCAATATACCCAGGCGATGAGATTATTGAAATGGATAGAATGCGTAAAATCATTGCAGACCATATGGTGATGAGCAAACACGTATCGCCTCACGTTACTTCGTTTGTAGAAGCAGATGTTACAAATGTTGTATTATGGAGAGAAAAGATAAAAAAACAATTTGAAAAGAGAGAAAACCAAAAAATAACCTATACACCTATCTTTATTGAATGTATAGTCAAAGCCATCAAGGATTTCCCAATGATTAATATTTCTGTAGATGAAACACAAACTAAAATCATTAAAAGAAAAAACATTAACATTGGAATGGCAGCCGCATTACCCAGTGGCAATTTAATTGTTCCTGTAATTAAAAATGCAGATGAAAAAAATTTAATTGGTTTAACAAAAGCAGTCAATGATCTTGCTCAAAGAGCCAGAGAAAACAAACTATTACCTGATGAAATTCAAGGTGGTACATTTACACTTACAAATGTTGGAAATTTTGGAAATGTGATGGGAACACCAATTATAAATCAACCACAAGTAGCCATCTTAGCAACAGGAACAATTAGAAAGAAACCCGCCGTCATAGAAACCCCACAAGGCGATATGATAGCCATTCGCCATATGATGTTCTTATCTTTATCTTATGATCATAGAGTAGTAGATGGATCCCTTGGTGGATCATTCCTCAGAAGGGTAGCAGATTATTTAGAAGCATGGGATATCAATAGAGAAATTTAAGAAAATTCAAAGATACTATTTAAATTCAAAATTCCCCCTTAAATTATAGAGGGGGATTTTTTTTATATTTAAGCGAAAGAAAAATGAATTATTTATATGAATATTCTTGGAATTGACCCTGGAACTATCAGAATGGGATATGCTGTAGTTAAAACGGTTAATCAACAACCTGTTGAATTAGTAAATATCGGTTATATTGATTTATCTAAAATATCTCATCATCCAGAAAAATTAAAAATAATTTATGAAAAGTTAGAAGAAATAATTCAAAAATATGATCCCAAAATAATGTCAATAGAAGCCCCTTTTTACGGAAAGAATGTGCAATCTATGTTGAAATTAGGAAGATCGCAAGGAGTGGCTATGGCGGTAGCATTTGCTCATCAATTAAGTGTTGTAGAATATTCGCCCAAAAAAATAAAACTGAGTATTACAGGGAATGGCAATGCCAGCAAAGAACAAGTTGCTAAAACATTAAAAAGCATATTAAACTTTGAATATACCGATATTTATCTTGATGCTACAGATGCTATGGCAGCGGCTATTTGTCATTGTTTCCAATTAAAAAATCCAATCATTAATTCTTCTTCTAATCATAAAACAAAAAATAATAAAAAAAATTCTTGGGAAAAATTTTTAAAACAAAATCCTGATAGAAAATTATAGGAAAGAATAGTTAATGATTAACTTTTATTCAGTAGAAGAAGGGGTTTACATTAAATAAGGCATTCGGAATAGCGAATTGTGAATTTGGGATATATAAATGAATGCAAAACACAAAATTAAAAAATCCGTTTACCTCTGTAAAATTCGTCTTATCAATGTCAATGTAAATCCCTGTATGATTGAAAAACAAAAATTTAAAACCCTAAAACATTGGAAACAATTGATAACATAGATAATACAAATGAAAGTTTAGAAGAAGAAACTTATTACGAACATCATTGCTTTAAAGTAGATAAAGGGCAAAGTTTAGTACGAATAGATAAATATCTTTTTAATCTTTTGCCCAACGCTTCGCGTACTAAAATTCAAGCCGCTTGTAAAGCCAATTGTGTATTAGTGAATGGTAAAGCCGTCCATCCAAATTATAAAGTTAAACCGCTGGATGAAATTAAAATTTTACTCACCCAACCACCCAAAGAATTCAAACTTATCCCCGAAAATATCCCCTTGGATATTTTGTATGAAGATGAATATGTTTTAGTCATCAATAAGCCTGCAGGAATGGTAGTACATCCAGGAGCAGGCAATTATTCAGGTACATTAGTTAATGCCTTGCTTTATCATTACAATAATTTACCTACTCAAAAACAAAAATTATCTTCTGATTGGATATTAGATAGACCAGGACTGGTGCATAGAATTGATAAAAACACATCCGGTATTTTAGTAGTGGCTAAAACAGAATTGGCATTACAACTTTTAGCAAAAGATTTTTTTGATCACAATATAGAACGAAAATACATTGCATTAGTTTGGGGAAGATTAGCCAATAAACAAGGCACTATCAAGGGCTACATTGGTAGAGATCCAGCCAATAGAAAAATTATGAAACTTTTTGATGACGAATCAAAAGGCAAGTGGGCAGTTACGCATTACAAAGTATTAGAAGAATATGCATATCATACATTAGTAGAATGTACATTAGAAACAGGCAGAACGCATCAAATAAGAGTACACTTCAAGTCCATCAAACACCCATTATTTAATGATGAAGAATACGGCGGAAAAAATATCTTGTATGGCACCAACTCTCATAAATACAAAGCATTTGTAGAAAATTTATTTTCACTTTTGCCAGGACAAGCACTGCACGCCGCCAAATTGGGCTTTCTTCATCCAATAAAAAAGCAGTGGCTTTCATTTGAAACACCACTGCCTTCTGGATTTAATGAATTAATCAAAAAACTAAAAAATTATTCTTCAAACTCTGCTTGAAGTATGGATTTTACTTTTTGAATCGTTTCTTTATCTAAATGTGCTAATCTTTCTAAATCTTCATCACTCTTTTCGAGCACTTGACGGGCTGTATCTAGACCTATACTTCTCAATTTTTCAATGATATTCATATCTATTTCATCGGAAAATTCTACTAATTCTACATCATCCAATTCTTCTGTTTCTTCTTTATACACATCTATTTCATAACCTGTTAACTTACTGGCTAACTTAATATTTAAACCATTTTTTCCAATAGCAATAGATATTTGGTCGGGCTTCAAATACACTTCGGCTCTTTTGTTATTTTCATCTACTATAACCTGCGAAACTTTGGCTGGTGACAATGCTCTTTGAATATAAATTTGTGGATTAGGTGAATAATTAATGACATCAATGTTTTCATTACGCAACTCTTTTACTATTCCGTGAATTCGGGAACCTTTAATACCTACACAAGCACCTACAGGGTCTATTCTGTCGTCTAAACTTTCTACGGCTACTTTTGCTCTTTCTCCGGGTTCACGCACTATTTTTTTGATGACTATAATTCCGTCATAAATTTCTGGTACTTCTTGTTCAAACAATCGCTCTAAAAATACAGGTGAAGTACGTGATAATTGAATAATAGGCGTAGCCCCTTTCATTTCTACTTTTGTAATCACGGCTTTTACAATATCCCCCTTCTTAAAAAAGTCCGTTGGAATTTGTTCTTTGCGAGGCATTATCAATTCATTTCCTTCATCGTCTAAAAACATAATTTCGTTTTTCCAAATCTGATACACTTCTGCCGATACAATCTCTCCTACCTTGTCTTTGTATTTGTTATAAACATCAGTTTTTTCAAGTTCATTAATTTTTTGAATCAAATGTTGACGCATTGCCAAAATGGTTCTTCTTCCAAAACTTTCTAAATCCACTTGTTCAGTTACCACTTCACCTATTTCAAAACTATCATCAATTTTTTTGGCTTCGGACAAACTAATATGTTTGTTAGGATCAAATTCAAACGAATCTTCTGCAAATTCATCATCTACAATGGTGCGATTTTTCCAAATCTCAATATCCCCTTTATCAGGATTTATAATCACATCATAATTGTTGGACTTTCCGTATTTTTTGGCAATAGCGTGTTTGATGACATCTACTAATATACTCATTAGCGATGTCTTGTCTATGCCTTTTAATTCTTTGAATTCTTCAAAGGATTCAATTAAATTTTTGGTGGTTGTTGCCATAGTTGTTGGTTTTAGCATTCTTAGTGATGTATCAAAGGATGATATTTTTATTGTTTTTTATTTTTATTTGGGCGTGCCCCTCGCTCAGTGGCTGTGCCACTTCGCTCGGGTCGGGCTGCTTCGGGCTTCGCTATCGCTTCGGCAATCCTCGCCTTCGTCATTGCGAACGAAGTGAAGCAATCTCAAAGGAACTACAACCCACCCAATAAGAGATTGCTTCGGGCTATGCCCTCGCAACGACGATGACTAACGAAGGCGAGGCAGTGCCGGCGGTTCGCTTCGCTCACCGCCGCCCTCCGCATCCCTCACGCGAACTTCAGTTAAAAGTTAAAAGTTGAAAGTAAAAAGTTTTTTG
>JAOAIP010000038.1 GCA_026414605.1 Bacteroidia bacterium
CGAATCACAGGGTATTTTTCTTCCCAATTCCATTTATCATAAATAAACAATCCTTCAAACAACTCTTTCTTTCCTTCAAACAAACACTTTATTGTATCTACTAACAACGACTTCCCAAATCTTCTCGGACGTGAAATGAAATAATATCCATTCTCTTTTGTTAATTCATAAATATACTCTGTCTTATCTACATAAATAAAATTATCTGTACGCAATTTTTCAAAACTCTGTATGCCAATGGGTAATTTTTTCATAAGCAAGCATTATATTTCTTCATAATAATCTAAAATTAATCCATCTATTGGATGAATCTGTATTAACCGCATTTCTTGATTTTCAAATTCAAAAACAATTTCATCACATAAATAATTATCGCTTTCCTGATCTTTTGTTAAGCGAATTCTTTCTAATTTAGTATTAATAACATTTTTCCACATCTCTGTATTATTCGCTACTACTCTATAAATTTTAATTTTAGCATTAAATTCTTTTTCAAGATACGCTTTTTGTTCATCAAAATTATATTCTATTACTTGAATACCTTCTTGAGATTCATTTCCAGACAAAACAATGTTTGTATTATCTGTAAACTGAAATTCTACCGCATCAATGACATCAATAGTTTCTTTTGGATTCACTTGATTAAGCCACAAATAACAAATTACAGATTGAAGAGTTTTGTTTTGTATCAAATTCAATTTTTCTAAAGTAATTGCATCTATAATATTGGCTTTAGCAGATGAACTTTTCATATTATGCAAATTTTCTTTCAAACTCTTGCATCACTTCAACGAGAACTTTTACACTTTCAATTGGTAAAGCATTGTACAAAGATGCTCTGTAACCACCTACATCTCTATGTCCACGAATACCACTGATATTGGCTTCTTTCCACAATTTATCAAACTCTGATTCAAGGGCTTCATTCTTCAAACGAAAACAAACATTCATATTACTCCTATCTTCTTTTGCTATCACTGTGCCTTCAAACATTGAGTTTCTATCTATTTCTGCATATAATAATCGTGCTTTTTCTTCATTGATTTTTTCAATAGCACTCACACCACCCATTTTCTTTAACCATCTTAAAGTGAGCATTACAACATATACAGGAAAAACAGGTGGAGTATTGAACATACTACCCGCCTTTATATGTGTTTTGTAATCTAACATAGTTAATAATCCAGTTTTGCTTTTTTCTAAAAAATCTTTACGAATCATTATCATTGTAGCACCAGCAGGTCCCATATTTTTTTGAGCCCCTGCATATATTAATGAAAATTGTTTGGCGTCTATTTTTCTAGAAAAAATATCCGAAGACATATCACATACTAATGGCACATTTACTTTTGGAAATGTTTTATATTGCGTTCCATAAATAGTATTATTAGAAGTAATGTGTAAATAATCATAATCATTACCAACTTGAAAATTTTTAGGAATATACCCAAATTTTTTATCTTCGGAGGAAGCAACTACATCCACATTGCCAAGCAACTTGGCTTCTTTAATTGCCTTACTTGCCCATACACCTGTATTAACATAAGCCGCTTTATTTTTCAAAAAATTATACGGCACCATTGCAAATTGCAAACTTGCACCTCCCCCTAAATAAATCACATCGTATTCATCTGCACTTACTTCAAAATGATCTAAAACCAACTGCCTTGCTTCTTCCATTACTTTTTCATAATTTTTACTTCGGTGGGATATTTCTAATAATGACAAATTTAAATTATCAAAATTGATACACGCCTCAGCGGCTTCTTGCAATACCTCTTCTGGTAATATACCAGGACCTGCACTAAAGTTGTGTACTTTTACTTTTTTTGAAACATTAGATAGCATAAAATTAATTTTTTGCTCAAAGTTAATAAATAATTCCCTTTCTAAATCTAATACTCATCATCACCAATTTAAAATTCAAGTTATCTGATTTTTTTTACCTTTTTATCTAATAATCAGAAATTATTTTTAACCATCAACTATTTTTACTAATTCACACTTCTTAAATATCAAGAATTCAACATTATTTATGTACATTTGACCTCAAAAAATTATGTCTTTGCATTCTCAATATGAAGCAGTAATTGGTTTAGAATGCCACATTCAATTGCTTACAAAAAGTAAAATGTATAGCAGCGACTCCACATCCTTTGGAGATTGGCCAAATACGCATATTAGCGAGATTACTTTAGGATATCCAGGTACACTCCCAAGAGTAAATAAAAAAGCCATTGAGTTTGCTATTCGCTTGGGCTTGGCTGTTCAAGCCAATATCCATTCTTTTAATGGGTTTGCAAGAAAAAATTATTTCTACCCCGATTTGCCAAAAGGATATCAAATCACTCAAGATAAAACACCTATATGCACAGGAGGAAAAATTCAATTTCGCTTAAAAAATGGCGAGAGAAAAGAAGTACGACTCATTCGCATTCATATGGAAGAAGATGCTGGTAAAAATCTTCACGATATTGATCCATTTGAATCTTTGGTAGATTTCAATAGAGCAGGCACTCCATTATTAGAAATGGTAAGCGAAGCAGACATTCGTTCGGGAGAAGAAGCATACTATTATTTGCAAGAAATAAGAAAGTTAGTTCGTTATTTAGAAATATGCGATGGAAATATGGAAGAAGGTTCTCTGCGTTGCGATGTTAATATATCTGTAAGAAAAAAAGGAGAAGAAAAATTTGGAACAAAGGTAGAAGTGAAGAATCTTAATTCTTTTAGAAATGTTCAAAGGGCTATTGATTATGAAACACAAAGACAAATTGAAATGATAGAAAGAGGAGAAACTATAGTATCTGAAACCAGAAGTTTTGACGCCATCAATGGTATTACTTTTTCTTTACGTTCAAAAGAAATGGCAAATGATTATAGATATTTTCCAGAACCAGATTTACCACCTGTAATAGTTACTAATCAACATATAAATGCTGTAAAATCTGTATTACCACCATTGCCTAATGAACTTTTTGAAAAATACACCAAAGAATATGGACTATCAGAATACGATGCAACAGTATTGACAGAAGACAAACAACTTGCTTTATGGTTTAATAACCTATGTCAATATACTAACAATTACAAAGCCGCTGCTAATTGGTTAAACGTAATCATTAAAGGATATTTAAACGAAAATGCCATTGATATTGTAGATTTTATTTTAAAGCCACAACAAATTGCTAAAATTATACAACTTATAGATGATGATAAAATTAGCCATTCAGCAGCAGCACAAAAATTGTTTCCTGCATTGCTGCAAACTCCAGATAAAGATATTGAAGCGTTGTGTCAAGAATTGGACTTATTTAAAAATACAAACACCGACGAGATTTTACCATTGATAGAAGAAGTGCTAAATAAATATCCTGAAAAAGTAGATGAGTACAAAAAAGGGAAAAAAGGATTGATTGGATTATTTGTTGGTGAAGTGATGAAATTAAGTAAAGGGAAAGCCGACCCTAAATTAGTAAATCAGTTTGTAAGAGAAAAACTGGATGCATAAGCAATAAACATTCGTTTTTAATAATTGGATGTGTTTTATTTTTGCTTGTTTAGTGGAAAATTTTTCTACAAAAAAACTTTATGCACCTTTATTTTCAACGTATGCTTGAATTTTTTTAAGAAGCCGAGTCATCCGAGTACGCAAAGAATTTTCAGTAAGACCCATTATTTGGGCAATTTGTTTATAAGAATAATCTTGAAAAAAGCGATAGTGTATAAGTTGTTGGTCTTGTATTTCTAATTTGTGTAAATACTTCATTAAGTAGTTTAATTTTCTTTCTTGCGAAGAACTTAACGTGTTTAAGGAAGCAATTTCATCATATTTGGGCAAATTGTACTCTATGTTTTTAAAATGTTTTTCACGAATGGTCACATTACGAATATACTCTGCAATTTCATTTTGCATTATTCTATAAAGCCAACTTTTAAATGGCGTACCTTTTACTACATTATATTTATGGATATTTCTTAAAGCACTTTCAAAAATAGACGCCGTGATGTCTTTTGTTAAGTCATCGTTTTTGATAGCATACTTTGCGTACAACGTATTTTCAACACTTGCTTTAATTTCACTATAGTACTTATTGTACAATGGCTTGAAAGCATCAATATCTTTTTTAGCACATTCAATGATTTGGAACTCTTGTTCCATCTCTTGAATGTTAACGTGATGTTTAGATAATGCTTTCATAAACGAGGGAAATTTATTGAATATAACGATAAAAAACAAAAAAAGTTACCAACAATCTTTCTACTTAATTGCAAATCAATTATTTAAAATTTTAAACTTAAATTCTATATTTACTGAAATAGCGTTTTGATTGAGTGAAAGTATATTTTGATTGAGCGAAAAATTGTAACACTTGTTTTTATTTAAATTATGTTGTTGAAAATCAAAGCATTGAATTGTAATTATAAATAACAAAATGATAATCAATAAGATATTATTTCCGATTAAAAAATCATTTGACCATATAAAAACAATATCCTCCTCTCAAATAAAAACACCATCATTTATTGCTAATTTTTCGTAAAACTTTTGGAAATGATAAAAAAAATACCTTTTTTTGTTCCTTGAAAAGAAATTTTTAGGGGATTTAATGAAAATTCAAATCCAATAAAGTATCTTTTTAATAAATTTTATTCAAAATGAAAAAATTTTTCATCATAAGTTTACTCTTTCCTTTGTTTTTAAACGCCCAGTTGCCCCTATTGGAAGATGACCCCATAGCGGCGATGTTGGATAGTTTGTACAACAAAAAAATCCTGAACGAATTCTTTCAAAAAGGGAATTTTAATAAACATAATAAGTTTCATTTTTCACCCGATAGTGTTCCTCGTTATGAGGATTTTGTATATGAAGCGAGATTAGCAAAACTTAATGCCCAATCCCCTTTTGATTTAGTATTCAACAAGGATGTTAAAGCATATATAGAGTTATATGTCATAAGAAAAAGAGAATTATTAAGTCGTTTGATTGGCTTATCACAGTTGTATTATCCATTGTTTGAGCAAATTTTAGATAAATATAATTTGCCATTAGAATTGAAGCACTTGGCTGTGATAGAATCTGCACTCAATCCTAATGCTCGTTCAAGGGCAGGGGCACAAGGTCTTTGGCAATTTATGTATCCCACAGGAAAATTATTTGGACTAAAAGTAACCTCTTATATTGACGAGCGATGCGACCCGTATAAATCAACCATTGCGGCAGCAGAGTACATAAAGTATTTGTATGGTATCTTCAAAGATTGGCAAATGGTACTGGCTGCATACAATGCTGGTCCAGGGGCTATTAGCAAAGCCATTAGAAGAAGCGGTGGAAAAACCACTTATTGGGAAATTCGCCCTTATTTACCAAGAGAAACGCAAGGTTACGTACCCGCATTTATAGCCGCCAATTATGTGATGAATTACTATCAAGAACATAATATCACTCCCGCTATTCCTAAAAAACATTATTTTGAATTAGATACTATTGTCTTAAAAGATGCTATGACTTTTGAACAAATCAATCAATTATTAGATGTGCCTATTGAAGAAATTGCTTATTTCAATCCTCAATATCGTAAAAATATCATTCCTGAAGGTGGCTACACACTCACATTACCCAAAGAAAAAATCGCCTTGTTTTTGAGCAATGAAGATGAAATTTATGCATTTATTCAACAACAAAAACAAAACTCTCTTTTAGCACAACAACAAATGAATACACAAGAAGAAAAAATTGTTCACAAAGTTAAAAAGGGCGAAACCTTAAAATCAATTGCAGCCAAATACGGCATTTCCGTTCAAGATATAAAA
This sequence comes from Bacteroidia bacterium, assembly GCA_026414605.1. Lineage (GTDB taxonomy): Bacteria > Bacteroidota > Bacteroidia > B-17B0 > Aurantibacillaceae > BPGX01. Next base: position 5,815 of record JAOAIP010000038.1, read on the forward strand.
ACTTGGAATTATATTGGAAGAAGAGGTTTAAAACCAGGCAAACACTTAATCATATACAAACCCATTTCAAACCCTTCTTCTGGAACTAAAACACTTGCTTCTATTGACACTAAATCATCAACTATAGTAACAAACTCTGTTACACCTGATTCAACAAACTCTATTAAAGAAAAAGATAATATCTATCACATTGTTCGCAAATCTGAAACTATTTATTCTATAGCCCGAAAATACAATATCTCTGTAAATGATTTACTAAATCAAAATGGTTTGACTATTAAGCATAACTTAAAAGTTGGGGAAAAATTATTGATTAAAAAGAATAAAGAATAATGCAACTCAAAATCGGCATCTTAAATGGCCCAAACCTCAATATGCTGAGTAAAAGAGAAGTATCTGTTTATGGCACTACTTCTTTTGATGACTATCTTATAGAATTGAAAAAGCTATTTTCTAATGTAGAAATAGATTATTTTCAAAGCAATACGGAAGGTTTTTTAATTGACAAATTGCAAGAATGGAAAGATACTAAAGATGGTATTATCATCAATGCAGGGGCATACACACACACTTCTATTGCATTGGCAGATTGTTTAGCATACATTCAAAAACCTATTATAGAAGTTCATATTTCAAACATTTATAGCCGTGAAACATTTCGTCATCAATCGTACTTATCGCCGTATTGCAAAGGCGTTATTGTAGGACTAGGTCTTTCGGGATATAAGTATGCCATTGAATATCTTATTGATTATTTGTCCGTTTAATTTCGTTTTTCAAAATAAAATTTTAATCATTCAACATATTATTGTTGGTGTAAAAAAATATACTTACTCAAAGATTCCTTATCAATGTGAAACAAATCTATATCCAAAACAATATAATCGGCTTGCTTGCTGTATTCTAAACTTCCAATTTCCTTTTCCATAAAACAGGCATACGCCGCATCATAAGTCATCCCTCGCAGTGCTTGAAAACGAGTAAGTGCTTCTTCTTTTTGAAAAGGTGTAGTATCCCTTAAATCATAATCGCAGCGAAACACCGCTGCAAAGAAACTTTTGAATGGTGAAATATCTTCTACGGGAAAATCTGTACCAATAGGTAATATATTTTGTTGTTCCCAAAGTGATTGGTAACAATATCCAAATTTAATTCTATGTTTTCCAAGTCGTTCAATTGCCCAATTTTTATCAGATATAGCATGAGTTGGCTGAACAGATGGTAGAATACTATACGCCCCAAAGTAAAATCTATCTATGCTATCTACAATTTGTGCGTGTTCTATACGCCATCTTTTATCGTTCTTTGTTTTTAAGTGTTGAGCATACATTTGCAATGCTAATTTATTAGCAGAATCACCAATAGCGTGTGTACACACTTGAAAATCTTTTTCATACAAAGTTTTTAATACATTATTAAAACTATCTGTTGGAATTAATTGCAAACCATAATACTTATCTGTTGTAATGTCCGCATAAGGTTGCTTTAACAATGCCCCTCTTGATCCTAATGCTCCATCAAGGTAAATTTTAAATGCACGGACTTTCAATTTTTCTTTATCTATTTTACCTTGACTTAATAGATATTTCCAATTTGTTGGATTTAAAGATGCCATCACATAAAAACGCAATTTGAGTTTTCCTACATCTATCAAAGAATCTAATAATTGTATTTGCCATTGATCCAATCCTGCCTCACAAATTGTATGAATGCCCTGTTTCCAACAAAGTTCATCTGCTTTAATAAGTAATTCAACAAGTTCCTTTCTACTCATTGAAGGAATGTGCTTTTCAATGAGTTGTGTAGCATTATCAATAAAAATACCGGATGGTTGATTCTTTGCATCCAATATAATTTTTCCACCACTGATATTGGTTGTAGATGTAATACCTGCTATTTCTATGGCTTTTGAATTTGTCCAAATAGCGTGTCCATCTACTCTTGTAAGACAAACAGGTATATTAGGAAATACACTATCTAATGTAGTTTTATTTGGAAAAGATTTATTTAGGAATAAATTTTGATCCCAACCTCTTCCAATAATCCATTGTTTATGTGAATGTGTCTTGTAGAAATTTTTTAATCGTTGAATGATTTCTTCAATTGATTTAGCACCATACAAGTTGCATTCACCAAGAAAATGGGCTAATCCAAAGAAGTGAGCGTGTGCATCAATAAATGCAGGATACACATATTTTCCCTTTAAGGATACTATACTATCCGATGTAAAGTTTTTTAATATCTCATCATTTGTACCAATAGCAATAATTTTATTTTTTGAAACAGCCATTGCTTGGGCAGTATCGTTGTTGGCATTAAGTGTGTAAATATGTGCGTCTTTCAATATATAATCTACTTTTGTCTTTTGAGAACAAGATAACACTATAGCAATTACTAAAATTAAAAAGATTTGATAAAAAAATTTTGAATAGATGGATTTCATCATAAATGTTATTTTTAATTGTTTAATACTACTATTGATATATTTTCAATCATTTTTACACAGAATAAAACACTTTTAACTATTAGCACTTTTTGAATCAAATGGTTTAGCAAATAGGGACTTTATTTTTTCTATATACCAATTCAAATCAAATAAAACAGAATCATTAGCGGCTTTATAGGTTAAAAAAATTCCAATGAGTAAAAAAACAAATAGTGGCAACCACATTGCAACATAAGGTGGAAGCAATAATCCAAGAGCCATACTTCGTAAGGTATCCGTCAATATCATATACAAAATAAAAAACAAAGTAGCCACTACGACGGGCAAGCCCAATCCACCTTTACGAATAATGGACCCCAATGGAGCACCGACAAAAAACAATATAATACACGCCAATGATACTACCAATCTTTCGTGCCACGCTACCTGATATTCTGCAAGACGAGATTTTTGTGCATCAATAGATAAAATTTCTGATTCTAAAAATGCATTGATAGAACGCCAATGATTAAGTTTCATTTCATTAAATAATTGTTTTTCAGGAGGACTTAACTTTTTGACAGCACTATCAATAGATACACATTTGTTGTTTGTAATAAATTGTTGGCTAAAGAAATAGCGTTTAAGTTGATCATAGATAGATTGATGATGTAGATGAATATTTTTATTTATTGAATCAATTTCTTCTGCAATTTGCCAAACATTCATCATTTCGTGATTTTGCTTAAACAATTCTTTATCGGTTCTTTTGAGTTTGAATCCTGTAAGGTCTATATTTATTTCCATTTCTTTGAAGTGCATAATACTTAATGGAAACGTACGATAGATGTTTTCATTTTGGATATTTTCATAACGACTACCATTAAATAATTTGATGACAAGGTAATTGGTATCTGATGAAGTAAACATATACCCACTATCTGCGTAAAGTTGAACATTATTTCCTGTACCATAAGAATGATCATAAATAAGTATGCCTTTCAAACTGTGTCCATCAGGATATTTTTTTTCAACACGAATAGATACATTTTCTATTTGATTGTAAAACACTTTTTCTTTAATACTTACCGATGGCTTTGTTTGACGAATATCAAAGAGTAATGATTGGGATTCTAACATTAATTTGGGCAAAAGAAAATTATTAAAAGCAAAAGTAAGAAAAGCCAAAATAATCATCAAAATCACCAAGGGATAAAATATACGAAACAAAGACAAACCCGAACTTTTCATTGCAGCCAACTCATAATTCTCGGCTAAATTACCAAGTGTCATAATAGACGCTAATAAAATGGCTAATGGAATGCATTTAGGCATAATACCTAAAAACGCATAAGAAAACAATTGAAACAACACCCAAAAACTTATACCCTTTCCTAAAAAATCATCCAAATATGTAATCACTATTTCTACTAAAAAAAATAAAAATGTACTTACAAATAATGTAATCAAAAATGGTGGTAGAAACGAACGAATGAGTAACAAATGTAATTTTTTCACGGCTTAAATAGTATAGGGCAAAAGTAAGGATAAAATTTAAATCAACCATCTACTCTATCAAACGCTTACTATCATTAGAGTTTTTAATACTACAAGTATCTGTACGACCAAACCATTTTTTTCTATTTCGGGCTATCCAATTGTAGAGTTTAATTTGCAAGGGCTTTGGTAAAAGTTTTAAAACATACAACCATTTCCAATACCATTTCAGGTAAGGCAGTATTTCAAAAAAAGCAGTAAAATGTGTGTAAAAAGTATTGTTTTTAAGTAAAACGACAGAATCAATTTTCTTTAAATCTGGTGGAATTAGTTCTTGTGCAAATCCTGACTGTAGCGGTGAAAAAAACAATATCTTATCCTTTTCATTTTTTAATATCCATTGAACGGTCTTATTACAAAACAAACATTCCCCATCAAAAAATAAAATAACTTTTGATTCCATTAAGGTCTTATTTTTGCAAAATAAGTATCAACCGAAAGTTCTATGCGAGATTTTTGAATAGTCATATCTGGAATTTTTAAGATACTAATAAATCCATTTTTTCCTGTACATACGGATGAATGATGCGGTGGAATGCCTTGTCCTACAAGGTTTCTACTTGGCACATACAAAAGTTTTCTGCTTTCATCAATGGCTATGCCGTGTGGCTGATAACCCACAAAAACTTTTTTAGTAGTATAGTCATTTAAGTTAATGGCTACAATGCTTCCTAATGTATTATTACCACTGTTATCTAATTCACAACTTACATACAGTGTATTATCAAAGGATGAGTAAGCCATTGCTTGCGGGAATGTTCCAACAGGAATAATATGCGTTACAGAGTTAGTAATTAAATCAAACTCACGAATTTCATTGCTGGCTTGACAAGTAAAATACAATTTGTTTCCATCTGGAGAAACAAAAATATCGTGAGGATCCAAACTACTGGCATTGCTTGGAACTCCAGAGTTATCAATCGGAATATCAATATGTGTTGTAAGTGCAGTGTCAATTTTCATAAAGTAATTTCCTGTTTGGGCGGCTACATACAACGTATCATTGTTTTTACTCAATGCTGTACCGTGCGGAAAATACAAGCCATACATAGCATTAATCACTTGCATTTTTTCTAAATCAACAGAAATAATTTTGCCATTAGATGTCCACGCTACACAAAATCCTTTTTTGCCATCTTTCGTAATAATGATTCTATTCCAATCCAATTGATTGTTCAAATTGCAACGATCAATGAGTTTGTCCGTTTGTGCATCGTATTTTTCTAAATAAGGACTATTGATGAACACAACATACCAATATCTTCCATCAGGTGAGAAGTTGATAAAATGCGGAGTTTCATTGACATTCGGTTGACTTCCTACTTCTATCATTCGTATCGGCAGTTGTGTTTCTGCATCAAACACTGTAATCACATCACATCCTTGATTAACAACATACACTTTTTTGTATTTATTAGAAGCGTACACATTTCCGTGAATATCCGGAGCACCATTGTCAATCCATTGTTTAATTTTCATCACTTCTTCTTTGCTTAAAGGACTTTTGTAAAGCGGCATCGTTGGAGAATTCATTAAACCCAAATCTGGATAGGTATTGATAAAATAACACAAAGATGAAAACTTACTACTATAAGGAATCACAGGGCTGCCATTGATACTACCTTTTGTAAAAAGATTTTCCCAAGTGCTTAAATCCAATCCATTGCAAGCAGCCGCATTTTGAGAATTGTGACAAGCACCATTGGTACATTGCGTTTGAATAATTTTTCCCACTTCTGTTGGATATCCCCCATAATCAGGACTTGCAGCGTCTTTTCTACATTGATAAAGAAGTAGAGTGAAAGTTAGCAATAAAATGTTTTTAATGAGTGTTCTATGAAACATAATTTTAATGATTAGTGGTTAGAAATTTTTATAGCATTTTAAGTTCTCAATGATAGAAAAGTTAACAAAAATAAATCATTGAATCTTTATCAATTTAAATGTCTTTAAAATTTCATTATTAGCAGAAAGTATTTGCAAAAGATAAATACCATTGGAAAGTATTGATACATCTACTTTCCAAGAGTTGTAATTCTTTTTTTCTACTTCAATAACCACTTTCTTGCCTGTAATATCTATAATTTGAATCCGTGATTTATCAATATTAAAATTATTTTGACATTCAATAGTAACTTCTGTATTTGAAGGATTAGGATACATTTGAAAAACATTATCATCTTGAATTATTTCAGGAACATTCACTGCTTTTGAAGAAAAATAATGAATTCCACCTGAATAATTTCCAACAATTAAATCCCGAATGCCATCATTATTAATATCTACATATTGTGGAGCAGAACGGATGCCTGTGCAAATACGATTAACCATTGTATCTACAGTGCGAAATGTTCCATTCAAATTACCATCAATTTGATCATATAAAATTAAATTTCCATTAATAGATCCACACAATAAATAAGTAGTGTTATTTTCTTTGTACATAAAAGGCACAGTACCCCCATCACCTGCATAATATATAGGATTTAAGTTAGTATTTACATTTCCAAAGTTAGTTGTAATCAAGGAAAAATTGGGCGTAGATAATGTGCCAATATTTTGATAATAAACAATTCTGTTTTGTTTATTACCAATTATTAAATCTAATTTTCCGTCATTATTGACATCGTATAAAAAGGGATAAGCAGGTGGTGTACTCACTGAAATACCAAACATATTTTGATGAATAATTGAAAAATTACAGGGAAATCCAAATCCTGCAGTATTTTCAAGCCAATGAATTTTTCCTGCATTATCGCCCAACAAAATATCTATATCGCCATCATTGTCAATATCACCAGCAGTAGGTGCAAGATTGAGTTTTTGTAATGAAGACAAATTCAAATAATCTCTGGTAATGAGTGAAAATTGCGGTGTAGATAATGTTCCTATATTTCTATAATAAGTCAATGTAGATACATTGCTATTGGGCTTAAACGTGTTATAATATCCCAAGTTTCCAATCAACAAATCCTTTTTTCCATCATTATCAATGTCTATAATCAATGGATAAGCCCCTTCACCTACATCTATACAATGTTCTATTAAAAAATTCTTTTTGATAAAAATAAAACTATCTTTGGTAGAAGTGCCAACATTCTTGTAAAACCAAATGCAATTGTAATTTTCACCTGCACTTAAATTGGGCGAAGCCACCAGATCTTTTTTTCCATCATTGTCAAAGTCATCATAATACACACAAGGAAAATTGTTTAACTTAATAATCGTTGTACTGGCTTTTGATGGATAATTTGGAAATAATCTCGTAGTATCTTGAATATTGGCATTAGAAGAATTTCCTGTATTATGTAAATAGATTATGTTGTTACAACTCACATCACCCAAAAGAAGATCTTTATCCCCATCTTTATCAAGATCTGCACAAGTAATGCAAGATCCACTATGATAAATTTTTTCAATATTAGAAAAATGATCAAATCTATTGGAACAATTATTAAACGTTACAGAACAATTTCCTTCACTAAAATTTCCCCAGCAATTTGTTTCTAATTGAAAAACCAAACTATCAGAATGATTATACCACTCTTTGCTTTTATTAATATGATACTCTACTGAAAAACCTATAGAACTAAATGTCAATATATCCAAATCGCCATCATTATCAATATCACTAATCGCAGGTAACCCCACCGAAGATGCATAAATAGGGGCATTTACAGGATTGCCCGATGGATTGTAATTAGAATACAGTATATTCTTGAACAATTGAAAAGAAAAGTTTCCAGCAGTTGAAGTATTCTTATAAACTCTTATTCCACCTGTTGTAGATGTAAATATATCTACTTTTCCATCTTGATTAAAGTCCTTAAAAATAGCCCAATTGACAAGTTTTGGAAAAGCATTGGATAAATAATAATCATAACGATATTTGGCTTCATTATTGTTACCAATATTGACAAAACATTTGACTTGTCCATAATTAAACATATGGATTCTGTCATAAACAATAATATCTTCTTTGCCATCTTCGTTAATGTCTGCTTTGAATACATTTGAATGATTTAATCCACCACAGGTAGAAGAATAAAGCACTTGATTATTTTCAATCACTTTTAATGTATCGTATCCTACTGGCAATTGAGCAAAGAGTGTAGATACAAGACAATACATTATGAGAATTATATTTTTCATTACAATCATTTTTATACTATCCACATCTTTAAATGAAAATAAATATCAATCATTGGAATACTCAAAAACCAAGCATCAAAGCGATCTAAAATACCGCCGTGTCCAGGAAGTAAATTGCCGCTGTCTTTTACATTTGCTAATCGTTTAAGTTTTGACTCCACTAAATCACCCATTGTTCCAAATACACCTACAATTATAGCAATAATTACAACATCATAAATTGTCCAAAATGAAGCATCCGGAAGTAAGTAATAATAAACAAGAAGAGCCGTCGTAATAGTAAATACAATTCCACCAACAAAACCTTCTACCGATTTTTTTGGCGACACATCAGGCATCAATTTATTCTTACCCAACCAACTACCAATAAAATAAGCAAAAGTATCATTTGCCCAAATCATAAGTATAATAGATAGTGGATATGCATAATGATACTGCCGATGCAATGAAAAATAGTAAACATCTAATGCAGACATCAAAAACACTAATAAATAAAGAAGAAGAAAAAATTCAGCAATGCTTTTTGAAAAATTAGTTTGAAATAAAAATTCTATAAACAAAACAACAGATAAAATAATCAACACTAAATAATTAAATTGAACATTTGTAAAATGATTATCAAAACAAGGATAAAGAATCAAAAGCGATGAAAGAAAAAATTTAATCCATAGAGATGTTGAATGAACAGGAAAATGGGCTTTTTTAAATACGTTTATCAATTCTAATAATCCACCCGAAACAATAATAAGTAACAATAACAAAAAGGTTTCAAAAGAGAACCCAATCAAGCCAATTAATACAACTGCAAAAACAATTGCTGTTATTGTTCTTTTTGATAAATCTTTCATTGGATATTAATTTTAAATTATACTAATGATGCTATCCAACTTTCAGAAAGGGGCTTTACAAAATTATCCATTTCAGAAGAGTGAATAATAGCAGTATTAAAAATTTTAGTAGATTCCTTAATAATGCCTTGATTTAGCAAATTATGAAGTTCTTCTAAAGGATGTACCTCTAATTCATAATTATCATTTTCAAAAACAAATAATCTTCTATTAAGTAAAGATGTTTGATATTTTTTTTCAAGAGATTGAATAAAGTGAAATAATTTATCCGTAGCACAACCACCAATAGGATTAAAATCTTCATCATTCTTAAATATCAACAATCTATTTTTGTATAATTCAAATTCTGCTTTTACAGGATGATCGTGGGACTTCCAATTTGCCACAAAATCAAGGCATTCTGCTTTTAATTTATCTAACTCTGTTACACTTAATGGTTTTTCTAAAACAAATATCCAAATTTTTTGATTCATAGTTTTTATTTTGGACTACAAAGGTAGAGAATTATTTGCGAATAGATCATTTATGAAAATATAAAAAATTGCAAATACTAATTTGACAAGAATATTCATTAAAACATAGAAACAAAAAAGTAAAACTTAATGCTTTAAAAAATAGCAACAATAAATTTATCACCAACAAAAATTAAAACAAACTTCCTTGCATCCAATCTCCTACTTTTTTACCTGTGTATAAATTACAATTATGTAAAAATTCACTTTTATCAGTAAAATACTTTTTGCGAAGTATTTTTATCAATTGATGAATACTCTCTGCTACTTTGCCATCACCTGCAAAACGACTATATGCACGAGTATCGTGAAGTTGTCCATTATGACAAGAACGGATAAGTTCTAATACTCGTTCTTTTTTATTAGGAAAGTGCTTTTCCAACCACTGAATAAAAACTGGTTCTACTGAGTCATTCAAACGAACAATAGTATATCCCATCCACTTTGCACCATTTTCAGACGCTTGCTTCATTACCTCGGGAATGTCTTTGTCATTTAATCCTGGAATAATCGGTGCTACCATAATTCCACAAGGGATATTGTGCTTTGATAATACTTGCAGGGCTTTGAATCTATTAGAATACGTAGAAGTGCGGGGCTCTAAAACCTTGCGTAAATCTTCATCTACGCTGGTAATAGATATAGTAACACTTACCAAGTTTTGTTCTGCCATTTCTTTCAATATATCCAAATCACGCAACACAAGAGCATTCTTGGTAATAATTGATACAGGAAAACGAAATTCTTTGCAAACTTGCAGCAATTGTCTTGTTATTTGAAGTTTTCTTTCAAGTGGTTGATAACAATCTGTATTGCCTGAAAACACAATAGGACTCACTACTTTTAATGGTTTTCTCAATTCTGCTTCTAAAAGTGCAGGGGCATTTTTCTTCACCAAAATCACAGATTCAAAATCAATACCGGCACCATATCCCCAATATTCGTGCGTAGGACGGGCATAGCAATAAGCACATCCGTGTTCACAACCTTGATACGGATTAAGCGAATAAATAAACGGCAAATCACTACTTTTTACTTCATTGATAATCGTTTTTGGAAATACCTCAATAACTTTTGTATTAATATTTTCTTTACTATCAAATTCATCAACAGCCCACAAAACTTCTTGTGAAAGTTCTTCTTTTAAAAAACGATGCTTGGGATTACTATCTACAGAACGACCTTTCATTTTGTTTATTCCTTAAATTTTAGCAAAAATACAAAAGATACAATAATCATAAATTTTACAGATGGAATCGTTTGTAAAACTGCGAATATTTCTACTAATTTGCAGAAAAAATTTTATGCCAAACATATCAGAAAAAGCCGTTCAAATGCCTGCTTCTCCTATTCGCAAATTAGTTCCCTACGCAGAAGCAGCCAAAAAGAAAGGAATTAAAATTTATCATCTCAATATTGGACAACCTGACTTGCCTACGCCTCCTATTTTTTTTGAAGGTATAAAAAAAGCCAATATCACTATCCTTGAATATACACACAGTGCAGGAAATGAAAGTTATAGAAAAAAATTAGCCGAGTATTACAAAAGATATAATATAAATGTTGATTACTCCGATATTATCATCACCGTAGGTGGAAGCGAAGCCATTGAAATCGCAATGATGACCTGCTTTAATCCTGGTGATGAAATTATCATTCCCGAACCATTTTATGCCAATTATATTGGATTTTCAAGGGCTGCAGATGTTGTTATTAAGCCCGTCAGAAGTGTGATTGACAATGGTTTTGCATTACCACCAATAAGTGAGTTTGAAAAACTTATTACGAATCGTACCAAAGGCATTATGATTTGTAATCCCAGTAATCCTACGGGATACCTCTACACTCGTGAAGAATTAGAAGCCCTCAAAGAGATTGTTGTAAAACACAATTTATTTTTATTAAGCGATGAAGTATATCGTGAATTTTGTTACGATGGAAAAACCTACAATTCAGTTATGCATTTAGAAGGTGCAGATGAACATATTATTATGTTGGATTCTATATCCAAAAGATACAGTGCTTGTGGGGCAAGAATAGGAGCATTAGTAAGCAAAAACAAAGTAGTAATGGCATCTGCCTTAAAGTTTGCACAAGCCCGATTAAGTCCACCTACATTTGGACAAATAGGTGCAGAAGCCGCATTAAGTTTAGGACAAGAATATTTTGATGAAGTAGTAAAAGAATACACAGAAAGAAGAAATTATGTAGTCAATGAACTCAACAAAATTCCAGGTGTTCGTTGTCCAATGCCTGGTGGTGCATTTTATTGTATCGCAGAATTACCAATAGATGATGCGGATAGATTTTGTCAATGGTTACTTGAAAAATTTAATTATCAAAATCAAACTGTAATGTTAGCCCCTGCCACGGGCTTTTATTCCACATCTGATGCGGGAAAGAAAGAAGTGCGTATTGCTTATGTATTGAAAAAAGAAGATTTGCAAAAAGCCATAGAGTGTTTAAAAATAGCCCTACAAGAATATCAGAAAGAAATGAAAAAGTGATCTATTGATACATAACGGCGTGAACAAGTTTTTGATTTTAGTAAAAATCTGTATTTAATAACCATAATATAATTCATAAAACAATATCCATTTTTAAATTGTTACAAAAAATAAAAACAATCTCATTCATTTTTGATTAAATACTATCCCAAATATGAACAAATCTGCATTTGTTGAATTAGCCAAACACTTGAATAGTTATCTTCAAAAAAAAGAAACACCTTATTACTCATTGATTGAATCCTCTATTCATCAAGCAGAAATTCAAAATCCTTGGTTTATTAAGCGATTTGTTCATTCAATGCTACAAAGCATTATTCAAATATCATCAGAAGAAAGTTTAAATTTTTATACAAAAGATTTTATACCTACATCCAACCCCAAAAAAATTCTTGTTATTGCTGCGGGGAATATCCCAATGGTTTCTTATAGAGATGTAATGGATGTTTTATTATCAGGACACATTTTAATATTCAAGCCCTCTTCTAAAGATAATGTGCTAATGAAAATGATATTTCACATTTTACAAGATCTATATCCTGAATTAAAAAATAACATTCACATTATAGAGTCCCCCATTCGTTCAAATGAAATAGATGCAGTAATTGCGACAGGCACTAACAATACTGCAATGCACATTCATCAGTATTTTTCTCATTTACCCCGAATTGTTAGAAATAACCGAACATCTATTGCTATCTTAAATGATCAAACAACAGATGAAGAATTAAGAAAACTCGCTGACGATGTAATGATGTATTTTGGATTAGGATGTAGAAATGTATCCAAATTGTTTATTCCACAAAACTTTGACATTCAGAGAATTTTCACGGCTATCTACGATTATGGCTTTGTGATGCAACATCACAAGTATATGAACAATTACGATTATTACCGAAGCATTTATTTACTCAACAAAGAATCTTTTTTGGAAAATAATTTTTTGATCGTCAAAGAAAGCCAACAACTACACGCTCCGGTTGCCAATTTATTTTATGAAAAATACACATCCGTGAATCAAATCAAGGACTACATCAATAAGCATCAACAAGATATACAATGTATTGTTGGGAATGGCTACGTTCCTTTTGGACAAGCCCAGTTCCCTTCTATAGATGATTTTGCAGATGGTATTAATACAAAAAAATTTTTAATGGGGTTATAAATTTTATTTATTTGGATACTCCTAATTATAAAATGTACTTTTGCAAAAAAAATTACAACTATGAAAAAAACAGTATTAAGTTTTGCCAGTGTTTTATTAATTACATCGTGTTCAAGCAATGATGAAGCAAAACAATCAACACAAAACACACAACAACAAGAAGAACAAAGATATGACGAAGCATTGGCCGACAAATTAAATGTTTTTCAACCATTAGAAATAACTGACACTTTAAATCCAGCATTAGTAAAACTTGGCCATCATTTGTATTTTGATAATCAACTATCTCGTAAACAAACAATGAGTTGTAACACGTGTCATAACCTTTCTACGTTTGGTGTAGATAATCAACCTACTTCAAAAGGAGAAGAAGGAAAATTTGGGGATCGCAACTCGCCTACTACTTTAAATGCGGCTATTCATATTGCTCAATTTTGGGATGGAAGAGCAGCAACTGTTGAAGAACAAGCTGGTATGCCTATTCTCAATCCTATTGAAATGAATATCCCAAATGAAAAATTTCTCATTGATAGATTAAAAAAATCAAGCTTATATCAACAATTATTCAAAGAAGCATTTCCTAATGAAAAAGATCCAATTACATATAATAATCTGAAAAAGGCCATTGGTGCGTTTGAAAGAAAATTGATTACACCATCTCGTTTTGATGAATATCTAAAAGGAAACAAAACTGCTTTAAGTATAGAAGAAAAAAAGGGTTTATTAACTTTTATTACAACAGGATGTACAACTTGTCATAATGGAGCTGGAATAGGTGGTAATATGTTTCAAAAATTTGCTGTATTCGGAAATTATTGGGATTATACTCATAGTACAAAAATAGATAGTGGTAAGGTAACCATCACCAAATTAGCCGGCGATAGATTTGTATTCAAAGTTCCTTCTTTAAGAAATGTTGAAAAAACTCATCCTTATTTTCACGATGGGAGTGTTCAAAAGTTGGAAGACGCTGTAAAAATAATGGCGAAAGCACAACTTAATAAAGATTTATCTGATGATGAAGTGAATAGTATTGTAACATTCTTAAAAGCTTTAACTTCTGATATTCCTGACGACTTAAAAAAATCTCCAATTGCACAATGAAATAAATCTAATCAAATTAAAAAAGCCCTAATCAATACAGATTAGGGCTTTATAGTTTTAATAATTTTCTTGTTACTCACTCTACTCTTCTTTCATATTTACAACTATCAGGTAATTTTTCATACTCATAATCATCGCCAAAGTACCTTTCATTATCAAAACCCGCCAACGATACATTTTTCAAGATATTATCTAATGTTACTTTTGTAGAGTCATATTTAAGAGTCAATAATTTTGTTTCCATATTCCAATCTGCAATTTGTACACCATCTAATTTTGCAGCACTATCTATTTTTGCTTTGGCTAATTCACAAGATCCCCAAACATGTACTTGCGCTTCTTTTACTGTATTGGTACAAGCAAAAAATAAAACTGAAATTCCAAAAACAACATTCAAAAAAAATTTCTTTTTCATAAGAATTTATTTTAGCGGCACAAATGTAAGTTTTAATTTTTGACAAAATTCAATATAAGATGGTAAAATTTCTGAAATTAGACGAAAAGATTTTTGGCTATCATGAAATAATATAATTTGCCTCCCTATCGTTTTCTTGTATAAGCTATTTAAGCATTTTTGAACAGTCATTTGGGGGTGATAATCATAACTAATAACACTCCAAAAAACAATTTTAAAATTATGTTTTAATAATGCTTTGTATTGCGATGGCTTTAATTTTCCATAAGGTGGACGAAATAACGGTGTGTTATAAATCTTGTAAAACTTCAAAACATCTTGTAGATATTCTTCACTTGTGTATTTCCATGCATTTAAATGCGAAAAGGTATGATTGCCTATACTATGCTTGTTTTGTAAGAGTTTATGAAAAATACCCGTATGCTTTTGGATATTTTCTCCTACACAAAAAAAGGTTGCAGGGATATTGTAATGCTTTAATACATCTATCACATATTCTGTAACTTCAGGAATAGGTCCATCATCAAAAGTAAGGGCTATATAAGAAGGGTGATTTAAATGAAATTGAGCATTAGGATAAATTTGTTTTAATAAATAAATGGGTGTTTGTGAAAAAATCATACATTACTTTTCTGCAATACAAAACAAATCTAAAGCAGAATCATCTACTGATTTAATGAAAAAATCATTTACTGTAATATCTTTAGTCAGTGGATTTTCTCTCAAAAGTTTTTTTCTATTCCATCTATTGAGTATATCATAAGGAATTTGCAATGCCCATCTTGGCAATCTATGTTGCAAATCCAAAATATCCCATTTTAATAACTTTTGCACCGATTGTTTGTTATGTTCATAATACTTCATTACTTTGTCATTCCCAAATACACCAAGCATTTGAACCTTTGAAAAATATTGATTAAATAATTGATGCAGTTGTTCTTTGGTATATTCTCTAATGTGCCAAGGATTTCGTGTGAGCGTAGTAAGTATATTAGGTGTAGTAATGATGCATTTCCCTTTTGGCTTCAAAACTCTATGTATTTCTTTGACAAATCTGTGATCGTCTTTAATATGCTCAATGACTTGAAAACTTACTACAAAATCAAAAGTATTATCTTTGAAAGGCAAAGGTGGTACTTGTTGTTGAATAAATTCTACATTCTTGTATTGAGAAAAATCAATGGTAGATTTAAATTTATCAATGGTTACAAACTTTTCACAATGGGGGGCGATATAATCAATGCCATAGCCACTACCTGTGCCTATTTCTAAAACATTTCCTTGAACAAGTTGAGCGGCTTGCACATAAGCAGCAATACTTCTTTGCAATACATAATTATCTGAAATCTCCTGATGATTGACTCTCTCTGCAGTAGACATTTTTTGGGGCTAATGTAATAATTATTTGTCGTAATAAGAGACACCTTTTAAGCATTTTACATACATCAGATCTCACTAAATACTTTTGATCCTTCAGAACAATTCGTACAAATATCTATTTGCGAACGGTGATGAAGTATTTTTTTTCTAAACAAATCATATTCTTTGGAATGCCATATTTCTTTGAAAGAATGGCTTTTTATATCTCCCATTTCGTATTTAGCGTCTTTGTCAAAACAACAAGGCACTACTGCCCCATTTTGAGTAAACACACACGAAGCCCACATCCGCCAACAATGATTATACAAAGGATTTTGCAGTTTTAACTTATCTGTAGAAGTAAGATCATAACGAGTATATTGTGAGTGCTTGGGAATTAAAGTTTGTAATTGTTCTACTGAATACACTTGTGCAGTTTTGATTTGATACCGAAGTTTTTTATCTTTGCAATATTCAATAAACAAAGGAAGTTCATTTAAGTTATGATCAAAAACAATCCATTGTAAAACAATAATAGGTGTAGTGCTTTGAAGCGATTGCTTGGCTGCAATGATATTCTCTATGGCTTGAAACACTTTTTGAACATTTCCTTTTTGTCTGTATTTTTCATACGTGCTTTGTGTCATTCCATCAATAGATATAATAATTTTGTGCAATCCTGATTCTACTAATTTTTGAGCAGACATTTCATCAATAAAATGAGCATTCGTGCTAATAAGCGTATAAATTTTATTTTGTGCTGCAATGCGAACCCATTCAAAAATTTTAGGATGAATGAGTGGTTCACCTTGAAAGTAAAAATTAATGTGTAATAGATACTCTTTTAGTTGAAAAATGATGTTTTGAAAAACAATCTCTTTCATATTTCCTGTAGGTCTTGAAAATTCTCGCAAACCACTTGGACAAGCAGGACATTCCAAATTACACGCTGTAGTGGGTTCTACTGATATTGCCATTGGATAAGCCCAAACAATGGGCTTTTTCATCCAACGAGAAACATAAAAACTGATATTTAATAGCAAAGCATTCCAAATTTTTTGAAACGATAAAATGGAAAATGCAATTTTTATATCTTCCCAATATATCATTATTCAGAATTCTTGGACAAATTATCTTTTTCATCGTCCATTAAAAAAGATCTTTGTCTTTTTACTTTTTGTTCTTTGATGTTTATCCATTCCGAAATAAGGGCAAATGCTAATGCCACATACGCATAGTTTTTGTTTAATTCTATATGTTGTTCTTTGGGTAATGAATAATTGTATGCAGATATAATGGACTCGGCTACTAACAATCCTCCAATAACCACTAAAAAGGTCAATGCAATGGTCTTAATCCCTTGATTTTTATTAATAAAATCTGCAACATATCCCGAAAACAACATCATTAATATCATTGCAATAATGACAGCACTAAACATTACAATAAAATTTCTACTTAATCCAACGGCTGTCAAAATAGAATCAAAAGAAAACACAATATCTATAAGTACTATTTGTAATACTACAGATGTAAATGTGGCTGCTCCCTTGATATTTAAGGATTCTTCTGAATGATAAATTTTATGTATTATTTCTTTAATTGTTTTAATTATTAAAAAAACACCTCCACTTAATAAAATCAAATCACGACCTGAAAAATAAAATTTTCCTAAATGAAACAAAGGATTTGTTAATGATGCCAACCAAGTAATGGATAACAATAATATCGCTCGCATTATTAAAGCCAAAGCCAATCCTGTAATTCTCCCTCTTTGCTTTTGATGCTTTGGTAATTTATCTGCTACAATAGATATAAAAATGATGTTATCTATACCTAAAATAATTTCTAATACAGATAAAACAAAAAGTGAAATAAGTCCTTGAATAGATAACAATTCTTGAAACTGTTGATGAAAGTCCATAATTTTTAATGTATTTTAATGTCTTGTATGTTTAAGTTAAAAATAGGATGTTCTGTTTGAACATCATCAATATCAATTTTACACAAACAATCAAAGGTTTTGCCTTTTATTTGATCATAATAAGTAATCCCATTAAAAAAAATAGCAGGATACTCTTTGTGTAATGTATTCGTTAAATATAATTTTAAATGTCCATTTCCAATTTCTGTCATTCTTCCCGAATCTTTGATATTTTTAATCCAAAACACAGGATGATGATTGGATGGACCGTGTGGTTCAAATTGCTTCAATATTCGTAAAAATTTAGGCGTAATTTCTTCTAATGCTAATTCAGCATCTACATACACTTTTTTGATTTGTTGATTTTGAGTAATAGATTGCTTGACACAAAACTCAAAGCGTTCAATAAAAAAATCCAATTTATCTTTTTCAATGCTCAATCCTGCAGCGTGTTTATGACCACCAAATTGATATAAAAATTCCTTGCAAGAACTTAATGCTTCATATAAATCAAAATCTTCCACACTTCTTGCCGAACCTGTAATAAGTCCATCGTGTTCGGTAAGTACTATCGTTGGACGATAATACCGTTCCACTAATTTTGCAGCAACTATTCCCACAATCCCTTTATTCCAAGAGTTCTTAAATACAACCGTAGTCGTTTTTTGATGAAAATTTTTATCACTTTCAATAATTTCTATGGCTTCTTCTAATGTTTGTTTGTCTAATCCTTGACGATCGGCATTTACATCATTTAATTCTTTTGCCCATTGTTCGGCTTCTTGTTCGTTTGATGAAATTAATAATTGGACGGCTTTTGAACCGTGTTCTAACCTTCCTGCAGCATTGATTCGTGGTGCTATCACAAATACCAAATCAGAAACCTTTAAGGGCTTTTGTCTTTTTGTAAATGCAACATCAATCAATTTTTTGACACCAGTAGATGGCTGTGTGTTTATTTTTTGTAATCCATAATACACTAATACTCTGTTTTCACCATCAATAGGAACTATATCTGCAGCGGTACTAATGGTTACTAAATCCAAAAATTGTAAATAATGAGATGTGTCCTTTTGATATTTTTCACAATATGCTTGCATTAACTTAAACCCTATTCCACAACCCGTCAATTCTTTGTAAGGATAAGTACATTGTGGCTTTTTAGGATTAAGAATCGCATACGCATTGGGCAGTTCCGAAGATGGCAAATGATGATCACAAACAATACAATCTATTCCAAGCGATTGAGCATAGTTTATCTTTTCTATTTCCTTAATGCCACAATCCAAAATTATCATTAATGAAAAACCATTGTTTTTGGCATATTCTACACCTTGATAAGACACACCATACCCTTCTTTGAATCTATCAGGTATGTAATAATCCAAAAGATGTTTATCCGTCCATTGTTGAAGAAATAAATACATAGAAGACACGGCGGTCGTACCATCTACATCATAATCACCATAAATTAAAATTTTTTCTTTGTTGATAATAGATTTATACAATCGTTCAATTGCCTTATCCATATCGTGCATCAAAAACGGCGAATGCAAATGATCTAAAGATGGACGAAAAAACAATCGGGCTTGTTCAAACGTTTTTATCCCTCTTAATACCAATAAATGAGCCAATGTTTTACTTATGCCCAATTCTTTTGCTAATTGAAATTTATACTCTTCGTCTTCTTTAGGTATGTTTTTGAGTACCCATTGCATAAGTGTTAGTGATTAGTAGATAGTAAAAAGTTGAAAGTTAAAAGTTAATTGATTATTTGTTTCCATAAAGGAAAATATTCATTTTTTCTTTGAAAAATGCGATGCCAATAATAAGCAATAATCCTAATGCTGACATTACAATGCCTTTTGAAGCATACGGCAGATGAAATTCTAATTCTACTTGATACTCGCCTTTTGGCAAATAAATGCCCGTCATTCCACCATTTACTCTAAACCCTGTAACTTTTTGTCCATTTAATTTAATATGCCATCCTGTATCGTAAGGTATAGAAAGATAAAGAATTTTATTATCACTTACTTTTATTCTACCTTTTATCAAGTTTTCCGAAAAGTAGTTTAAATTCAAATGTTCTGCTGAAAGGGTATCTACAAATTTACCTAAAACATCAAATGTAAAATTATTAGCGATATTAGTGTCTGCCAATGAATATGACTTAAGTTCACGAGATAATCTAAAAAAGGTCGTATCATCCAATACTGCTGTTTGAGAAGTAACTATTTCTCTTTTGGATGGATGTATCTTTTCAAAATCAGAGAGTTTCATTACTTTATTGTAAGTAAATCCAAAAGGCAATGCGTATTTATGTTTTAATATCTTAACATCGCCTTGCATGGTGAGTGAATCATACATCAATTTCCATTGAGGTGGTATGGGGGCTTTTAATAGAATATATTTCACTTGATTTTGGGCTTCTAACAAAGGTCTGCCTGCTAAACCTGGCACCCAACGGGCTTCTACCTCATTGTTTTTACTAATAATTCCCATTGTCTTAAAGTAACGAACATAATTCAACTGAGCAAAAGAGTTGTAATTAGAAGTCGTGTAATATCCCTGTATTCGGTTGTCATTCAAACTTCCATGTATTGCTCCTGACGAATAATATCCTACCTTATCTATTCTATAAAACAAATCTTTTTCATGTTGCTTTATCCATTTCACAGCATCCACACTATAATCATTGTAACTTACTTTTTCATTCAATTCTTTTACATACATTACATCCCTTCTGGTAACAGACAATCTATTCAAAGTAACTAATTCAATAATTAGCAAACCTGCAATAGATAACACCACCCAAGATTTTTTTGTAACATTTAATGTGATAAGTAAAATTGTATAACCTATCAAATAAAAATGTACCATTGTAGATACAGAACTATCTATTTGAGGTATTCCACCAGCAAAATTGCGCGTATTCTTAAAATAATCATAATGTAAAAATCCTAATAAAATCAATACAATCCCAATTAGTGCTATCACTGAAATATGACCGCTCTTAATTATTCGTTCAAATGCAATACATGCATACAAAACAAAAATAATTACAAAAAACATTGAATACCCTCTGTAATATTCTCCTGTAAATGCCCATACAAGTGTTCTAAAATAAGGGAATATCAAAGTAAAAAACCATATTGCCAAAAACACAAAAAACACTTTTCTTTCATGCTTATTAAAATAGGCAAAACTCAAAGGAAATAATATCAAAGATAAAATGGATGAATAAGATACAGGGGCTTCTAAAAAATTAAACCATCCACTAAATTGACTTCCTGTACCCATCAAATCACTTGAAAATTGACGCATTACAAATGTACCAAATTGCAATTTGTCAATTAACCTAAACATCGGTTGAGAAGAAAAATAACTAACAGGTGAATTTTCAGAAGATCCACGAGGGCTATTGAATAACTGATTCAAGGTCTCTAAAAAAAATGGTCCAGTAATAAGAATGCCTGCTGCTCCAAAAAGAATTAATTGTAGAAATATCGGACGAATAATATTCCATTGAAAAGCATTATCCAACCAAAGACGAAAAAGTATATAACTCAAAAGAAAAATACCAAAAAGATACAAGTCAAACGGCATAGAAACTCCTATACCTGCAATACCTAAAAAGAACCACCATCCTTGCTTTTCCTGATATATCTTTTCAAATCCATAAAGTAACAAAGCCATCATTAATCCTTCATAAGTAAATAAATACCAACACGCGCCAATGATCATAAATCCCGAATAAGCAAACATCAAAGCCCCTATTGTAGCAACCAATGGACTTAACTTCCACATTCGCAAAAAGAAATAAAACACCCAACCTGCTAAAACAATTTTTAATAATTCAATATAAATAAATATCCTCGGAATTGAAGAAGGACCTATTAGATACGCAATCAATTCAAATGGATCTCTTAGCCAACCTGAAAATATACTTTGACCCATTCCTTCTTGAAAAGACCATCTTGGCATGCCTATCTCGTGCAAATATTTGGCATACAAATAATGATAAGGCCATACCCCATTTAAAGTATCACTCCCTATATCTTTGAAAAGAAACAATTTTTCTTGAAAAACAAAATCTGAAAATATCAATATCCCCACAATTGTAATTATGATTAAACTGATCCAATTCCAATATGGATGAAGTTTTTCTATAAATACAGGATATACATCCATTCCCTTATCAACAGATAATTGCGATTTCTTTTTATTCATAAAATTCATTTTATTTTTGTAAAATCCTTTTTAGGAAATGGCAAATATTCATAAATTATTATTCTGTTCAAAAACTTTTTATCAAATTTGCCGCAAAATAATTTACTATGATTGCTACAGGTCAATTTGTAATTACAGAAATGTTAGAACATCATACATTACTCATTACTATTAATCGTCCTGATAAACTCAACGCATTAAATAGAAAAACAATTGAAGAACTTCACGATGTATTAGTTGAGGTAGAACAAAATAAAGATGTAAGGTCTGTCATCATTACAGGTGCAGGCGAAAAAGCATTTGTAGCAGGTGCAGATATTGCAGAGTTTGCTAACTATTCTATTGAAGAAGGGAAGCAAATGAGTTCTCTTGGACACTTTAAGATTTTTAATTTTCTTGAAAATTTTTCTAAACCTACCATTGCTGCCATTCGCGGATTTGCTCTTGGTGGGGGACTTGAATTGGCTATTGCTTGTCATTTTCGCGTGGCTGCTGATAATGCTAAATTAGGTTTTCCTGAAGTAGGACTTGGTGTTATTCCTGGTTATGGTGGTACACAACGTTTAGCCCATCTTGTAGGAAAGGGCAAAGCATTTGAAATGATTTTAACTGGTGAAATGATAGATGCCCAAGATGCTTATAAGTGGGGACTAGTAAATCATGTAGTAACACCTGATGCTTTAATATCAAAATGCTTAGAAATTACTAAAAAAATATCTACTAAATCACCAACGGCCATCGCTGCGGCTATCCGTGCTATCAATGCAGGTTATAATCCACAATTAAATGGCTACGAAGTAGAAATAGAAGAGTTTGGCAAATCCTTTGGTACGGGCGATTTCAAAGAAGGTGTCAGTGCTTTTCTTGAAAAAAGAAAACCTAACTTTCAAGGCAATTAATTTGCCTTCTATGCATTTTAATTATTGATAAAAACAATAAATGTGGGAAAGATTTTTAAAGGAATGGTATATTTTAAATAAATCCCAAAGACGTGGCACTCTTTTTCTTATTGTATTATTGTTTTGTAGTATCCTTTTAAAAGTACTTTATTCTCCTTCCACAGATAGTGATGTTGTTTATTTTGCTAATATCATCGTTGATAATGCTACACTTTCAGACACTACTGCTTCTGATCATTCAACAAAATTAAAAAGAAAAGATAGTTTATTTTTCTTTAATCCCAATGTGGCGTCAGCAGAAGAATTGCGAATGTTAGGATTACCCGAAAAAATCATTCATAACATTACAAAATACAGAGAAGCAGGAGGTATATTTTATACCAAAGAAAGTTTGAAGAAAATATATTCTATGACCGATTCTATCTATCAAAAGATAGAACCTTATATTCTGATAAATAATTCATCTCCATCAAAAAACTCTACTCCCTTTTCTCAAAATAAATTTAATCACTCTGCTAAACAAGTATTGACACTTGAACTTAACACCGCAGATAGCAGTGCTTTAGAAAAATTAAAAGGAATTGGAAAGGTTTTAGCCACCCGTATTATTAAATACAGAAATCGCTTAGGCGGATTTTATTCTGTTGAACAATTAAAAGAAGTTTACGGACTTAAAGATTCTCTTTATGTATTGATTATTCGTGAAAATAAATTATTAGTAGATACTACACTCATTCAAAAAATAGATATTCGTCAAGCAGATTTTAAGACAATGATTCGTCATCCTTACTTTACAAAAGAAATAGTAATAAAGATTTTAGAAATGCAAAGAAAAAAAGAACCATTGAATAACTACACATTACAAAAAATAATGACTCCATACGAGTGGAATAGATTAAGGTATTATATTCTTTGGCAATAACATTTTCACCAATATCTTAATCCAAAATCAATGTTCATTACAAAAAAACTAATTTTGCATATTGGCATAATAAAAATTACTTTTACCAAACTTAAAATTATTAGCATTTAAAAGATATTTTTCATTATTATTAAATAAAAAATTTTTTACATAAACTATGTCCGAAAAAAAATACATTTACAATGGCGAAATAGTTACAGCAAGAGATTTAGTAGATATTGCCTTTTCAAATCGGGCTTTTAAATTTGGCGATGCTCTTTTTGAAACAATAAGATACTCTAACAAAAACATCTTATTTCTGACCGACCACGTTTTACGATTAAAATTAAGTATGCCTATTTTGAAAATGAAAATTCCATCGTATTTTTCATTTGATTATTTTTTAAATAAAATTTCTGAACTCATTTATGCTAACCAACTTCAAGACAAAAGCGCTCGTATTCGAATTACCGTTTTTCGTCAAGGTTCGGGGGCTTATTATCCAAGCACCAATGAAGTAGATTTCATAATGGAAGCAGAAGAATTAGAAACCACTTATTATTTATTGCCTGAACGGGGCTTAGTCGTGGATTTATTTAAAGACACTTTTAAACCTATCAATCGGCTTTCTAACTTAAAAACAGGCAATGCTCTTATTTATGTTTTAGCATCCATCAATAGCGATTTTTTGAGAACAGATGATTGTTTTATATTAAATGAAAAAGGACATATATGTGAAGCCACCTCGTCTAATGTATTTGCAGTAAAAGGCAATATGGTAATGACTCCGCCACTTACAGAAGGTTGCGTCAGTGGTATTTTGCGTAATCAAATAAAAAAAATTGCTGAAGAAAATAAACTATTATTTATTGAAAAACCTTTTACATCTCATACACTCATTGATGCAGACGAAGTATTCATTACTAATACTATTCAAGGTCCTCAATGGATTAGACAATTTCAATCCAAAATTTATGAAAAGAAAAAAATCACACAATTATTTATAGAAACCTTAAATCAAATGATAAGTAAATAATTTTCTATGAATAAATCATTTATTATTGAACAAATAAAACGATCACAATCTTTTTTGTGCGTGGGCTTAGACCCCGATGTTCAAAAAATACCTCAACATTTATTAGAAGAACCTGATCCTATATTTGAATTTAATTCTGCTATAATTGATGCTACTTATCAACATTGTGTAGCATATAAAATCAATTTTGCCTTTTATGAGGTATACGGATCAGAAGGTATTCAAAGTTTAGAAAAAACCATTCGTTATATTAAAATTAATTATCCTGAAAAATTTATCATTGCTGATGCAAAACGTGGAGACATTGGTAATACTTCCGAAAAATATGCAAAATCCGTTTTTGAAAAATTAGAGTGCGACGCTATCACTTTATCGCCTTATATGGGGAAGGATTCTATACTCCCTTTTTTGAAATACAAAGACAAATGGGCAATTGTATTAGCCCTTACAAGCAATGAAGGATCAAAGGATTTTCAATTTTTGTTATGTGAAAACAATCAACCTCTCTATTTGAAAGTGATTGAAAAAAGCAAAGAATGGGGAACCGATCAAAATATGATGTATGTAATAGGGGCTACTCATCAACCCGATATTTTCAAACAAATAAGACAAATTATTCCCCATCATTTTATTTTAATACCTGGCATTGGGGCTCAAGGCGGCAGTTTAGAAGAAGTTTGTAATGCAGCATTAAATGATGATATAGGTATTATTGTAAATGTATCTCGTGATATATTGTATGCAGATACTTCTGAAAAATTTGCGACCTCTGCCAATATCCAAGCCCAATATTATCAACAAAAGATGAAAAAAATTTTAATGGATAGAAAGTTAATATGAATATCGGTATTGTATGTTATCCTACCTTTGGAGGAAGTGGTGCAGTAGCAACAGAATTAGGCATTGCTTTGGCAAAGCATGGATGCAAGGTTCATTTTATTTCGTATAATTTGCCATTCAAGTTAAATCAATTTAATGAAAACATTGTTTATCACGAAGTAGAATGGTACGAATATCCCCTTTTTGAATATCAACCTTATGAGTCCGCCCTTACCAGCAAAATTGTAGATGTTGCCTTGTATGAAAATTTAGACCTGTTGCACGTGCATTACGCTATTCCTCACGCATCTGCGGCTTATATGGCAAAGCAAATTTTAAAATCAAAAAAAATAAGTTTGCCCTACATTACTACATTACACGGCACAGATATTACTTTAGTAGGAAAAGATCCATCTTTTGAACCTATTATTCGCTTTTCTTTGAATAACAGCGATGCCATCACTTCTGTATCCAAAGCATTAAAAAAAGAAACTTTACAAACATTCAAAATAGACAACAACATTGAAGTTATTTATAATTTTATAGATTTTTATAAAATTCAAAGAATTCGCCAAAGTGCAAATTGTTGTTTGTCTAACAAATCAAAGAATGAAAAAATTTTAATGCATATTTCAAATTTTCGCAAAGTCAAGAGAATTGATGATATTGTAAAAGTATTTGCTGCAGTGAGAAAAAAAATTCCTTCAAAATTAGTATTAGTAGGCGATGGACCAGAAAAACCATCTATAGAAAGATTAGTAAGAGAAGAACATCTGAGCAAAGATGTTGTTTTTACAGGAAGAATAGCAGATCCATTAGAGATATTGGCTTCTGCAGATTTGTATTTATTACCCAGTGAAACAGAAAGTTTTGGACTTTCTGCATTAGAAGCAATGGCAATGGGAATACCCGTCATCAGTAGTAATTCAGGTGGTATTACAGAAGTAAATATCCACGGAAAAACAGGTTTTACTTGTAATGTTGGAGATGTAAATTCAATGATTAAATACTCTCTTGAACTTTTGACCAACCCTAAAAAATACCAGCAATTTCAACACAATGCAATAGATCAAGCCAAAAAATTTGATATAAAAAATATCTTACCAAAATATATGAATCTGTATAAAAAAGTATTAGGGAAAAGATAAACTGGATTGTTTAAATCATTACTTTAAAGAAATTTTATTGTTATATTTGTAGCAATAAATGTATGAAATCTCATTCAGAAAAACTCACTTTTGAAAAAGTTTGGAAACTATTCCAAGAAACTGATAAGAAGTTTCAAGAAACAGATAAAAAATTCCAAGAAACTGATAGAAAATTTAAGGAAACTGATAAAAAACTAAGACAATTAGAAAACTTATTTGTTGGGCAATGGGGAAAACTAATTGAAAGTTTAGTAGAAGGTAATTTAGCCAAATTATTAAGAGAACGAGGCATTGATGTGAGAGGTACCCGACAAAGAATTAAAAGTTGGTATGATAATAAAGAAATAGAAATTGATCTCTTAGCCATCAATGGTAAAGAGGTAGTAGCCGTAGAAGTCAAAACCACTCTAAGAATTGAAGATGTGAATGATTTTATAGAAGACCTAAAAGTATTCAAAAAAGCATTCCCCGAATACAAAGATAAAATTATTTATGGATCAGTAGCGTTTTTAACTGCTAATGAAGGAGCCGATAAATACGCTTATCGCAAAGGATTATTTGTGATCAAAGCCACAGGCGAAAGTACCAAAATTTTAAACGATAAAAAATTTAAACCTAAATCTTGGTAAGTTCCAATCAATAAAGTGAATAGTTTTTTTACTTTTTATTCAATAAGTTATCTACTGTTTTTCTTAATTCTTCAGGATGAAAAGACCAATATTGTAACAAACTATCTATTTTAGTAGTATCTAAATTGGGTGATAGCGTAAAACAATTGATAGAATCATTCCATTTTTTTTCTGCGGCATATTTGTGAGTCATTACTTCTATTTCAGTCCATTTATCTATCCAATACTCATCATTAGAGGTAGTCAAATGATTTTCTTTTTGTTTTTCCTGACAAGAAAAAAACAATAATACAAATACCACCATTATGCTGAAACACCACCTAATTTGCATATTATCTCATATTCTTCGGGAGTCACTGCACTTACAGACAAACGTTGTTGTTTGACAAATTGCATATTCTTTAAAACAGGATGTTCCTTTATTTCCTGTAAAGTAACAGGTTTCTTAAAGGACTTGTAAGGTTTAATATCTACGCATACCCATTTTCCTGTATTATCAGTAGGATCAGGATAATGCTCTTTTATTACTTCTGCTATTCCCATTATGCATAAACCTTCATTACTATGATAAAAAAAGCATTTATCTCCCTTTTTCATTGCCATCAAATTTTTTCTTGCTTGAAAATTTCTTACACCATCCCAAAATGTTTTGCCGTCTTTTAATAATTGTTCCCAACTGTATTTAAATGGCTCTGATTTTAATAACCAATAGTTTGCCATAATGATTATTTTTTCTTTCCTTTTGAAGAAGTTGTTTTTTTTGAAGTAGAGGATGCGGCTGTTTTTTTGGTGGTTATTTTTTTGTTGTCTTTATTTGTTTCTTCGGGTTTGGCGGCTACTTCTGCAAGTTCTTGTTTGTAATCATTTCCAATAATGGCAATAATTTCATCTAATGTAAGAGATTTGGGATCTTTGTCTTTGGGGATTTTATAGTTCTTTTTATTGTAAGAAATATAAGGACCAAAACGTCCATTAAGCACTTGAATACCTTCGCTTTCAAAATTTTGAATAATTCTGGATTGATTGGAAGATTGTTTGGCTTCAATAAGTTCTATGGCTCTTTCTAATGTAATTGTATAAGGATCTTCTTCTTTTGGAATAGAGGCAAACGTGCCATTATACATCACATAAGGTCCAAATCTACCGATATTGACTACCACATCTTTGTTTTGGTATTGCCCCAATACTTTTGGTAATTGAAACAAACTCAATGCTTCTTCTAATGTTATGGTATGAATACTCAAGTTCTTGGGAATTTTAGCATACACGGGCTTATCTGTATCTGATTGTTCGCCAATTTGCACTAAAGGACCAAATCTTCCAATTCGTGCAATTACCTTTTTACCTGTTTTAGGATCTATGCCCAAAATTCTTTCTCCTGTGCTTCGTTCAGATTCTTCTATAGTTTTAACAACATCTTTATGAAATGGATAATAAAACTTTTCCAACATTTTTACCCAATCTAATTTTCCTCTTGCTATCTCATCAAACTCTTCTTCAACAGTGGCTGTAAATTGATAATCCATTATTTCTGGAAAATAACGAATTAAAAATTCTGTAACTACTATTCCTAAATCTGTGGGGAATAATTTACCTTTTTCTGCACCTGTATTTTCTGTTTTTATTTCTTTTTTAATAGTATTGTTTTCTAATACCAACTGCACATATTCTCGGGGTGTTCCTTCTTTATCTTTTTTTACAACATAATCTCTCTTTTGAATAGTAGAGATAGTAGGTGCATAAGTAGAAGGGCGACCTATTCCTAATTCTTCTAATTTCTTAACTAAAGATGCTTCGGTGTATCTTGGCGGATGATGCGTGAATCTTTGTAAAGCAATGATTTGTTGAGGAATTACATTTTGTCCTTCCTTTAATGGTGGTAATAAACTATTATTTTCGCTGGATGTATCTTGATCATCATCAGTACTTTCTATGTATAATTTTAAGAATCCATCAAACTTAATAACTTCCCCTTGTGCAATAAATTTTTCAGAACTATTGCTAATACTAATTTTGGCAACTGTTTTTTCTAAAAGAGCATCTGCCATTTGAGATGCCACCGTTCTTTTCCAAATTAACTCATATAATCGTTGTTCGTTTTTATCTCCTTCTATTTGCAATTTATTGATGTATGTAGGACGAATGGCCTCGTGGGCTTCTTGAGCATTTTTACTTTTGGTAGTAAATTGCCGTCTTTGATGATATTTTTTTCCATAAAAATCTTTAATCACTTCTTCTGCTGTTTCTAATGCTAAATCGGATAAATTAACCGAATCCGTTCTCATATAGGTTATGTAACCTGCTTCATAGAGGCGTTGGGCAATAGTCATTGTTTGAGCCACCGAAAATCCTAATTTACGAGATGCTTCTTGTTGTAATGTAGATGTAGTAAAAGGTGCAGAAGGGCTACGTTTGGTGGGCTTTGTTTCTACACTTTCAATATTAAATTGGGCTTTTTTACATTTTTCCAAAAAACTTTGTGCTTCTTCAAGCGTATCAAATTTTTTGTCTAATTCTGCCTTAAATGTTTGTCCATTTGCATTAAAAATTCCTGTAACTTTAAAGAAAGATTTAGATTGGAATGCTTGAATTTCTTTTTCACGTTCTACAATTAAACGAACAGCCACCGATTGAACACGACCTGCCGATAGATTCGATTTTATTTTTTTCCACAAAATAGGTGAAAGTTCATAACCTACTAATCTATCAAGTATTCTACGGGCTTGTTGAGCATTCACTAAATTGTAATCTATATCTCTTGGGTTCTTGATGGCTTCATCTATGGCTTTTTTAGTGATTTCGTGAAAAACAATTCTTTTTCTTTTATCTTTTTTCAAATTTAATGCTTCTGATAGATGCCACGCTATGGCTTCTCCTTCACGGTCTTCATCGGATGCGAGCCATACAGTAGATGCTTCTTCACTCGCTTTTTTGAGTTCATCAATAATTTTCTTTTTATCAGGATCTATAACATAAGTGGGCTTGAAATGATTATTTATATCTACGCTTAAATCATTTTTGGCTAAATCTCTAATATGTCCAAAACTGGATTTAACAACAAAATTATCACCTAAAAACTTCTGAATAGTTTTTGCTTTTGCGGGGGACTCTACAATGACCAAATTTTTTTCCGAAACTTTTTTCATAGCAGCGAGATTAAATAAAATTTTCCGCAAAGATGTATAAAATTTTTCTATTGGTAAATTTTAAGTTCCCCCTAAATCTCAAACTCCAATTTCATTTATCATTCATAACTCTGATATTTTCTTTTTTTCTAATCAATTATAGTTTGTTCTCACACAAGTTGAAAATTTTTTCCACTACTTTGTATTTTCACTAAAAAATATTTTCGTGGGTTTTAAAAATGGGATCCTAAGTTTTAGGTATCCTATTTTAATTTTAGTAATTAAATAATCCTTAGTTTTAAGCCCCAAAAATTACAATGAAAAGAATTTGGTGGATAATTATTGGTGGTTTGTTATTACTGATTTTAATTTTAATTGCACAGAATTTGTTTTCTGATACGACCTTTAAAGTGGCTGTAGAAGAAGTAAAAAGAAGAGACATTATTGAAACAGTTACTGGTAGTGGAAAAATTCAACCTGAAACAGAAGTCAAAATTACTTCAGATGTGAGTGGTGAAATTATTGATATTTATGTCAAAGAAGGAGATAAAGTACAAAAAGGTCAATTACTATGTCGTATAAGACCAGATATTTATCAAAGTGCATTGGATAGAACATTAGCACAAATCAACAGTAGTAAAGCCCAGTTAGAACAAGTAAAAGCCCAATTAGAACAAGCCAAAGCCAATTTGGCAAATACACAATCTATTTACGAGCGAAATAAAAAACTGTACGAACAAAAAGCCATTTCTTTGCAAGAATATCAAGCATCTGAATCGCAGTATTTATCCGCATTAGCAAATATCAAAGCAATGGAAGAAAGTATTAAATCGGCAGAATACAATATTAAAAGTTTAGAAGCATCTTACAATGAAGCCAAATCAAATCTTGATAAGACATTCATTTATTCACCTGTTGATGCTACAGTGTCAAAATTAAATGTTGAAAAAGGAGAGCGAGTGCAAGGAGTATCGGGCTTTCAAGGTACAGAAATTATGCGTTTAGCCAACCTTAATGAGATGGAAGTAAAAATAGACATAAGCGAAAATGATATTATTCGTGTTCATAAAAACGATACAGCCATTATTGAAATAGATGCTTATGAAGGAGAATTATTTAAAGGAGTGGTAACAGATATATCTAATTCAGTGAATAGCGCTACCCTTACTGCAGATCAATTAAGTAATTATACTGTAAAAGTGCGCATATTATATGAATCGTATAAACATTTAATAAATCCTGAAAATCCCGTTCCTATTCGTCCTGGAATGAGTGCATCTGTAGATATTCAAACTAAAAAAGTACGAAATGTTTTGAGCATACCCATTCAAGCCGTAACTATTAGAAATCCTTTTACAAACACACAAGAAGACAGTTTATCAAATCAAAAAAATGAAATTAATAAAAAAAATAAAAAAGAATATGTTTTTGTAGTTAAAGAAAATAAAGCCAAAGCAGTGATAGTAAAAACAGGCATACAAGATAATCAGTATATTGAAATTGTTGAAGGATTAAAAGATGGTGATAAAGTGATTGTTGAACCATTTACAGCCATACAACAAGTCCTTAAAGATAATCAAGAGATAAAAGTAGTGTCAAAAGAAGAACTATTAGAAGAGAAATAAAATAGCGTTTTTGATTATGTTACATTCACCTGCTGTGCTTTCTTTGAATATTGAAACATCAACCACTTTGTGTTCTGTATCTATTGGACAAAATGACACGTGTTTAGATTTTGTAGAAATAGATGATGGGGCTTATCATTCTGAAAATTTACATCAGTTTATAAAGCAATTATTACAAAGAAATTCTATCCAAATACAAAACATCAATTTTATATCCATTTCAAATGGACCCGGATCATACACAGGATTACGAATTGGTGCGGCATCTGCCAAAACAATGGCGTATGCATTAAATATCCCTTTAATCAGTATCTCATCTCTTCTTACGCAAACGTGGATGTTTTTATCAAAAAAAGAATGTTCTACAAGATACATTGCATCAACAATGGCAGCAAGAGGACATAAAATATATTTAGCCCTATATTCCAATAAAGGAGAAGAAATCATTTCGCCACAAGGATTTATCGCAGATGAAAAAAACATTCAAGCCATTGTAGAAAAATGCGCAAACGATATTGTGTTTATTGGCACCGGTATATCCATGATTTCAAATACAAAATATATATCCAATGAACCTATTGTTCCATCTTCACAATTTATGATTCGTCCTGCTTTTGATAAATTCCAAAAACAGCATTTTGAAAATCTTGTCTATTTTGAACCATTATACATCTAAATGCACTTGTATATTTAAGAAAAAATGCCGAAACTTGTCTCAAAATTTTAAGGCATGATTACTTCTTCTATTCCTATTCAAGTTCAAAAAGTTCAAAAAAGCCGTGTTACAGATGTCAATGTAAATGAAGTGCCATTTGGCAAAGTATTTACAGATCATATGTTTATTGCTGACTATAAAGATGGTGAATGGTCAAATTTTAAAATCATTCCCTATCAACATTTAGAGATGAGTTATGCAATGAGTGCTTTACATTATGGTCAAGCCATTTTTGAAGGAATGAAAGCATTTAGACAAGATAATGGTGATGTTGTTGTATTTAGAGCCAAAGATAATTGGGCAAGGTTAAATCGTTCTGCTCATAGAATGGCTATGCCCGAAGTGCCTGAAGAAGTGTTTATGCAAGGGCTTTTACAATTATTGAGTTTAGATAAAAAATGGGTGCCTGATTCAGAAAATGGGAGTTTATACATTCGTCCTTTTATGATTGCCACCGAAGAAGCCATTGGAGTAAAGATTAGCAATGAATATCAATTTATCATCATTGCAGCACCCGCAGGAGTTTATTATGCACAACCAATTAAAACATTAATTCAAAATACTTTTTATAGAAGTGTAAAAGGTGGTATTGGCTATGTAAAAGCAGCAGGAAATTATGGACGAAGTTTATATCCTACAAAATTAGCCCAAGAAAAAGGATACCAGCAGATATTATGGACAGATGCAGAAACAGGCAAGTATATTGAAGAAGCAGGAACAATGAATGTAATGTTTGTAAAAAATGGAGTTTTAGTAACACCAGGATTAAATGAAACACTATTGGCAGGAATAACCAGAGATAGCATATTAAAATTAGCCCGAAAACAGGATATTCCTGTTGAAGAAAGAAAAGTAAGCATAGAAGAAATCCTTAATGGAATAGAAAGTGGAGAAGTAACAGAAGCGTTTGGAGTAGGTACTGCGGCTACAGTGGCTCATATTACCGCTATCGGCTACGAAGGAAAAGATTATGTTTTACCGCCTCTTGAACAACGTAAATTGAGCCCAATGTTTGACAAACAATTAAGAGATATTCGTAAAGGCAGAATCCCTGATGAATTTGGATGGTTGACAAAAGTAGAGTAGATAATATTAGTTTTGTCTTTTTGTACTATAAAAAAATCTTATTTTCATAATACTTTACAAGCGTTTATATTTTATAGCGGCTTTATGTTTTGTTGAATTTTTTCTTTTTAATCATTTGTAAATAAATTTAATAGAAATAAATTTTTTGTATTTATAGGAGTATTAAAAATGAATACAAAATTTGTTGCTTAATTTAATTGCTTTAAATAACTATATTTATAATTTATAGTTTATTCAATGACTCTTTTAACTTACTCTAATTCCATTTCTAATACTCTTCTTTTAGATCTTTTGGGAGGAAATAACAAACGTTTATTTTCTTTGAAAAAATACAATACAAAATAGAGTATTACAGGACTACCAAAAGTAAAAAAGGACAGATAAATAAAATACTTTCTAATTTTTACAGAACTAATTCCTAAATGTTTTCCCAGCGACTCGCAAACTCCAAAGGCATTTTGTTCAAACCAAAAAATGATATTGTTTATCCAACGATTCATAAGGGCAAAGATAAACAATAATTTTCAATCTTTGTAACAAGAATAAAAAATACTTACAATTGCAGCAATATTTGTGCAATGAAAAAAATCGCTCATTTTATCCTTCAAAATAAATTCATTTTAAGTAGTGCTATTTTTTTATTAAGCATTGTATTAGCATTTTTTGCACTCAAAGTAGAAGTGGCTTTTCAATTTGTCAAATTATTACCAGATAATGATCCAACAAGTATTCAGTATGAAAAATTTAAAAAGTATTTTAAGCAAGATGGTACGATATTAGTCATTGGTACAGAGTTTCATCAATTATATCATCCAAAAGTATTTAAGGAATGGCATTTGTTAGGCAATAGAATCAAAAACATTCAAGGCATTCAATCTGTTGTCAGTATTGATAGATTGCTTAATATAGAATACAATGATTCATTAGAAAAATTTATAACAAAAGATCACGAATTGCCCAATTTTGATGATTCATTGAGTATTGCAAATTTTTTAAATGAGGTTCAAAACAATAAATTTTATGAGGAATTGATATTTAATAAAGAGAAAGATATTGTGGTAACAATGGTTACTTTCAAAGAAAAAGAATTGAATTCTAAACTGCGTCTTAGCATTACAGATTCTATTGTAAACCAAACGCAAAGTTTTGAAAAAGCAACTCATCTCTCACTGCATCTATCAGGGATGCCTTTTATACGCACAACAATGATGCGTAAAATTTCATCTGAGACCACTTTCTTTTTTATAGTTGGTATTATTGTAGTATCGGTTTTGTTGTGGATATTCTTTCGATCGCCCATTGTGATTTTACTTTCAGCATTGGTGATTATTTTGGGTGTGGTGTCTGCTTTAGGAATTATGGTATTGCTGGGATATAAATTGTCCATTCTATCTGGATTATTACCTGCTTTGTTGATTATCATTGGTGTACCAAATGGCATTTTGATTATCAATAAATACCATCACGAACTAAGGGCTGGTTATCCTGTTGAAAAAGCATTGGAGTTAGCCATTCGCAGTGCAGGAAATTCATTGTTTTTTGCTAATGTTACAACGGCTATTGGCTTTGCAGTATTATCATTAATTGACAATCAGATATTGTATGAGTTTGGGATTATTGCGTCTATCAGTGTAATGTTAGTATATGTTTATTCAATTGTACTAATACCATCATTATTTAGTTGGTTACCTGCACCAAAAGAAAAGCACCTGATGCATCAAGAAAAGAAATGGTTGAAAAAAACACTCAATAGCATTGCATTATGGACATCGTATCATAGAAAAATTATATTTGTAGTAGTAGTAATCGTTGCGATTATTGGATTTTATGGATTTACAAAAATTCAAACTTTGGGGTATGTAGTAGATGATGTCCCAAAGAAAGAAAAGATGATGCAGGATTTACGCTATTTTGAAGATAAATTGGGCGGTGTTTTGCCTTTTGAAATTATGATTGACACTAAAAAGCCCAAAGGTGTTGTTGAAAATAACGGCAGAGTGTTATATCGAATGCATAGAGCCCAAAAACTTTTGAGACAATATCCAGAATTAAGCCGTTCGCTTTCTATTGCAGACGCTATAAAATGGATCAATCAAGCATACAAAGGAAAATACACAATGCCTGCAGTTTCTGATTTAAAGAAAATAGCAGATGTATTAAAAAGTGATAGCACACAAAAAAGAAACTCAGTAGCACAAAATTTAATGTCCAGTTTTATAGACACCAGTTATCAAATAGCCCGTATTAGTGCACAAATGAAAGATATTGGATCAATAAAGATAAAAGATCTTTTAAATCAATTGCAACCAAGATTGGATAGTATATTTAATTATGATGAAGACCAACAGCAATGGGTACCACAAGATAAAAGAGTAGAAATAAGCATTACAGGAAATAGCATTTTATTTTTGAAAGGGAATGATTTTTTAGTCAAAAATTTGATTGAGAGCATTGCTACTGCAATGGCGATTATTGCATTGTTATTATTAGTATTATTTAGAAATCCGTATATGTTGTTGGTGGCTATCATTCCTTGTTTATCCTTGTTAGTAACTTCAGGAATAATGGGTTATTTAGGAATACCATTAAAGCCCAGTACTTTGTTAGTATTTAGTATTTCTTTTGGTATTGCCACAGATGGCAATTTGTACTTTTTGACACGATTTAGAAATGCAATAAAATTGCAGCACAAAACGTATGAAGAAGCCATTCGCTTGACCATTCGTGAAATAGGAATGAGTATGATCTACAATGGATTGGTTTTGTTTTTTGGGTTTGGAATGTTTGTCATATCCGATTTTGGCGGTACAAAAGCATTGGGGGTACTTACAGCATTTACATTATTAGTTGCATACAGTGTGGATTTAATTGTATTACCTACTGTATTACTTACATTCAAAAAATGGTTTAATAAAAGGTTAGAGAAACAAAAAATTCAAAATTTTAAATGTTTGTAATTCAATTATTTACTAAAAATACATCAAAAAAATTTGTTTTTTTTTTTTTTTTTTCGTAAATACATTTGCCCCCGCTAATGTATTGTAAGGCGCCTACAAGACCATTAGCACGAGTATTTGGCCAAATCTCGTATGATTAATTAAAAACCATCATTAACCAATTAAAAAATTAAAATTATGAAAAAAGCAATCATTTTGGTGGCATGTTTATCAATAATTGCTTGTAATAAGAAAGAAATAGGATTAAGTACTCAACCAGAAACAAATTCCATTATAACGGACGGGAATAGTAATTTGAAGCAGAATGTTTCTTGGGGTATATGTTGTGTGTGGAATGGCGTTGACGATTGTGTCAAACCAGCCGTAAATTGCTTTGAGCCCGTAATCATTACACCAAAGTACACAGAACGTGCAAAAGCAAAGCATAATTTTGACTCACTAATTACATTGGGTCCTAAGGGCGTTGCTAACTTCTTTTACTCCGATGATGCAAAAAAATTATTCCCAGATTTAACGTGTGTATGTGATAAAAATCCTTTTATAGAGTATTTGAATAAACTCACAAGTGGAAATTATTACATTACAACGACGCAGAAGGGTAACAAATTTTATTACTTAGTAAAACCTAATGGTACAAACAATGTGGATTTTGTTTTAGTTATCAAAGAAGAAGGAATTGGAAATAATTAAACCAATTGGTAAAAGAAATGAGGAAACTACACTTAAAAAGTGGTTTCCTCATTTTATTTGTACTCTTCACATAATTTTTTAAAAGAATTGTTTTTAAGTATTCAATATGCGCATTTTTATTGTTTTAATACTGCTTATATTTTTCTTAAGGTGTAACTTAAAAACTAAAGATATTTATGATCATCTTGTTATACCTGCAAATAAATGTCTCGTAACAGATAATATACAACTTCCATTTAATACAGATAGTGTACACACAATAAAGTATTTTCATAATAAAAATTCAAGCGGTGATTATTTGTTTCTAAAAAGTTCTGGTAACAATATTTATTTTTTGAATTTACATTCAAAAAAATTGACCCTTATACCATTCCCAACTAAAATTGATATTATTGATTTTGCCATTCATTCAATTGACAGTATTTATTTATTAACTGAAGATATTATTTATTTAATTGACAATAAAGGACACTTAATAAATACAATAGAAATACCTTCTATTAAGGGTTACCATTTTTTTGCATCCTCTTTATTTCCATTTTACATAATAGATTCTTTGGCGTTTTTTTATAAATATCCTGAAGGTATAATCAATAGTTTAGATAAATATCACGAATTCATCAACTCTGATAGAGAAGTTTGTTACGATATCAAACGTCAACAATTTATTGATTTAAAAAATAAAATCCAC
Source organism: Bacteroidia bacterium (assembly GCA_026414605.1). GTDB lineage: Bacteria > Bacteroidota > Bacteroidia > B-17B0 > Aurantibacillaceae > BPGX01. The sequence continues at coordinate 44,337 of JAOAIP010000038.1, forward strand.
TATCCAAAAGAATTGAAATATCACTTCAAATATGTATTTAATCCTTGCAGAATAATAGATGATAAAATGAATTTAATATATTCATTTGAACATTCTGATACGGTTATTCTTTTAAATTATACATCTCAAAACATTCAAACATTTTCCATCAAGAGTAAATTTTTTGAAAACAACAATGACTTTGATTTTGAAAAAATAAATAATTTTTCAGAAATAGCAAGATATTTAATACAAAATTCAAGATATTATTCCATACTTTATGATCCTTATAGAGAACTTTATTATAGAATTCATTTATGCAAATATACTTATTATAATAAAGATAATTCTATCAATTTAAGAACAGACGTTCCTTGGAGTATTCTTGTATGTAATAAAGAATTTAAAGTCATAAAAGAAATATTATTTGAACCTCGAACATACTATTTTAATCATATTATAATAACTAAAGATGGTTTATTAATTAAAAAACAATCTTATGCGAATACTTATTCTCTTTTCAATGCTTTTACTACTTTGTAATTGTAATATTCATAAAAAAAGTACAGAACAAGAATTGTTATTAATACTAAAATCATTTAACCTAAAAATTCAAGATAATACAGTGTATTTGCTTATACCATCAAACACTTGCTATGGATGTAGAAGAAAAACAATTGACACTTTATCTCAATTATCTTCTATAAAAAAATTAAATATTATTGTTATTACTTCCGACATATCTTTATTAACTTATAATAAATTACCCTATAAAATGATATTAGATACACATCATATCGTTGATCGAAGTAGATATTTCAAAGAAAAGATTACATTATATCAACCAAACAAACAAGAATGTTCCATTAAACAGTTTGAACAATATTCTATTGACAGTATATATATCTATCTGCGATAAAAACGAAATTTTGATACACGCTAACAGCATTTACATTATTAGTTGCATACAGCGTGGATTTAATTGTATTACCTACTGTATTACTTACATTCAAAAAGTGGTTTAATAAAAGGTTAGAGAAATAGTTACACTGTGGATATTAATGACTTGAAATAATTACATTTTTTTGAGTATATTTGTAAAACTGAAAATAATTTTAGAGAAAATAATATCTTTGATTAACCTAAATTTTTCAATATATGAATACCATTGAAAAATTACTTGTCATTGTAGGGCTTTTAGTAGTGGGTTATTTAAGTGTATTAGTAAATATCATTGGCTTAAAAAAGCGAGAACTAAGAGAAAATAAATGGAACAGAGGACTACTGTGGATAAGTGCTGTGATGGTTGCCTTTGGGGCATTTTTAAAGGTTTTACACATTGGACACTTAATAGCAGATGGATTATTAATTGGTGGTTTGGTATTGATGTTTGTCTTTTTATTCAAATATCTTCTACATTATAAAGAACTCAAATCAATGGATGCACAAAGCATTAAGATGGCTGTTTTAAGTAATAAAGTATATTATATTGCTTATCTGTTGTGGTTGGTTGTATTGATTTACAGTTATTTTATTGCCTGAAGAGTAGTTAATAATGGTGAGACAAATACCTCTTACCTATTCCATTTTTCAAGGTCTTTGAATGACTTTTCTTGATAAAGTTTTTCTTTGGGTAATGACTGAAAGTATTGTAGTGTTTTTTTCAATCCTTCTTGTCTTGATACTTTGGGTTCCCAATTTAATAATTTTTTGGCTAATGAAATATCGGGCTTACGCTGCTTGGGGTCGTCTTGCATTGGTGGTAAGGAAATGAGTTTACTTTTACTACCTGTTAGTCGCAATATCTCTTCTCCAAATTCTTTGATAGTAATTTCTTCGGGATTACCGATATTTACAGGTAAAGCATAATCTGAAAACAACAAACGGTAAATACCTTCTATCAAATCATCTACATAACAAAAACTTCTGGTTTGCGATCCATCACCATACATTGTGAGATCTTCACCACGCAATGCTTGTGCAATAAATGTAGGCAAAACACGTCCATCGTTTAATCGCATTCTAGGACCATAGGTATTGAATATACGAACAATCCTTGTCTCTAAACCGTGTGTGCGATGATATGCCATAACTAATGCTTCCATAAAGCGTTTGGCTTCGTCATAACATCCTCTTACACCTATAGGATTAACATTTCCCCAATAAGATTCTGTCTGTGGATGCACTAAGGGGTCGCCATATACTTCGCTCGTAGACGCTACTAATACACGGGCTTTTTTGACTCTCGCCAGTCCTAATATATTGTGTGTACCTAATGAAGAAACTTTGAGTGTTTGAATAGGAATTTTAAGATAATCAATAGGACTGGCAGGGGAAGCAAAATGTAAAATATAATGTAATTCGCCAGGAACAAAAACATATTTGGTAACATCGTGATGATAAAATTCAAAGTCGGGATGTTTAAAAAGATGTTCTATATTGTGCAAATCACCCGTAATAAGATTATCCATTCCAATTACACGAAATCCTTCCTGAATAAATCTATCACATAGATGAGATCCTAAAAAACCTGCTGATCCTGTGATTAATACAGTTTTCTTTTTCATATTAATTTTTTTGCTGAAAGGTAATGATTTATATTTTTAAGTAAATGTATTTTCAAAATTGAATATAAAGCCGAACATTTAATTGTCTATTAGTAAGATAATTAGGCACTGCATAACTTCTACCGGTTACATCTTTTAACCAAGTATAAGATACTGTATTATTAACTTGCAATAAATTAAATACTTCTACAAATAACCAAGCACTTTGTAAATGATTAAAGATATTTTTTGACTTCTTTTCTCTATCTGCCTTCAAAAATTGATACGCAAATCCCACATCTACACGGCGATAAAAAGGCATTCTTTGAACTTGTTCCCAACGCTTGTGATTTGGCGGTCCAAAAGGCAATCCTGTCCCAAAAATCATATTTAAATTCATTTTGAAATCCGGTAATTTGGGCAAATAATCTTGAAAGAAAATATTAAAAGTAAGTAACTTATCGGTAGGACGTGGAATATATCCAGGGTCTACTTTTACACTATCTACGGCTTTTTGATCAAAAGTATATCCAGGAATAATTTGTTGTCCTTGTTTATTGTAATAAATATAATGCACATAGTCAGGGCTTTTTTCCATTGTTCGTAATAATCCTAACGATAACCAACTTTCTAATCCTTTGACAAACTCGCCTGTAATTCTAAAATCTGCACCTGTAGCGTATCCCGTAGCATTATTATTAGCAAAATAGCGAATTCGCACATTGTCTATTTCATAAGGAATAATTTGTTTTAAATCTTTGTAATACGCAGCAAAACTCATTTTGAAAGGTCTGTTCCACAAACGAATGTCCTTATCTGCCGATAATACATAATGTATTGATTTTTGGGCTTTGACATTAATATTTAAATGCCCCGTTATATCTCTCAATTCTCTATAAAATGGCGGCTGATAATACCATCCAAATGAAAACTTGAATAACCAAGGACTGGACACATTGGGCTTGTAAGATATTGTTGTTCTTGGTGAAAAAACATATTGACGATTCACTGTCCAATAATTTCCTCGCAATCCAACACTTACATACAATTTATGTTCGTCCGATTGGCTTTCAAAATTCATTTGATGATAATGCATTAAGCGATAAGAAGACAATGTGTTTTTACTTTTGTAAACATCGTTTAATTGTATTTCATTAGGATTATAAGGAATGCTATAACCCGCAGAATCATTATATCTCCACTCATTCAAATAATCGTCAATATGCTCGTATTGAAATCGGATACCATTAAAAAAATGCAATAACCGAGAATGATCGTATTCTGTTTTAATTTCTGTAGAAGCCACTTGGGCATTAAGTTTATTGCGTCCATTTTCAATGTATGTTCCTACCCCTCTATTAAATGCCACTTGAGCAAAATTTTCACTCGCAGGATCTGCTTCTAATTGGTCTATGAGATATTGCCCTTGTACGGTGTATAATTCTTTTTCATTGGCAAAATAATGAGAATTAATCCATTTAATACGCCAATTGCTTTGTGGTTTAAAAATTAAACTCACAGCATTCACTAAAGTTTGATAGTGCATCTTGGATTGCCCGTCAAAGTAGACAGTCAGACGAACAGCATTATTTACTGTACCAAAATCTGTTTGACGAGTGGCGGGAATTACTAAAAACAAATTATCCGAAAAAATACTTAATACTTCTGCTGAAAATACAGGTGAAAATTGAAAACTCAAAAATGCTTGGGCATCCCAAAAGGTAGGTCTGTAATCGCCTTTTGTATCCAAGGTTTTTAATAGATATTGATTGCTTTTGTAACGAGCCGCTACTGACCACGCTAATAAGTGATTTTTGCTAATTCCTTCTAAATGTAGATTATTCACTAACAAGCCCGCTGATGCACTGCCCTTAAATTGATTAGGACGACGATAACGGATATCCAACACTGACGAAAGTTTATCTCCGTATTTGGCTTCAAATCCACCTGCAGAAAAGGACATACTTTGCACCATTTCAGGATTGGGCAAACTCAATCCTTCTTGCATCCCGCTTCTTACTAAGAATGGACGATAAATCTCTACATCGTTAATGTACGTGAGATTTTCATCATAGTTTCCACCTCTTACTGAATAGCCCGAAGAAAGTTCATTATTACTGGTTACGCCCATTTGTGTTTTTACTAAATCCTCAATGTTTCCTGTAGATGAAGGAAGTTTGAAAAAAAGTTGTGGCGAAATAGTTTGCATTTCTGATGGTGGTGATTGAGAAGTGACTGTAACATCCGATATGATATTTGAAAATTCAAGTTTTACATTGATAAGAAGCGTTTCATTTTCTTTGACAAAAACGGATTTTTGAACTTTTTTAAAATTGATATTGTAATAAACAATGGTCAATTGCTTATTGGCTGGGATTTTTAAAGAATATTCGCCTTTGTCATTCGTAAAAGTTTGATACGATGGATTTTCTAAAACCACTATTTGAATATCGGGAATACCTGTGTTTGAAGTATCTGTTACAATTCCTTTTATGATACCCCATTGAGCATAATTTACATAAGTCAGAAATATAAAGGCAAATACTAAGTATATTTTATGTTTAACAAAGATAAAATTCATTGCAAGGTGCTAAAATAAAGGAAATTATCTAAACGAAGTAAAAGGATATTTATTTTTGGATACGATTTTCTATAAGATGAATTTAGTGAATTATTGTTTGTTTCTATGTTTTAGGAGTGTAATTTTTGATACTTTAGTTTTAGTATATGAATGAAAAAATTTTTCAAAACAATCTACAGCATAAAAAATTACTATGAATTGGATATTAATCTTTGATGATTTTATTCAAAAATAAAAAAGCCATTTAAATCGTATTAGGTGATTTAAATGGCTCAACAAAAAAGAAAATGTGGATTAAATACCAGAACTAAAATGGGCTAAACTTTCTCTCTTTATAGGATTTACAATCATTACAGGAATGTTGCTGATATCTACAATTTTTTGAACATCTGTTCCGCTAAGAAATTCTTTTAAACTCAAATCGGGCTTATTCATTACTATAATTAAATCGGCTTCTATTTTGTTAGCATATTCTACAACGGTTTTAGGAATATCATCTGTTCCAATAGATTTATTTGAACAAGGAATACCTTTGCTTTTGATAAATTGTTTTACTTGATGAGCATAAGCCAATAATTGATTTTCATATCCTTCATCGTCAGGTGAAAACAATGCTAATATGCGAATAGATGCATTGTAATATTTAGCAAATTGAATGGCTACATCTACTTTTTCTCTACTTTCTGGAGATAAATCTAATGGCAATAATATGTTTTCGCAACCATCTCTGTTTTCTTTTCCTCTAATTGTAATAACAGGACAAGGGGCTTTTCTAATCATACTAAAAGCACTTGGAACAAATATATCTTTGAATTCTATATGACTTTCTAATCCTACCATTATAAGAGTTGCTCCAATTTCTTTCGCCACTTTATCGGTTTCTTCATAGATATTACCTTTAACAGTCATAAAATCAGTAGGTAATCCACTTTCTTGTTCTGTTTTTTTAGCCAATTCTTTCATTTCTTCAAATCTTTCTTGTCCTCTTTTCTCATAACAATATAAAAGGACTAAGCGAGAATGAGTGTATTTGGCTAAATTGTAAGATTGTTTAATCGCAATAAGCGATTGTTCTGTAAAATCAATAGGAATCAAAATAATACCTCTTTCTTTGACCTTCATATATTTATTGTTTTTTTATTTTACTTTTTCAACTTCTATCTCTTCAGTTTCTTCTTTTTTAGTTCCATCAGGTTGAGTAGATGAAGGAGATGTATTTTGTTGATATAATTTATTGAACTCTTGAATGGCTTGTCTTACTTGATCTATTTGTAAAAACCATTTATCAACATTTTCTATTAACATAGGTTGTTCTTTGAAAAGTTCTTTTAATACTTTTTTGTAAGGTTTTTCTTTTGGAAGTTCAACGATTCCTGCTAATTTACTTTTAGGATCGGCCTGAGCATCATTAATGTAATAAACAGGTATCGCAATTTTTCTGTCTTTTTCAACTTTCTCTTCATTGATTTGATATAAACTAATTCGCCCCTTTTCTAATACTTCTGCAAAGTATTCTACGTCATTTATTTTTAGTATTTCAAATTTTCTATCGCCAAAACCATACGCTTTGGCTTTTTTAGTAGTAATTTCACTGACTTTTTTAGCATTTGGGGCTTTGAAGAAAAAACTAATGTTGTACTGTGCTTCTGTTTCACCTGCATTGACTTGTATTTCGCCTCTTATAGTGTCTCCCTTATATGGTAAATACCAACCCTTTTCAAATTCTGGTGCTACAGATGCTACTTTATTGTTTCCTTTCTTAGGTTGCGAAAATGCAAACTGAAAAGAAAACACAAACAATAAAAGCATTAGGCGGTAAAAAAAAATTTTTAAATTCATATTAACTTATTATAAAAAAACAGGACAAAAGTAATGAAAAATTTTTAATCCAAGATAATTTTTGTGTTTAAATTAAAATTCACAACTGATCTTTAATAATTCTTCAAGGTACTTAAATTATTATATTTTATGTTCTTTTTTATCAATTATTAAATTTTACACTTAAAAATCAAATCTCTTTACTTTTCCTGTAAATACTGCTTTTCCAGAGTCAAAAAAATCGACTAAATTAAATTTTTTCACTTTTTAGTAAAAGTAAAAAGCCCTTCCATAAGAGGAAGGGCTTTGATCATTAATCATTGTTTCTATAAATTCTTTTTCGTTTTTCCTTATAGTCCTTATTTTCATTGTATCTATTGTTGTAACCGCCTCCAGATCTGTTTTCAGAATATCTATCTTTCCGATAGGATTTAAAATCAGAACCGGAACTTCTTTCTCCCTCTTTCTTTTGTCTTGCTGATTTTTCAATACTTATTGTTCTGTTATTAAATTGTTTACCATTTAAGGCCATTACTTTATCTACATCGTTTGAAGAAACTTCAAAAAACGAAAATGATTTTTTGACATCGGTATTTTTTATAGCCGTAGTAGGAATGCCTGTTTCATCGGATATAAAATCTTTTAATGATCGCCAATTAAACCCATCCATTTCACCTAAATTGATGAAAAAACGATTGGCTGAATGATGTGATGACACATCCAAATCTTTCAAATTATTGATATCGGGAGCGTTTTGATAGTATGAATAGAAGCGATTAAACTCCTCCCATACTAACTTTTTAATTAACTCTTCTTTACTTAATTCACTTAAACTCTCCATTATTGATGGAAGGAATTCTTGTATAGCGTTTTCATCTACTTGTGTATTTTTTATTCTATTCACAAGATGTAAAAGTTGCTTTTGACATACTTGAATGCCTGTTGGAATCAGAGCCCTATGAAACTTTGCTTTGGTGAATTTTTCAAGATCTTTTATTTTTCTTGTTTCAGATGGAGTAACGATGGCTATTGAAACCCCTGATTTTCCTGCACGAGCAGTTCTTCCGCTTCTATGCGTATAAACCTCCAAATCGTCGGGTAAGTCGTAATTTATGACGTGTGTAACATTATCAATATCAATACCTCTTGCTGCAACATCGGTGGCTATTAATAATTGTATTTGATGATTGCGAAAACGTTTCATCACAAAATCTCTCTGTGCTTGTGATAAATCACCATGTAAGGCATCGGCACTATATCCATCTTTTATCAATAAATCTGCTACTTTTTGAGTATCTGATTTTGTTCTACAAAATACAATTCCAAAAATATCTGGATAATAATCGATAATTCTCTTTAAAGCCAAATATCTGTGCTTGTTATTATTGATTACATAGTAAATGTGTTCAATATTTGGTGCTGCTGCATTTTTGTTTCCCACACTTATTTCAACGGCATCATGCATATATTGTTTTGCAATTCTTGCCACTTCGGGGGGCATAGTGGCACTAAAAAGCCAAGTTTGTTTGTTATCAAAAGTTTGCTCAATAATGTAATCAATGTCGTCTTTAAATCCCATATTGAGCATTTCATCTGCTTCATCAAGCACCAATATCTTAATATCAGATAAATCAACTGCTCTGCGATCAATCAAATCTACCAATCTACCGGGTGTAGCCGCTATAATTTGACATCCTTTTTTTATAGATCTTATTTGATTTTCAATATTTGATCCACCATATACTGCTACTACACTTATTCTTGGTTCATATTTTGATAAATTTTGAATGTCTTGGGTTATTTGAACGCATAGTTCTCTTGTAGGCGCAATAATGAGTGCTTGTGGCTGCTTTTTGTCTATGTCTATTTTGTGTAATAAAGGAATACCAAAAGCAGCGGTTTTGCCAGTTCCTGTTTGTGCTAAGGCAATAATATCCGTATCTTTTTCTAAAAGCAACGGAATGGTTTTTTCCTGAATAGGCGTAGGGTATTGATAACCCAAATCTTTAATGGCTTTTAATACCCAATCGTGTAAAGGGTACTGTTCAAAGGTAGTAACACCTTCTTTTTGAAGTTCTGTTGTTGTCATATTTTTTTGTGATTTTTTGCTAGATAAACCTAACTCTGTGAACTTACAAACGGCTATCTTTAAAGTTCAAAAAACAGAATTAAATTTTCTTAGCCGTTAATTATATGGTGCAAATATAAATCATTTCTTTTGGATATGCAAATAAAAAAAGCCCCTTGTTGTTTAACAAGGGGCTTTTTAAGATATATTAGGAAATTAAATTAGAAATATAAGTTTAATCTTAATGAAGCTGCTGGTCCAAATACGCTATTGTTATTGTCAGTATCTAAAGCAAAACTGCTTGATTTTCCAGTTTTTGTAGTTTGAGTTTTTACTGATCCGTTAGTAGAATCCCAGTATTCAGATGTTGTTTGACCTTGACCTGTAGATTTGAAAGAAAGACCCCAGCCAAATTCACCACCAATCGACATTTTTGGTAATACAAAATATTCAGCACCAATAAATCCTCTTAAACCAAATTGAAATGTAGATCCGTATTTGATTTCAGTTGCACGAGCAGAACCTATGATATTTGAACCAAAATTGTATGTAGTAGGAGTTGTATTTGATGAAGAAAATGCATTGCCATAAGTATATTTTTCTTTTCCTCCACCAATAAAAATTCCTAACTCTCCACCATAGTATCCTTGTAAGCGAGTTTTTCCTTTTCTAAATTCAATACCACCGCTTAAACCAATACCATTTCCCGATACTGTTTTTTTGTCTTCAACTGTTACATTAGGATCACTTTGTCCGTCTTGTTGAACTAAACCAGTAGTTGAATTAGAACCAAACCCTAATCTAATTGCTCCACGATATGCAGTAGTGGCATCTTTGAAGTATTTTCCTACAATTGTTTGATTGCTTGTAATAAAATTAAAAGTAGGGGCATTGTTGTTGTTGGATTTTCCAAAAAAGTTACCCGCGTAGTTTAAAAATGGAGTGGCATCAATACCAATTCCCCAATCGCCTTCTTCTGGTAAGATAGGTTCTCCTTTTTTGGAAGTAAGGTCTTGAGCATTTACTGTGAATAGGCCAAGTGTTAAGGCCATTGCTACTGTTGTAATTTGCTTTTTCATAGTTTTTGATTTTAATGTTTATGGGGCAAAGGTATGGAATTTAATTTGATGTATCCAAATCAATAGATGTTTTTTATTAACAAATAAATGTTAATAAAATTAATAATACACTGGGCGTCTTACTTCGCATAGATGTTTAGCAAGGCGGATAACTTGTCGTGTATATCCAAATTCATTGTCGTACCAAACATAAACGACCGCATTTCTTTTGTCAGGAGAAATTTGAGTGGCCTGACTATCAAACACCGATGGACAAGAATTTCCAATAATATCTGAGGATACTAATTCGTTAGAAAATTCGTATTTAATTTGTTCAACGAGATTGCCCATTAAAGCATAATTTTTCACTGCATTATTTACAGTATCTTTATCTACTTCACAAGAAAGTTGAACATTAATAATTGCCAAAGATCCATCGGGAGTAGGTACTCTTACAGCATTAGCGGTAAATTTACCTGCTAAGTGGGGCAATACTTTTTTTAACGCACTATCTGCACCAGTTTCTGTAATGACCATATTTAATGGAGCGGATCTTCCTCTTCTGTATTTTTTATGGAAGTTGTCCAAAAGATTTTGATCATTTGTATAAGAGTGAATGGTTTCTATATGACCTTTTTCAATTTTGAATTCTTTATCTAATACATATAATATAGGCATAATAGCATTGGTAGTACAAGATGCGGCAGAAAAAATCTGTTCGTTCTTTAAATCTAAGTTTTCATGATTAATTCCGTATACTACATTTGGAATATCGCCTTTGCCAGGTGCAGTAAGAAGTACTTTTGATATTCCTTTACTCTTTAAGTGCAAGGATAATTTTTCTCTATCTCTATAAACACCTGTATTGTCAATTAATAAAGCATTGTTGATTCCGTATTGAGTATAATCAATTTGGTCAGGTTTATCAGCAGATATAAAATAAACTGTATGCCCATTAATAATTAGTGCATTGTTTTCGTGATCTTCTATAACAGTGCCAGGAAAAGGTCCGTGAATAGAATCGTTTCTTAATAAATCGGCTCTTTTGGTTAATTCTTCTTTTATGTTTCCTCTTACAACAATTGCTTTTAAGCGGAGTTGTTCGCCTTTACCAGCCAAAGAAATCAAATCACGTGCGGCTAAACGTCCTATTCTTCCAAATCCATACAATACGACATCTCTTGGGATAATTGTATGTTTCTTTCCAATAAAATCCGCTAATTTTTTGTTAACAAAATCTTTGTAAGATGAATAACTTTCTTTTTCTTGATGCCATTCATAAGCCAATCGCCCAATGTCTATACGAGATGGGCAGATATCAGATTCATAAATGGCTTTGGCAAGTTGAGAAGTATCCTCTACTGTAATGGGTTTTTTTACAAAATCCTTAGCATATAAATGCAATTGCATAATTTCAGAAGAACTCTTGTCTACTAATTGATTTCTGAATAACACTAATTCTACGGACTTATCAAACCACAATTTTCCAACATAACTAATTAAATCAATGGCTGCTTTTTCATGTTTAATCCACTCTTTTAATTGTGTCTCATAGTCGTGAGACACTTTACTTAACGTTTCCATATTTATTGTCTTTGTTGATTACTATTTTACTTTAAGTAAAAATTAAAATCTTTCTAATTCAGAAAAAAAGAAATTGGCTTCAATGATAGCATTTTCGGGACTATCAGAACCATGAATAGCGTTTTCGGCAATGGACTTTGCAAATTCTTTGCGAATAGTTCCTGGTTCAGCTTTGGCAGGGTCAGTAGCACCAATCAATTTTCTGAAATCTTCTACTGCATTATCTTTTTCTAAAATAGCAGCCACTATAGGACCACTGCTCATATACTCAATAAGTTCGTTGTAAAAAGGTCTTTCTTTATGGACAATATAAAATTGGGCGGCTTGTTCTTTTGTGATTTTTAAGTATTTCATTGCCACAATTCTAAATCCTGCTTGGTTGATACGGGCAAGGATAGGGCCAATGTAATTGTTTCTTACAGCATCAGGTTTAATCATCGTAAAGGTAATGTTCTTTTTCATATTTTTAATTTTGGGCGGCAAAAGTAAAAAATAGTTATTAAAAATAATTTAGTTTTTATTAAACCTCTAAATTCTACCTGTAAATTTCGATAAAATGTTTGTTTAATTTAACCATTGATAATTTCTTGCATCACGCCGAGTTAAAAAAATCATTCTTCTTTGAGATAATGATTGTGTCTTAAAAATTCATTTAATGCACTAAACAAAATGTGAGGTGTTGTTTTTCGCCAAAAAACATCATTTAATGTATCTGACCATATTAAATAGTGATGCAAGCGAGATCTTTTCATTTCATCTAACACGTGTTGGCGAAAGTTAATAAGCATAATCCATCCTTCATTTTCCAAATCTTCATACCATTCTTCATAATAACTATCGTCGGAAGAATGAAAGTTCAACACATTTTCACCAATCAAGATAAAATACCGAATTCCTTGATAAACCAATTCATCAATCACATTTCTTTTTAAGAACATAATATCATTATTGATAGCATCATTCCATTCACCAAATAATTCTATAATTGCAAAATGTTGAGTATATTCTACAAATAACAGTTTAATATACAATGTATCACTATCTATACTATCCCATTGAGGATGTATCAAATAATTGTAAATTTTATTAGTATACTCATAAGTATTGTAATGTCTGCCATAAAAAGGAGAACGTTCATCATATTCTGCTTTGTATAAATGTCGCCAATTATAAAATGGTTCTATGTCGTGCATAAAATTTATTTGGTTAATTCTTTTAAGTGATACAATTCATCTTCAAAATTAGATTCATCTATAAAAGCCCCTTTATGACTTTCTACAATTTTTCCATTTTTTAAAATATACGCCGTTGGAAATGCTTCTATGCCTATATTTGGTAATTTTTCATTGCTAATTAAAAAATTCAAACTATCTAATTTTAATCTTTGTTTTAAATGGATAACCTTATTGCTTTCTTCATCTGTTACAAAATAGATTTTGACAAATTTGAATTCAGTAAAATGCTTTTGGACTAAACTCATTTCGGCAATGCAGGGAGCACACCAAGTTTGAAAAAATACAATAATTGTGGCATTTAAATCTTGTGAGGATAAGGATTGTGAATTTCCATTAAGCGATTGTAATTTTAATTTTTGAAAATCTATTTCGGGGGAATAAAAATAAACACGATAAAATCTGTAAAGAAAGAATACAGCAATAATTAAAAATACGATAAATTGTAATTTGGCTTTCATTGGATTTATTTGCTGCAAAGATACTGCAGTATTTTTGAGAATGTTTAGTTTTTAGAAAAATTGTGTACTACAAGTTCTGAAGGAGCGAAAAGGTAGATATTTTAATAGAACACAGGGGATGGAGATAGAAAGAATTTAAACAGATGATAAAATAATAGTTAGTTTGAAAGTTAAAACTAGAAAGTACTATTAACTCACCCCTTTTTATTAGTGGAAAGTTGAAAGTTAAATTTGAAGAATATGAAAATACAGAGATTTGAAAGTATCATTGCTTGGCAAAGAGTAAAGGATTTGGAAGTCAGTATTTATACTGAATTTTCTGGAAGTAAAGATTTTGGATTTAAAGATCAAATTCAGCGATCAAGTTCAAAGATCGGAAAAAACTTTCAACTTTCAACTTTCAACTTTTGACTTTTAACTGAAGTTCGCGTGAGGGATGCGGAGGGCGGCGGTGAGCGAAGCGAACCGACGGCACTGCCTCGCCTTCATTAGTCATCGTCATTGCGATGGGCAAAGCCCAAAGCAATCTCGTATTGGGTAGTGGAAATTCTTTTTGAGATTGCTTCACTCACTGCGTTCATTCGCAATGACGGGTGCTTCACTTCGTTCGCAATGACGAAGGCGAGGGTTGCCGAAGCGATAGCAAAGCCCGTAGCAGCCCCGACCCGAACACAACACAGCCGATTGAAATTTTTAAACGACATTTTTTGTCGTTTTGAAACAATCGTAATGAGATTATTTTACAAAGGTAGAAAATGCTGTGGTGTGTGTGGGGCACGCCCTAATAAAAAAAGAATGGGAAATTATTTAAAAAACAATTTTACATTAATATCCTATATAATACTGGATTGGAAGGTGTGGCGTCGTTGTCAATAGGGGCTATTTGTAAATTAAGAAAATACCAATCGTCTAAGATAGAGTTTGGAATGTATGCTAATTCTGTGATGGTGCGTAAGGAAAATTTTTCTTGGGGATAATTCCAAAAATATTTGTGGGCTTCTAATTTGCCATCGTCTTTTTCTTTGTCAATACTTGGTACATCTAAAATGAGATGTTGCACTTTTTTTTCTAATAGGTATTCTACAGCATTTTTTGATACATATACGGGGTTGGTATTGGAGTAATTTTCAAACAATTTTCTATCATCATTAGGAATGGTGCGGATAATTAAAGCGTCAATAATAGGATCATCATTAAGATGTGGGATTAAACATTGTTTAGTAATTACTTTATCGCCATTGGGTAAGTATTCGGGTAAAACAGAAATTAATTTGGCTTTGAAGAAATAATTTTTGAGTGTTTGTAAAATGGAAACAAATTCGGGGGTGATATGTCCAACGCATTCGGTATGGGTGCAATGGGCGTGAGGGTTAAAAAAGACGTTCTTGAAATTGACACTTCCACCTTGTCTGACTTCGCCAATCCATTCGCCCATTACAACGGGTGTGATTTGTGGAAAATCTTGATACCAAGCCCTTGCACCTTTTTGATGTTGAACAGGAATAGCAATACTCATTGGATGTGATAGGTCTACTTTGTAAGTTTCTCCTTTGTGTTGAATGGTGGCTATCATAAATAGGGAGTTATTTTTTCTAATTGCATTCCACGAGATGCTTTAATAAGAATGAATTTTTTATCAAATTGAGTAGGGTGGGATTGGATGTATTGAATGATTTCATCGGTGGTATTAAAGGTCAGGGCATTGGGTGGGTGTTTTGATTTTTCGAAAGCATTTTTGAATTCTTTTCCAACGAGAAAAATTTTTTCATTTGTACAATGATTGGCTAACCATTCTATAATAGCAATGTGTTCTTTTTCTGAATGTTGTCCGAGTTCAAACATATCGCCTAAAATAAATACTTTGTTTTCATCAGAAAAAAGAGGATTGGATGTTGGATCATTTTCTTTATTCAATAAAGATTCAGACATTTTTTTGTTTTTGAAAAATTCTAATGCGGCAATCATACTTGTGGGATTGGCATTGTAAGCATCCAGTATCAAAACATTTTTATTGGTTTTGACTAATTGCATTCTATTTTTGTCGGGAATGTATTCTGCAATGGCTGAATTGATAGCATCTTTTGGAACATTAAAATAATGCCCTACGCAAGCCGCACACAAGGCATTGATAAAATTGTGATACGCTAATAAATGTGTTTTAATAATAGGTTCTTTTTCCCAAACAGTGTTGTTTAATAAAGATGGATGTTGAATGTTTGTCCATTGCCACCATACAAAGATGTCATCGTAGGTATCAATGTATTTTCCTACAATGATTTTTTGAATTTTAGAGATGTCTTGAAAAGTATTGTAAAATGTGTCAGTACAATAAAATACAAATTTATCTTGTTGGGCTATGATGTTAGAATAATTTTCAAAAATGGATATTAAATCAGGATTGTCCAGTTGAAAGAAGATTTTTCCTTGCTTTTTTTGCAAAACATAGTCGTATAATTCTGCATTTGTTTTTTTGACGGTATTTAGGTCTCCAAAGCCCTCAAGGTGTTCTTTTCCAATACTTGTAATGATGGCATAATCGGGCATTGCTATTTGACAGAGTTCATCAATTTCTCCGGGGTGATTGGCTCCAAGTTCAATGATGGCTATTTGGTGATGAGTTTTTAGTTGTAAGAGGGTTAAAGGAACGCCAATGTGGTTATTGAGGTTGCCTTGTGTAGCCCACACGGAGTATTTTTTGGATAATACTTGAAAAACAAGTTCTTTGGTGGTCGTTTTGCCATTACTACCGGCTATTCCAATTACAGGGATGTTTAATTGTTGTCTATGATAGTTCGCTAAGTTTTGTAAACTTTTTAATGTGTCAGATACTAATAGGCATCTATCGTCTTGTGCGGCAATTTCGGGATCATCCACCACTGCATACGCACAACCGTCTTTTAATGCTTGTAATGCAAACAAATTGCCATTAAAGTTTTTTCCTTTTAAAGCAAAGAAAATACTATTTGGAATAATTTTCCTTGTATCTGTGCATACTTTAAAATCACATTCTTTATACTTTTGATAAATAAGTTCTGTTTTCATAAGTTCTGCAAATCTGCAGAATAAATTGCAATGTATGAAATGATTTTAGGTGATTGTTTATCATTTATACTTTTTTCTGTATTTTTGTCCTTTAATGAAAGAAAATATAAAAATATCTGTTGTTATCCCTTTGTATAATAGTGCAGAGTGTATAGATGAATTGGTAATGCAATTGTCTAATGTATTGTCAAATTATGAGTATGAAATTATTTTAGTAGATGATAATAGCAAAGATGAAACCTGGGCAAAGGTAAAATCACTTAAAACATCTTATACTGAACAATTAAAGGGTATCAAATTATCCCGAAATTATGGACAACACAAAGCCACTTTTTGTGGTTTATTAAAAGCAAGTGGAGATATTATTATTACCATTGATGATGATTTGTCGCATCCAATAGAACATTTACCAACATTGATAGAAAAATTTATTGGTGAAAAGTTAGATGTATTGTATGTTATACCTGAAAAGTACCATTATCCTTTTTATAGAAAAGCCCTTTCAAAACTTTACAAAGTTCTTTCTCGCTTTGAAAATCCTGATGCAGGAAAAGGTTCAAGTTTTAGATGTCTTTCTCCATTTCTTGTAAAGCAAATCACTCAACACTCCTCGCACCTCATTGTTATTGATGAATTAATTACCTGGTATACACAAGATATACAGGCGGTTTCATTGCCTTATCATTCACCTAAAAAATCAAAGAGCAGATATTCGTACAAACGTTTATTTACATTGTCTAAAAACACTTTGATGATTAGCACTACAATGCCATTAGTGTTGGTTAAATTATTGGGCTTTACAGTAGCGAGTTTAAGTTTTATGGGTGGTGTATTTTATTTGATTCGCAAGTTAGTGTTTCATTATGCAGAAAAAGGTTATACTTCTATTATTGTAAGTTTATTATTTGGTGTTGGGTTAATTTTATTTTCATTGGGTGTTATCGGGGAATACATTGCTTATATTTTGATGGATATTCACAAAAAGCCACCTTATCACATTAAAGAAGAAGTATGATAGTAAAGCAATATGGATTAGTATACAAGCGTATTCAAGAAGAAGATATAGAATTAGTAAGATATTGGAGAAATCGTCCATTTATAAGAAATACAATGCAGTTTCAAGAGTATATTACAGAAGAAATGCAAAAAGAGTGGTTTAAAAAAATCAATAATAAATACAATTATTATTTTTTAATTGAACATGAAAGTAAAAAAATTGGTTTAATAAATTGTAAAGATACCAACACTGAGAGAGTAGCAGAAGGTGGAATTTTTATTTGGGATAAAGCGTATTGGCAAACACCTATTCCTGCATTAGCGTCATTGACAATGTTAGAAGCGATATTTGAAGAATTTAAGTCCGGCGATACTTCAGTAATTACCGTATTAAAGGATAATCCTGCGGCATTAAAATTCAATCAACATATTGGTTACACTATTTACTATGAAGATGAAAAAGTGTATAAACTAAAACTCACTTTAAAAGATTATTTTGCAAAAACCTACAAACTAAAAAAAGCAGCAGCACTTCTTGTTGGAAAAGAAAAAAGTAGGATAGAAATAATAGCAGAACCTTCTGATCTTTTGGACGATAAAATTAATGCTTATTTATTATCCAAAAAATCTTGATTAGCAGAACTTTCCGAAGTTGTGAGAGTTTGTAACTTTTCTGTTTCTCTTAATGCATAAAAATACATTCCTGCAAATAAAATATCAAAAGCCAAAGTAATAAAAGTAATGGCAATGACAGATTTCCCTCCTCCCATTAGTGCAGAATATTTAGCGTAATCATCCCAAGTTAAAATTGAAATAATATAAGGAGCAAATTCTGCAAAGAGATAAATATACCATCCTTTTTTATTGAGTTGCCACATTAATACCACGCCAACAGTTGATAAAATCAAAAAAAACAAATTGACATAAGGCATTACTTTAAGATATTTATTCGTATCGTATTCATAAGCCAATTCCCTTAATTGATCGGCCATTTCTGGTTTGAATTCCTCAATTTTTTCTGCTGACTCTAATAATTCTTTTTTATGATCTTTGACCAATGAAAATCCTAAGGAAACAAATTGAATAAAAATAGATACCAATGATGCAATAAAAAGATATCTCAGCAAAGGATGTTTTTGTACCATACTCAAATTTTTGTGCTTAAAGGTAGTAAATACCCTTCATAAAATCCCAAAAAAACTTAATATGTAAGTGCGGTCTTCCTGTTTCTTATTTTTTGCCTTATTATTTTCGTAAATTCGCCCATTCAAATTTTAAATATATGCTCGGTTTTTTGAAAAAAATTTTTAATCTCAAAACAAAATCTGAAAAAGACATTGAACAAATTTTGCCCGTTGTAGAAGAAATAAATTCTATCTATTCTACTCTTTCTTCTTTGAGCAATGATGAACTTCGTGCTAAAACTTTAGAATTCAAAAAAAGAATTCAAGAGTATATTTCTGATGAACAAACACAAATTCAATCTATTAAAGAACGTTTAGAAAAAGAACCTGATTTAGATGTTGAAGAAAAAGAAAAGTTATTCAAAAAAATAGAAGAATTAGATAAAAAATCATTAGAAAAAATTGAGGAGGTTTTAGAAGAAATTCTGCCTGAAGCATTTGCGGTTTTGAAAGAAACGGCTCGTCGGTTTTCTGAAAATGATCAACTTGAAGTCAGTGCATCAGAATTAGATAAACAACTCGCTCAGCAAGGAAAAGATTTTGTTAGTATAGAAAACAATAAAGCCCTATGGAAAACGACTTGGAATGTAATGGGACATCCAATTAAATGGAATATGGTGCATTACGATGTACAGTTGATAGGCGGTATTGTGTTGCATAGAGGTAAAATAGCCGAAATGGCAACCGGTGAAGGAAAAACTTTAGTATCTACATTACCCTTGTATTTGAATGCATTAGCCGGTAGAGGCGTTCATTTAGTAACCGTCAACAACTATCTTTCTCGTCGTGACTGTCAATGGAATGGACCACTATTTATGTTTCATGGACTTACTGTAGATTGTATTGATAATTACGAACCTCATTCGCAAGAACGAAGAAATGCTTATCTATGCGACATTACTTATGGAACAAACAATGAATTTGGTTTTGATTATTTGCGTGATAATATGGTTTCATCACCTGATGAGTTAGTTCAACGCGGGCATCATTATGCCATTGTAGACGAAGTGGATTCTGTGCTTATTGACGATGCACGTACGCCTTTGATTATTTCTGGCCCTACTCCAAAAGGGGACAAACACGAATTTAATGAATACAAACCTTATGTTGAAAAATTAGTCAATGCTCAAAAGCAATATGTACAAACTTGTTTAGTAGAAGCCAAAAAACATTTTTCAGAAGGTAAAGAAAAAGAAGCCGGTGTGCCTTTATTAAGAGCATACAGAGGATTACCGAAAAACTCTGCTTTGATTAAGTTTTTAAGTGAACCCGGTGTAAAAACTTTATTGCAAAAAACAGAAAACTATTACATGCAAGACCAAATGAAGGAAATGCACAAAATTGACCAAGAATTGTATTTTGTTATTGATGAAAAAAATAATCATGTTGAACTAACAGACAAAGGCATTGACTTTTTAAGTTCATTAGTAAATGACCAAAAATTCTTTGTTATCCCTAATGTTGGAGAAGAAATTGCAGAAATAGAAAAATCGTCTTTATCACCAAAAGAAAAAGCCCAAAAGAAAGAAGAACTCTTACAAGA
Organism: Bacteroidia bacterium; assembly: GCA_026414605.1. GTDB lineage: Bacteria > Bacteroidota > Bacteroidia > B-17B0 > Aurantibacillaceae > BPGX01. Next base: position 64,429 of record JAOAIP010000038.1, read on the forward strand.
TTTTAGTTTAAAAAGCGAACGCATTCATACCGTCAATCAATTACTCAAAGCATACACTTTATTTGAAAGAGATGTTGATTATGTGATTGATAATGGACAAGTCAAAATTGTAGATGAGCAAACAGGACGTATTATGGAAGGTCGTCGCTATAGCGATGGATTGCACCAAGCCATTGAAGCCAAAGAAAATGTAAAAGTAGAAGCCGCCACACAAACGTATGCCACCATTACCTTACAGAATTACTTTAGAATGTATCATAAATTGGCAGGTATGACCGGTACTGCCGAAACAGAAGCACAAGAGTTTTGGGATATCTACAAACTGGATGTAGTAGTGATACCTACACACAAACCCGTTATTAGAAAGGATTATGAAGATTTAGTATATCGTACAAAAAGAGAAAAATACAATGCTGTTATAGAAGAAATTGTTAAACTTGTAAATGCAGGACGCCCTGTATTAGTAGGTACTACATCGGTTGAAAACTCCGAGATATTGAGTAGAATGCTCAAATTAAGAGGTATTAAACACAATGTGTTAAACGCAAAGCATCATCAAAAGGAAGCAGAAATCGTAGCAGAAGCAGGAAAGGCAGGTACTGTAACCATAGCCACCAATATGGCAGGACGCGGTACAGATATTAAATTAGGCCCTGGTGTAAAAGAAGCAGGCGGATTAGCCATCATTGGTACAGAAAGACACGAATCGCGTAGAGTAGATAGACAGTTGCGTGGTCGTGCAGGAAGACAAGGCGACCCCGGAAGTTCTCAGTTTTTTGTATCATTAGAAGACGATTTGATGCGTTTGTTTGGAAGCGAGCGTATAGCGGCATTGATAGATAGAATGGGGGGCTTAGAAGAAGGTGAGCCCATACAACATTCTATGCTTTCAAAGTCCATTGAGCGAGCACAAAAGAAAGTAGAAGAAAACAACTTTGGTATTCGTAAGCGATTGATAGAGTACGATGATGTTATGAATGCTCAACGCGAAGTCATCTATTCACGTCGTAGAAATGCTTTATTTGGCGATAAATTGAGCATTGATATAGCCAATATGTTTTATGATACAATAGAAGCATTGGTTTCTATTTATCATTCCGAAAAAAATTATGACGCCTTTAATTTAGAATTTATTCGTTTGTTTGCAATGGAGTTACCTATCTCCGAAGACGAATTTTCAAAACTTAAAATGGATGAACTCATTGAAAAATTATTCAAAGAGACCTACAATTATTATACACAAAAGAAAAATCAAATTGCCGATCAAATTTATCCATTTATTGAAAGTGTATACACAAATCCTGAAAATAAATTTGAAAACATCTTATTTCCATTTACAGATAAAATTAAAACATTACACGTTGTTGCTAATTTAAAAAAATCTTATGAAACGCACGGCAAAGAAGTGTTGTTAACTCTTGAGAAAATGACCGTATTGGCAATGATTGATGATGCTTGGAAAGAACATTTAAGAGAATTAGATGATTTAAAACAATCGGTGCATAATGCTGTGTATGAACAAAAAGATCCATTAGTGATTTACAAAATTGAATCCTTTAATTTATTCAAGCAAATGATTGAAAATACTAATAAAGAAATAGTATCTTTCTTGATAAAAGCCCATTTGCCTGTAGAAGAAGAAACACAACAAGTAAAACAAGCCCAATTTGTTCAACAAGCACCTCCTCCAAGAAAAGAGAGATTAGTAGAATCTCGTACAGATATTGAAGAAAATGGACAACAAAGAAAACCCAAACAACAACCTATTAAAGTAGGTGAAAAAATTCGCCCGAATGACCCCTGTCCCTGTGGAAGTGGTAAGAAATACAAAAAATGCCATGGTGCAGGACTTTGATTATAGTACCGAAAACTTTTAATAAAAAGTGTTGTTAGATAAATGTAAAATGAAATAATAAGTATGTTTTATTATTGCAATTGATGGTCAATATCATTATTTGTATTCATAAAAAAATCTGTACTTTCGCACAAAAAAGAGAATATGAAATTAGCCCGTTCATTGTTTGTTTTAGTTCTTTTTATATTGACACTTTCATCTTGTAAAAATAAAGAAACTAAACAAGATGCCAAGGATGATAGTAAAAAAATGGTATTTTATTACAATGAAAAAGATGGTATATCTTCTATAGATCCTGCCGAAGCCAATTCTCTTCCACATATTTGGGTATGTAATCAACTTTTTAATGGCTTGGTACAATTAGATGATTCATTAAATGTACTTCCTTGTATTGCTAAATCTTGGGATATTTTAGAGAATGGAACAAAATATGTGTTTTATCTTCGTAATGATGTTTATTTTCATGATGATCCTTGTTTTCCACAAGGTAAAGGCAGAAAAGTTACCGCGTATGATTTTGAATTTTCATTTAATCGTTTATTCATTACACCTAATTCTACAGCAGCGTCTTTATTAACTTATGTAGATAAAACCGAAAAAACCAACTATAGACCTTTTCAAGCCATTGATGACTCTACTTTTGTCATCTATTTAAAGCAACCATACAGTGTATTTTTAAACATTCTAACGATGAAGTATTTTTCAGTTATTCCTTATGAAGCCATTGATTATTACAAAAGATATTTTCGCACTCATGCCGTTGGAACAGGTCCTTTTATGCTGAAACAATGGGAAGAAGGAAATAGAATGATATTAGTAAAAAATCCTCATTACTTTGAAAAAGATGAAGAAGGAAATTCTTTGCCTTATTTAGATGCAATATCTATTTCTTTTATTCGGGATAAAGAAACTGCTTTTATTGAATTTTTAAATGGGAAATTAGATATGATTAGCGGAGCAGATGCCATTAATGTGAATGAAGTATTAGATAAAAGTGGAATGTTGAATAAAACCTATGCTTCAAAGTGCTATCTACAAAAAGGACATTATTTAAAGATTGACTATATAGGATTATTGGTAGATAAAAAAATCAACAAGAATTCCCCTTTACATAAAAAACAATTTAGACAAGCCCTCAATTATGCTATTGATAGAGAACGTTTAGTAAAGTATTTTCGCAATGGTGTGGGAATGCCTGCTATTGCAGGATTTATTCCAAAAGGATTTAAATCTTTTGATACCAATGTAGTAAAAGGATATCGCTATGATCCTGAAAAAGTAAAATTGCTCTTAAAAGAAGCAGGGTATCCTGATGGAAAAGGGTTGTCTGAAATAACATTACACATTACAGAAGATTACAAAGATCAAGCGTCTTTTTTACAATCCCAATGGCAAGAGTTTAATATCCCTATTCGGGTGAGTGTAGAACAACCTTCATTAGTGCGGCAAGCCACATTTATGGCTCAATACGAAATGTTCAAAAAAAGTTGGATTGTAGATTATATTGATGAAGAAAACTTTTTTTCTTTATTTTATAGTAAAAACTTTGTGCCTACAGGGTTTAATTATACGCATTTTGAAGATGTAGAATTTGATTTATTGTATGAAAAAGCCCTTCGCACCATGGATGAAAAAGAAAAAATAAAAATTTATCAAGAAATGGATAAAATAATTATTGATGAAGCCCCCGTTATTCCACTTTATTATGATGAAGTAGTTCGTTTGGTCAATCCAAAAGTTTCAGGATTTCACTTAAATCCAATGAATTTGTTGAACTTAAAAACAGTAAAGAAAAAATTAGATTAAAGTATTTTTGAGTATTTTGAAAGTGCTTTACTGTTGTAATATTGCTTTTTTACAATTCTATTTTTCTCAAAAAGTTTAAAACCTCGCTTAAATAATTTGCAGCATTATGTAATATAACAGAAAATGTTTTTTGGTGTTGAATATGGTCAGATATTTTTATTTCAGATAAAATAGTTTTAGCGATTAAATAAGTATTTTTAACGGATTCGCCCGAGTTGAAATGAATAACGACAGAATATTGTTTTGTATTTAATACTTTATAGATAGTTGGTTTTAAAAACAAATTAAATGGTAAAAAATCTTTTTGATAAATAACAATCACTTCGTCAGCAGAGATTTTTTTTATTTTAGAATAATCTAAAATAGGTTTTTTAGAATAAATAAATAAGTCCTTTTTTTCAATTTCAACAGCATTAAAAAATTGGACAAACTCCTCGTAGTGCAAAAGGATATTTTCTAAACTACTAACAACGGCGATAGAATGGATTTGGGGATGCATTACAAATTAAGTTTTTGAACAATAGATTCAAATAGTTTAGTTACTTCATCAAGAGGAATGGTCATTTGACCACCTGCCGCATTTTTATGTCCTCCGCCATTAAAGTATTGACGAGCAATTTCATTAACATCTAAAGAACCTTTACTTCTTAAAGAAACTCGGACTAACTTATCTGTTTCTGTAAAAAGTGCAGATATCTGAACATCTTTAATAGATAATGCTGAATTTACCAACCCTTCAGTATCTCCTTTTTTATAGTTGAATTTTTTTAATTCTTTTTGAGATAAAGCAATATAAGCGGCTTTGAATTCAGGGAAATACCGTAATTTTTCTGATAGTGCATAGCCAACCAATTTTAATCTATCATAAGAATAGGTGTCAAAGACATTTTGCTGAATTTGTGTGTGATGAATGTTGTATTCTAATAAATGGGCTGCAATACGCATAGTTTCTGGTGATACAGAATCGTATTTAAATGAACCTGTATCTGTTACTAATCCTGTATAAATGCACTGGGCTATTTTTTTGTCAATATTGTTTAACCAATTTAAATGTTTTGCAAATTTGTAAATTAATTCACACGTGCTACTGGCTTTGTCATCAAAGTAAAAAGCATTAAAATAACGTTCAGGCATACGATGATGGTCAATTAAAATTTTTGGTGCTGAGATATTAGTAATCAGTTCATTTAACCCATCTGTTCCCAAGCGACGAAAGGAATTACAGTCCAACAAAAAAATCAAATCTGTTTTAGGAAGAATTTGTTTTACTTTTTCTTTATCATTTTCAAATAAAATAATTTTATCAGAAGCGGGCATCCAATTCAAAAATTCAGGAAAAGCATTGGGTAAAACAACAGTAACTTTTTTCTTTAATTTTTTAATCAAAAAATATAATGCTAATGAAGAACCTACGGCATCTGCATCAGGATTATGATGAGACAAAATGAGTACTGACTTGGCTTTATTAAGCAGAGACAATAATGTTTTTTTATCAGAAAATTTATTCATAGGATGGTAAGATTTAAAAACAAAAAAGGGCAAACTGCCCAATTTTGAATGAAGAAATTTGTTTGTTTAAGGTAAAGTTTTTCATTTAATATTCTTCTTCGTTAAATAAAAAGTCATCTTTTGAAGGATAATCAGGCCATAAATCTTCGATAGAATCAAATATCTCTGTTTCGTCTTCAATTTCTTGAAGGTTTTCAATCACTTCCAAAGGTGCACCGCTACGCATTGCATAATCAATCAATTCTTCCTTTGTAGCAGGCCAAGGTGCGTCTTCTAACCACGATGCTAATTCTAATGTCCAATACATAATCTTATTATTTTGGCGACGCAAAAGAATGAATTATTTTTCTAATATCAAAATTTTTTAATTTTTTTGGGTTAATTTAAGGGCTAAAAAACAATTTCTCACTAAATTTTCTCACTAAATATAGATGCAAAGCAACAAAATTAAAGCATTTAATCAAACTCATTCATTGTAAAGAACTTTATTTCAGGATATTTTTCTTGTGCCATTTGTAATAACCACGCCGATTCTGCTAAAAATACAGGGCGATTGAGTTTGTCATAAGCAATATATTGGGCTTTGTCATTGATAAACTCTTGTAGTTTTTTATCATTGTCCGAAACCAGCCATACGGCTTTATAGATAGGCAAACTATCAAAATCACATTTCGCTGAATACTCATGAGCAAGACGATGCTGTAATACTTCAAATTGCAGTTGTCCTACTGTGCCTACAATTTTACGATTATCAGTTTTTTTAGAAAACAACTGTGCTACGCCTTCATCTGTTAGTTGTTCTAATCCCTTTTGTAATTGTTTTGTTTTCATTGGGTCTTTATTCACAACATACTTAAACACTTCGGGTGAAAATGCAGGAATACCTTTGAATTGCAAATCTTCGCCTTCTGTCAAAGTATCACCAATTTTGAAATTTCCCGAATCATAAAGCCCAATCACATCACCAGGATATGCTTCGTCTATGACTGATTTTTGTTGAGCCATAAATGCGGTGGGGTTGCTAAACTTTAACCACTTTTTGTGCCGTGTATGAAAGTAGTTTTTATTTCTTTCAAACTTCCCAGATACGATTCTTAAAAATGCTATTCTATCTCTGTGACGTGGGTCAAGGTTAGCGTGAATTTTAAAGACAAATCCTGTAAATTGTGGATAATCCGAAGGAATCCATTTTTTATCACTTTGTCTGCCAGTAGGGGCGGGGGCTATTTCTACAAATGTATCCAATAGTTCTTGAATACCAAAATTATTTACAGCACTTCCAAAAAACACAGGACTGATATTCCCTTTTAAATACTCTTCTTTTTCAAACACATCATACACCGACTGAATAATCTCTACATCTTCACGTAATTTTTGAGCAAAATTTTCACCAAGGTTATTATCTAATTCATTTGAATGAATGTCTTTTATACTCACGATATTTTCTGCACGAACAAATTTATTTTCATTGTTGAATAAGTTTAATTGCTTATCGTGTAAGTGATAAACACCTTTGAATGATTTTCCAATGCCTATTGGCCAAGTCATTGGAAAAACTTTTATTTTCAACTCCTTTTCAATTTCATCTAATAAATCAAAAGGATCTCTTCCTTCTCTATCTAATTTATTGATAAATACAATGACAGGTGTATTTCGCATTCTACATACTTCCAAAAGTTTTCGCGTTTGACTTTCTACACCTTTTACACAATCAATTACCATAATCACACTATCCACAGCAGTTAATGTTCTGTAAGTATCTTCTGCAAAATCCTCGTGACCTGGTGTGTCCAATATGTTGATTTTGTATCCTTTGTATTCAAATGCCATTACCGAAGTAGATACTGAAATTCCTCTTTGTTTTTCAATTTCCAAAAAGTCAGACGTTGTACTTCTATTGATTTTATTGGACTTTACAGCCCCTGCTATTTGAATGGCTCCACCAAACAAAAGTAATTTTTCAGTCAGTGTAGTTTTACCAGCATCGGGGTGTGCAATAATGGCAAAGGTTCTGCGTCTTTGTATTTCATTCATCCAAGGCACCATAGTCATTTATTAAAGAATAATGTTTTGACGAATAGATTGAGCAATTTGTTCAAATTCTTCTTTACTCAACTGTAATTTTGGATTTGAAAAATTACAATCTGCCATAGTATTGATAGGAATAAGATGAATATGAGCGTGTGGCACTTCCAGTCCTATTACTTGCATTGAAATACGATTACAAGGAATGGTCTTCTTAATTCCAATAGCCACTTTTTTTGCAAACTCCATAAGGTGAATATAAGTGGCATCGTCAAGGTCAAACAAATAATCCACTTCCTTTTTAGGAATAACCAATGTGTGCCCTTTGCGAAGTGGAAAAATATCCAAAAATGCTAAACAAATATCGTCTTCTGCAACCTTATATGCAGGAATTTCCCCTTGCACTATTTTACTAAAAATACTTGGCATAGTTTTATTTTTTAAAGGATGGCAAAAATACAAAATAATAACTTGCTTAAAATTTTGAATTGATTTTCAATTTTTATTAGGGCGTGCCCCTCACACACCACAGCATTTCCAATCTTTGTAAATGTTTTTATTCCATTGTTAAAAACGACAAACTGTGTCGTTTAAAATTTTAAATCGGCTGTGGTGTGTTCGGGTCGGGCTGCTACGGGCTTCGCTATCGCTTCGGCAACCCTCGCCTTCGTCATTGCGAACGAAGTGATGCACCCGTCATTGCGAATGAACGCAGTGAATGAAGCAATCTCAAAAAGAATTTCCACTATCCAATACGAGATTGCTTCGCCCTTCTTAAATAAGGGCTCGCAATGACGATGACTAACGAAGGCGAGGCAGTGCCGGCGGTTCGCTTCGCTCACCGCCGCCCTCCGCATCCCTCACGCAACTCACCCCCTTCCCCTCTCTTTTTCAAAAGAGAGGGGCGATGCGAAAGTTGTTTTATTCCAATTGTTCCCCCTCTCTAATTGAATTAGAGAGGGGGAATAAAAGGGGGTGAGTAAAAACTCCGCATCCCTCACGCAAAAAATAAGTTGAAAGAGAAAGTCAAAAGTGGAACGTATTTTGGTAAAATCATTGATTTTCACTATTGTCTAAGATAATTGTTAATAAAAAATTATAACATTGACTATCAATGAATCAAATTTTAAAATTTGAGAGTTTGAAAAAGCACTCCCCCCTCCTCTTTTCATCTCCGCTTTTCATCCTTACTATTGATATTTCTCGTATAATTTCAAAAAACATTTTGGGCAATGATGATTCATCTTGTTCTTACAAGTATTACAACATATAGCCGCCTCTTATTTTTAGGACAGCATAGCAATACCTACCACGAAAACCTGTTAAAATCCTCGCGATAATTTAGAGGTTGCCTGATAAACTTTTATGGCTTTTTCACGGGATGTTTTAAGATCTACCACAGGTTTAGGATACGATGCCGTATTCCATTCGGGAACCCATTTTTCTATATACAAATAATCAGGATCAAATTTTTTTTGTTGCTCTATTGGATTAAAAATTCTGAAATACGGAGCGGCATCACAGCCAGTAGAAGCAGCCCATTGCCAATTTCCCACATTAGCACTTAAATCAAAATCATTCAGATGTTGAGCGAACCATGCTTCTCCCCATCTCCAGTCAATCAGTAAATTCTTTACAAGAAAACTTGCAGTAATCATACGAACACGGTTGTGCATGTATCCGGTGTGCAATAATTCACGCATACCAGCATCTACAATCGGTATCCCCGTATTCCCCGTTTTCCATTTTTCAAATTTTTCCAAATCATTTTCCCAGGGAAGATTATCAAATGCTCTTCTATAGCAACTGTGAACCGTATGCGGAAAAAAATACAAAAGCATCATAAAGAATTCTCTCCATATTAGTTCGTTCAGCCATGTTTCTGCTTTTTGCCGCATAGCCAAAGACACCAAATGACGAATACTAACCGTTCCGAAGCGAAGATGAACGCTTAAGCGTGTTGTTCCGTCTGTTCCGGGAAAATCACGGCGATCCTTGTACATTCGCAGCAATTCCGGATCCGGATCGGAGGGCGGTGAAAAGGTTATATCCGTCCGATGAAATCCGATTTCTTCCAGGGAAGGAAAATAAAGAACTTCTTCGCTTTTTTTCAGGGAATCAAAATATTTACTAACAGGATATGGCTTGTAATAAAATGGTGTGCATTTTTCTTTCCATTTTTTTGAGTAAGGCGTAAACACTGTGTAGGGATGTCCGTCATCTTTTACTATTTCCTCTTTTTCAAAAATGCATTGATCTTTAATTGTCTTAAAAACAATTCCCCTGCTTTTCAATAGTTGAGCAACTTTATTATCTCTTTCAATGGCGTAGGGCTCGTAGTCATGGTTGGTATACACGGCTTTAAGCGGATAATCCTCTGCCAGTTTTTTAAAAACCTCCACAGGATTTCCTTTCAAGACAAGAATATCCGAGTTCAACGCTCTGAGTTGATTTTTTAAATGCTGAAGTGACTGATGAATAAAATCTACCCTTCGGTCAGATCGGTTTTTCAAATCATTCAGAATAACGGTATCAAAAATGAAAATCGGTTGAACTTCGGGGTTTTCCTTCAATGCGTAGTAAAGCCCGGCATTATCGTTGAGTCGCAAATCTCGTCTGAACCAGAAGATGACCATAAGAACAGAAGATTTAGGCAATTTGGGATGAATATTGACGAAGTTTTTCCATCGGAGTTGTGTGGGTAGTTGATTGGATGGCTATTTTTTTTAGCACAGGTACTTTTACTTTATTGCTTGTGATTGAGAATAAATTGATTAAAGCACACATGAAAAAAACAGTTATTATTTTTCTCATAGTTGTAAATATTATGTTGCAAAAATAATAAAAATATTTTGACTTGCGAATTCAAGTAACAAGTGCGACATTTTCAATAAATTGAGAGAAATTCAATGGAAAAAATGTGGCTTATGAATTTTGAAATTTTTTACTGAATTTTTCAAAGAAAAACGTATTTAACCCCAAAAGCAAAAAACCATAAAAAAAATCTTCCACCGGAATACTGATAATCCTGATCCCTATATGATGCAAAGGATTATAATTCACAATGGGACTTTGCACAATAAATCCTCCGGTTAATACTCCGTTGGAAAGGATCATCATGGGAAAGACAAATATAAACATAATAATACAATAGTACATTAGCACAAATTTTTTGCTTAACAATAAATACAAAATAAAAATGCTTAAAAAGAAAAAAGTCCAGAATGTGTAATATTTTCCGGTGTTAAAAAAGGCAACTGATGCAGTGCAAGCAATCAGAACAATCATAGTTATTTGCATCATCTTGTCGGAAATGAGTTTGGGAATGAATTTTTTTATGACGTGATAGGAAAAAACACAGGCATACGGAATGGCAAAAAAGAATAAGATTTCTTCCAACGGAAGAGAAAATATTCTGAAAGGCAAGGTATATTTTTCCGAAAACCACCATACGGATAAGCGTGTGAAAATACTGTCCCAAATTAAAAACGGTATGGAGGTTATTGTTGCCGCTAATAAAAAGGACTTTCCATATTCAACAAAACGAAAAGGTCTTAGAAATGAAAGAATAAATGGAAAAATAAAACACAACACGTCAACAAGAATATAAATAAAATGAGAGGTATTCATTTGGAGGATGAAAATTTGTATGCTTCTTTAAAGTATTTTTTCGGAACAACCAACATTCCAAAACACTCTCCGTCTTCTTTACCTAAATGTTTGTGATGAATTTTATGGGCTTTTCGTAATGCCCGAAAATAAAAGTTATCAATTTTAGAAAACCATTTCAGGCGTTCGTGAATCACAACTTCGTGTACCAGAAAATATGCCAAACCGTATAAGGCAACTCCAATTCCCACAAATAAAAGGGAACTATAGTTTGAATAAAAACTGCCTGTGTATATCATAATCATAGATGGAATGGCAAAAATTAGAAAGAAAACATCGTTTTTTTCAAATACGGGATGAATTTTTTTTCTGTGATCATGATGGTCTTCATGCAATTTCCATAGGAAACCATGCATGACGTATTTGTGCGTAAGCCATGTAATACCTTCCATAACAACAAAGGTTCCGAGTGTAATTAAAATGTTAACCCACATAATCTGTAAATTTTATTTTTTCTATTAAAGGAATCAAAAGTTTAAACCAATAGGTGTATACATCAGGATTTTGCTGAATATCTTTTTTCAATTCCTCTAAGGATGTCGTTTTCCAGTTTTGAACTTCATTTTTATTTATGGCCGGAACTTCATCCGAAAAACCGATGAATACATAATCCAGTTCATGTTCAATAAGCCCATTATCAAATCTCACATAGTATGTAAACTTATCAATCAAATAGAGTTCATCCACGTTCATTCCCATTTCTTCATATAAACGACGAATAGCACTGCTTTTTACATCTTCATACTGCTGCGGATGACTGCAACAAGTATTGGTCCACAAACCGGGACTATGGTATTTGTGAAATGCTCGCTGCTGTAAATATAATTTACCTTCTTTGTTAAAAATAAATACAGAAAATGCCCGGTGAAGCAATCCTTCCTTGTGTGCTTTTAGTTTCTCACACGTACCGATTATTTCATCGTTAGGAGTAACTAATATAACGTGATCTCTATTCATCAATTCCCGCAGATAGTAATTCTTTTTCTGTAAATACCTTTCTGTTTTGTTTTATAAAGGTAAGAATTTTTTGCAAAAGATCGTTGTCCTTTACGAGATTATTTTTCAGGGCATGAAGTATCATTTTTTTGTCTTCTTCAATATGACCTGAGTAACCTAAAAAAGAAGGCATTCTTAATTGCAAGGCCAGCCGGACAAATCGCACTTCTATATTTTGAGGATCTTTCATAATGGCTGTATGCATGTGTTCTTTCCCTTCATTAAAATAGTGCAATTTGGAAAAAGGACTAAACACGTAATTTGCCATCAGAAAAGAAGATAGTGCCTTATAGGCCCAAACCACGGCATCCTCACCCTTGTAATTTTTTAGTTTGTCATACAAATAATTACATGCTTCCGATGTTTTTCCGGCCATATCTGCTTCCTTTCGTAGTTCTATTATGTTTATATTCTCCATCATAGTAACAATAACAGTGACATCCATACATCAATGCATTAAATGAAATTTAGTTTGTAATTTATCATAGATTTCAGCAATAATAATGCTTTTTGAAAATTCGGAATTCGTATTCTTTTCTTCAATATTTCCTGATGAGAAAGCGATTTTATCTTATTGAACAAGGAATAATAATACACATACGCAACATAGACACCAAACTTTGCTTTGTATGGTAATTTTTTGATTCCAATGAAAGCATTTTTGAAATCTTTCTCAATATCTTCTTCAATTTTACTTTTTTGCTCATTATTCAGGTTTTCCAGATCTATTTCAGGAAAATATATTCTTCCCAGCAATTTGTAATCATTGTGCGCATCCCGGAGGAAATTCACTTTTTGAAAAGCACTGCCTAAGGCACGGGCATGCGGAAGCAGGTCTTCATATAAATCCCGGTTTTTCTCTGCAAATACTTTTAAACACATCAGCCCGACAACTTCTGCCGAACCGTAAATATATTGCTTGAAGGATTCTTCATCATGTTGTTCGCGTTTTGTATCCATTTCCATGCTCATTAAAAATGCATCAATCAGTTCTTTGTCTATATCGTATTCATGCACAACTTTTTGAAAAGCATTCAACACGGGGTTGCTGCTGATTCTTCGGTCAATGGCTTGGTAGGTTTCCTGAATAAATTCTTTTATCAGCGTTACTCTGTCATAATCTAAAAAGGAATCCACAATTTCATCTGCCAGACGCACAAATCCGTAAATGGCATAAATCGGATCCCGCAAACTTTTATCCAGGCAATAAATTCCAAGGGAAAAACTTGTGCTGTAATGGTTGGTAATAATCCTGCTGATTTTTACCGATACCGAATCAAATAGTTCCTGCTGGTTCATGGGATTATATTTTTAGTTTTTGTTGAACAAGATTGGCGGCAATTTTTCCGGAGATGAGTGAAGGAGGAACTCCCGGTCCGGGAACCGTCAGTTGCCCCGCATACACCAGATTTTTGACCTTTTTGTTTAACATAGAGGGCTTAAGGGTTGCCGTTTGCAGGAGGGTGTTGGCTAACCCGTAGGCATTTCCTTTGAAGGAATAATAATCTTTGGTGAAGTCCGAAACAGTGTAGGATTTTTTGAAGACGATGTTGTTGGAAATATCTATTCCGGTGTACTGGTAGATTCTGTTTAAGATGTTTTTAAAATAGTATTCTTCTTTTTCCGGATTGTCCTTAAGTCCTGAGGCAACAGGAATCAAGGTAACAAGGTTTTCATGTCCTTCGGGAGCCACCGTTTTATCAGTTTTTGAAGTGCAGGATAGATAAAACAACGGATTTTCAGGCCATTTGGGTTTTTCATAAATGTCTTTGGAGTGTTGTTCAAAATCGGCATCAAAAAACAGAGTGTGATGAGATAAGGCAGGAATTTTTTTGTTTACACCTATGTAAAACAAAAGAGCGGACGGAGCCAGGAATCTTTTATTCCAATATTTTTCAGAATAATTTGCATATTCATTACCAAGCAGATGCCTATCCACAAAATGATAGTCAGCGGCAGCAACGACCGCATCGCACGAGTATTCCGTTTTGTTTGTTACAACGCTCTTTATGGAGTTATTTTTTATTTCAAGTTTTATGACCTCTTCTTCTGTCCGAATATTCACATTATGTTCCCTGAGAATTTTTTCAATGGCCTTCACAACCTCATACATTCCTCCTTGCGGATACCAAGTTCCCAATTCAAATGCCGCGTAATTCATCAGCGAATACAATGCAGGTATATCTTTCGGCATTCCGCCTAAAAAGATGACCGGAAATTCCATCAGTTTTATCAGTTTCTCATCTTTAAAATATTTCCTGATATATTGACTCATGGAGGTGAATACGGAAAGTTTCGGGAGGTTATAAATCAGACGTTTATCCAGTAGTTCCCTTACAGAAATAAAGGGTTTGTAAACAATCTCCTCCATGGCTATTTTATATTTTATTTCCGCCTCTTTCATGAATGCTTTCAGTTTTTCAGAGCTTCCGGGTTCAATGCTTTCAAACAATTTATACAGGTCGTTTGTTTGAGCGGGCACGGATATTTTTTCTTTGTTATCAAAGACAATTTCAAATGCCGGATTCAGAAGGGTATTTTCATAAAAATCGCCTGTGGTATGACGGAAGTCATTATAGAATTTTTCAAAAACATCGGGCATCCAATACCAGGAGGGGCCTAAATCAAAGCGAAACCCTTCTTTTTCAAGTAAGCGGCAGCGTCCGCCCAACGTGCTGTTTTTTTCAAGCAGGGTTACTGAATAACCATCTTTTGCAAGATAAGCAGCCGCCGACATTCCGGCAAATCCGCCTCCGATAACTATGATGTGTTTGGCTTTCAAATGTTTAATTTTCTGTAATAATATATTGTTGCTACTCAGCAGGTTATTAGATAAAAAATTATCAATAACGCATTGTTTAAAGAATTTTTTTATTGAATAGTATTTGACTGCAAAAATACAGAATTTGATAGTCATAACGGAAATAAAAAGAGAATATATTATTTTAATTTAGTATTCTTTAACTTTTCTCTTAATATACTGCCAGAATGGAAATAAAATGAGAACATATTATTTTAACGAAACAATAGTATGATCAATTACTTCAAACTATTGCTACATTAGAAGTAAATGTTAAGGCACACGAGGAACCATTAATAAGCAACAAGAAATCCTCAAAAATCAAGAAGAAAGGATAAGAGAGTTAGAATTTAGGATTAAAGAATAAGAAGGGGAACTGCATCAAAATCACAGTAATAATCATAAGCCACCAAGTAGTGATGGGTTAAAGAAAGTCATTAAAACCAACAGGTTACTATTCAGGTTATATTTTAACACAAAGGATTTGCACAAAATTCACAAAGTATCTTTGATACATTCTATTTTGTCCCTACTGTAAAAAAATCCCAATTCATTTAAACCCCGCATTGACTTCTTGCTGCCGCCCTTTCAGTGCTTGATATAGTGATGGATTTGTTTTCATAGTCCACCCATCTATTAACAGATAACAGACGAAAGGCGGTATCTTTCAGGGCTTAAAATGGTTTTGTGATTTATCACTATTGTATTTCGTCCCTTCGGGGCTACCTCTATTTTGTCCCTACAGGATTTACCACTTTTTACCTTATACTTTAAATTACACCTTCAGTATCTCACTATCAATACTATCCCTGTCATATTGTCATAATTTTTGATATTAAAGCCCAATGGCATAATCATTGCTAATTCCTCATCAAAATTAAAAACTATGAGCAAAATTATAGGAATCGACTTAGGAACAACCAACAGCTGCGTAGCAGTAATGGAAGGTAACGATGTGGTAGTAATACCCAATAGCGAAGGTAAAAGAACTACACCTTCTGTCGTTGCTTTCTTAGATAATGGTGAAAGAAAAGTAGGTGAACCTGCTAAAAGACAAGCCATTACTAATCCACAACGTACTATTTATTCTATCAAGCGTTTTATGGGACGCTTTTACGATGAAGTATTGGAAGAAATAAAAAGAGTCCCTTACAAAGTTGTAAAAGGACCTAATAATACGCCTCGCGTAGAAATTGACGGCAGACAATATACTCCTCAAGAAATCTCTGCAATGATTCTCCAAAAAATGAAAAAAACTGCAGAAGATTATCTTGGACATGAAGTAACAGAAGCCGTTATTACCGTACCTGCTTACTTCAACGATGCCCAAAGACAAGCCACAAAAGAAGCGGGCGAAATTGCGGGCTTAAAAGTTCGTAGAATTATCAACGAACCTACTGCTGCCGCTCTCGCTTTTGGCGAAGACAAAAAAGGAAAAAACTTAAAAATCGTAGTATTTGACTGCGGTGGTGGTACACACGATGTGTCCGTACTTGAAATGGGCGACGGTGTATTTGAAGTAAAAGCAACAGATGGAGATACCCACTTAGGTGGTGATGACTTTGACCAAGCCATCATAGACTGGATTGCAGAAGAATTCAAAAAAGAAGAAGGTGTTGATTTAAGACAAGACCCAATGGCATTACAAAGATTAAAAGATGCCGCAGAAAAAGCAAAAATCGAACTTTCAAGTACTACTACTACTGAAATTAACTTACCATACATTACTTCTGTAAACAATGTACCTAAGCACTTAACCAAAACATTAACGCGCGCAAAATTTGAACAATTAGTAGATCATTTGATTAAACGTACCATAGAACCATGCAAGTCAGCACTTGACAAAGCAGGATTAAAACCATCCGACATTGATGAAGTAATTTTAGTAGGTGGATCTACTCGTATTCCTGCTATACAAGCTGCTGTTGAAAAATTCTTTGGTAAAGCACCTAACAAAAGTGTCAACCCTGATGAAGCAGTAGCCATTGGCGCTGCTATTCAAGGAGCAGTACTAACAGGAGAAGTAAAAGATGTATTACTCCTTGATGTTATACCTCTTTCATTAGGTATTGAAACCTTAGGTGGTGTATTTACCAAACTTATCGAAGCAAATACTACTATACCTACTCGCAAATCAGAGGTATTCTCTACAGCAGTAGACAATCAAACATCTGTTCAAATCCACGTATTACAAGGAGAAAGACCAATGGCTAAAGACAATAGAAGTTTAGGTCAATTTATCTTGGATGGAATACCACCTGCACCAAGAGGAGTACCTCAAATAGAAGTAACTTTTGATGTAGATGCCAATGGTATCTTAAATGTTACAGCAAAAGATAAAGCCACTGGTAAAGAACAAAAAATTAGAATTGAAGCAGGTTCGGGCTTAACAAAAGAAGAAATCGAAAGAATGAAAAAAGAAGCCGAACTTCACGCTGAAGAAGATAGAAAAGCAAAAGAAAGAGCAGATAAACTCAATCAAGCAGACGCCTTAATTTTCCAAACTGAAAAACAACTCAAAGAATATGGCGATAAATTGCCTGCTGATAAAAAATCGAATATAGAAACTGCTCTGCAAGAATTGAAATCCGCTTATGAAACAAAAGATATAGAAAAAATAGATGCCGCATTGAACAAACTCAATGAAGCCTGGAACGCCGCTGCTACAGATATGTACAACGCTACCAATTCTAATTCAACTGCTTCAGACCAAGCAAGTAATTCAAACAACACAGGCGGTCCATCTGATGTAGAATACGAAGAAGTAAAATAAATCCAATAGTTAAGTAAAATCCCCTCAATTTTTGAGGGGATTTTTATTTTAAATTTTTTCGCAAAAATTTTTACCCCTAATTCACTATTATTGTCCCAACTTAAAATCATTTACTAATGACCTATCTCAAAGAAATCATCCCGCCCGTAGATAAAAATCTGCTACTTTCTGAATTGACAAAAGATAAATTCATCCGCTATACTAAAAATGGTAAGAATGAAATTTATATTGTCAATTATCATAATGCTCCTAATGTTGTTAGAGAAATTGGGAGATTGCGAGAATTGACCTTTCGTAATGCAGGCGGAGGTACAGGCAAAGAAATAGATATTGACGAGTTTGATACCTCAGAAAATTGCTATCAACAACTTATTGTATGGAATCCTGAAGATAAAGAAATTGTTGGATCGTATCGCTTTATTCTGTGTAAAAATGCTTTAAAAAATGGACATTTAAAGTTAGCAACTTCTGAACTATTTTATTTTAGCCCTCAATTTATAAATGAATATGCTCCATATACAATTGAACTTGGTAGATCTTTCATTCAACCCAAATACCAACCTACCGAAGATTATCGAAAAGGATTATTTAGTTTAGATAATTTATGGGACGGCTTAGGTGCACTTGTTGTAGATTATCCTGATATGAAATACTTCTTTGGAAAAGTTACAATGTATACACATTTTAATAGAGAAGCCCGAGATTTGATTTTAGGATTTATGAGACATTTCTTTCCCTACAAAGATAATTTAGTTTATCCTATTCATCCTATAAAATTAGAATATGACATTTCTTGGTTTATAGATAAAATTAAGAACTTATCCTACAAAGATGCGCACTTAGAACTTACACACGAAGTTAAAAAACGTGGCGAAAGAATCCCCCCTCTTGTAAATAATTATATGAATCTCTCTTCTACAATGAGAACTTTTGGAACAGCCATTAATCCTGGATTTGGAGGTGTAGAAGAAACAGGTCTTATGGTAACCATTGCCGATATTTATCCATCCAAAAAAGACCGATATATTCAACCCTATATTGAGTTTAAATCTTCTTTATTATACAAAAATTAGCCATAATCCCCAAAACAATAATGGCACAAAAATTGTCCTTTCATCAACTCAAATCTATATTAAAATGTTTGAAAATATGTTTCACCCAATGATGGACGAAGAAGCCGAATTTATACCTTTACTTTCTGCAGAAGATGAAGAAAATATAGCGTCTGAAAAATTGCCCGATATACTGCCAATTTTACCGCTTCGTAATACAGTGATATTTCCGGGCGTAGTAATACCCATTACAGTAGGTAGAGACAAATCTATTGCACTCATCAAAGATGCATATAAAAATAAAGACATCATAGGTGTTGTTGCTCAAAAAGATGAAAAAATAGAAGACCCACTTCCATCTGATATTTATACTATAGGAACATCTGCTCGTATCCTAAAATTATTAAGAATGCCCGATGGCAATACAACTGTGATTTTGCAAGGCAGAAAAAAAATCCAAATTAAAAATGTCATTCAAACTGAACCTTATTTCAAAGCAGAAATAATAGGCATCAACGATAATAACATTAATCTCGATGACCCTGAATTAATTGCCATCATTTCTTCTATAAAAGAAGTGGCTAATAAAATCATTAAACAATCGCCCAACATTCCATCAGAAGCAAGTTTTGCTATTAATAATATAGAAAGCCCAACATTTTTAGTAAGTTTTATTGCTTCTCATATGAATATATCTCTGGCAGACAAGCAGCAACTGCTGGAGATAACCGATTTGAAAAATAGATCTTTACAATTACTTTCTTTGTTGAATAAAGAACTCAATTTAATTGAGTTAAAAAATAAAATTCAGGACAAAACAAGAAGTGATATTGACAAACAACAAAGAGAATATTTTTTAAGCCAACAACTTAAAACCATTCAGGAAGAATTAGGAGGATCTTATTTTGAACAAGAAATTAAAGAATTTGAAGAAAAAGCCAAGACAAAAAAATGGAATGAGACAACAAAAGCATTCTTTGAGAAAAATCTCAATAAACTCAAAAGAATGAATCCTAATTCTCCCGAATATGGTATTACAGCCGCCCATTTAGAATTATTACTGGACCTTCCGTGGAATGAATACACAGAAGATATATTTGATATTCCAAAAGCACAAGCCATCTTGGATGAAGACCATTTTGGATTAGAAAAAGTAAAAGAAAGAATTTTAGAATATCTTGCTGTTATCAAACTTAAACAAGATTTAAAATCTCCTATACTGTGTTTGTATGGGCCACCTGGTGTAGGAAAAACATCATTAGGAAAAAGCATTGCTCGTGCATTAGGAAGAAAATACGTGCGTATGAGTTTAGGTGGATTGCACGACGAGAGCGAAATTAGAGGACATCGTAAAACATACATTGGTGCTATGCCCGGAAGAATTATTCAAAACATCCGCAAAGCAGGTAGTGCTAATCCTGTATTTGTCTTAGATGAAATTGATAAAATAGGTAGAGATTTCCAAGGCGACCCTGCCTCTGCACTTTTAGAAGTATTAGACCCAGAACAAAACAACTCATTTTATGACAATTATTTAGAAACAGAATTTGATTTAAGCAAAGTGCTATTTATTGCTACTTGTAATGATTTAAGCACTATACACCCTGCTTTATTAGATCGCTTTGAAATTATTAATGTTACTGGTTACAGCACTGAAGAAAAATTAGAAATTGCTAAAAAGTTTTTAATACCTAAAATAAGTGATGAAACGGGCATAAAAAAACAACAATTAAAACTCACAGATGCTGTAATAGAAGAAGTTATAGAAAATTATACATTTGAAAGTGGTGTTCGGAATCTGGAAAAACGTTTGTCAAAAATTGCTCGTCATATTGCTCTGAAAATATCTAAAAACGAAGATATACCAAAAATTACTAAAGAATATTTACCCAAAATTTTTGGACCTACTCATATTAAAGAAAAATACGAAAATAACAATGACCCTGGCGTAGTACCAGGATTAGCATGGACACCTAATGGTGGTGAGATATTGTATATTGAAACAGTTGCTTCACCTGCTAAAGAAACCAACCTAACACTTACAGGCAACTTAGGCAATGTGATGAAAGAAAGTGCAACCATTGCATTAGAATACATCAAATCGCATGCTAAGATATTAGGTATTAACGAAAAAGATCTTGAAGGCAAGCATTTTCATATGCATATACCTGAAGGTGCCGTCCCAAAAGATGGTCCAAGTGCAGGCATTGCAATGATTGTGTCTTTGATTAGTTGCATCACTCAAAAGAAAGTCAAAAAGTATCTTTCAATGACAGGAGAAATTACCTTACGTGGAAAGTTATTGCCTGTTGGAGGCATTAAGGAAAAAATCCTTGCGGCAAAACGTGCAGGTATTAAAGAAATCATTTTATGCAAAGCCAATGAACAAGATGTTTTAGACATTCCATCAGAATATTTAAAGGGCTTGAAATTTTCTTATGTAGAAAACATCCCCGAAGCAGTTAAAATAGCGTTTTAATCAAGTGGTTTAATTCCTTTGATGTTTTTTAAATTACAAAAATTTGTTCTACTTTAATGAATAAATGATTCGTTATATCTTTTTTTGTTGAATAATTTGTATTATTGCTCTGTTTTTACAGAGTTTGAATGTTTCAAAAAAAAAGTTTTATAGTTATTGCATTGGCGTTTTCATTTTGTGTAACGGCACAAAAGAAGAATGCATTTAAACAAATGCAATTGAATTATCCTATTGTTAAAGCCATTTATGAAAAGTATTGGAAAGCATTGTCCGATAGCATTCGCAGTAAAAAAATTTCTCCTGATAGTTTTAATCTTTACTTTAGAGTATTTAAATATGAAAAAGAATTTGAAATATGGATGAAAAATTCGGGAGATGTAAGGTATCAATTATTCAAAACAATGTATTTGTGTGCAACAAGTGGTGATTTAGGACCTAAAAAATACAATAAAGACGGGCATATTCCCGAAGGTTTTTATGCTATTACAAAATTTAATCCAAACGATAAATATAAATACCTTGCCTTAAAAATTGATTTTCCTAATGCAGTGGATAGAGAAATCGCCGAAGAACCATTGACCACATCTGTTTTTATTCATGGTACTTGCGAAACAACTGCCGATATTGTTTTAGATAAAGAAGACATAGAACAAATTTATATACTCTGCGTAGAAGCAAGAAATAGAAAGGAAGCATTATACATTGATATTTATCCTTGTCGCTTTTCAAAAGAAGCAGAAAATATGTTATCAAATTATCCTAAAAAATCAATTCGTTTTTGGAATAATATAAAAGATGCTTATTTTTATTTTGAAGAAAATAAATGGTTACCAAGAATCAATTCTAACAATAAAGGAAAATACATTTACGAAGAATGATGTCAGAAAAAGAAATTATTCAGCAATTTCAATCTTATTTGTTTTTAGAAAAAAATTTATCACCTCATTCTATTGATGCTTATATTAATGATGTAGAAAAATTATCTCAATATTTAAAAGATAATCAACAAGATGTTTCACTTATTACTGCCCAAAGAAAGCATATTCAAGAATTTATTAAAACACTTTTTCAAATAGGATTAGAACCATCAAGTATTAGTCGCATTATTTCAGGTATAAAAGCATTCTATAATTTTTTGAATTATGCAGAAATCATCCAACATCATCCTGCAGATACCATTGAATCGCCTAAAAGCATTAGAAAATTACCCACTGTGCTTTCTGTCTATGAAATAGAACAAATGATTCAACAAATAGATAGAAGTACACCCGAAGGAGAAAGAAACTATGCTATGATTGAAACCCTTTATGGCTGCGGCCTCAGAGTATCTGAATTAGTATCCTTAAAAATCAGTGATATTAATTTTTCAGACGAATACATTAAAGTAACAGGGAAAGGTAATAAAGAGCGATTAGTTCCACTCGGTCAATTAGCCAAAAAAGCCCTTTTGAACTATTATGAAAATTATAGAAAGCATTATTCCACTAATAAAAAACACGAAGATATTTTATTCTTAAACAAGTTTTATCGTCCTTTGAGTCGCATTATGGTGTTTTATATTATTAAAGATTTAGCACAAAAAGCAGGTATTCAAAAAAGCATAAGTCCACATACTTTAAGACATTCATTTGCTACGCACTTAATAGAAGGCGGGGCAAATATCCGTGCTGTTCAAGAATTATTAGGACATTCAAGTATTACGACTACAGAAATTTATACTCATATTGATAGAGAATATCTACGAGAAAATATCTTAAGTTATCATCCAAGAAATAAAAAACAATGAAAAACTGCACAAACTATTTTTACCACAAAAATACAAAGGTTTGCACAAAGTTCACAAAGACATTTTTAATTAATTATCGCATTCTTTGTAGTTAATTTAAGATACCTTAAATAAAAAACACTGAGATTATTTTATGAAAAAAATCTGCATCCTGTCTGTCATTTCGGATGTTTATACTGATCAACGCATACTTCGAACTGCATCTGCATTATCAGAGTTGGATTATGAAATGATTATCATTGGAAGAAAAACTTCTTCAACCACTCATCATTTAAATTCATATAACTATGTTATCAAACACCTTCAACCCCCCTTCAAAAAAGGTGTTGGAATGTATTTGTTTTTCACTATACAATTATTTTTTCAATTACTTTTTTTTGTTATAAAAAATAGAAAGAATAAAATTTTATTATTTGCTAATGACTTGGATACACTATTGCCTAATTATCTTATATCAAAAATTTTTCACTTGTCTCTTATTTACGATTCGCACGAATTATTTACAGAAGTGCCCGAATTACAGAACAAAAAAATTAAAAAGAAAATATGGGAAACCCTTGAAAAATGTATAGTCCCAAAACTTCCCTTTGCTATTACAGTCAATAAAAGCATCGCAAATTGGTATCACAACAAATATCACATACCTTTTTATGTAATCCGCAATGTGCCTTCTACTCCACAAATTAATACGATTAAATCAAGAACAGATTTAAAATTACCTATTCACAAAAAAATTATTATCCTTCAAGGTACAGGCATCAATATCCACAGAGGATCAGAAGAATTAGTAGACGCAATGCAATACTTAAATGAAGAGTATTTATTGTTAATCATAGGTGGCGGCGATGTCATTAATATTTTAAAACAAAAAGTTATAGAATTAAAATTACACAACAAAGTGATGATTAAAGATAGAATGCCTGCTGATGAATTATTTCATTATACCGCCAATGCTGATTTAGGAATAAGCATAGACAAGCCCAACAATTTAAATTACCTTTATAGTTTGCCTAATAAATTATTTAGTTACATACACGCTCACATTCCAATTTTGGCTACACGATTACCTGAAATAGAAAAAATTATTACCCACTATCAAATAGGAATGTTTATTGACACCCATCAACCCGAACATATTGCTGAAAAAATAAAAGAAGCCCTTCATCACCCTGAATATCCTATATGGAAACAAAATACTCTCAAAGCCGCCCAAGATCTTAATTGGGAAAAAGAAAAAGAAAATTTAAAGAATTTGGTTTTATCATTAAAATAAACAAATCGTTTCGCTTTCTGACAAATTGACTTTCAATAAACTTGGAATGTATTTTGTTGTAATTTTGCCCAAAAAATAAATGTATGATGTACTACGATCCATTTTTATTATTGTTAAGTATTGTTTTAATGGTGGTAGGATTAATTGTAAGTTCTACTTTGAAAAGTAAATTTCAAGAATACAGTATGGATCCATTGCCAAATGGGATGAGTGGAAAGGATATAGCCGAAAAAATGCTACGAGATAATGGTATTTATGATGTAAAAGTAATTTCGGTAGAAGGCGAATTGACAGATCATTACAACCCCATCAATAAAACAGTCAATTTAAGCCCTAATGTCTATTATGGGAAACATATATCGGCTGCGGCTGTGGCAGCACACGAATGCGGACACGCTATTCAACATGCTACGGCTTATAGTATGTTGATGTTGAGAAGTCAATTAGTGCCTGTTGTTCAAGTGAGTGCTACGATAATGAATATGTTAGTTATTGGATTAGCATTTGCAGGGGCTATGATGCCAAAGTTATTAAATACTTTTCTTTTGATATTTATTGTAGCACAAAGTGTGATTACATTATTTAGTTTAATCACTTTACCCGTTGAAATTGATGCCAGCAAAAGAGCATTACAGTGGTTGAGCCACACCAATATCCTATACGGTGAAAAATATGAAAAAGCCAAAGATGCTTTGAAATGGGCGGCTTATACTTATGTAGTAGCTGCTATTGGTTCAGTAGCAACTTTGTTGTATTACATTTGGCGATTTACACAGAGTAGAGAAGAATAGGTAAAAGAAAGAAGATGGAAGCATTTTTATCAATTTTAATTTTATAGTTTTCAATTTTCTGAAAACACCGATGTTTGTATCATTCTATATAAAATAAGGACAAAACGAATGTATTTTTAGACAAAACCGAAAATTTAACACACTAATTAACATTTATTAACTTTTAGTTTAAATAAGGATCGATAAACATTTCTTATATTTGCGGTCGCAAAAAATTAAAAACTAAAATTATGAAGACAAACAATGCTTTCGTGGATGCGCTGATTGAGAGTCAAAGTCAGGCATTGAACAATTGGCTGGAAGCCACACAAAAAATGCAAAATGCAATTGCTAATGGTAATGCAATGACCGAAGGTCCTGCTATTTACAAAGAATGGCTTGAAAAACAAATGGCTTTAGCAGGTGGAACCGTTGCTAAAATGACTGAACCAACTACTACTCCACAACAACAAGTTGAAATTTTTTTCAAAAGTTGGTTTCAATCTCAAATGGACTATTTCAAAAAAATGACCGATTTTAATCAAAGTGTTTGGAGCAGTGTGTCTAACTTTGGAAGACCTGCAAATGACTACATTTCTACATTTTCTACCATGAATAACCAATGGACAAACATTTACAATGAATGGGTAAAAGCAGTCAATACCACATTTGAAACCTATCAATCTGCATTCAAAGGGGCTTTCAACAAAAACATTTTTCAAGAAATGATGCAAAGCAACGCGTTGTACAACTCTTTCAAAGAATTGTATACACCTATTTTTGAAGCATTTCAAAAAGGAGAATACAAACCCGAACTCTTTAAGCAATTTTACGATGTAGAAACTTACAAAAAATTAACTGACAGAATTTTTGGAGGACTATTTAATACAACACCCGATTTGAAAACCTTCTTTGACACTGCAATGACTCAAATTCATAACTATTTTTCAAGCCAAAATGCTTTGAGAGAACAATACATGAATTATTACAAAAAGTTATTTGAAAATTATCCTCAATTATTCACTGGTGATTTCGATCAAATAAAAGAATTGTATCAAAAATACGGCAACATTTATTATGAAACATTTAAACCTTTGTTGAATTTAATCAATAACCCAAAAGACAAAGAAAGATTAGAAGAGATATTAATTTTAATGGACAAAATTGCTCAATATGCTATTAAGCAATCAGAATTATCTGCTGATGTAAACTTGAAAATTTATCAATCTTTAGAAAAAGTAGCAGAGAAATACAGCAAAAAAATGATGAATGCAGATGCTTCTGCTTTAACTCAAGTAGATTACAAGTCCATCTATAACGAATGGTTGAAAGAAGCAGATGAACTTTTGACAGAACTTTTTGGTACAGAGTCCTTTTCAAAATTAAAAGGCGAAGTGTTGAATTTGAGTATGGATATTAAGACCTACTTTGAAAAGCAAATGGAAAAATATCTTGAATTTTTCCCAGTGGCTAAAACATCAGAATTAGAAGAAGTTTACAAAACCATCCACGATTTGAAAAAACAAGTAAAATCATTAGAGCAAAAATTAGAATTACTCATTGAAGAAGAAAAGAAAGCAACTAAAAAGCAAGCCGTTAAATAATTAGTAAATCAGTAATTTAAAAACCCTTCTCAACTTGAGAAGGGTTTTTTGTTTTAAACTTGTTTTATCTGCATAAAATTTATCATAGCAAAACATTCAAATTAAATTTAAAAATCAAGAAATTAACACGACGATATTTTTTATAGTATATTTAGCCCTCTAAAAAATTTTTATGATCAACTTTCAAAACACATACATTCTCAAAAAATTAAAATCAAAGCATTTTGCATTTTATGTTTTTATATTTACCACGATTTTATTTTTCACTACTTGTAAAAATAAATTAAACATACTTGCACCCTATAAAGAATTAGTAAGCGTATATGCGATATTAAATCCACAAGAAAATTATCAATACATTCGTATAAATAAAGTATTTGCCGGAGAAGGAAATGCTTATGATATGGCTCAAAATAAAGATACCATCAACTTTCCCGCAGGGCAACTTCAAGTTTCTTTGAAAAGAAAAGTGAACGGATCGTATGCTCCTGTATCCCCATTATCCAGTAGTATAGAGTTGTTTTTAAGAGATACTGTGCTTTATACACAATCTGGTACTTTTAATAAAGAACAAAGATTTTATTATACCAATCAAAAAATTTATCCTTCAGGAACTTACGAATTATACATAAAAGACACAAAGACAAATACTACTTTTACAGCATCTACTACAATGATAGATAGTGTAAAACCAGGATATACACAACCATTAGCACCGCCTTATTATCCTGTAACGCCTGATCCCAACAACCCACCCTATTATTATTTAGATCTAAGTAATTTGACTGTAACCAGAGATGTACGATTTAAGAGCGAACCCAATGCGTATATGTACGAAATGTATGTTCAAATGCATTATATTGATTCATTGATTGATCATAGTACCAAAGCCAAATATGTAGAAAATAAGTATACTGCTATTTTTTCAAACACGTTGAATGGTGGCGAAGATATGAAGTTTAGTTATACTTCCAATCAATTATTAAATAGTTTTTATTTGTCTATTTTAAATAAAGACAATGATCCAAACATCTTATTTAGACGAATTGTAAAATTTGATTATATCATTTATGCTGCCAATTATGATTACTATGTGTTTTTACAATCCAATATGCCTTCTACATCTGTAGCACAAGATAAGCCCATTTATAGTAATATCTCTAATGGGGCTGTGGGTATTTTTGCGGCACGTTCAAGGATTCATGTGAGCAAGCATCCCGCTAATTCTTTTATTTATTTTTTAGCCACTACAAAACCCTTTTGTAATTTGAATTTCTTAAATTATGACGGCAACCCTTCGCCTTCTTGTAATTGATAGAAGAAGTTTTCCGTAGTTTTATTTTTCAAAATCATTTATGATAATTCTTTTTTGTGGTGATATATAGGATTTGATCTTTTAAGCACAAATTGTTTTATTAGAACGATAACTGATTATTTTTATCATCTCCATAAATTTCTGCCCTGAAGGAACAAAAGATGTTGTAGCAATGGACTTTCATCCATTGACTAAAAGAAACAACAAAAAAGAGTCCAGTAGGGACAATCCATTTTTGATAATTTAATATGTACCGATCCGATGGATCTTTGTTTGAGTTATATTTATTTTTTGTACGGAAAAAGGCTATCCTTACAATACAAAGCAAAATCGTGCCTATGGCACTTTTTTCTTTTATAGGTTTCCATCTACCCAAAGTTTAACAATAATAAAACAATTTAAAGAATTTAACTCCTACCTCAAAGAAAAAATTAGCAAATTGATCTAATTTTTTTAATTAAAGAATATTCTTTATATTTGCAATACAAAATTTATGATTATGAAAACAAAATTTTGTTTTTTAGGATTGGGAATTTTTATCACAAGTTTATTCGTCGCTCAACAATCCCCTTCTACTTCTATTAGAAGCGAACGATTGCAAACTTTTTTTGAAAGAATTAAAAAAAATAAAACACCCATTAGTACACAGAGATATTCTTCAAATAAAACAAATAAAATTCAAGAAGATAATGCTATTCTGTATTTACCAACACGATCGGTAAGATATAATTGGAATATAGGCAATAATAACTGGGATTATTCGGATTCATCAACATATTTATATTATACAAGTACTCCTAATCTTGGTAAATTATTAGATGAAACAATTTATAGAGATTCATTGCCTTCAAGTAAGTATTATTATCAATACAATAATTATGGATTGTTACAATGCAAAAAAAATTTTAATTATCAAAGCTGGTCAGGACAATGGGCTGTAAGCGGGAGAGATACATTATATTATAATAATTCTAATAAGTTAGTCAAATGGGAGAATCAGTATTATAGCAGTTACGACCAATACTTTCGTACCACTGAAAAAGGTGTTAATACATATAATAATTATCAAAAAATAATCAAACAAACGATTTATGATACTTATAATAATTACTATTATGGAGACACTACTTTATATCCTTATTCTCAAGTATTGGTTAATTATAATTTATCTCAACAATATACAGATATGACTTATCAAGAATATGACACCAGTGCAAAAATGTTTGTGAATAATCTTCGCGAATTATATAATTATGACAATACAGGAAAAATAAATAAAATAACACTGCTTAATTGGAACCAAAGTACAAACAAATGGGACACTGCTTCTATTTCTTTAATTACTTGGTATAAATGGATAAGCAACAATGTTGAAGATCTTTGCAACAATTTACCTTCTGTTATTATTATTAAACAAAGATATTCTCCTGGCGTTTATTTGAATAGTGAAAAATATGAATTTACTTATGATCCTATTGATGATGAACAGATAGAAGAAAAAGATTATTATTGGGATGGATCATTGGGTGGATGGTACTGGGATTGGGGATGGAAAGAGATACTAACAAGAAATCCTTATTATGGTAATATGATTGTTGAAAAAATTATACAATACAAACAAACTTACAATCAAAATTATACTAATTATAGTAAAACGGTCTACAAACAACCATCCTTTACAAACCTTGCATTAATATCTAAAAATTCAGATGTTGTAATTTATCCTAATCCTGCAAATGATTTTTTTAATATTATAATAAACAGTAATACAAATAATAAAATAGCATTATCTATCTATGACATAATAGGTAAAAAAATAAAAACAATAAATATAGATGATGTGAATAAACCTAATAAAATTGAAATAGGAAATCTTGAAAAAGCCATTTATTTCATTGAATTAACAAATAGAGAAAATAATGCTGTTATATTTAGAAGTATTTTAGTTCGTGAATAATTGTAAAAAACTATGTTTAACCCGTATAAAGTAAATTTAAGTAGGGTTTGGTGAAAAAGCAAAATTTTGCTTTCAAAAAATTAAGTAGAATGTGATGGGAGTTTATAATACATTTCTTTTGTTTTTATTATCTATATTTTAAGTAACAATTAATGTCTTGCATTACTCTTTATTTTTCAGTATCTTTATGGGCTTAATTAAAAAAGTATTGAAGAATGGAAAACAATGAAAAAAAAGTAAAAAATTATAGTGCAGATAATATACAGATATTAGAAGGATTAGAAGCCGTTCGCAAACGCCCTGCAATGTATATTGGTGATGTGGGTATTAAGGGTTTACATCATCTGGTGTATGAAGTTGTAGATAATTCTATTGATGAAGCATTAGCAGGGTATTGTAAAAACATAGAAGTAACTATTCACAAAGACAATTCTATTACGGTCAAAGACGATGGACGTGGTATTCCTACAGATATTCATCCTAAACAAGGTGTATCGGCTTTACAAGTCGTTATGACGGTACTTCACGCTGGTGGAAAATTTGACAAAGATACTTACAAAGTATCGGGAGGATTGCACGGTGTAGGTGTATCTTGTGTAAATGCTTTGTCTATTCACTTAAAAGCAGAAGTGCATAGAGAAGGAAAAATCTTTGTTCAAGAATATTCCAAAGGACATCCTTTGTACGATGTAAAAGTAGTCGGTGAAACCAATTACAGAGGAACTATTGTTACTTTCAAACCAGATCCTGAAATTTTTACTATTTTAGAATACAACTATACAACCCTTGCCAATAGAATGCGAGAGTTGGCATTTTTGAATAAAGGTATACGAATTACTTTAACCGATGAAAGAAGAACTGATGAAAATAATCAGTATTATTCCGAAACATTTTATTCAGAAGGAGGATTAAAAGAATTTGTAGAATATCTGGATGCAGGCAAAGAAAAACTTTTGGGAGATGTTATTTACTTGAATACAGAAAAGCAAGGCATTCCTGTTGAAGTGGCTTTGACTTACAATAATACTTATGCCGAAACCATTCAAAGTTATGTAAACAACATCAATACTATAGAAGGTGGCACGCATTTAGCAGGATTTAGAAGGGGCTTGACCCGAACATTAAAAAGTTATGCCGACAGAAATGGCTTATTAGCAAAAGCAAAAGTAGAAATAACCGGAGATGATTTTAGAGAAGGATTAACAGCCGTTATTTCTGTAAAAGTCGCAGAGCCCCAATTTGAAGGACAAACCAAAACCAAATTGGGCAATAATGAAGTAATGGGAGCAGTAGATATGGCAGTGAGTGAAGCATTAGAACATTACCTTGAAGAACACCCCAAGCAAGCCAAAATCATTGTAGATAAAGTAGTATTAGCCGCCACCGCACGAATCGCTGCTCGCAAAGCCAGAGAATTAGTTCAAAGAAAATCAGTGATGAGCGGAGGCGGACTGCCTGGTAAATTAGCCGATTGTTCAAGTACCAATCCTGAAGAATGTGAATTGTTTTTAGTAGAGGGGGACTCTGCGGGTGGAACAGCCAAACAAGGCAGAAATAGAGAGTTTCAAGCCATTTTGCCACTAAGAGGAAAGATATTGAATGTAGAAAAAGCATTAGAATCCAAAATTTACGATAACGAAGAAATAAAAAACATCTATACTGCATTAGGTGTATTCAGGGGAACAAAAGAAGACGACAAAGCCCTGAATATGGATAAATTGCGTTATCATAAAATCATCATAATGACCGATGCCGATATAGATGGATCTCATATTACTACATTGATTCTCACGTTCTTTTTTAGACACATGCGTGAATTGATTGAAAAAGGACATGTATTCATTGCATCACCACCATTATATTTAGTGAAAAAAGGAAAAGAACAAGTATATTGCTGGAACGACGAGCAAAGAGACGAAGCCATAAAAAGATTAGGCGGAGACAAGCCCGACAGCGTATCTGTACAAAGATATAAAGGGCTTGGGGAAATGAATGCAGAACAATTATGGGAAACAACAATGAATCCTGAAACAAGAACATTAAAGCAAGTAACCATAGATAATGCCGCCGAAGCCGATCGTATATTCTCAATGTTGATGGGAGATGAAGTCGCACCTCGTAGAGAATTTATTGAACAAAATGCACGCTATGCAAAAATTGATGCTTAATTAATTTTACAAATGTGACATTGCGTTATACCTTAAAAAAGCATCAAATACTTTCCAGCAAAAAAGAGATTTCGCATTTATTTAATAGTGGCAAATCAATATCTGAATATCCTATAAAATTAGTTTATTTAATTGTTCCAAAAATTGAAGCATCTATTCGTCAAGAGAAATTTAAAGTAATGTTTGTTGTTCCTAAAAAGCAAATTCGAAAATCAGCACATAGAAATACGATTAAACGAAAGATGCGAGAAAGTTTTCGTTTATTACAACACGACCTAAAATCTATTGATCAACACACTTATTTTTTGGCTTTCATTTATATTTCAAAAGATAGAAATCAAGATACTTTAATGAAAATTCCCGAGAGTATTAAAAAATTAATTGAAAAGATAAATACTTCAAGTTGAACTAAAAATGTTGTCCGTTCAGCCCCAAATAAGACCATTGCCTTATGTTGATTATTGGATGGTGGCGAGTATTTTAATCCCCATTACTTTGCTTTTTTACATTTATTTATACTCACCAAATGCTATCATTTTGCCCATCCGTTCGCTTATAGATCATAGAGTTCGTAGAGAGTTAAAAGAATCTCGCAATTCTTTTCAAGCAAGGATTCTTAATCTTTTAAATATCATATTTTACTTTAGTTTTACATTTGTTCTTTATTTTTTAATCAAAGATAAAATTAAAAGTAACATCTTAAAAGAATATCTCTTTCAATCAAAATATCTTGATAATGATTTTGTAATATTTCTTTTATTATTTATCAGTGTCTTTTTGGTAGTATTTCTTAAAAAGCAAGTGTTTATGCTGATTGCATACATTTTTGATGAAACAGAACGATATTGGAATTTTACATTTAATATGGAAATGTTTATTAAAACAATGGGCATTTTAATTCTTCCTTTTATTTTTGTATTCGTTTTTAAGTGGACAGAAAAAATTTTTTTCTTGCAAATTGTATTCTTTTCAAATCTAATTCTTTACTTTTTGTTTTTATTAAAAAGTTTTTTTGAACTTCCTAAAAAAGCATTTGTAGATTATTTGAATTTTATTTTGTACCTTTGCGGGCTTGAAATAATACCCTTATTATTTGTACTGAAATTCTTTTTTGATTAAATGGCTGTTAGCAAAAAAAATACAAGTAAATCATCTACTTCCAAAAAGACCAAAAAGTCCGTAAAAAAAGTGTCTTCAAACAACAAGAAAA
Organism: Bacteroidia bacterium; assembly: GCA_026414605.1. GTDB lineage: Bacteria > Bacteroidota > Bacteroidia > B-17B0 > Aurantibacillaceae > BPGX01. The sequence goes on from JAOAIP010000038.1 coordinate 97,476, forward strand.
AAGAAAATAAAATTGCCACTATGTCGGCAATAAGTTCTTCTTCAAGCACTAAAAGTACTAAAAAGAACACTTCTGCTGAAAAAATCGCAAATGACAAAACAAATGTATCAAAAGATATAAAAGCAGAAAGCACCTCATCAACGACCACAACAGAATCCATTTCTGCTACAGTAAAGACATCTCATCAAAATGATTCATTAAACACAAACACAAGTGCTACAGAAATAAAAGAAACCACAGAACAAAAGCCCCAAAGTTCGGAAGATCAAGCCCAACAAAGCAAAAGAGGAAGACGTAAAAAAAGACAAGAAAAATCTTGGGAAGAAAAAGCAAAAGCACTACCTGTTTTTGAGGTAAGTAATTTTCCTAAACTTCCTGTAAAAAATATCTTGATAACCCAAGCAAAGCCAGCCGACTTACAAAATCCCTATCAATTATTGATAGATAAATACAAAGTCAATATTGACTTTCGTCCATTTATTAAAGTAGAAGGATTAACCGCACAAGAGTTTAGAAACCAAAGAGTAGATGTTTTAGAACACAAAGGTGTTATTTTTACAAGTCGTTTGGCAATTGATCACTTTTTTAGAATTATGAACGAAATGCGAGTAGTACTACCTGACTCTATGAAGTTCTTTTGCTTAAATGAACAAATCGCTTACTATATGCAAAAGTATATGGAATTGCGTAAAAGGCGAATATTCTGGGGGCAAGGTAGTATTGAAGATTTGAAAAAAGTATTAAAGAAAAATATAGACGGCAAATTTTTATTACCCGCATCCGATACGATTAGAGAAAAAGTAATAGGCATCTTGGATGCTATTAAAGCAAAATATTCTACCGTTGATGTTTACAAAACCATTCCTGAAAACATCTCTAACTTGAAGCCCGAAAAATACGATATGATTGTATTCTTTACACCCATCGCCGTAGAAGCATTGCACAAATATTTTCCAAAATTAAAACAGGATAAAATACGCTTTGCCGCATACAGTATTTTAACAGCAAATAAATTAAAAGAATTAGGATACAGAGTAGATATTTATGCTCCTACAAAAGAATTTCCAAGTATGGTCAATGCTATGGCACATTATTTACTTCACATTAACGAAAAATCAAAAAAATAATCAATATCAAAATTTTTGTTCTTTTTTAAAAAAGACAAACCACTGTTCATTAAAAATTAATCTTAACTTCTTTACTTCTCTTTCTTTTGTTTAAAATGCTTTTCTTTTAGTTCCGATAAAAATTCAGCCACTTTTGGATAGTTTGGATTAATTTCCAAAAGTTTTTCATAAGAATGAATTGCCGCTGTAGTATCGCCATTCAATATCTGTAATTCTGCTAATGCAAAATGTAAATACTCCGACCTTGGACGTTCTTGTAATTGTTCTTTGAAAAAGTTAATGCCTTTTGCATATAATTTTTCTCGTTTGCAATATTCCTTCATTACATCAAAAGGAATTTCATAAGATTTATCTTTATCTCTACGAATGGCTTTTCTAATAAATATCTCCACTGTATCATTGTTACGATTCGTTTTAAAGTAAGAGATAGCAATATTTGTTAATACTTCTTTTCTGGTACTATCTATTTGATAAGATTTTAATAAATAGGGGATACTTGCTTCATAATTCTTTTTCCAATTCATTAATAAATAAGCGATATTGTTGTAACAACTTCCACAACTACTATCTAATTGCAAACCCCTTTGAAATTCTTCATAAGCAATGCCTAAATATCTATGCATATCACCACTGGACAATCTCCCTGTGTTTTGCAAGTATTCTATGACAATTTGCGATCCATATAAGATGTGTAATTTCACAGATTCAGGATATTTTTTCACATCTGCTTCATAAAGGTATAATTTATACCTCCATTCATAATTCCTTTTCCATATCCAAATACTCAATACAATAAAATAAACCATCATAAATACTTTTAATTTTGGAACATTCCACCAATTCAATTCTTTTATTTCAATTTGTTTTTTTTCTGCAATAAACTTTTGATATACCCATTCTATACAATACGCCAATATCATTGCCCACCCTACAGATGCCATAAAAACAAATCTATCCGCCACTATGCCTGGTGCTGGTTTCACAAAATTCAAAAACATAGAAATACACACACTAAAAAACATTACTCCATACCACAAAATATCGCCTTGTTTAAATCTTTTGAAAAACAAATATGCTAATAACACAAAAGACACAATACCAATAATGCCATAAAAATTGAAAATACTATTAAAAGGTATAACATTGTATCCATAATAACAAGACATTTTTATTGGAAAAACCAACATCCAAATATAAAAACCTAAACTCGTAAAAAGAGTAATTATTCTATACTTTAATTCATTGTGGAAATACAAAGGATTTTCAAAATAATTAAAAACTCTTTGTTTTAATTTAGTGTCTAATAATAATTTTTGACCTTTTTTTAATGCTACATACATCAAGAATAAAAGCACCACAACAAGCACAATGGTCCCCAAAATTTTTATCCATTGCTGCTGATTAAAGTTAGTTTTGTTTTTTTGAACGTAAATGAGTGGTAAAATTGCCATTAAAGGCAAAGCATCAAACTTACTGGCTAATGCAAAAAAGAAAAAGATGGGAACTAAAATTAAATAAATCGTTTTCTTATCCTTTTGCCATTTGAGAAAATAAATGAGTACAAGCATTGAAAAAATAAAACTTAATAAAACATCTCTGTTCTTTAAACTGGCTACCACTTCGCTATGCAAAGGAATAAATGCAAATAATATCACGATCCATAAAATAGTTTGTAAGGAATAATTTTCAAACAACAACAAAAGCATACGAAATAACAATATCAAGCACATCGCATAATAAACGATATTGAAAAAATGATGGATATGCACCTTATTGCCAAAAAACTCTACTTCTAATGCATAAGAAATTTTCACCATTGGACGATATTCGTATTCATTACCGCTTTCATCCTTTGCGTGATAACTTGTAAGTATTTTAGGAATGCCCTTTATCCCCTTTTTTGCAGGGCTTAAATCACCAACTACAAAATCATCATCCAAGGCATAATCGTTTTTTATGGTATTGCCATACAACAAAAATGCAATGGCTATAAGCAGCCAATAAATTTTTCCGTAACTTTGTTTCATAATTTTAAGCAATGCAAATAAAAGCAATTTCTACATATCTTCCTGAAAAAAAAATTACCAACGAAGAATTAGCCCATCAGTTTAATGTTTCTCCAGAAGATATTTTCAAAAAAACAGGTGTTCTTGTTCGTTGCCACACTTCTTTAAATATCAATATGCAAAAAATGGCGGAATATACAGCCAATCAATTGTTTGAACAAGATCCAGATATTCGGTCTCAAATAGATGCATTGATATTAGTAGGACACGGATTTAGTTACAAAGCCCCTAATACTTCTGCTATAATGCAATATACTTTAAAATTATCTAAAAAATGTTTTTGCATTGATCTTCCCCACGGTTGCACAGGATACATTTATGGATTGTCCATAGCCCACTCTTTGATAAAATCTGATATTGCAAAAAATATTCTTTTATTAACTGCAGATACTCCATCTTATGGAATAAAAAAAGATGATCTTGAATTGCTTTCTATTTTTGGAGATAGTGCTACTGCTACTTTTATTACAAACTCTAATACTTCTACGTCTTTCGAAAAATTTATATTTTATACCGATGGTAGTGGATATGATAAATTAATTGTTGAAAGAAGCGGAACTATTAATCCTGCTGACTTAGAATACTATTCTGATAAGAGCAATCCACCGCACGGTATAATGAAAATGGATGGAACAGCCATTTTTTTAATGAGCATCAAACGTGTTCCCAACTTAATATATGAAACCTTAGAAAAAAACAATCTACAAATAGAGGACATTGATTACTTTATATTTCATCAAGCCAATAGTTTTATGTTAGAAGTGCTTCGTAAAAAACTTAAAATCCCTGAAGATAAATTTTTTAATGATATTCGCTATACAGGAAATACCGTGTCTTCAAGCATCCCCATTGCTTTGCAACAATTGATAAAAGAAAACAAATTACAAAGAGGAATGAAATTATTATTAGCAGGATTTGGTTTAGGATACACCTTGGGGGCTACTGTGATAGAATTTTAGTATTTTTACAGAAAAAATTTATACTTATGGATATACAAGAATTTATACAACGATTAGAAAATGAATTTGAAGATTTACCAAAAGGAACATTAAAACCTGACACCAATTATAGAGATATTCCAAATTGGAGTTCTATGCACGCTTTGATTATTATTGCTTTTGCCGACGCTCAATTTAATGTAGAACTCACGGCTTCTGATTTGAGAAACGCCAATACCATTCAAGATTTATATGATGTTATAAAATCAAAAATGCAATCGTAATGGCATTAATAAAACTTCAAAATATCTGTATTAACGCTATTAGTGCGGCTGTTCCAAAACAAACTTTTTACACAAAAGATTACACTTATATATCCGAACAAGAACGTTTAATGTTCATCAAAAATGTTGGTATAGAACAAAGACGTGTGGCTCCATTTCACATTACAGCATCTGATCTTTGTTATCATAGTACTTTAAAACTATTAGAAGAACTGAATTGGGAAAAAGAAAGTATTGATGCCTTGATTTTTGTTACTCAGTCCCCTGATTACTTCATACCTGCGAGCAGTATTATTTTACAACACAGGTTAGGATTAAGCAAAAACACCATTGCATTTGATATTAACTTAGGTTGCAGTGGCTATGTATATGGCTTATATGTATTGGGAAGTTTGTTGCAGTCAGGACAAATTAAACGAGGTATTTTATTAGCAGGAGATAAATCAACGATTTCTGTGTGTTTTAAAGATAAAAGTACGTATCCCTTATTTGGTGATGCAGGAAGTGCTACGGCTTTATCTTATGATGAGTCGGCATCGCCTATTTATTTTCATCTTCAAAGTGATGGAAGCGGAGAAGATGCAATTAAAATTCCCCACGGAGGAAGCCGCTATCACATCCAACCTGATACTTTTGATGAAGTAGAAATAGAACCAGGCATTACTCGTAGTAAAAGACACTTGCAGTTGTTGGGTGCAGACATTTTCAATTTTGCACTTAGAGAAGTTTCTCCAAATGTAGATAAATTACTTGCCTTTTCAGGCATTGACAAAGAATCTATTGATTACTTTGTATTACATCAAGCCAATTTTTTTATGAACGAAAGTGTTAGAAAAAAAATGAAAATACCTGCAGAAAAAGTTCCTTATTCTATTCAAAAATTTGGGAATACGAGTTCTGCATCCATTCCTTTGACAATAGTTACTAATTTGAGAGAACTATTAATCTCTCCTAAAAAACTTTTACTTTCCGGATTTGGTGTTGGTTTTTCTTGGGCGTCTTGTGTTTTTACAACATCACCTTCTTTGAAAATTTCAGAGTTAATAGAAATAGATTAAACTATGTTGGAATCATTAAAACATAAAACCATTCTTGTAACGGGTGCATCTTCGGGTATTGGAAGAACGACGGCCATTTTACTGAGTCTGTATTGTGATAACATTATCATTACTGCCCGAAGAGAAAAAGAGCTGAACGATACTTTGCTAATGATGAAAAAAGGCAATCACCAAGTGATTGTTGCAGATTTAAAACAAACTTCAGAGATTGAACATTTAGCAAAAACCATCCCATCTATTGATGGATGGGCACATTGTACGGGAAAGGTCTTGCCTGTTCCTGTCAAGTTTATTCAGCAAAAACACTATGAAGATGTTTTTCAAACCAATTATTTATCTGCAGTTTATCTTTTATCCCATTTATTAAAGTATAACAAACTTAATGCTAATTCTTCTATTGTTTTTATATCATCTATTTCTACGTTACACTCTTATTTTGGCGGGGCGTTATACACTTCATCCAAGGCCGCCCTTGAATCTTATGCTCGTACTGTTGCTTTAGAATTAGCCCCTAAAAAAATTCGTGTCAATGTATTACAACCTGCTTTAGTCCGAACAAACATTTATGAAGATACAGTCAATGCCGCAATGAATGAAGAAGAAATAAAGAAGTATGAAAAACAGTATCCTCTTGGAATCGGCGATCCACAAGATGTAGCAAATATGATTGTTTTTTTACTTTCTAATGCTTCTAAGTGGATGACAGGAACTTTTATCAAGATGGATGGTGGATTGACATTAGGATTCAATAAAAGTGATTAGAATTTTTACAAATTATTTTTAATTTTTATCATAGATGTTTCACATCAATAACTTTAACCTGATTGTTTTATGCAACAGATTTATTTAGCAAATAAAACCTCCACCTACTAAATCATCGCCTTCATAAAACACTGCACTTTGTCCAGGTGCTACGGCATATACAGGTTCGTGAAATACAATTTCAATGTAATCCTTATCTATTACTTGTAAAGTAGCCATTTTTCCAGGGTCTTTGTAACGAATTTTTACCAATGCTTGAAAATTATCAGGCAATCGGTCGTATTTAATGATATTGTAATTTCTCACTTTAATAATTTGTTGAGCCAATTCTTCTTTATCTCCTAATATAATTTCATTGTTTTCAGGAATAATTTCTTTGACATAAACAGGATGCCCCAGTGCCACTTCTAATCCCTTTCTTTGTCCAATAGTATAATAAGGATATCCTTTGTGTTTTCCTACAATTTGTCCGTGATAGATAAAATTGCCTTCGCCTATTTTTTCAGGTAATTCGGGTATTCGGTTGTTTAAAAATTTTCTGTAATCATTGTCAGGAATAAAACAAATATCATAACTTTCTGATTTTTTGGCTAAATAATCAAATCCTTCTTTTTTAGCCATTTCTCTGACTTCTTGCTTAGTATATTCAGAAAGTGGAAATATTGTTCTTGCCAATACATCTTGTGTTAAGCCCCATAAAACATAGGTTTGGTCTTTATTTGCATCTCTTCCCCTTGATAAAACATAACGACCATTTTCAAAGCGAATATTTGCATAATGTCCTGTAGCGATATACTCACAACCAATCATATCGGCTCTTTTAAGCAGAGCATCCCATTTAATATGTGTATTGCACAAAACACAAGGGTTCGGCGTTCTGCCTGCAAGATATTCTTCTACAAAGTTATTGATAATTTTATCTGTAAATTCTTCTCTTATATCTAATACATAGTGCGGAAAACCTAATTTGACCGCCACTATACGAGCATCATTGATACTGTCTAAACTACAACAACCCGTTTCTTTGCTATTTACTTTAGAACTTTCATAATCCCAAGTTTTCATTGTAATCCCTACCAAATCATACCCTGCCTTTTTGAGCAATAGAGCCGTCATAGAACTATCTATGCCGCCACTCATTGCGACCAATACTTTTTTATTTTTTGGAATACTTACAGACATAAATTATTTGCGTCTTCTATACCATTCAGAGGTATGTTCTTGATTAAGGTTATTATGTTGATATACTCGCCATTTGTTTTTTTCTATTTCAAAAAAACTACTTGAAAAAATGGCCAAAACATTTTGTTCTTCTTGATTTAAAGGTTCGGATAATAGTTGTGGTTGAAAGTGTTTAGCCACAAATCCTGTATCAAATTTTCCTGAAATAAAATCGGGATGGCGTAAAACAAATTTACAAAAATCTAATGTAGTTTCTACACCAACAATTTTGTATTCATCAATAGCCCTTAGCATTTTTTCAATAGCGGCATTTCTATCTTTGGCATGAACAATAAGTTTAGCAATCATTGGGTCATAATAAATAGGAATTTCCATACCTTCTTCGTAACCATCATCTACACGAATACCGTGTCCTTGTGGACGTTGATACATCAAGAGTTTTCCAACATCAGGTAAAAAATTGTTGAGCGGATCTTCTGCACTTACACGAACTTCAATAGCGTGTCCATTGATTTTTAAATCTTCTTGAGAAAAAGAAAGGGGCTCGCCCATTGCGATTTTTATTTGTTCTTTGACAAGATCAAGTCCTGTAATCATCTCTGTAACAGGATGTTCTACTTGCAAACGGGCATTCACTTCTAAGAAATAAAAGTTACGATGTTTATCTACTAAAAACTCGACTGTTCCTGCATTAGTGTAACCAACGGCTTTTGCTAATGCTACTGCACATTCACCCATTCTTTTGCGAAGATCATCATTGACAGCAGAGGAAGGGGCTTCTTCTATAACTTTTTGATGTCTTCTTTGAATAGAGCATTCGCGTTCAAAAAGATAAACAACATTGCCGTAATGATCGGCTAAAATTTGAACTTCAATGTGTTTAGGTTCTTCGGCGTATTTTTCAATAAACACAGCGTCGTCTCCAAAAGCGGAAAGGGCTTCGCTCATAGCACGTTGAATACCTTCTTCAAGTTCATTAATAGTGTTAATCAAACGCATTCCCTTTCCACCACCACCAGCAGATGCTTTAATTAATAACGGAAATCCTATTTTTTCGGCTACTTTTTTGGCTTCATCAATACTACGAATAGCCCCATCAGAACCCGAGATCATTGGCACTTGTTGTTCTTTAGCAGTTTGTTTGGCACTTAATTTATCGCCAATTTTTCTCATTGCAGAAGGCGGAGGACCTATAAATATAAGCCCTGCATTGATAACTTTTTCAGCAAAATCCGCATTTTCGCTTAAAAATCCATACCCCGGATGAATAGCATCCGCATTGCATTGCAAAGCAATTTCAATGATTTTATCTCCAAGAAGATACGATTGATTAGAAGGTGGAGGACCTATCCTATAACTTTCATCGGCAGATCTTACAAAAGGGGCATGTTTATCTGCATCTGAATAAATAGCAACGGTTTTTATACCCATTTCTTTGGCAGAACGGATAACTCTTAAAGCAATTTCACCTCTGTTGGCTATAAGTATTTTTTTTATTTCTCTTTTTTTCATTTAATCAATTTTGGTGCAAATATATTTATTAAAATGCTTAATTGTTAGAAGTTAATTAAAAGTAACTATGATTGTTATTCAAAACAATACTGTTTGTTATTTGGGATTTTAAATTGGATATTTGCAAGTGATATGAAAGTGTTTTTATTCATAGCACGAAAAATTAGCACGTTTAAAAATAAAGATTTCAACATCTCTGCACCTGCTATAAAGATTGGGATTGTGGCAGTGAGTTTAGGAATTGCAGTAATGTTGCTTACTGTTTCAGTAATAAAAGGATTTAAACATCAAATTAAAAACAAATTAAAAAGTTTGACATCCGATATTATAATAATGCCTTATCAATCATCGGAAGATATTACTTCACGTCCTTTAATGATTCAAAAAGATAGTTTGGAATTGATTAGAAAATCTCATTTTGTCAAATATGCAGAACCAGTATGTATCAAAAATGGGATATTGAAAATTAAAGAAGAAAATGAAGGCATTGTGTTTAAAGGCGTTTTTCCGAATCATCATTGGGATGTTTTGCAATCCTACTTAATAGAGGGGAACTTTCCAATTTATTCAGATACAGGTATTTCAAAAGAAGTAGTCATTTCAAAGAAATTAGCAGATAAAATGCAAATTCATTTAAATCAAAAAATAATTGTATATTTTATAGTAAAAGTAGAAAATGAAGAAGGAGAAGAAAAAATTGATTATCGTTCTCGTGATTTTTATGTCAAAGGAATTATTAATCCGCAAATGGGAGAATTAGATAATCAATTGATTTATGGAGATGGAAGAATTATTCAAAAAGTAAACTCTTGGACTTCGAATGCTTATTCTCAAATTGAGATATTTAGTAAAGAAGGACATAGTGGAGAAGAGATCATTGAAAATTTGATTGATAAATTGCCTTACAATTATCAATTTGTACCTGTAGAAGATTTGTATAGTAATGTTTTTAATTGGTTGGAAATGATAGATGTGAATGCAGTTGTTATTATTGTTTTAATGTTGATTGTGGCGGCTGTAAATATGGTATCTGCTTTGATTATTCTTATTCTTGAAAAGGTGAATTTAATAGGCATCTTAAAAGCACTTGGAATGAATAATTGGAACATTAAAAATGTTTTTTTAATCATTTCCTTAAAGATATTAGGATGGGGCTTGGTAGTTGGAAATATAATTGCTCTTTTATTCATCTTTCTTCAGCAAAACTATCATATATTTACATTAAATCCTGATGCTTATTATGTAGATTATATCCCAGTGGAGTGGAATATTATTGATTTTGTATTATTGAATATCGGAACTATTGTAAACTGTTTGCTTTTTATGTATATACCAACTATTTTAATTAGCAAATTATCGCCATCTCAGATATTACGATGGGAATAAGAATTTTGAAAGATATTTGAAAAAGATGTAAGTTTTACATAATTTTGCGGTTGCATTAAACTATTGCTTTCTTAGCTCAGTTGGTAGAGCAACTGACTCTTAATCAGTGGGTCGGGGGTTCGAGTCCCCCAGAAAGCACTTTGTGAAAAAGTAATGCATTTTTTGCTCTAGAAAATTGTGTGTTTGATTCTTTTTGATTCTAATTATGATTTAAATGATTATTAAACATTTGAAGAAAACAGAAAATAGTTTATTTGTTTTATTTTTAATTATTAGTGTAAGTATTGTTGGGTATTTAAATCTTACAGCCGATTCTCCTTATGATTGTGGCGATGGTGTACAACATTATTTAATTGCTCGTTATTCTTGGGAACATTCGCATTTATTTTTAAGCCTATGGGGAAAGCCGTTGTTTACCTTATTTGCATCGCCTTTTGCTCAATTTGGATGGAAAGGAATAATTGTATTTCAATTATTATGTGGTATAATAAGTTCTATATTTGGATTTTTAATCGCTCAGAAATTAGAATTCAAAGTATCTTATTTAATACCTGTATTTATTTTTTTCTCACCTATTTATTTTAATGTTATAAATACGGGATTAACCGAATTGTTTTTTTCTTGCTTACTGATTTTGTCTCTATGGTTTTTTGTTACTAAAAAATATAGTGCTTCTGTGATTTTATATTCTTTTCTACCTTATGCGAGAATTGAAGGTGTTTTCGTAATGCCATTAGTATTGATTGGACTTTATTTAAGAAAAAAAATACAATTAGTACCATTGTTGTTTACTGGTACAATCATAATTACTTTAATAGGTTGGCCTTATTACAAAGATTGGCTATGGGTGATTCATAAAAATTATAGCATAGGTGATGACTATGGCATTAAAGGTAGTTTTTTTCATTATTTTAAACAATATAAATTAATTTTCGGATTATGGCATACATATGCTCTTTTACTTGGAATTATGTGGATTTTAATTGATTTTCTCATTAAACATAAAAAAGAATATATAGTTGAAAAAGGAATGTTGATAGGTCATTTAGTTTTGATATTTTTAGCACATTCCTTTTTCTTTTGGTTTCCTGGTATCAATAATAATTTAGGGATGCTTCGTTATCTTTCAATGGTAATACCTTTAAGTGCTATTCTATCTACTAATATATTTAATTTCAATTTTAATTTTTCAACAAAACATTCAAAATACTTTATTCTGGGTTTTGCATTAATATATGCTATTCTATTAATAAAACAACCCTTTAATCCATATACATATCCCTATCAAGCAAGTGATGAAGAAACAGTTATTCAACATTCATTGCCTTTTATCAAAAAGTTAAATCCTGAAAATAAAAAAATTTATTATCATCATCCATTATTTCCATATTTTTTAAAGTTTGATCCATTTGACTCTAATAAATCCATTACATTTTATCCTGGAACACTGCAAGAATATTCATCAATACCTGATAGTAGTATTATTTTATGGGATTCTCATTTTGGCCCACAAGAAGGTGGAACGCCAATTAATGAGTTAATACAAAATTCTAATTATCATCTACAAAAAGTATTTAAGCATTTTTCAACAAAGTTTGCAGTTGCAATTTTTATAAAACATTCTAATGATCACTATACTATTAAACCTGATACAGAATTTGTGTTTACTCTCAAAGAAGGTAAAATTGAAAAATTGGAAGAACTTAAAGATTTTAACGTACCAATTCAACATCCTATGCAAAAAGATAATCCATTTCTTTCTCCGCCCTATTCAATATGTTTTTCAAATGATAATGAATTTGGCCCCGTCAGTTTTGAAAGAAAAACAACGAATGATTGGTTTATTGGATTTAGTGCAGTAATAAATGCTTTTCCAATGGATAGTATGAGCAAGGTAACATTGGTAACACACGTTGTAGATACTACAAATAATGAAACAAGATATTGGAATGGCTTTAATTTTCCTGATACTTTAAAATTAAATGAATGGAATCGTTTTGAAATTAAAGCAACTATCAATTATTCATTAAAACCAAAAGAAAAAGTCAGTATTTATATTTGGAATTTTGGTAAAAGAAAATTTTGTGTAGATGATATCCGTTTTACATATTATTACATTCCCCAAAATTGATTTATTCTAATCCTTTGGAATGTGTAAAATTACACTTTTGTAAGTTTAGCAAATTTAAGAAGCAACACTTTTTGTCCTTGAGTATCAAATTGAATGATGGCTTTACTGTCTGGCCAATTTCCTGAAATGTTCAAAATAATCCCCTTTCCAAACTTGTCGTGATACACCGTATCTCCTGTTTTTAAATTTTTATTTTGCAAAGTATCTTCATTGTTTTTAAGAATAGATGCTGATGTATTGGCTTCTTTTATAGATACTAATTTTCTTGGGCTTGATGGTCTTTGTTGTTCTATCTCCTTTTTAGGATACGAAGGAATATCATCATACGCACTGCTGTAATACGTATCTTGGTTTTTATTATTAATTCCTTTGATGTTGATATACTCTTGTGGTAATTCATTAATAAATCTACTTGGTGTCGTAAATGCCGTTCTACCATTTAAAAATCTTTTTTTTGCAAAAGACAAATATACTTTTTCTTTAGCCCTTGTGACGGCTACATAAAACAAACGTCTTTCTTCTTCAATTTCATCTTCAAACATAGACCTTCCCGATGGAAAAAGTCCTTCTTCTAATCCTACCACAAAAACATAAGGAAACTCTAATCCTTTTGAATTATGAATGGTCATCAAACGAACCGCATTATTATTACCATTTTTATCTTTTTCATCTTGAGAAGTTAATAAACTGACTTCTCTAACAAATTCATCTAAGGTGCGATAGTTGGGCAAATCTTCTAACAAACCCGCATTTGGAATTTCATCAGATAAAGTTCTTTCTGTTTTTGAAAATTGATCTATAGCATTTAATAACTCATTAATATTTAATACCCGTTCTTTATTATCTTCTGTTGGTGCTTGTTCAAGATGCTTTATGATGCCTGAAAAATCAATGATTTCTTTGGCTAAAGTAAAAGCGTCTTTTTCAAAAAGATAGTTTTGAAAACTGATGATATGTGTTGTAAAATGTTCAATGCTTTGAATTTGTTTGTTGCTGAATTGTAATTCGTTTTGTAAAATTCTAACATTTGTCAATAAATCAAAAATAGAAACTTCATTATCAAAAGCATAATTACGAATTCGTTCTAATGCAGTATCTCCTATACCTCTTGAAGGATAGTTAATGATTCTTAATAACGCCTCTTCATCTCTTGGATTTAAGACCACCTTAAAATAAGCAATAACATCTTTGATTTCTTTTCTTTGATAAAAAGACATTCCACTGACTATTTTATAAGGTATTTGATAAAAACGAAAGGCATCTTCAAATAAACGTGATTGAGCATTAGTACGGTACAGTATCGTTATATCTTCATACGACACACCATTTTTCTTCAAATTGACAACTTCTTTTGCAATAGTATATGCTTCTTCTTGCCCATCTCCATTAATATACAAGTGCAAAGGATCACCTTTAGGATTATTGGTATAAACTTTTTTGGGGATTTGATTTTTATTTCTGCGAATAATGGCATTAGATGCTTCCACTATAAATTTAGTACTACGATAATTTTCTTCCAGTTTAAATAATTTATGCGTAGGAAAATCTTTACGAAAATTAGTAACAATGTTATTAATATCTGCTCCTCTAAAACTATAAATACTTTGGGCATCATCTCCTACTACACAAATGTTCTGATGATTTTGTGCCAATGCTTTTACAGACAGATATTGCGAAAAATTAGTATCTTGAAATTCATCCACTAATATGTACTGAAAAGCATTTTGATATTTTGCTAAAGTGTCAGGAAAATCACGAAATAAAACATTGGTATAATAAAGCAAATCATCAAAATCCATAGCAGAATTTTTGTGTAATTGCTTTTGATAGGCCTTGTATATTTCTATGAAATATTCTCTTTGAGATTGTTTATCTTGAATAAGCAAATCCGAACGCATTTCGTATACAGATGGAGATATCATTTTGTTTTTACATTCTGAAATGCGGGCTAAAACAGATGCGGGCTTATACTTGTTTTTATCATCTAACTGCATTCGTTTAATAATATCTGTAATTATTTTTTTACTATCTTCTGTGTCATAAATAGTAAAATTACTGAGATAGTTTAATTTATCTGCTTCTCTTCGCAATATCTTTGCAAATACAGAATGGAAAGTGCCCATCCATACTTGTTTCGCAAGTTCTTCTCCAACTAATTGACCAATTCTTTGTTTCATCTCTCCAGCGGCCTTATTCGTAAAGGTCAAAGCCAAGATATTGTAGGGCTTCCATCCTTGTTGTATCAAGTAAGCAATTTTGTAAGTTAATACTCTTGTTTTGCCAGATCCTGCACCTGCAATTACCATCAAAGGTCCATCTAAATATTCTACGGACAATCTTTGGGCGTTATTTAAATCATTTAAGAAGTCCATAATTTTTAATAAAAAATTTATTCCGCAAAAATAAGCAAGTATTTTTAATAAGTTGAACTTATGATTTTAAAAAATGAATTTTAAAACTACACTAAACCATTAAACTTATTATTTTACATTGTATATTTTTACCTACCTTTGAGCCAAAAATTGTATGAAAAATTCTTTATTAACTTCATTAGTTATTAGTACCAGTATCGCATTTGTATCTTGCGATAGCAAAAAAAACGATGCTTATTTGAGTGGTGAAATAAAAGATGGATCTGGTAAAAAAATATACTTAGATCAACTCACTTCTCAATCTGCTGTAACTGTAGACAGTGCTACTATTGATGAAAAAGGTCAATTTGCATTCACTCATTTCAAACCCAATTTGAACTTTTATCGTGTAAGAATGGATCAACAAAACTTTGCGATATTAGTTTTAGATTCTACTGATAAAGTTACTTTTGTTGCAGATGCCAAAAATTTAGCAGATGCTAAAATTACAGGATCTAAAGAAACAGATGCTTTTAATGAGTTTAATGCCATCAGCAAAAAATACAAAACCACAGTAGATTCTTTACAACAATTTTTTCAAGCAGAATTAATGAAAAACCCTAACGATTCTGTAAAAATTAATAAACTAAAAACCGATATTGATGCTGTTTATCAAGGATTAATCTCAAAATGGGCAGATGAATTGGCTGCAAAAGTAAAACAACATTCTGATAAATTTGCTTCTATCATTGCTTTGCAAATGTTAGATCCACAAAAATATCCTGATGTGTATGAACAATTAGATAAAGGATTAGGACTTAAATATCCCCAACATCCTATGGTGCAAATGTTGCACAAAATGGTAGCAAGACAAGCCGCTTTAGCCCCTGGCACACCTTGTCCTGAAATTGCTTTACCTGGTCCTGATGGCAAAGAAGTGCGTTTGTCTTCTTTTAGAGGGAAAATAGTATTGATTGATTTTTGGGCAAGTTGGTGCAAACCTTGTAGAGCAGATATGCCCTTTATGGTTCAGTTATACAAAAAATACAAAAACAAAGGATTTGAAATTTTAGGCATTTCTCTTGACAAAGAAAAAGAAAATTGGTTACAAGCCATCAAACAAGATGGTATTACTTGGCCACAAGCCAGTGATTTGAAATTTTGGAACAGTGAGGTTGTTGGTTTATTTAATATAGAAGCGATTCCTTACACAATACTTGTTGATAAAGAAGGTAAAATTATTGCAAAAGGATTGAGAGGATCAGAATTAGAAGAAAAATTAAAGCAATTATTTGAAAAATAAACTGCTTTTTATTTATCTCTTTTTGACCAATTCTTATCTTTAAGGTATTAGTGAAATTAATTTTAATAGTGCCGTAGGCACGATTCTACTCTATATTGTAAGGATGGACTTTAGTCCGTCCAAGAGATAATAAATCAACATAGAGCCATCGGCTCGGCTCATATTAAATATAGAAAATGAATCGTTCCTACAGAACTCTTTTTTGGTTATTTCTTTTAGTCAATGGATTAAAGTCCATTGCTATAAGATCTGTTGTTCCTTCGGAACTACTTTTATAGAAATTAAATCTTATTCAATATCCTAAAAAGTATTTGCCGTTTTCTTTTTTTTTGATCTATAAAATTTAAGTATGAAAAGTAGATATTGGTGTATCTTATGGATTTTATCTTTTATTAAAACATATACTCAAAATTTAAATTCATCCGAATATTTTCAACAACAAGTCAATTATAAAATATCCGTTCAATTAAACGATGTTCATCATAGTTTAAAAGGATTTGAAGAAATAGAGTACATCAATAACTCACCAGACACACTTCGTTATATTTACTTTCACCTTTGGCCAAATGCATACAAAAATCAATCTACTTGTCTTGCCCAACAGCTCTTAAAATTTGGTGATAGAGATTTTTACTTTTCAAAACCCGAAGAAAGAGGTTATATTGACAGTTTAGATTTTCAAATCAATAATAACAAATGCCGATGGAAAACCTTAAAAGATACCATTGATATTGCAGTGCTTTATTTAAATGAACCTTTATTACCACATCAATCTATCAAAATTACAACGCCTTTTTATGTCAAGATTCCTTCAGCCAAATTTTCCCGTTTAGGCCATCTTGGAAATGCGTATTATATTACACAATGGTATCCCAAGCCCGCAGTGTACGATCGCTATGGATGGCATCCTATGCCCTATCTTCACAATGGAGAATTTTTTAGTGAATATGGGCAATACGATGTTCGCATCACATTGCCCAAAAATTATGTTCTTGCAGCAACAGGCAATAGAATTGCCGATGAGGAAGAAGAACAATTTTTAAACCAACGTATCCGACTGACGCAACATATCATTGCAAATGCAAAAGATACTGTTCTATCCGACAATTTTCCTGAAAGTAGTAAAGAATACAAAACAGTTCGTTTTATTGAAAACAATGTGCACGATTTTGCATGGTTTGCAGATAAAAGATTTTTAGTGCTTAAAGATGAAATTGAACTTTTTGAATCCAAAAAGAAAATTAATACGTGGCTTTATTTTACACCTAAAAACATAAATCTTTGGAAAAAAGCATTAGAATACATCAATGAAGCCACCTTGTTTTATTCTTATTTTGTAGGCGATTATCCATACAACAATATTAGTGCTGTAGATGGAACTACGGCGGCAGGCGGAGGAATGGAATACCCCACCATCACACTAATCAATCAATCATCTACTGACAAACAATTAGAAGAAACTATTGTGCACGAAGTAGGACACAATTGGTTTTATGGTATTCTTGGAACCAATGAAAGAGATTATCCTGCAATGGATGAAGGTATAAATTCTTTTTATGAAATGCGATATTTGTATAAAAAATATCCTGAATTAAAATTATCCGAAACTTTTGGAATTCCACAAGGAAAAAAATTTTTAGGAATAGAAAAATTACCACAAAAAAAATACTATGAATGGAGTTACAAATTATTAGCCGCACACAATGCTGATATGCCCATTTTATGGCCATCTGAAAAATATACTGAATTAAATTCTGGTGGCATTGTTTATTGCAAAACAGCGTTTATAGTTGAGTATCTCAAAAATTTTTATGGTGAAGAAGTGTTTGATGAAGCAATGGCTTTTTATTTCAAAGCATTTAAATTCAAACATCCTTATCCCGAAGATTTTAAATTACTCTTGAATTATTTTGGTGGCGGTGATAATATCCCTTTGCTTGAAAATATTATATTGACAAGAAAACATATTGATTACAAAATCTCAAAAATTAGAAAAAACGAAAACAATGTATATGAATTAACAATCACGAATAAAGGTCAAATGACCGCTCCTATCGTCATACAAGCCATCAAAGACAACAAAGTGATATCAGAAATTTGGAAGAACAATATCACCCAAAAAGAAACTATTTCATTCCCGCCATTGCAAGCCGATTACTTTAGGATTGATTACAATGAAATAACCCCCGATTTGAATCGCCGCAATAATACTATCAAAACCACAGGATTGTTCAAAAAAACAGAACCTTTGCAATTGAACTTTGGATGGAAAGTAGATGATTTTTATAAAACACAAGTGCATCATTCGCCCCTTGTGGCTTGGAATTTCAACGATGGCACAATGATTGGTTGGGCTTTCTACAATTATGGCATTTTCCCAAAGAGAGTAGAAGGTTTTATTGCACCAATGTATGCACTCAAAAGCAAAACCATTGTAGGAAGCAGCGATGTATATTTTAATTTCTTTCCTGAAAAGAAAATTAAACTACTTCAATTTGGTGTGGCAACAAAGTCCTATTCTTATCTTTATGGAAAAACCATTGATAACAAAACCTATTTCAATCAGTATTCCAAAATTGAACCATACTTAAACATCTTATTTCAACAAAAAGATCCTACTAAAAAAGAACGTCATTACTTGACCCTCCGTTCAGTTATTTTATTGGATAGAGAATCATTACAACCTATATTAAACTTTACAGAAAAATCCTATTGGATGAATGAATACAAATATACGTTTGAAAAAAATTCCGCCATTTCTCCATTTAGTATTGAACTCAAACTTCAACATAACAATGCGATAGCAAAGTCCTTTGTAACACTCAATGGAAAATTTTACACAAACACAAAAAACTTTTTTGAATACAGAATTTTTGCAGGAAAATTTTTAAATGGCGTAAATATTTTAAATGCTCCTTATGCTTATCGTCCATCAGGATATAGCAATACCCAAGATTACTTAATGGATTACTACTATTTTGGACGATATCAATACGATGTGTTCTATAGACAGCAATTTGTAGAAGCAGAAGGTGGATTAAAAGTATGGACGGCTCTTGGTTATTCTCAAGATTGGATGAGCAGTATCAATCTGTATTCTCCTTCCATTGCAGGATTTAGATTATTTGCAGATTTAGTAGTATCTGATCAAAAATACTTAAATGTTTCCTCCAATACCTATTCCAAAGCACTTTACGATGCAGGTATTCAGTTTTCTGTAGGAAAATTTTTGAACATTTATTTTCCCCTTTTGATGAGTGATGTGTTGAAAGATAATTTAAAACTCAATGGCTTTGAAAAATGGTTTCAATGGATTCGTTATTCTATTCATCTCAATCGTATCAATCCAAGATTTGAAGCCACTAAAAGAATAGAGTAAATTTTTATACATTCACATATACACATAACTCTATTCTTGTTCTAACATTTTTTAATTTTACCATTGTATAAATTATTTCTTATACTTGCACTCCGCAAAAAATCATCGTATGAAAAAAACAGCATTTTCTTTGTTAGTTAGTATTACAGCATATTCATTGGCTCAAAATAATGACCCTATTGTAATGAAGATAGGTGGAAGACCTATTCCTAAATCTGAATTTAAAGCATTATATCACAAAAACAACAGCAAATCATTAGATAAAAAAAATGTAGAAGAATACGCTCAAATGTTTGCCCTCTACAAAATGAAAGTGTATGAAGCAGAAGCAAATGGATTAGACACAACACTCCAATTCAAAAATGAATTTAATAGTTATAAAAAACAATTAGCCACTCCTTATTTGAGCGATAAAAACACCAGTGAATCGGTTGTAAAAGAAGCATACGACAGATTAAAAACAGAAGTTAAAGCCGCTCATATTCTTATTCGTTGTAAAGAAGATGATTTGCCCAAAGATACATTAGAAGCGTGGACAAGAGCATATCTTATTCGTAATGCACTCTTAGGAAAACTCCCTACCGCCAAAGAAATTGCTGATTATGATAAACTCCTTCGCAATTCATCTTATATTCAATCCGATTTCAGAAAGAAAGATAGTGCTGTTTACAAAGCCAAACTCAACTCCGTTAAAAACCTATCACAATACATCAAAGAAGCCAAAGAAGATAAATTTTTAGAAGTTGCACCCAAAACATCCGACGACCCATCTGTTTTAGATAACAAAGGAATGCTTGGTTATTTCTCTGCCTTTGATATGGTGTATCCTTTTGAATCTGCGGCGTATAACACAAAAGTCGGTGATATTGCCCCTCTTGTTCGTACAAAATATGGTTATCATATTGTAAAAGTATATGACAAAAGACCTTCTCGTGGCGAAATTCAAGTGGCACACCTGATGGTAAAATTCCCCAAAGATGCTACTCCCGAAGATAAAGAAAACGCTCGCAAAAAAATTTTTGAAATCTACCAAAAAATAAAAAACAAAGACATCCCTTTTGAAGAAGCCGTTAAACAATACTCAGATGACGAACAAAGCAAAATGAGAAATGGAATGCTACCACCTTTTAAATCAGGTCGTTATCCCGAATCGTTTGAAACCGCTGCCTTTGCACTACAAAACGATGGAGACATTTCCGAACCTGTTGAAACTCCTTATGGATGGCATATTATTAAAAGAATAGGACTTAAACTTTTACCTCCCTTTGATGCTATACAAAAAGAACTTCGTGCAAAAATTCAAAAAGATGCTCGTGGTTTAGCAGGACAAAAAGCACTAATTGCCAAAGTAAAACAAGAATGCAACTTTACAGAAAACATTAAAAATAGAGACCAGATATTAAAATATCTTGATTCTTCTTATTTAAGTGCTCAATGGAGTGCAGACAAAGTAAAACCTATAGAAAATTTAGAACTCATTAAATTGTGTGATAAAAAATATACTGTAAAAGATTTTGCTCAATACCTTGAATCGCAAATGATAGTAAGAAGTCCTACAGATTTAAAAGGATTAATGGAAAACATCTATGCTAAATGGAGAGATAAAGTAGTTATTGATTTTGAAGAAGAACGACTTCCCCAAAAATACCCTGAATACAAACAGCAAATCAATGAATATAGAGATGGCATTTTGTTATTTGATATTACCGACAGAAGCGTATGGAGTAAAGCCGTTAAAGACACTGCTGGACTAAGACAATTTTATGAAAAAAATAAAGACAAATATATGTGGAAAGAAAGAGCCGATATTACCATCTTCAAATGTGCGGATGAAAAAATTGCAAAAGAAGTAAGAAAGTTGTTACAAAAAAATAAATCCGAAAAAGAGATATTAGATGCTATCAATAAAAAATCTCAACTCAATCTTTCTACTTACAACTTAGTTGTATTAAAAGGTGAAAATCCATTGGTAGATAAATATTGGAAAGAAGGCATCATCCCTGAAAACAATAACAACACCAATGAAAAAAAGATAGAAGTAATTAAAATCAACAAGATACTTCCTCCATCTCCAAAAACATTGATGGAAGCCAAAGGTCAAGTGATTGCAGATTATCAAAATTATTTAGAAAAAGAATGGTTGGATTACCTAAAGAAAAAATACCCTGTTGAAATCAATTATGAGGTCTTAAAGACCATTCAATAAATTTACATTACCCAAATTCACACTCAAATTAAAAAAGCCCTTCATACGAAGGGCTTTTTGATTTTTAAGGCAATATTCGTTTTTATTTCATACTCCATCGTGTTCCTTCAGCCGTGTCTTTAATCACTATACCTATTGACTCTAATTTGTTTCTAATCGCATCCGATAAAGTATAGTTTTTATTCTTCTTGGCTTCTGAACGAATTTCTAAAACAATTTCTACTAATGCTTTCAGTTTTTGAAGTACAGCGTCATTATTTGCATCTCTTTGTGGAATACCAAGAATTTCATAGAAAAAATCATTGAATAATTTTTTTAATTCTTCAATATCCTTTGCCGATAGTTGTACTTGTCCTTCATTGGCTTTATTAATCCATTTTGCTATTTCAAAAAGTTCAGCAATTAATACAGCCGTATTCAAATCATCATTCATAGCATCATAGCACTTTTGTCGGAATGCCTGTATATCTATTGATGAGGATTCTGCGGGCTTTAAAGTAGTTAATAACTCAAAACTTTCTATCAAACGTTGATATCCTTTTTCTGCTGCATTTAAAGCATCTAAGGTAATATCTAAGGTGCTTCTGTAGTGCGTTTGCATCATAAAAAAGCGAATTACCGATGGGCTGAATCCTTTGGGAATAAGGGGATTAGTGCCATTAATTAATTCTAATGGTAAAACTACATTCCCAAGTGATTTGCTCATTTTCTTGCCATTTAAGGTAAGCATATTGGTATGCAACCAATAGCGTGCCGGTTGTTTACCGCAATAAGCAATGTTTTGGGCAATTTCATTCGTATGATGCGTGGGGGCTAAATCCATTCCGCCTCCATGAATATCAAATTGTTCTCCAAGATATTTCGTGCTCATCGCCGAGCATTCAATGTGCCATCCTGGAAACCCCTTTCCCCATGGGCTATTCCATTGCATTAAATGTTGCGGCTTGGCTTTAATCCAAAGTGCGAAATCCAAACGTCCTCGTTTTTCGTCTTGTCCCTCCAATTCCCGAGTATTGTTAAGTAGTTCTTCTAAATTTCTTCCTGTGAGAGCAGTATAATCATAATGTTGAGCAAATTTTTCTACATCAAAATAAACCGTTCCATTGACTTCGTATGCCCAGCCGTTTTTGAGAATTTGCATTGCCATTTCTTGTTGTTCCAAAATATGTCCCGTAGCCGTTGGCTCAATAGATGGAGGCAATACATTAAAGATACGCATTATTTCATGAAAAGAAACCGTGTATTTTTGGACAATTTCCATTGGTTCTAAACGTTCTAAAACAGCACGTTTGGATATTTTATCTTCATCTGAATCATCTTCCAAATGTCCTGCATCTGTGATATTTCTTACATATCGGACTTTGTAATCAAGATGTTTTAAATAACGAAATAAGACATCAAAAGATATAAATGTTCTTACATTTCCTAAATGCACATCGTTGTATACAGTAGGACCACAAACATACATTCCTACAAATGGTGGATTAAGAGGAGTAAATAATTCTTTCTTTCGTGTAAGTGTATTGTACAAATACAATTTTTGATTCTGCATAGTTTCAATTTTCACGCTCAAAGTTAGGAAATAATTTTTTGAGAAATGGATGGATAAAGATTATCAACATCTCCAAAAATGATATTTCTCAATCATACTCTATAAATTTTGTTAATCCCTTTATACTTGTATTATTTTATTCATTACATTTGCCCGCACAAAATTATTGAGTGAAACAAACTACACTACATAAACTTTTAGGAACTGTTTTATTAATAGTAGTGTTTTTGTCCTTATTAGTTAATGTTTACAATTATATTACTTTTGCCACAAAACATTTTCAATCTGTAAATACTACAATTGTTACACCTTCTGATACCTCTACCCCAAGCGATTTTAATTTTATTTCAGAAGAAGAAAGAGATGAAGAAGAAATTGTTTTAAACGCACCATTATTTATACTTTCTTTTTTCACATTACTCACATTACTGTTTTTAAATCTTTCCAATAAATTTGTTTCATCAAATATCCTTTCATTTCCAGTATTAAAAGCCCCTCTTTTTATTTACATCTGTAACTTGAGAAATTAATATCAGTTAAAAATTTCTCTCATTCTTAATTTCAATTTTCCACCAATAACATTCAATTAAAATTTTATTACTATGCTAAAAAAGTATTTAGCGTATGCTGCATCAGCATTGATAGGGATTAACTTAGTAGCATGCCATTCTGAAAAACCGGAAGATGAAACCGTTATTTTTGAAATAACAACGCCGCTGAAAAAAGACACGGTTATTACGCGTCCCTATGTGGGCGTTGTGTATGCCCATCAACACACGGAAATACGGGCGTTGGAAAAAGGGTACCTGGAAAAAATCTATGTAGATGAAGGTAAGCCCGTCAAGCAAGGGCAAATTATGTTTCAAATTTTGCCTATTGTTTATCAGGCAGAACGGGATAAAGCCCTTGCCGAAGTAAATTATGCAGAAGTAGAATATCAGAACGCCAAGCAATTGGCTGAAAAAAATGTGATTTCTCCGAATGAATTAGCACTTGCCAAAGCCAAACTGGAAAAAGCCAAAGCGGAATTAGCCCTGGCAGAAGCACACCTGAAATTTACAAACATCACAGCGCCGTTTGACGGACTTATGGATAAATATTACGTGCGGCTGGGGGCCTTGCTGGACGAAGGAGATATTCTTACCACCTTATCGGATATTTCAAAACTTTGGGTTTATTTTAATGTTCCCGAAGCAGAATACTTAAATTTCAAAAAGCACTACAACCTTGACAGCACCATTCGTGTTAAATTCCTAATGGCAAACGGTGAGATCTTTCCTTACGACGGCGTCATTGAAACCATTGAAGCGGATTTTGATAACGAAACAGGAAATATCGCATTCAGAGCGGGTTTCCCAAATCCAAAAGGATTGCTACGACACGGTGAAACCGGAAATATCTTGTTTCCAATCCCATATAAAAATGTAGTTCTTGTTCCGCAAAAAGCCACCTTTGAAATTTTGGAAAAAAAGTTTGTATATGTTGTAGATAACAACAATGTCGTGCATCAGAGAGAAATTGAATTAGGGGGCGAATTACAGGATATCTTCATTGTAAAAAACGGATTAAACGGAAATGAAAAAATATTACTGGAAGGAATACGAAAAGTTAAGGATGGAGACAAACTGAAAGAATTCAAATTTATTCCTGCTGATAAAGTATATAACAACTTGAAAACTTACGCCGAATAATTCATCAAACAAAAAACTATGTTCAGTAAATTTTTACACAGACCTGTATTTGCCATAGTAATATCCATATTACTGGTATTTCTGGGTTTGTTATCTATTAAAACAACGCCCACTTCACAGTTTCCGGATATTGCTCCGCCCATGGTGGTGGTGCGTGCCTCGTATCCGGGGGCGAGCGCCAAAGTGCTTACAGAATCCGTTCTTGCTCCGTTGGAGCAAGCCATAAACGGAGTTCCCGGTATGCGATATATGTTATCCGACGCCACGAGTTCCGGAGAAGCCAATATCCGTGTGGTGTTTCATTTAGGAACCGATCCGGGAGATGCTGTGGTAAATGTCAACAACCGTGTAATGGCTGTATTGAACCGTTTGCCCATTTTGGTTCAGCGTGAAGGGGTGATTGTTACTCCGCTTATTCCAAGTATGTTGCTGAATATCAACA
The DNA here is from genome assembly GCA_026414605.1 of Bacteroidia bacterium. Classification (GTDB taxonomy): domain Bacteria; phylum Bacteroidota; class Bacteroidia; order B-17B0; family Aurantibacillaceae; genus BPGX01. Next base: position 122,846 of record JAOAIP010000038.1, read on the forward strand.
TCTACAGCAAAGATCCCAAAGCCAACATGCGGTATTTGTTTAATTATGCCTATGTAAAGTTATTACCGGAACTGCAAAGAATTAACGGTATCGGACAAGGTGTGATGTTGGGAAGCCGTCAATATGCGATGCGTGTGTGGCTGAAGCCCGACCGTATGCGTGCCTACAATGTTTCTCCTGAAGAAGTCATGGAAGCCCTTTCCGAACAAAGCATCATCGGGTCGCCTGGAAGAATCGGACGTGCAGACGGAATACAATCTCAGTCATTAGAATATGTGCTCACGTATATCGGACGTTTTAATAAACCGGAACAATATCAGGACGTAGTCATACGATCCAATAATAAAGGGGAATTATTAAAACTCAAAGACATTGCCGATGTGGAACTGGGTAGTGAATATTATGACATTTATTCCAACATCAGTATTGAAGGAAAAAATTATCCCTGTGCCACGATTGTATTACGTCAGGCATACGGCAGTAATGCAAGCGAAACCATTAAGGAAGTAAAGAAAAAACTTGATGAATTAAAAAAAGATTTTCCGCCGGGTATGGAATATGAACTTACCTATGATGTTTCCAAATTTCTGAATGCTTCTATCAGCAGTGTAATGGATACGTTGCGGGACGCTTTCATTTTGGTGGCATTGGTTGTCCTATTGTTTTTAGGAGATTGGCGTTCCACATTAGTGCCCATTATTGCAGTTCCTGTATCATTGATTGGTGCATTTCTTTTCGTAAATATATTTGGCCTTACCATTAACATGATTACCTTGTTTTCCATAGTACTGGCCATTGGTATTGTTGTGGATGATGCCATTGTTGTAGTTGAAGCTATTCACGCCAAAATGGAAAACAATCCGAAAATATCTATATTTAAAGCGGTGCAACTTGTGTTGGGAGAAATTACCGGTGCTATTATTGCCATCACATTGGTAATGGCTTCTGTATTTATTCCTGTCGGTTTTATGTCCGGCCCGGTAGGAATTTTTTACCGACAATTCTCTGTAACCATGGCATCTTCTATTATATTGTCGGGACTAGTTGCTCTAACACTCACTCCCGTTTTATCAGCAATGATATTAAAAAGATTAGATCATCACGGTCATCCCAAAGGATGGTGGGGAAAATTTATTCACGCATTTAATACATGGTTTCAGGGTTTGACAGATCGTTATGTATCACTGCTGGAGAAAATAGTTCCCAAAAGATGGCTGACGATATTGTTTTTGTTAATCTTTATTGCGGGTATTGTTTTAGTAAATTATAAAATGCCGTCGGGTTTTATTCCCGGAGAAGATCAGGGAATCATTTATGTAATTATTCAGACACCTCCAGGTTCTACACTGGAAAGAACCAATCAAATATCAAGAAGATTACAGGATATCATATCCAAAATACCTGAAGTTCAATCTGTGGCTTCGTATGCAGGATGGGAAGTACTCACCGACGGACGCGGTTCCAATGCGGGAACATGTATGATTAACCTCAAGCCATGGGAAGAAAGAAGCAAAACTGTTAAGGAGATTATTGAAGAACTGAAAGAAAAAGTAAAGGACTTTCCGGGTGCCACGATTGAATTCTTTGAACCGCCTTCTGTTCCGGGATACGGAAACGCCGGTGGATTTTCCCTGCAATTACTGGACAAAACCAATACCGGTGATTACAAAGCATTGGAAAAAGTAACCAATGATTTTCTTGAAGAATTGAAAAAGAGAAAAGAAATCACCGGATTATTCACTTTTTACAGTGCCAACTATCCTCAATATGAAATTATCATTGACAACAATGTTGCCATGCAAAAAGGCGTAACCATCAATGATATCATGAATACGTTATCTATTTACATCGGAAGTACTTACGAATTGGGATTCATTAAATATCAATGGTATTTTAAAGTGTTTGTACAAGCGCATCCCAAATACAGAAGCATTCCAACCGACCTCAACGATATTTATATTAAAAACAAATACGATAAAATGGTTCCGCTTTCTTCATTGGTAAAAATCAGAAAGTATCAGGATGCCAATGAAATCAACAGATACAATTTGTATCCGACCGCATCCATTCGCGGAGAACCGGCAAGAGGATACAGCAGCGGTGAAGTGATAGATATTATCAAAGAACTGGCCGCACAAAAGTTACCAAGAGGATACAGCATTGACTGGTCTTTCTTATCAAAAGATGAAGCAGAAAGAGGGAACGAAGCATTGTTCATTTTTATCATTGTGGTGATATTTGTATATCTCGTATTGGCTGCACAATACGAAAGTTTTATTCTTCCGTTTTCAGTAATAGTTTCTTTGTTGCCCGGTATTATGGGGGCATTATTTGCGGTTCGTGCCATGGGATTGGAAAACGATATTTATACACAGGTCTCTCTCATCATGCTCATTGGTTTATTAGGTAAAAATGCTATTTTGATTGTAGAGTTTGCCAATCAGAAGCACCATCTTGAAAAAATGAGTGTTTTGCAGGCAGCGTTAGAAGGGGCTCGTTTGCGTTTTCGTCCGATTGTGATGACTTCTTTTGCCTTCATAGCAGGGTTGATTCCGTTGGCACTGGCCCATGGTGCGGGGGCTGTGGGTAATAAAACCATCGGTTGGGCTTCCTTGGGCGGAATGTTGTTTGGTACCGTGCTGGGTGTAATTGTGAATCCCGGTTTATATTACATTTTCGGAAAAATGGCAGAAGGAAAACAACTCATCAAAAGAGAAGAAGAAACGGCCTTATCTGAAGCATTTGCCCATTCCGTGGATACCTTTCCTGTTGATGAAGATGAAGATGAAAATGAAGATAAAGATTCCAATAATAAAAATTAAAGTGTATGAAAAAATTGGCAAGGATTTTATTGATAATAATTTTGTTTCAGCAATGTGCTGTCCCGCCTTACACACAAAAATCTGAAAACAGACAAACACCTGATAAATTTTCTGTTTCTAAATCCACAAATAGCAATGACACAACAAATTCCGCTATTTTGCCGTGGAAAAATTTCTTTAACGATACTAACCTCATTCAACTGATAGATATTGCTTTACAAAACAACAGAGAACTACAAATCGTAATACAGGAAATCAATATTGCCAAGAACAATGTTCGTCTCAAAAAAGCACAGTATCTGCCTTTTATAGGATTGGTTGCTGGCGCCGGCCTGGACAAGCCCGCCCGCTATACTTTTAATGGTGCCGTGGAAGAAAATGTTTTATTTACGGAAGATAAAAAATTCCCGGATCCTTTTTCGGATTTACTTTTAGGGGCAAGATTTTCCTGGGAAATAGACATCTGGAAAAAACTTCGTAACAGCAAAAAAGCAGCCGTGTATAAATACCTTTCTACCACAGAAGGCAAAAACTTTATGACAAGCCGCCTGGTAGCCGAAGTGGCTACTCTTTATTACGAACTGCTTGCATTGGATAATTTGCTGGAAATCACTCAAAACAACATCACTATTCTTAAAGATGCACTGGAAATTGTAAAACAAGAAAAACAATATGCCAAAACAACGGAATTAGCCGTAAAGCGTTTTGAAGCCGAAGTATTGAAAAACCAAAGCAAAATATATTATATCCAACAAGAAATTACTCAAACAGAAAATCAATTAAACTTTTTATTAGGACGTTTTCCGCAACCGATACAAAGAAATTCCAAAAAATTTATTGACACAGAACCGCCTGTTGTTCAAACGGGTGTTCCCTCGCAGTTGTTACGAAATCGTCCGGATATTCGCATGGCAGAAATGGAACTGATGGCAACACGGTTAGAAGTAAAATCCGCAAAGGCAGAATTATATCCCTCGCTTGGAATCAATGGCATTGCAGGATTTCAGGGATTTAGTCCGGAATACCTTTTTAAAACACCGTCATCTATTATTTGGGGCATTGTGGGAGAATTTATTCAACCTTTGGTAAACAGAAATGCGTTGAAAGCCAATTATTTTTCTGCCATTGCTCAACAAAACAAAGCAGCGTATGAGTTTGAACAAAAAGTGCTGAATGCGTATGCAGAAACATCCAATCAGTTGGCATATATGGAAAATCTGCGGCAAGCATTGAATTTGAAAAAACAGCAGGTGGAAACCTTAAACCAGAGTATCGATGTGTCTGTAAACCTTTTCAAAAATGCCAGAGCGGACTATATGGAAGTATTACTTACACAACGCGATGCCCTGGAAGCCAAATTCGAACTTGTTGAAACCAAAAAACAACAAATGATTACTACTATCAATTTATACCGTTCACTTGGCGGTGGGTGGAAATAAGTGTGTAATTTAATTTTTGAAATTGTATATTCAGTTTGATTCTTTAGTTGCTTAAATGCTTTGTAAGATTGATTAAATTTTAATGCTAATTTATGCTTGTTATTTGGGACTTAAAATCTCTAATTTACTAAATGGTATTTTTATAATATAAGATGTTAGCATCGTTGCTACCATTCCCATAATAATAAGAACAGAGTAAAGATTTGCATCAATGACACCTTTTTCATAAGCAATAGTTGCGATTACAATTTCCATCAGTCCTCTACCATTGACAGCAATACCAAGCGTTAATGCTTCCATATTAGTATGACCTGCTATTTTACCCCCAATAAACCCTCCTACTACTTTTGATGCAATGGATACTATAATTACTATTAGTAAAAACCATAAATTATTTATTTCGTGCACGTTGATGGCTAATCCAATAATGGCAAAGAAAATAGGTGATAAAAATCCCATACTTATACTATGAATATTTTTTTCAAAAGTGCGATAATGTTTTTCTCCTAAAATTTCTTTTCTTAATAATAGTGAACCAAAAAATGTTCCGACTACCATATGTAAACCCACTAATTCAGATAAACTTGAGAATATCAATATAAACAACAAAATAAATGAAAAAGCACTTTCTTTGCTCTTAAACAACCCAAGATATTTATCAACGATTGTTTCAATATTACTTATATGAAATTGATTCATTATCCAATTAATCAATCTGTAAGCAAAAATCACAATGATAAAAAACACTACAACCTTTAATACTATTTTTCCAATTAGAAAAATCACATCTAACAAAGATACTTCTTGGCTATTTGTCAAATTTACTAAAACACCTAAAATCATCAATGCTAAAATATCATTCATTGCACCTACAGAAACAATTTTTCTTCCTATATCTGTATTTAGTTTACCAATATCCATCAATAACCGAATGCTTACAGGAAGAGCCGTGATAGCAATACACAATCCTAAAAATAGTGATGAAAATAGAGAAAGTGAAAAAGCATAACCAATCAAAATACCCGAAGTAATCGGTATAAAAAAACCCATTAAAGATATCCATATATTTTTTCCTTTAATAGCATCTTTCATTTCTTCAATATTGATTTCTAATCCTGCTAAGATTACAAGAAAAAACACTGCAATATCTGCAATGACTTTTAATTGACTATCTATACTTATCCATCCTAAAACACTGGATCCCAAGAGAATACCTGCCAACAACTCACCAATCATGGCGGGCTTTTTCATTTGTTCAAATAATTCTCCTAAAAAACGAGATAAAATAAACAACAAAAGTAATTTTACAAACAAGTGATGAGATAATAATTCGTTAATCATAATGCGTGTAAATTTACGGTATTTATTAGTTATCTTTGTAAATAAATTATTAAATAATCATAATTAAAAGCCCCCTAAATTTCCTATATTTGCACAAAATTTTGAACCTATGCTTATGACAACAAAATTAGATAGTTCGTATTTTATTGATTTAGAAGAAAAATACGGTGCTCACAATTATCATCCATTGCCTGTGGTATTAGCCAAAGCAAAAGATGTTTATGTATGGGATGTAGAAGGTAAAAAATACCTTGATTTTTTATCTGCTTATAGTGCTGTCAATCAAGGACATTGCCATCCTGAAATTATACAAACTTTAATAGAACAAGCCCAAACATTAACGCTTACATCTCGTGCTTTTTACAACAACGTATTAGGCGAATATGAAAAATTTTTGACAACACTATTAGGTTACGACAAATTGTTGCCAATGAATACAGGCGCTGAAGCCGTAGAGACCGCCATTAAACTTGCCCGAAAATGGGGCTATATGAAAAAAAACATTCCTGAAAATAAAGCCATTATCATTGTATGTGAAGGCAATTTTCACGGACGCACCACGACTATTATTTCTTTTAGTTCAGACCCTACTGCCCGAAATGGCTTTGCTCCTTATACACCCGGCTTTTTAAGTATTCCTTACAACAATATCTCTGCATTAGAAAATATTTTAAAAGAACAACATACTAATATCGCAGGATTTTTAGTAGAACCCATTCAAGGTGAAGCAGGCGTTGTTGTTCCTGATGAAGGGTATTTAAGATCTGCTTATGAATTGTGTAAAAAATACAATGTACTATTCATTGCAGATGAAATACAAACAGGACTTGGAAGAACTGGAAAATTATTGGCTTGCGATTATGAAGATATTAAGCCCGATGTATTGATTTTGGGAAAAGCATTAGGTGGCGGTGTAATGCCCGTTTCTGCAGTATTAGCCAGTGATGAAGTGATGCTATGCATTCAGCCCGGCGAACATGGTTCTACTTTTGGCGGGAATCCTTTGGCTTGTAAAATTGCAATTACATCTGTAAATGTCATTTTAAATCAACACTTGTCTGAAAATGCCTACAAAATGGGAGAAAGGTTTAGAAAAGGATTGCAAGACATTCAGAAAAAAACAAAACGAATCAGCATTGTAAGAGGAAAGGGCTTGTTAAATGCTATTGTCATTAATGAACAAGAAGGTAAAAAAGCATGGGATATTTGTATGGACTTTGCGAAAAATGGATTATTAGCCAAACCCACCCACGGAAATATCATTCGCCTTGCCCCACCGCTCACTATTACAGAAAATCAAATTGATGAAGCATTAGATATTATTGAAAAAAGCATTGTTTTTTGATTATGATTAATAACAGTTGGAGTTAGATAACTGGATTTATTATTAGTGTTTAATTTTCAGCGAATAAGATATATTGTTGATTGTGTGGTATTGAATATATTGTCTTAAAAAATTATCACAAAAATTCATTCTATCCAAACAAAAAATTAATTGTTACTTTCATTTGTAAAAATGGTTACTTTAAAATCCTATTGAAATTACTGGCAAATTCTTTTTTTGAGATATTAGTATATCTATAATAAAGAAAAAGTGCCGTAGGCACGATTACCTTTTGTATTGTAAGGATGGACTTCAGTCCGTCCGAAATAAAATCCAAACCCAACAAAGATCCATCGGATCGGTTCATATTTAATCATCAAAAATGAGTCGTTCCTACGGAACTCATTTTATCTTTTCCTTTTGGTCAATGGACTAAAGTCCATTGCTAAAATATCTTTTGTTCCTACGGAACAGAAATTATATAGATAACAAAAACTATTGTTCATCATTTTAAATTCTGTTCAGCCCCTCAAAAAAGAATTTGCCGATATCACTTTAATAAATCACTCACAAAAATAAATTCCTACATTTGCGGGCTTTATTAAATCTATACTATGGCATTAAAATGTGGAATTGTAGGACTTCCAAATGTAGGAAAATCAACCTTGTTCAATTGTTTGAGTAATTCAAAAGCACAAGCAGCCAATTTCCCATTTTGCACCATTGAACCTAATGTTGGAAGTATCATTGTTCCTGATGAAAGATTAAACAAAATTGCAGAACTGGTAAAACCTCAAAATATCGTTCCTACTACGGTTGAAATTGTTGATATTGCAGGACTTGTAAAAGGAGCCAGCAAAGGAGAAGGATTAGGTAACAAATTTTTATCTAATATCCGTGAATGTGAAGCCATTATCCATGTTATACGCTGTTTTGATAATCCTAATGTCGTTCATGTAGAAGGCAGTATAAACCCTATTAGAGACAAAGAAATTATTGATATAGAATTACAATTAAAAGATTTAGAAACCGTTGAAACACGATTAAAACGAATTGAAAAGCAAGCCAAAACAGGAAATGATAAGGAAGCCCAAAAGACCTATCAACTATTAGAAAAAATCAAACAAACCTTAGAAGCAGGAAAATCTGCCCGAGTATTAAATCTTTCTCAAGAAGAAAAAGAGAGAATAAAGGACTTGAATTTATTGACTATTAAACCTGTACTTTATGTTTGCAATGTAGACGAAGCATCTGCTAAAACAGGCAATCAATATTCTCAACAAATTGAAAAAGTAGCCACAGAAGAAAACGCAGAAGTGCTCATTATTACAGCACAAATGGAAAGTGAAATTGCGGCATTAGAAACCTATGAAGAAAAACAAATGTTTTTATCAGAATTAGGACTGGATGAACCTGGAGTTAGCAAACTTATTAAAAAGGCATATAAGTTATTGAATTTGCAAACCTATTTTACAGCAGGTGTAAAAGAAGTTCGTGCATGGACAATAGAAAAAGGATGGACAGCACCACAGGCAGCAGGAGTTATTCACAGTGATTTTGAAAAGGGCTTTATCAAAGCAGAGGTTATTTCTTATGATGATTTTATTAAATATGGTTCAGAAGCAGCGTGCAGAGAAGCAGGTAAATTAAGAATAGAAGGCAAAGAATACATTGTTCAAGATGGAGATATTATGCACTTTAGATTTAATGTTTAAATAAAATGCATAATAATTTGTTTTACAAACTAAATAAAAAATAGTGTAATTTATTGGATGTAGATAGAATGTTTTATAGATTGATTATTTATTGGATGAGTAAATAATAAAGTTTAAAAATCAAAAAGCCCCACAAGGGGGCTTTTTTGATGTAATGACAACTTAATTATTAATGTTGTCCTTCTGCATGATGAGCAGTGTCAGCAGGAGCAGATTGTTGAGCAGAACTGTCAGCAGGTGCTGTAGTTTGTTCTGTAGTAGTTTGCTCAGTAGTAGTTTCTTCTTGTTTTTCAGCATTGCTGCATGCATAGAATGCTGTCATTCCGCTGATGGCTAATAAAGCGATTACTTTTTTCATACTTTTTTGTTTTTATTATTGTTGTTCATTAATTCTTAAACATCTTAAAAAGTAACCTTTGTTTTTAAATATTTCCTTTAAAATATTGAATTTCATTAATTTAAAATTAAAAAAGGCTTTTGAATTTCAAAAGCCCTTTTAATAATCACACTGTGTATTAATCACTATTTCCTTTTAATGAGTAGTTTATCAAAATGATTATTATTATTTATATCTATTGATTGGGTAAAATAAATTCCTTCTGGTAAATTTGTAATATCTACCACCTCTGTATTTTCTGAAATTTCAATGCTTTTCACAATCTGTCCAAGTGCATTAATAAGTTTAAAACTTTTAATAGAGTTTAAATATAATTTATCATTAGCAGGATTAGGATAAATAAAAGATGTAATAGTTTTAGGCGTAGATTCTATATTAGTAGTTCCTATAATTTGATAACTTACATAGAATGTTTGATTATTATAATTGGCAGGAAGTGTTACTTTACAAGTATAAATGCTATTAGGTGAAGGAGACGCAATCATAATAGTGGGCGTGGTGGCTCCTGTATTCCATAAGTAAGTAGCTCCTTCTTCACTCTTGGCATTTAATACTAAATTAGATGTTGCTGGTACATTTAATACTCCATCACAATCTATATCTATATAACTATAAGCATAATGTCCACCATAATAGCAATCAGCATTTACAGCGAATAATGTTACAACTTGTCCAGCATAAGAACTTAAATTTACACCTCTTATTGTCCAAGGTTTGAAGTATAACCCATATCCACAAGCAGAAGTGTCAAATCCTAAAGTACTAAAGGTTCCTGTTTGATACTTATAAAAAGACCCAGGAATTGTATCTCCATTAGCATTTAAAATTCCTATTACAAAATAAGGATTATCTGTGGGGCTATGTCCTGGGGCTTGAAGATAAGTTGAATAAGCAAATAAAAAATTTGTATCATTTACAGAAGGAACAAAAGAATAAGTAATCATCTCAACACCCATACCTGCTACATTATACTCTCCTATTCGTGCAGAATACTGGCCAAAGCCATTAGCAGGTAAGGGTTGATACACTGTAGGATTGCTAACAGAATTGCTGCATATAATTGTGCCCGTAGCAACTCCTTCTATACTGAACCTCGGCGAAGAAATGGTTGTACCTGTAATTGTTATTGAGTAATTGCCTGCATTTGTTCCTGTGGCACCTTGCCATCCCGCAAAACTATTACTTTCAAAGCCATCATTACAGGTTTGAGCAATTGAATAACTTAAACCTGATACAAACCCTAAAAATAATACTTGTGTTTTCATAATTGTAAATTTTGAAGCAAAGTTAATAAAAATTATTCAATTTACAAAATGTCGTTTTTTAGGGGATTTTAAAATCTTTACTATAATTAGAACTTAATACTTGATATTTTTAGTAGTTTTGAAGCCATTACATTTTTAAATTTTAATTTATGTCATTCAAAAAATATGTTGATAAAGTTGAAGAGTTTCATAATCATTTTAATATAAAAAACAATCACTCTCCACAATTGTTATCTGAGGAGGAATATACACTTCGCTATAATTTATTAAAAGAAGAAAATGAGGAATATTTAAATGCTTGTAAAAATAAAGATACAGTTGAAATAGCCGACGCATTAGGCGATATTCTATACATTGTAGCGGGAACTTTATTACAACATGGGCTTCAACATAAAATTGACGAGGTTTTTGAAGAGATTCATAGAAGTAATATGTCAAAATTAGGTGAAGATGGTAAGCCCATTTATAGAGAAGATGGCAAAGTACTTAAAGGTCCTAATTACTTTAAACCAGATATTAAAAGAATTTTAAATGGACAATAAGCCCGCTCTCCAAATAAAGGATTTGTCTGAAGATGACCGCCCAAGAGAAAAACTCTTGAGACACGGGGCGTCTGCACTTTCGGATGCTGAACTCTTGGCAATAATTATTGGAAGTGGCACAAAAGGTTATTCTGCTATTCATTTAGCACAAGAGATTTTAAAAAACTATAACCACGATTTGAACAAAATAGCCATTCAGCATCCATTTAATTTGATGGAAAATATCAAAGGGCTTGGAAAGGTTAAATGTATCAACATCATTGCTGCATTAGAACTCAGTAAGAGAAGATATATTCAGCAATATCTTAAAAAAGACGAACCTTTGGATAATCCCCAAAAAAGTGCTTATTATTTATTTCGTTATTTATCAGATAAAACACAAGAAGAGTTTTATGCCATTTATTTAAATAATGCTCTTATTCCTATTGATATTACACATATTTCAACAGGTACTGTAAATTTATCATTAGTAGATATACAAAAAATAGTTAGATATGCACTAATAAATAATGCTGTAAATGTAATTGTAGCACATAATCATCCTTCGGGAAACCTTACTCCAAGTGAGGAAGATATGCATATTACACAAAAAATTAAAGAAGCATTGAAATTATTAAATATCCAACTATTAGACCATTTAATCATTTATCAAAATCAGTATTATAGTTTTGCAGAAAAGGGAATTTTGTGAATAAATTAAACACAAATTTTTGATTAAACTTTTTATTGAGTAATAATCTATTTCACATCAAAGAAAAAAATGAATTTTAATGGACAATGTAAAAAAATTTTTTGTTCAAAATATTCTCAAGTATTATAGTAAAAACAAAAGGGATTTGCCTTGGCGAAATACAAAAGACCCGTACAAAATTTGGATTTCAGAAATTATTTTACAACAAACGCAAGTGAAACAAGGGCTGAGTTATTATCAAAAATTTATTCAACGTTTTCCTAATATTCAATCACTTGCTAATGCAAAAGAAGATGAGGTGTTACATTTATGGCAGGGACTTGGCTACTATTCAAGAGCGAGAAATTTGCATTTTGCAGCACAACAAATTCAGAACCAATTCGGTGGTGTATTTCCACAAACTTATGATGAAATTTTATCATTAAAAGGCATAGGTGAGTATACAGCAGCGGCTATTGCGAGTTTTGCTTTTGATTTACCTTATGCTGTTGTAGATGGTAATGTGTTTAGAGTATTAAGTCGCTTTTTTGGTATTCGCAAAGCCATTGATAGTTCAGAAGGAAAAAAGTTTTTCTTTGATCTTGCTAATGAATTGTTGGATAAAACAAATCCTTCTGAATACAATCAAGCCATTATGGAGTTTGGTGCTACTTTTTGCACGCCACAATCTCCCGGTTGTTCCAATTGTCGCTTGAATAACTATTGCATTGCTTACAAAAAAAATAGTGTTCAGCAGTTGCCTGTAAAATCCAAATCAATTAATAAAACCACACGGTATTTGAATTATTTTGTATTCATTGAAAAGGATAAGTATATCTATTTGAATAAAAGAATCAATACAGATATTTGGAAAGGACTGTATGAATTTTATTTAGTGGAATCAAAGCATCAAAATTTTTCATTAAATAAAATTAAAGAACATTTAAATCAACTCAATATCTCACCCCAAAAAATTATTAGCGTTCCAAAGATTAAACACCTTTTAAGTCATCAAAATCTATTTATCAAGATAACTACTATTTATGTAAATGAAAAAATATCCAATTTAAATTTACAAAGAATAGAATTAAAGCAAATTGAAAATTATGCACTTCCAGTAGTATTGCAAAAATTTGTAAAAGTTTATTTAAATTCAAAAAAAGATTTGGATAAATGAAATTAAATTGTGTAAATTTGCGGCACAAAATAACGATCGCGGAGTAGAGCAGAGGTAGCTCGTCGGGCTCATAACCCGAAGGTCGGAGGTTCGAGTCCTCCCTCCGCTACAAAAAAGCACACTTGTTGTGTGTTTTCGAACCCCAAGCAGTGTTTTCATAGTTGAAACCGCCTCGTTGAGAAACAAGGCGGTTTTTTATTTATATCCTTTGTAAGAATAATTTAAATAATTCAGTAACTTTGCTTTTTACTAAAATTTTGCATTGAAAAAAGTTTTTAAGTTAATACTAATTGCACTCATTATTGTCAGTATTATTGATACTGCATTTAATTATGTGTTTAAACACGCTCCTTGGGGCATTTACAGAAAGTTACATACTATTATTGAAACCAAAGAGTATTACGATGCTTGGATGATAGGTTCTTCACGAGTTGAAACTGCTTTTGAAACAACACTGCTTTCTCAAAGAACAAAATTAAAGTTCTTTAATGCCGGCATTCACGGTGCAAAAACACAACAAACGTATTATTTATTAAAGCATATTTTTAATCAACATCCATTGCCAAAATATGTTTTTTTAGATATTGACATTCACAATTTGGAAACAATAGATACTCTTTTGAACATTGAACAATTTGCACCGTTTATGTATGTTTCGTCTTTACGAAAAGATTTTTCAAACATTGATAAAAGAATAATGTATGCATATTATTTTCCTGTTTATGAACTCTCTTTTTATGGATTAAGAGGTACTTCCAAGTTTTTAAGAACATTGTTTAATAAGCCCGGTAGATACGACACTACTTTTCAATCTACGGGCTGTTATCATTCACATACAGATTATCAAATATCGCATTATCCTGACACAACGCATCGTTTTTACTTTCATCCTTTTAATTTAATGTATATTGATTCTATTATTACCATTTGTCAAAAACATAATGTTTCTTTGATAGCCACAGTATCTCCTGTTTATCGACCCGATGCTAATATCTCCGATGCTGTAAAAGAAATATCAAATTATCTACGACATAAAGATATTTTACTATTAAACTTTTCTACCATTCATCCATTATCTTTTCAGCAAGAAAAATTTTCTGACAAATATCATTTAAAATTCAATGGGAGTGTTGAATTCACGCATTTTTTCTGTGATTCTATAATGAGGATGCGTTTGTTACAATAATATCTTTCACAACTATTGTTAATATCCTCAAATAACCAATTTGTTTTGTTTATTATTGCAAGCATTAAATTTAATACAAAGTAATTTTATGAACTCAAATGTCCCTCCAAAGTTTTCTCCTCCAAAAGAAAACTTTGCACAAGAACTCAGAAAACAAGTTAATCAGTACTTTCAATCTAACAATCTGTCTAAGTTTGGTGGAAAAAAAATTTTAATCAAAGCAGGATTACTCATTCTATTTTTTGGAATTAATTATGGACTTTGGTTGTTTTTAGATTCTGCAATGTGGTTAAAGATATTTTTAAGTATTAGTTTAGGTATTCTTACAGCACTCATTGGTTTTAATATTATGCATGACGGAACACATCAAAGTTTTAGCAAAAACAAAACTATTAATGAAATTGCAGGATATAGTTTAAACTTTTTGGGGGCAAATGTTTTTTTCTGGAAAACAAAACACAATATCGTCCATCATACATACACCAATATACCAGAGGTAGACGATGATATTGAAGCAGGGATTTTTATGTATCTGAATCCATCCAAGAAAAAATATAAACTTCATCGCTTTCAACATCTTTATTTTCCCTTTGTTTATGCGTTGTTATATTTGTATTGGGTATTTTATGCAGATTACAAAAAATATCTTTCAAAAAAAGTAGGGGTTGTAGAAATTCAAGGTTTTTCCTTAAAAGAAAAACTGATATTTTGGATTTCAAAATTATTTCATCTTACAGTATTTGTGATATTACCTATTATTATATTAGGATTTAATCAGTGGTTCGTTCTATTTCTTATTTATACATTTACAGCAGGACTTGTTTTAAGTATTGTATTTCAATTAGCACATATTGTTGAAGAAACTACTTTTCCAACACCTGACGAAAAAAACAACATAGAAGACGAATGGATGAAACATCAATTAAAAACAACGGCTAATTTTGCAATGAATAGCAAAGTACTAAGTTACTTATTAGGCGGGTTAAATTATCAAATTGAACACCATTTGTTTCCCACAATATCGCATATTCATTATCCTAATATAAGTAAAGTAGTTCAACAAGTTTGTGAACAATTTAATGTTTCCTATTACGCTCATCCAACAATGTTAGTGGCTATTCAGTCCCATTATCACAAATTAAAACAATTAGGAAGATAGTTCTATACAAATAAAAAAGAGATTTTATTTTATTTTATTTCATTCAAAAAATCTTTCATTGTATCATAAATTTTTTTCATTTCATTTTGTTTGATACAAGTGGGCGGCACAACATACATTACATTGCCCAATGGGCGAATTAGAATGTCTCGCTTTAAAAAGTAATCTGCAATTTTTTCAGAAACTTGATTGAGATAATGTGTTTTTTCTTTGGTCTTTATTTCAATAGCCAATACTATTCCTTTGTATCGCACTGACTTTATAGACGGATGAGAAATTATTTGTTGAACAAACTGCTTGTGCCATTGTTCTATGGTGTTTATTTTTTGAAGATAGTTAGTTTGTTCAATAAGTTCTATGTTAGCAATAGCGGCAGAACACATCAAAGGATTAGCCGTAAAACTATGTCCGTGATAAAATGTTTTTGTTTTATCATCGCTTACAAATGCTTTGAAGATATGATTACTTGCGGCTGTTACACCAAGTGGTAAAAAGCCCCCCGTAAGTCCTTTGGATAAACAAATAATATCGGGCTTGTGTTTAAGATATTCAGATGCAAATAATTTTCCTGTTTTTCCAAATCCTGTAAATACTTCATCTGCAATGGTGATAACTTGATACTTTTTGCAAATAGCCAACAACTCATCTAAATACTTTGCTTCATAGATATTCATTCCGCCTGCACCTTGAATAATGGGCTCATAAATAAACGCTGCTACATTATTTTTTTCAATCAATTGAGTAACCCGTTTTTTTACTTTATCAATATTTTTTGAATGCGGAACATCAATAAAATAAGTTTGAAATAAATTTTTCTTGAATGGAAGATTAAATACATTTCTTTCTGCAACACTCATACCGCCAAAAGTATCGCCGTGATAAGCATTTTTGAAAGCAATAATTTTTGTTTTTTGTTTTTCACCAATGTTATAAAAATACTGCAATGCCATTTTAATAGCCACTTCTACCGAAGTAGAACCATTGTCTGAATAAAATATCTTCGCATTTTTGACAGGAACCAAGTACACTAATTTTTGGGCTAATTGTATCGCAGGCAAATGAGTAAACCCACTAAATATGCAGTGTTCCATTACTTTTAATTGGTCTTGAATTTTTTTTGCAATATAAGGATGCGAATGTCCGTG
This sequence comes from Bacteroidia bacterium, assembly GCA_026414605.1. Taxonomy (GTDB): domain Bacteria; phylum Bacteroidota; class Bacteroidia; order B-17B0; family Aurantibacillaceae; genus BPGX01. The sequence continues at coordinate 139,028 of JAOAIP010000038.1, forward strand.
TACATTTACCCACCAACTTCCAATAGCATCAATAATCTTTCGTCCATCTTGTGTATAAAGATAAATGCCTTTGGCTTTTGTAATAACAATGTTTTTGGGATAATATTTTAAATGCGTAAATGGATGCCAAATGTATTTTTTATCTAAACCTTCATAATTCATAATGATGTATTTAATTTAAAATGAAATGTTCTTGAAAGTTTTAAAAACTTCTCTTTGTTTAATGAAGGTACATTTGGAATTTCAGCAATAAATTGTGAATTTGGTAAATGTTGAAGAATGGCTTCTTTTATTTCTGTTTCAAAATTTCCATTCAAAATAACACCTTTGAATGGTAAATTATTTTTTTGAATATAAAACAAACTCAACAAACTATGATTGATACAGCCCAAATAATTTGAAATGACTAAAATACATTCTGCTTCAAAATGTTTAATCAAGTCAGCAATGCAATATCTTTCATTCAATGGCACTAAAAGTCCCCCTGCCCCTTCTATTATCAAAGTATTTTGTGTAACAGGTAATTTTATTTGATGAAAGTCAATGTATACATTTTCTCTTTTAGCCGCCAAATGTGGCGATGCAGGTTCTTTTAATAAATAGCATTCAGGATGTGTAATTAAAGGAAAAGAAACAATGTTTTTTATCCATTCACTATCTCTATCAGGGGGATAGCCCGTTTGCACAGGTTTAAAATAATCGGATTTTAAATACTCACACAATAAAGCACTGACTACTGTTTTGCCAACGCCTGTATTTATACCTGTTACAAAATACCGTTTCATTCTTTATTCAAATTTTTAAGTGTGTTTACTAAATGATGAATTTCTTCAGTAGTATTAAAACTATGCAATGAGATTCTTATTCTCTCAAGACCCTTTGGAACAGTGGGCGGAACAATCACTTTTGCAAAAAAGGATTGATGATTAATTTGATTTTGCAATTGACCACAATTCAAATTACTTAAAGAAAAGTATTGAATAGGCGAATTGTTGTGAGAAAAACGCCCATCATCTTTAGTAATTTGTAAGTAAGTTTGAATATTATCTTGCAATTGTTGATGTTCTTTTTGAGAATTATCAATTAACTCTTGATACAAATAATAAATTATTTGATAATGATATAATGGCAATGCAGTGCTATAAATGAATGAACGAGAAAAATTAATAAGATACTGCTTTAATACATTTGAACCCACTATTGCCGCCCCCGAAAAACCTAATGCTTTGCCATAACCAATTATTCGGGCGACACACTTTTTCGCTAATTCTTTTGAATTAAACAATCCTAATTTATCTTGTCCTAAAACGCCAAAACTATGTGCTTCGTCTACAATCAAAAAAACTTTTGGATTATCAATTACTCCTAAAAGATTATTAACATCAGGGATATCGCCTTCCATTGAATACAAACCTTCTATCACTACATAAATAGTTTCAAACCCTTGATAATGCCTGTCAATCAAAGTTTTCAAATGTTCAAAATCATTGTGCTTGAATTTAAAATGATGAGTAAATCCTTGTCTAATGCCATCGTACACAGAAGCGTGAATGTGTTCATCTATCAAAAAAACATCCTTTCTATCAGCAATGCAAGAAAACAATCCCACATTGGCTTGATAAGCAGAAGGATAAATAACAGCATTTTCTGTATGGTGATATTGAGCGATAGTGAACTCTATTTTTTCTATCCATTTTTTATTACCACTCATTAAACGAGAACCCGTGCTACCTTGAAAAACAAACGTGTCAAAATTTTTTAATATAATTTCCTTTAACTTATTATTCTTAGCAAAACCCAAATAATCATTACTTGCAAAATCAATTTTATCAGAAACATCAAAAAGTATTCTTTTGTAAGATTGTTTTAATTTAGCAGACCATTTATCTGGATAGTTATTTTTCATTGAGGCAAAAATATCAAAAATAAACTTTGATAAATGACAGGATTGATAATGAAAATATATTACATACATAATAAATCCCTTATATTTGCCCATAAATTGGATTAAATGCGATTGATTTTGGTTTATATATCTTTTTTGTTGATAGTGTTTAGCCATTCTTCTTTTGGTCAAAATTCCAAAACCAGTTTAGAAAAAAAGAAAAAAAAGATAGAACAAGAAATTGCTCTTATCAATACTATGCTTAAAGAAACATCTGTAAGTAAAAAACTTTCCATTAGTCAAATTATTATCTTAAAGAAAAAATTAGAAATGCGAGAAGAATTAATACGCACAATACAACAAGAATTAAATAAACTCAACGATGAAATTATACTAACACAACAAAACATTTCTTCTTTAAATGCAGAACTGACTAAACTTAAAAACGACTATGCAAGAATGTTACAACACGCTCAAAAAAAGCAACCCTACAAGGGCTTAGATGATTTATTGTTTTTATTATCAGCAGATGATTTTTATCAAGCATATCAACGATTTAAATACATTCAGGACTACAGTAGATTTAGAGAAAAACAAGGTAAAGAAATTATTCAACATCAAAAAAAATTACAAGAACAATTGGCACTATTACAAGAACAATTAAATCAAAAACAACAATTATTAGGTCAAGAAGAAGCCGAAAAAGAAACATTAGCAAAAGAAAGAGAAGAAGAAGAAAAGGAATTGCAACAAATACAAAAAAAAGAAAAAGAACTTCGTGCAGAATTAGAAAAAAAGAAAAAACAAGCCCAAGAATTGCAATTAGCAATCAAAAAATTAATTGAAGAAGAAATCAAACGCAAAAAAGAAGAAGCAGAAAAATTAGCCAAAATGAAAGAAGAAAAAGCCAAAGAAAATAAAGCCGTTACCGAAAAGAAAAACAAAGAAAAAAAAGAAACAAACATTGCTGAAAAACCAAGCGTACCAATACTTTCAAAGGAAGCAGAACTTATTGGAACCAATTTTGAATTAAACAAAGGAAAACTTCCTTGGCCCATTTCCACAGGATTTATATGTGCTAATTATGGCGAGTACGAACATCCTGCCATCAAGGGATTCGTAATGTTTAATAATGGAATAGAACTTTGTACACAACAACCTGTAAAAGTACAAGCCGTATTCAATGGAGAAGTAACAGGTATTGCTCTTTCTCCAATGGGAGGCAAATTGGTAATTATTAGACACGGCGAATATCTAACCGTCTATTCAAATCTTCAAGAAGTATATGTAAAGCAAGGTGATAAGGTAAATGCCAAACAAACTATTGGAACAGTAATGCATAACGAGGATGGAAATAATTATTCTCTTAACTTTCAAATTTGGAAAGGTCAAAAAACCCTTGACCCTAAATTGTGGTTAGTGAATTAATTGAATTTTATAGTTGAGTGAAAAGGGTGCATAATTAAATTAGTTGAAATTACAAAATTTAAAGTTTATAATCATTCAAAAACTATAAATAATCAGATAAACTAACAAACTTTAAACAATTACAAACAAAAAAGCCCCTGAAAATTCAGAGGCTTTTGATGTGATTTACTTATATGCTTTTGATTACATCATTCCGTCCATTCCACCCATTCCTGGTGCTGCAGGAGCTGGTTTTTCTTCTTTCTTTTCAGCCAATACACATTCTGTAGTGAGTAAGATTCCTGCTACGCTGGCAGCATTTTGGAGAGCTACACGAGCAACTTTGGTGGGGTCAATAACACCCGCATCAAATAAGTTTTCAAATTTTTCAGTACGAGCGTTAAATCCAAAGTCATCTTTACCTTCTTTTACTTTTTGAACAATGATGCTACCATCTAATCCTGCATTCAAGCATATTTGTCTTAATGGTTCTTCAAGCGCTCTTTTTACAATTTGTATCCCTGTTGTTTCATCTTCTGTTTCACCTTTTAATTTTTCCAAGGCAGCAGCAGCACGGATATAAGCAACACCACCACCAGGCACGATACCTTCTTCTACGGCAGCACGAGTAGCAGCAAGAGCATCATCTACTCTGTCTTTCTTTTCTTTCATTTCTACTTCAGAAGCAGCACCAACATATAATACTGCAACACCACCAGCCAATTTTGCTAATCTTTCTTGTAATTTTTCTCTATCGTAGTCAGATGTAGTAGTTTCTATTTGAGCTTTGATTTGATTTACACGTGCAGTAATGTCGGCTTTTTTACCAGCACCACCTACTATTGTAGTGTTGTCTTTATCAATTGTAACTTTTTCTGCTTTACCAAGGTAAGATAAATCAGCCAATTCAAGTTTCATTCCCATTTCTTCGCTGATAACTTTACCACCTGTTAAAATAGCAATATCTTCTAACATTGCTTTTCTTCTGTCACCAAATCCAGGGGCTTTAACAGCAGCCACTTTTAATGTGCCACGTAATTTATTTACTACTAATGTAGCTAATGCTTCACCGTCTACATCTTCAGCAATGATTAAGATGGGCTTGCCTGTTTGTACTGCCTTTTCAAGGATAGGAAGCAATTCTTTCATATTAGAAATCTTCTTATCATAGATTAAAATAAGAGGATTTTCTAATACTGCTTCCATTTTATCAGGATCTGTGATGAAGTATGGAGATATGTATCCTCTGTCAAATTGCATTCCTTCTACTACTTCTACATAAGTTTCTGTACCTTTTGCTTCTTCTACAGTGATAACCCCTTCTTTTTTTACTTTTGCCATTGCATCAGCAATAAGTTTACCAATTGTACTGTCATTATTAGCAGAAATAGTAGCCACTTGTTCAATTTTCTTAATATCGTTGCCGATTTGTTTGGATTGTTTTTTGAAACTTTCTACGGCTACTTCTACTGCTTTGTCAATACCACGTTTTAAGTCCATTGGATTAGCACCAGCAGCTACGTTTTTGAATCCTGCTGCAATGATGGCTTGTGCTAATACAGTAGCAGTTGTAGTACCATCACCTGCAATATCTGCAGTTTTAGAAGCCACTTCTTTTAATAATTGAGCACCCATATTTTCAATGGGGTGAGTAAGTTCTACTTCTTTTGCAACTGTTACACCATCTTTTGTACTTTGTGGTGTTCCAAATTTCTTTTCAATGATTACATTGCGTCCTTTTGGACCTAATGTTACTTTTACTGCATTTGCTAATGCATCAACGCCTCTTTTTAAGGCATCTCTTGCTTCTACATCATATTTAATGTCCTTTGCCATAGTTTTTAAGTTTTAGGTTAATAATGAATTTTGATGAGTTAGTGATGATTTTAAATTGAATGTGGAGTTAATTGATTTTTTAAATGATGGCATAAATGTCGCTTTCACGCATAATTAAATAATCTTTGCCATCAATTTGAATTTCTGTACCAGCGTATTTGCCGTATAATACATTATCCCCTACTTTTACAGTAAGTGGCTCATCTTTTTTCCCATTACCTACAGCCACTACTTTACCTTTCATTGGTTTTTCTTTGGCTGTGTCAGGGATAATGATACCAGATGCAGTTTTTTCTTCTGCAGGAGCAGGTTCTACAATAACTCTGTCTGCTAATGGCTTAACATTTAGTTTGCTCATAGTTTTAATTTTTTGCTGCCAATGTATATAATTTTTGTGCCAAACTTATTTTCTTTGAAAAATATGACATTTTTGCAAAAGAATAATACAATTTTTAATCGCCCTGATGACAAAATGACAACTGCATTAATTCAATATCTTACTGATTTGTTTTTAAATCTTATTTATCTGTTTTTTTATGTATTATTGCCAAAAAATTACGAATTATGAAAACATTTGAATGTAAAAGAGTATTAGTAGCAACTGATTTTTCAGAAGCATCATTAAAAGCAGTTCGTCAAGCGGCTTATATTGCTCAAAAAAATAATACTATTTTGCATCTATTACACGTTGTGGATAAGCACTATGAATCTTTTAGTATTATTGATCCTTTGATATTTAATAAGTCATTTTATGATAAATTTGTTGAGAAAGCAACAGCAAAAGTTAATGAATTAGCAGATAGTTTTTCAAATGAGTACCAAATAAAAGTATACACTCATGTGAGTGTTGGTTCCATTTCAGAAGAAATTTTATTGACATCAAAAGCACTGCATATTGATTTGATTGTAATGGGTACGCACGGATACAAGCCATTAGAAAGTTTAATTATAGGTAGTAATGCTTATCGTGTTTTATCCAAGTCCAAAATACCTGTGTTGGTATTAAGTGAAGAGGCAGAAAAATCCGCTATTACCAAAATTTTAATGCCAATAAATATTAATGTAATAAGTCGTTACAAAGTAGATTATACTTTATCTATGGCTAAAAAATTTGGTGCAGACGTAAGCACTCTTGTTGTAATTGGTGAAAACGAAGAAGATGAAATTGCAAAAATGAGAGTAGTCATTAAGCAAATAGAAAAGGTTGCTGAAAAGCATGGAGTAAACATTGAAAGTTTTATCAAAGACCACGTAGAAAATGGTGTAAGAACAATTATTGATTTTGCAAAGGAAAATAAAAATGACCTGATTGTTTTAATGGATGAAGGAGATGCACAAGAAACGGGAATCTTTTTAAGTATTTTATCTCAACAGATATTGCATCATTCACCTGTACCTGTTTTGTCCATTTATCCTGAACATTTGGGTATTGATCCAAGTTCTGTTTTATCAGGAGCATCGGGTATTTAATTTTTACATTGTTTGTTGTGTACACCATCTTGTTTTATTTGTTTTTAATTCTTTATTTTTGCAATAAAATTTTTTAAAAATGAGAAGTGCTTTTATTTTATTTTTGTTGTTACTTAAAGTGTGTTTGTTTTATGCACAAGATTTTTTGTATTATGGATTGAATAATTTTGGAGGAGTTGCTCCTGTGTTTCAAAATCCTGCAAATATCGCTGATAGTCGTAGTCGTTGGGATTTGATTTTATTAGGTAATTATACAGATTTTGGAAACAATTACATAGGGCTTAAGCCATCTGCTATAAAAGGATATGGTTGGTTGGATTTTAAGAATCCGAATTTTTCTGACACGGCTTTTAAGAGCAAGTATGTGGTGAGAATGCAGAACGGTTATCAAAAAGGAGCGTTTTTGAATATACGATTGCTTTTGCCATCATTTATGATTAATTTAAGTGAGAAGCATTCTATTGCTTTTACTTGGAGTATTCGCAGTTTATTAAATGTTTACAATGTTAATCAACAATTAGCCGATTTAATGTATTCTGATATTCGGGATTCAAATTTATTTACGGCAGATAATAATCATAGAATTTCATTAGCATTTAATACTTTTGCTGAATACAGTGGCACTTATGCTCGTGTGCTTTACAAGAAGGAAAAACATTTTGTAAAAGCAGGAATATCTTTAAAATTACTTCAAGGGCTTGGTTCTGTTTATGCTTATGCAGATCCATTGAAATATCGTTTTACTTCTGATACTACCTTAGATATTTACAATTCGCATATCTCTTATGGACATTCCAATAATTTTGATTTAGCACCGGATTGGTTAAAACGTTACTCGTTTAGTTCTCTGCCCGGTTTTGGTGCGGATATTGGTTTGGTTTATGAATTTCGTCCTAAATATTGGAAATATCAATTTAAATCTACTGATGGGGCTACTATTGAGCGAAGAGATTTGAATAAGTATCTATTAAAATTTTCTGCTTCTGTAGTTGATATTGGACATATTACTTACAAAAAAAGTTCTAATAGCAATGATTTTTTTGCCAACACTACTAATTGGAAATTTAGAAATATCGCCTACAACAAATATCCTATTGCGGCAATTGATGATACATTAAAAAATAGATTTGGTATTTCATCCAGTTCATCTACTTACAAAATGTATTTGCCAAGAACATTAATACTTCAAGCAGATCTTAATCTCATTGACAACTTGTATTTTAATATCACTTCAGGAATTGATTTGCGTAAAAAGATATTTTTAGCCAATAGTCGCTACAACACACATCATTTTAGCATTCGTTATGAAAGGAAACATATAAGCGGTGCCGTATCTTTTAATTATAATGATTTTATGAGTACCGTTAATCAACCGTGGAGTATAGGGGCTGCTTTTCAACTTTGGTTTTTAAGTATTGGAACTACAAACTTGAACAACTTCCTGTACAAAAGAGATATTTATGGTATGAACTTTTTTGTACTCGTCAAAACAACACCACATATCTTTAAAGAACCCGATGATAAAGATAAAGACAAAGTACCCGATATTGCTGATTTTTGTCCAACGATTGCAGGCAATATAAAAACAAAAGGTTGTCCTGACACAGATAACGATGGTATCCCTGATATTCAAGATAAATGTCCTGATAAATTTGGTTTAGACATCTTTGAAGGATGTCCAGATACGGATAAAGATAGCATTCCTGATACAAAAGATGAATGCCCTGATGCTTACGGAAAAAAACTAACAAATGGTTGCCCCGACAAAGACAATGACGGTGTAGCAGACAAAACAGATGAATGTCCCGACAAAGCAGGTATTATAAAATGCAAAGGTTGTCCTTATTTAGATTTTGAAGGTATTGTTTTAAATACTTATAATGCAAATGATATTACAAAAGATAAAATTAAAGTGTATCTGTTAGATACATTGTTGAATAAATTAGACAGTACATTCTTGGATGGAAATGGCAAATTCTCTTTTGATTGTGTTCAAGGAAAATACAACTCTGTCCTTGTGATGCTGGATAATAATGACAACCGAGTTACAAGCAAAGCCAAGTTTTATTTGATGGATCCAGAAAGCAAAGAAATTAGGAGAATTACTAAACGCTATGGAAAGTATAACTATGTATTTGGAGAATTACCACTTACTAAATACGATTGGTATGACTTAAAAGGCGATGGCAAACTTACTATTGGAGGTGTTTTAATGAATGCCGATAATAATCAGCCCATTGCAAACAAGAAAATTTACATCAAAAACGACAAGGGAGATATTATGGATTCTACCACTACAAATCAATTAGGTTCCTTTGTTTTTAGATATTTAGAATACGATCAAAAATATATGGTATTTTTTGGAGAAAACGACCCTACATTATCGCCAAATATGAAAATACTTTTAACGAACAAAGAAGGCAAAGTTTTAAAAACAATTCTTTATAATAATTATTTAAAACGTTTTGATTTTGAATTGCTCACTTACGATAAGACACTTTTAAAAGATTATGAAATAGATGATTTATCCTTAAATTTAAACATCAATGCTATCTTAACAGATATAAAAAAGAATCCATTAGAAAATGTCAAAATTTATGTTTTTTCTGCACCACACAAAGACAGTTTAGTTCAAGTCATAACTACCGATGATTTAGGTTACTTCAAATTAAACAATATGAAATTTATGAAAGGGGCTTTTTTCCTCGTTGATGAAAAAGACACAAAATTGACAGGATTATTTGTTGTGCTTATTTTAGACAAACAAGGCAGAGTGATTAAAAAACTTATTCGTAATCAAGATGGATCGTTTAAGTTTAATTTATTAGATATAGAAAAAACAACTTTGACAGAATATCATATTGATGATCCTTGGTTGGGAGCATTATCATTAAAGAAAAAGAATTTAACTGTTATTGAAAATATCATCTATCCAAGTAATGAATACAGAGTTACCAAAGAAGGTGAAAGGATATTGGCCAAAGTAGCCACTATACTCAAAGAAAATCCAAAACTATTTGTAGAAATTGGATCTCATACCGACTCAAGATCAAACGATGCTTACAATTTAAAACTTTCACAAAAACGTGCCCAATATGTAGTAGATTATTTAGTAAAAATGGGCATTGACAAATCAAGATTAAAAGCAGTAGGATATGGTGAAACTCAAATTTTGAATCATTGTAAAAATGGCGTAAAATGTACCGATGCAGAACACTCTATCAATAGACGAACTGAATTTAAATTAAAAGAGATGGAACAATAAAGTCAGGAAAACAAGTTTTACACATTACTTCAAACTTAACCACAATAATTAGTTGAAAGTTCAAAGTGAAAAGTATACATCATTATATTGAAAAATATTTCCTTTTACTTCGAACTTGTAACTTTACACTTTTTACTAATGTGTACTTTGTAATGAAATATAACCTAAGTAACAAAAAAATCAAATCTTGTCTCCAAAAACTTTTCCCCACAAAACATCATCAAAGAAAGGTTTACATTTTAAGTATATCATTTCTTTTTTAATAGGATGTTCAAATTCTAATTGATAACTATGTAAATGAATAAAACCACCCGGATTTGTTCTGGGATAACCATATTTAATATCTCCTTTTATAGGACACTGAATGGCTGCTAATTGCGATCTAATTTGATGATGCCGCCCTGTAATCAAATCTATTTTCAATAAATAATACCTATCTGATTTTGCAATCACTTCATACAATAATACTGCTTTTTTACTTTTTTTGACTTCCTTAATAAATGCTTTGCTTTTATTTAATTGTGTATTACGAACAATATAATGTTCAAGTATATCTTTGTCTTTTGGGGGTTTGTTTTGCACAATGGCTAAATATGTTTTTTTAATTTTTCCTTCACGTAACAATTCATTGAATTTACTTAATGCTTTACTTGTCTTTGCAAACATCACAAGCCCTGATACTGGTCTATCAATACGATGAATGACTTCTAAAAAAACATTTCCCGGCTTATTATCTCTTTTCTTTATCCAATCTTTTAAACGTTCTAACAATGACTTATCACCTGTTTTATCTTCTTGCACAATTTCTGATGGCAATTTATTTATAACTAACAAATGATTGTCTTCATAAATTATTCTATCTTGTATATTATCAATATCAAACACCTTAAAAATGATTAGTGGTTAATGGTTAATTATTAATGATAACTCAAATAGGAACTATTTGAAAAAACGACAATTATTAATCATTAATCTTTAATGCCGCTAATTCTTGATTAATTCTTTGAACTAAATGCGTAAGTTTGTTTTTTGCAATGCTTAATACAAAAGGATTTAAATATCCAGTTAAAACAATTTGACTTTTTTGATTATCAAAAAGTGCTTTTAATATCAAATAATAATTTCCGAATGGTTCAGCAGTGTACTGAATAGCATTAAACAAAGATGAAGGATTAGATTTTAAACTTTTATCTGAATTGGGAGATGGATGGATAGGGGTAATATGCAATGTTAAAGTAATAATATTTTCAATATCAAACCGAATTTTATCTTTATCAAGAACTTGAAAATTTTTAATTTTATCTTTTGGTAATATGGATTCCAAATGTTGAATATCTGACAAAAAAGCCATTAACCTTTGAGTAGATGTTTGACACTCAAGCCAATCTGATTTTATTTCAAAATTTGTTGATGACAAGTTTATTTGTTTTTTGCTTTTTCAGACCATCCTTCTGGGTCTTTGTGCCATTCTTTTAATTGTTCAAAATCATCTTCTGTGATGTATGATTTTTCAAGTGCCACTTTAATAAGAGAATCAAAATCAGATAGTGATATTACTTGAAATTTATTTTTCTTAAAGTTTTCTTCTGCTGATTTAAAATTGTAAGTAAAAATAGAAATCATTCCTTTAATAGAGCATCCAAAATCTTTCAAATGCTCAATGACTCTTAAACTACTGCCTCCTGTAGAAATCAAATCTTCAATAACAATGACAGATTGCCCCTTTTCTACATATCCTTCAATAGCATTAGAAAGCCCGTGTTTTTTAGGTTCTGGACGAACATAAATAAAGGGCAAACCAAACTCCTGTGCCACTAATACACCATGTGCAATACCGCCCGTAGCCACACCTGCAATAACATCTGATTTTCCAAAATATTCATTAATTACATCTACAAATTGTTGACGAATATAGGTGCGAATAGCAGGATAGGATAAAATTACTCTATTATCGCAATAAATCGGTGATAACAAACCACTGCTCCACCGAAAGGGTTTTTGAGGATTTAACTTTACTGCTTTGATTTGTAAAAGATATTCTGCAACTTTGCGGGGTGTTTCTTTTATCGCTTTCATAAAACTTCTCAAAAATAAATTGGGCGGCAATAATACAAACAAAATATGAAAGTATCAATCTATTTTTTAAACAAAGAGTTGGTTTTAACTAATGATAAAGAGTGTTGTAACAAATGTGATAAAATTATTGCTATTCATAAGCAACACTCGTTTTCTTCAATTTATAATTATCTCAAAGAATGGATGACTACAAAACAACATAATGTATGGTGTTTATATTTTGAAAATGACTTTATATTTCACTCTTTTTTAAGTATTTATTTACCTCATTATTTTGAGATTCTTTATGCTGCTGGTGGGGTAATTTTTAATCCTCAAAAACAAGCATACTTATTTATTTACAAACGTGGTAAGTGGGACCTACCAAAAGGCAAGATAGACGCTGCAAAACAACGAGGACTGTTTCCGATTTACCTTCAAGATAATTTAACAGAAGAAAAAAACAATATTGACGAGCAACCTGAAATAACCGCCATCAGAGAATGCATAGAAGAAACAGGTATTTCCAACATCAACATCAAAGAAAATATCGGTATTACCTATCATCTCTTTGAACAAAAAAAACAAATGATATTAAAAATTACACAATGGTATTTAATGGAAACATCTTATTCTGATAACTTAACCCCACAGGTAGAAGAAGGCATTGAAAAAGTAGAATGGTTATCAAAATCTGATATAAAAGAAAAACTAATTCCCCAAACCTACCCTTCTATTGTTGAACTATTAAAAAGAATAAACATAATAAAGTAAAACTTGCATATTCTACAAAAATCACTAAATACTAATCTCTAAAATTTCTAACTTAATTTTACCTGCAGGCACTTGCACTTCTACAACTTCTCCTACACATTTTCCAATTAAACACTTACCTATCGGAGAAGTTATAGATATTTTACCTTGTGAGATATTCGCTTCATTCTCCGCCACTAAAAGGTATTCTACAACGGTCTTTGTATTATGGTTTTTCAATTTGACTTTTGTAAACATTGACACCTTACTCGTATTGAGTTGGCTTTGATCTACTACTCTAGCATTTTGCAACAATTGTTCTAATTCGCCAATTCTGGCTTCTAAATGTGCTTGTGCTTCTAATGCAGCATCATATTCTGCATTTTCACTTAAGTCCCCTTTTTCTCTTGCTTCTGCAATTTGTTGTGCTACTTTTTTTCTTTCTTCTGTTTTTAATCGATATAATTCATCTTTTAGTTTTTGCAATCCTTCTTCTGTATAAAACACAAAATTACTCATAATCACTTAATTTTTATTTAGTTAATAAAAAAGCAAAATCCCGAATTGCTTCGGGATTTGCACTGCAAAGATAATAAATATTTCGGCAAATTACAAATTTACTCTAAATCCAAATGTATGAACACCACCAAATGGATTGGTGAATCTATAAGAATAATCAAATGCTATAGTGCTTCTTTTTTCGTTCATTGGCCACTCAATAGTAAGCCCTGCTGTAGGACCTGTTAATGCAGTCATTCGTTTAGTAGAATCAAATATGTATTTTTCTGCTTGAAATCCTGCTCTAAGCATTACTCGTTCTTTCCAGGCATATTCAAGTCCAAATAAATAATTATCGTAGGTAAAAGAGTTAGATAAATAATTTGCAGCAACGGATAAACGATGTTTTCTAATACCATCAATAATAGAGTCATTCGTCAAATTAAAGTCATACGCTACACCAATATTCATTGCAAGAGGCATCTCAAAAAATGCTGACCTATTTTGAACGGTTCTTTGGTATTGAGGATAGGGGGTTGTTAAAGATTGAAATGTCAAAGCATCGCCTCTATATTGCATTTTAGGTCCCCAATTTTTAATAGATACACCAAAGTGGGCTTGCTTATATTTACCCGTATGATATTGAATACCACCATCAATAGCAATTCCTGTTGCTTGAACACCAGGTATTCGTTCATTCACCACTTTAAGATTAATTCCTCCATAAATATCATCCGAAAACATTCTTGCATAAGATAAACTTAAATTAAGAAAATTGGGTGAAAATGTACCCATTCCGCCCTCTGGTTGGTCTTCAGTGGTTCTTACTAAATTTCCTCCATTAATATTCACAATACCCAAACCTAATGCACTGACCTCTCCTACTCTTTGAGTAAATCCAAGTGTATTGATATTTATTCCTGTACCTACTAACCATTCTGTTCTTGAAAAATAAAACTCTGTTTTTTTAGTAAATACAGTACCAGCAACATTCCAAAATTGGGCTTCAATGCCTCTAACATTGGCTTGATTTGCACCGGCCCACCCCGATGTTCTTGCATAGGGATTAATTAACAACTGAGTTGCGCCCGCCTGACCTGCACGTTCTGGGTTTCCTGCATAAATGATTGTACAAGAAAAAAACAATGCCACTCCTACTGTAAGAGAATATTTTCTATTAGTCATACTTTTATTTTTATTGTTTTTAGAAATTTGGGTATTCATTTATTATTTTTTATAGAAAGCAATTATATATCCTATAAAATTTCCAATTAGAAATTTTGTAAGTCATAAGGTCTCATTATTACAAAGAGTTTAATTATTTTTTCTCCAAATTTTGGCGAATCCACATGAATAATATACATTCCACTAGCTACTAAAATTCCACTTTGATTTTTGAGATCCCATTCTACATACGGTAACCATTTTGCTTGCTTAAAATCATTAACATAAGAAAAATTATCTTCTTGATTTTCCATATTTCTATTTAAAGTTCTAATTAAAGTACCATTTAAAGTGTAAATTTTCACAACGCAATCACTTGGTAAATTTGTAATTTTAACTTTTGTTTCTAATCGATTGGTTTCATAAGTAGAATATCCATAATATGGATTGGGAACGACGCGAATAATATCAAGTGCGTTTTTAGCAATATCATCTTTATTGGTGATTGTGTAAATATCACTTGTAGAGAATTGATACATTGGGAAATTTCCATTTTGAGGAGTAGATGAAACATTGGTAAGCGTTCCTACATTGGCAGGCAGCAAAGATGCAAAAGGATAAAATTTCCAAGAACTTAAGTCAGCATAATAGGGCGAAGAACCTGGATTATTATTTGTGTAAAAAGTAGAATATCCATATCTATAAGGTTTTTTAACGCGAATTCTCACTTTTACATCCGAAGGGATTTGAGAAGGATTTTTAAAACTGTATATGCTGCTTGACAACACAGGGATATTTACCCACATAGCATCATGCAATAATGTTTTAAAGAGACGAATAACGTGCGACCTGTTAACACCCGTTACATTTGCAAATGCGGCTTTCCATTGAGGATAAAGTTGAGCACAACCATCGTATCTTCCTGCACCTATTGGTGTGTTATGTAATGCAGCTATTTCTGTTATTGTTGATGTGCTTGTATTGTATTTTTCATATCTATTATTGCCAAAAACATAAATATAATGACGACCACCAAATGGATATTGATAGGCAGATCCTGTTCTGCTTGCTGTTGGGTTCCAGATTAAATCATTACCATTATCTGCAGTATTCCAACTATCTTCTCCAAATATGATATTTAATCTTTCTCCTGTTTCAACATTAATAGCGTAACCAGGGAACCAACTCATTCCTTCTGCAGCAATATAGTCCGCATCATTAGGATCATTAGTAACAATTCCATCACCAGTATTGCCATTTTTATCTACTGAAGGATGCTTTCTTATTTGAAATTTTTGGGCACCCCCTTCTGCTAAATTAGGATCATCTTGCATTTCAATAACAAAACATCTTGTCCATTTGCTTTTATCAGAAGTAATCACTAAATCTATACTTGACAAATAACCTGTTTCAACCTTAGAAGGATTAGCATCTGCCATAGAACTAAAACGAATACGAGAATCATAACCAGGACCAGCATAAATTTCACAACCACTTCCAAATTTTCCGGAATAAGCCGTGATACAATATGGTGCCCATCTACCTCCTAATATATTAGCCATCACGTTATCTTTATCTGTAAAATTCACACAACCCATATAACCAATAATAGGACCACCACAATCTGCTGATTCTGCGCTAGTTACTTTGACTCCACACCCACCACTTGTAGCTTCAGTGGCAGCCACTCCACTTCTAATCCAGTTAAAAGGCGAAGGATTAGCAGATGTTATTTGATCTGCAATTCCTGTAAGCCATGCCTTATGAGGATCAGCAAAGGTCATTGTTGCCTCTAAAAAGTCCCCATCTTGAAAAGTATTTCTATCTACTGTATAGGTTGTTGTTCCCTTTAATTGCGTACCAGGATCTAAAACTTGTTCCATTGTAATAGACAATCCAATTTCAGGTATGACGTACTCTTTACCCATTCTAATGGTTGTATCTAGTTGATAAGTAGCACCACTATTATTATCAATTAACACCCAAGTCGATCTGTCAGGATTTACAACGCCCATATTCAATACATCTCCATCTGTTGGTGTCAATGGTACTGCGGGGGCATTCAATCCAGCCCATTTCATCAACTTCAAAGTATAAGTCGTATTCTTGATTTTTAATGGGTCTATTACTTTAATGTTTACAGGACCTCTACCGTTAACATAAGTTGGATTTGGATCAAATCCATTTTTAATGATTTTATCAATACTTTCATCTGTTAAATCAAGGATATTTCCTCCATTACCTTGTCCTTCAATACGAGTAATTTTTGGACCATATCCGTAATAAGATTGTAAAGCAGTACCATCCTTTTCAGGACTATTGATGTGTGGAATACCTGAGGCTTTTTTCACTTTTCTACCTTCTAAATAAGGTCTTTTTTGTCCTAAATAGTTAGCATCGGGGCTTGAAACAGGATCGGTATCTGGCTTATAAGTCAAGTAATTATTGTAGGCATAAGCAACGGCCATAAAATAATACTTCTTATGATTGACTAAACGATTATTGGCAGTTCCACCAGTTGTTGATACAGCAAATGCATCTGTTGTAACTCTAAATGACTTTACAATACCTTTATCAGCACCATCCACTTTTAACTTAGGTACAAGGTGACCGGTTGTGTTATCTTGTTCAAAGTTTATAATTCTTGCCACTCCATCTTTGATATCACATTGGAATATCAGTTTGGCTTTTGATTCATCTTCTAAATCGGTTTGTGTAACAGTTTCATCTCTTAGTTGATATACTTTATATCCTTGGAATCTGTATTTTCTATCTGGATTAGCCAGTGCAGCAATAGTACTACCAGGCACAGGTAAAATAGTAACATCGGTTTCTTCATATCTTTCTGCATAGTTATTAGATGTTGGGGGATTAGTCAAATAAATGATAAGTTCTTGATCTAATTCTTGAATTGTTAGGTCTGGTGCATCAGGTCCATTCAATATCTTAAAACAATTATCAAACAATGCTTGTGCTTTATCATCAGCAGCTTTCATTAAAGGTATAGAATACAATTGTTGATTTTTGATTGGTGTTTGGGCCCAAGGAAGACCAAATGTGATGTTGTTTACAGCCCCAGGTTTCAATGTAAAAGGTCCTGCTGTTTGTAAAAATCTTCTATCACCGGCAACATTACCTGCTGAGTATTCTGTCCAACCTGTTCCTAAATAAGGGTCGCCAGTATAAACCAATACTCTTCCTTCTGGGTTAGTAGTATTTAATGGGGTTGATCCACCATAAGCATTTCCTCCGAAAGTAAATGGCGAACCATCTTTCCATTTTCCAATCATATAGCCATAATAGTGAGCAGCAATTTCTGGATTGGTTGTTTGAGGAGGAAATGACCCAATGTTATTATTATAGTAAGTAAAATTCGTCATTCCAATAGTTTCGCATGGTTCATCTATTACACCATTAAAGTTATTATCAACTCCATCGTTTGGATCTGCTAAGGGACCCCTAAAGAAGTCGGCACCAATAGATGGAGGATAATCACCATAACCCGGAGTACCCCCTGATGTTTCATCATAACTATCAGCATTATAGATATAACCTATACCACGAGACACATCACATCCTACATAGTCATCTAAATAATATCCTAAATCAGCATCCGTCCAAACTGTAAAGTAAGTATTTTTTAATTCAAAGGTAGAACGATTAATGACTTGATAACTATAAAAAGTCATATTATTAATTTCATCCGATGTTTGGAATGCGAATGCTTGTGCTCTAATTTCTAAACCAATAGACAAACCTTGTGTTTCTGTATGAGCATTACCTTTATCATTAAATACCCACCATAAACAAAAATCACCAAATAAACGGGCTTTACAGTTTCCACAATTGTCTTTCTCTGCTTTATTATAGATATCAAAAGCGGGATAGTCCCCTTTGGTAGGATCATAATATCCATCTCCATCCACATCTTCAAAAGGAGCTAAATACTGATCCTGATTGTAGGTTGGATCTCCATTACCAGGCCAAATTTGAGCATTATACGGTATTGGATTGCCAGGATTCAAAACATAACTTTCTACTTCTGATCTACTGATAGCAAAAATCTTATCGTATTTTTGACATACATCATCGGTTACAGATGCATTTGTAATATCAAGAGGTCCGGGCCAATAGTCATATCCACTTTGGCGGTAGGTCATAGCTGCTACACGAAGCTGACCGCCGGCATCATATCCCCCTATCCAAATAGAACCAGCAAATAATGAAGAAGGGGCCTTACTTCTATCTTTTTGAGCAGGCACAATATAGTAGGCATTCCCACTCCCAAATAAATCCCACCACATATCACCAGCCGTAAAAATGATAGTTCGAACATTGTTCACCCACAATTCTCTCGAACCGCTAGCACCTGTACACTGTGCCATCACCTTGTAGGCAGAACCTGCATCAGTAGTATTATTTTTACCTATTTTTTTATGTCCATTAGCGCTATTTACTTCTCTTGCTGAAATCGTTCCGATTAAAGCTGTTAATGAGAAAGCAATGAATAATTTAAATCTTGTTTTCATATTTTTTAATTTTTATTTTTACTTATAATTATTAATTAAAAATCTAATTGAATACCTAATCTTATTTGTCTTGGTTGTGCATAATTAGAATATCTATTAATAAAGATATTATATTGGTCTATAAAGGCAGCTGGGCTGTTTGTAGATTGAATAGTAGATTGAGCAATTGGTGAAGATAAGAAACCATCATCATCAGGTAGTCCTGTAAAATTGTATACATTGAGTATATTTTTTTGATTCAACACATTTAATACTTGTAAATAAACATTTAAGTTGGCTTTTCTTTGTTTTTCAGAATCCTTTCCACCAAATGTAAGTTCAAAGTTCTTATCTATTCTTAAATTTCCGCGAACTGTCCATGGTTTATAATTTGAATTGATACCACCAACAATACTTGCTCTTTGGCTACCATTTGCTGCAACAGGATATGCCCATTTTGTATAAGGTGTACCCGAACCAATAAAGAATTGTATATTAAACCCTACGTCTTTAAGTATTTGGATGGTTTTTTCTTCTCCATTTTTGGTTCTTGTGTATTTTGGACCTTTGTAATCAGAACCGCTACCAAAACGATAATCATAAGTTAAGACAATCGTATGTCTTTGGTCATAATCAAGTGGCTGTAATATCCTTAAGTTAGGTTGTCCCGAAAGTGCAAGATTAGCTCCTGAGTTAGCATTAGATCCCGATCCTTCAGCAAATTGCAAAGTATAATTTGCTTTAAAGCTAGCCCCGCCCGTTCTTCGTAAATCAAATTCTAATGTTAATCCTTTCACTGTACCAAAATCTTGATTGACATAAGTTACATAATTTCTTGGAAATGCTCCAACAATATTTTTCGCAGTTAACATGTCTCTCAATTCTCTATAAAAGAATTCTATTTTTAATACTGAATTTTTTCTTTCATTTAATATCTGTGAAAATCCTAATGAATAATCAATTGTCTTTTCGGGTTTTAAATTAGGATTTGCTATAAATGGCAATGAACTCTCATTAGGTAAGAAATAATAATCTATAGGGTCAAATCTATTGCCACCATCAAAAGAACTACTCCCTGGACGTTTGGTTAATATATCATAGTGTGCAAAAAAGTTAGCCATATCTGAAATAGGGAAAGAGAATGCTAAACGAGGCATTACATTTACTTGGGCTTTATAGTTTTGGAAAGCATCTGGTGAAAAAGGTTGTCCACTTTGATAATCTTGTGGATTTTTGAGATAAGGCGTTAATTTACCCGTAACCCCTGCCAAAGCATTTGGGTCTGATACTTCATTACCTTGTGCATCGTACCATGTATCACCATGTCTATAACCGATTACTTGTCCCCCATTAATATCTGTTGTATACACTACATAATCATCACCCATATTAGCAGGATGATTAAATTCTCCTTTGGTATCTGCTACTGTTTTTGCAGGATGTACTAAATAAGGATCTTTAAGCGTTTTTTGATTTGCATCATATCTATCTACTCTAACACCGATATTAAATTTTAAATCTTTGTAATCAAATCTATCTTGAATATATCCTGCCATATAAATTGGTCTAAATGCCCCAACTGAAAATGTTTTTTTACCATAAGCATCGGTTTTGGTTAAAAAGTCAGATAAGTTGGTTGATCCATTGTATCTTTTACCTGTATGATCGTATCCAAAATAATAATCTAATAAGGAATTTCCACTATTATTTCCTAATAAATCCTCAGCACTAAACATATCTATAGAGAACACAGATGGATCAAGTGCGTCGATATTAATTTGTTCTGTGCTGTTTATTGGTTTCCCTAATTTTTCTAATAACTTAATAGAAAACTCGGTTTGTTGAGCAGGATTGTATAGATAATTGTAATAGTAGGCAGGATACGTATAAGACAGGTCAGGATTGTAGATAGGGTTGGATTTATCAAGTTGAGAAATGTGTTGATTAACTATCTGACGCATTCTTGTCCATAAAGAAGCCGGATTTATACTCCAACCTCTTTGTTCTCTTTGATCGTATTCAAATCCAGCAGTAATTGCGTGTGTTGAATGCCCGATATTTAAGTCCGTATTAATAGATGCTGCTACACGAAATTGTCTGTAATTAACTTTTGAGTAGCCATTGTAAATAACACCAGGCACAACCCACATTCCATATACTGTTCCTCCTCCTGCAAAATTTCCTCCCGAATTATCTCCATTTCTCATTCCTCCAAAAGCAGGTAAAAAATCTGTAGATGGTAGCGTAAATGGTAAATTATTAATAACATACTGTGTAAATGCCACTGCTTCAGGATTTTGAGAACCAGGCGTGAAATCAAATCCTATAGGGCTTGCACCCTGATATTCGTATGCCTTAATGGTATCATTTCCTACAACAAATTTTGGATTAAATACATAGTTATTGATATTTTCTTTTCCTGAATATTTTTGGTCAAATTTTCCAACATACCCATAATCAAATAATTTATCCTTAAATTTTGGAACCTGTGTAATGTTATCTACTCCTTCATAACTTGCCAAGATATTAAAGAATGTATTAGTTAAGAGTTGATTGGATTTTTCTTTATCTTCTTTAGACGTAATATGCTTTCCAAATTTTTGTGTAACTCTTAATGAAAATCTCCAAGTATTGGAAATTGTTTGAGCATTTGACTCAGGCGTAAATAATGATCTTGAAAAAGAAAAATTACGAGAATTATTTAATTCATAAGCACCTCCCACTGAGATATTAGTATTTTCAGCAGGTTTGATATCTATCTTACCATTTAATGCTAAATTATAGGACGCCACATTGACGTGAGATTTTCTTACATCTAATTGGTCTTTAGTGATATAATCATATCTTTTTACAAAACCTACACCACTCGGAGATGGCTGCAAAGGATTTGCAAGCAATTCATTTTTTACATCTTCCTTTAAAACATAAACAGGAACAAATGAGGGGAGTGGGTCTTTTACATAATTACCTTGACCGGCAATAAAATAACCAACGATTGTCTTTTTAACGCCTTGTGTATCTACTTTGCTCCATATTGGTCCACCTAAACTAAAACCAAGCGAATTAAATCCATAAGGATCTAATCCATACACCTTTCCATTTTTATCTTCACCCAAACCAGATGAATAAAATTCTACTCCACCAAAAAATTTAGATTGAGGACCTCTTGTTGATACAGAAATAACACCGGATGTAACATCACCATACATTGCAGGAACACCACCTGTGATAACATTAATTTGTTCAACGGCTTGTTGGGGCAATGCTAAACCACCAATTACTTTTACACCATCTACAAAATATGTATTTTGTGTATTTCTACCTCCTCTTACATTCAAGGACTTTCCTTCATCTGCTTGAAAAATACCTGCAATACTTGCAGCAGCAGTATTGATATCTTTGGTAGCCATATTTTGATACTCTTCACGAGTAATAGGACCTCCTGACTTTGTATCAGGGTCTACTAAAGGCACTTGATAGGTTTCTACCACCACTTCGTCTAACTTTACTCCCTCACCTGTTTCCATTAACATTGTAATGTATGCCGTTTTACCCTCACCAACCAAGATACCTTTTATTTCTTTGGGTTGGTAGCCAATGTAAACTGCTTTTACATCATAAGTACCAGGAGGGAGTGGTTTTAAGAAACATTCTCCATTCATATCCGTAGTAGTCCCTGCTACTTGAACGCCCTTTGCATAAGCAACAACGCTTGCAAATGGAAGTGTTTCTCCTGTTGTTTTATCTTTCAAAGTAACCTTGATGGCACCCGTATTGTTTTGTGCTTTTATGCCAAGAAAAGCCATTATTAAAAGAGTAGAGATTAAACTTCTTATCATAGGTTTTAAATTAAAATTAACTTATCTTAAAGTTTTGGGCGTAAATTTATGTAAATTTTTATTAAAAGTCAAAATTTTTATCCATAAAAAATTTTTTGCATCCACAATTGTATTTAATTTCTTATTAATACTTACAGGAATTCGTCCCGTGCTATGATATTTTTAACCCCTTCAGGACTAATCATAATTTGTCTATAAGGGATTAATCATCTACCATTTTAAACTTTGAACTTTTAACTTTGAACTTTCAACTAATGATTTATTCCTGCTAATAGATACATTACTGCCATTCTTACAGCCACACCGTTTTCTACTTGTTCTAAAATAATAGAGTGCTTACTATCTGCTACATCGCTGGTAATTTCAACCCCTCTGTTAATAGGTCCAGGGTGCATTATAATGATTTCTTTTTTTAATTTGCTTAAAACTTCATTGTTTAATTGATACATTAAAGCGTATTCTCTTAATGATGGAAAGTATTTAGTGTCTTGTCTTTCAAGTTGAATGCGTAACATATTAGCTACATCACACCATTCCAATGCCTTCATTAAATTTGTTTCCACTTCTATACCTAATGCCTGAATATACTTAGGCATCAATGTAAGAGGACCACACACTTTTACTTTGGCACCCATTTTGTTGAGTAATAATATGTTTGACAAAGCCACACGAGAATGAAGAATATCCCCAACGATAGCGACTTTTACATTCTTTAAAGTTCCTAATTTTTCTTTAATAGAAAAAGCATCCAATAGGGCTTGTGTAGGATGTTCGTGCGTACCATCTCCAGCATTAATGATGTGTGCATTGACCTTTTTAGCCAAAAACACACACGCACCAGGCGAAGAATGCCGCATCACTATCATATCTACTTTCATTGATAAAATGTTGTTAGCGGTGTCTATAAGTGTTTCGCCTTTTTTTACAGAAGAAGTAGATGCGGAAAAATTGATAATATCAGCACCCAGTCGCTTTTGGGCTAATTCAAAAGAAATTCGGGTACGAGTTGAATTTTCAAAGAAAAGATTGGCTACTGTGATATCTCTTAAAGAAGGGACTTTTTTAATCGGGCGATTAATGACTTCTTTGAACGATTTGGCTGTTTCTAAAATAAGATCTATATCTTGAACTGAAAGATCTTTAATGCCTAATAAATGTTTAGTAGATAGCGTTGCCATTTATTTTAATTTTTCTTTGAATTCTAAATACACACTGCTTTTTTTCCAATCTTCTTTCCAATCAATCAATACTTTTTGATTATCAAAGGAGTCAATACTAATACCTGAATAATTGGGTTCTATGGGTAATTGGCGAGTAAACCGACGATTGACTAAAACAAGTAACTCAACAGATTCGGGACGACCATAATTTTGGAGTGCATCTAATGCGGCACGAATAGTGCGTCCTGTATATAACACATCATCAATGAGAACAACTTTTTTATTTTCAATTGAAAAATTAGGATCTATTTTTTGTGGTGATGGTGATAATGGTTTTAATTTAAAATCGTCTCTGTAAAAAGTAACGTCTATTTCTGCATACTCAAGATGCTTGATGTTTTTGGAAGATTTTAATAATGAATGAATAATTCTTGAAAGATAAACACCTCTTGGCTGAATGCCTACAAGTACTAAATTATTGGATGAATAATAGTTTTCAATGATTTGGCGAGACAATCTTTGAATGGTTAATTCTAAACGAGGATGTTGTAAAATTTTTATACTCTCAAAAGCAGAAACTTTGGCTTTTTTTTGAGACATAATTTTTGCTGTAATAATACGAAATTTATCATACCAAAATAAAAATGACCCTTAAAGTATTTTAATAAAAAAACCAGAACTCTATGAAAGAATTCTGGTTCCTTTATTTTGTAAAACATTTAGAGATGATTCCTATTGTTCATTCTTTTCATCGGGGATTAATTCTTCGGGTTTGCCATCAGATGAATGTTTGGCTTTATGGTGTTGTTTTAACTTTTCAAGTTGTTCAGGAGTTAAGATATTCTTGACATCTTGACGATATTTTTGTCTTATTTGATGAATCTCTTGTTTGGCTATTTCTTTTTTATCGGGTTGTCCTTTGTATTTTTGCAAAACAGCATCTACAGATTTTGAACGTTCTAATGCCAAATTATAAATCTTATTTTTTTGATCGGGATTAAGTCCTACAATTTTGTCTAATTGATCAACAGATTTTTGCGCACGTTCTTCGGGTGTTAATTTTGCTTTTTTGTTTTGATGCATTGGCTTATCACTTTGAGCCACATTTGGTGCATTTTGAGCATTTGTAGCATTTGTAAATAATAATGCACTGCTTGCTGTTGTAATTACTAAGATTAACTTTTTCATAGTTTTTGATTTTATTTTTAGATGCGTAAATATAGAGAAAGTTTAAAACTATATCAAATAATCGTTACTTTTTAGCTTATATTTTACCACAAAGAACACGTTAGTACAAAGTGAAAAGTGGAAAGTTTGAAAGTAAAAGGAAATATTTTTCAATATAATGATATAGCGTTTTAATACTTTTAACTTTTAACTTTCTACTTTATAGGTGCCGCCCTTTCAGGGATTGAATGTTGGGGGTATTTTCGCCCACAGGGCTTTGTCCTGCGCTATGATATTTCGCCCCTTCGGGGCTACGGATATTGTGTTACTATTAGGACTAATCGTTAATCACAAATAATTGACAATTTTTTTATATTCTTAGTGATTTAGTTTGAAATCACTATCCTAATAATTATAGTAACTCTATTGTTTTTAATCAGTATTTAATTTTTTCAAGAGTTCTTCTAATTGCTGTAAATCTTTAATTAATACTTCTCTTTGTTTTGAACCTTCAAATTTTCCAACCACACCTGCTTTTTCTAATTCATCTACTAAACGTCCTGCTCTATTGAAACCTATTTTTAGTTTTCTTTGTAGAAAGGAAACACTTCCTTGCTGGAATTGAACAACTAATCGGGCGGCTTCATCAAAAAGTTTATCTCTTTCAGAAAGATCTATATCATTGGCAGATCCATCATCGTTTTCATCAATGTATTCAGGTAATAAGAAGGCACTTGGGTAACCTCTTTGAAGTCCAATAAATTCGGCTACTCTTTCTACTTCGGGCGTATCTACAAATGCACATTGCAAACGAATCAAATCACTGCCTGCACTAAACAGCATATCACCACGGCCTATAAGTTGTTCGGCACCACCTGCATCTAAAATAGTTCGGGAGTCAATTTTACTTGACACTTTGAAAGCAATACGAGCCGGGAAATTGGCTTTTATAACACCAGTAATGATATTGACAGAAGGTCTTTGGGTGGCTATTACCAAATGAATGCCTACAGCACGTGCTAACTGAGCAATACGGGCAATAGGTCCTTCTACTTCTTTGCCGGCTGTCATTATAAGGTCTGCAAACTCATCTATTACAACCACAATATAAGGCAAATAACGGTGTCCATCATTAGGATTTAATCTTCTTTTGATAAATTTTTGATTGTATTCTTTGATGTTCCGCACTTGTGCATCTTGAAGGAGTGCATAGCGGTTGTCCATTTCTATAGTAAGAGAATTTAGCGTGTGTATCACTTTTTTGGTATCTGTAATAATGGCTTCTTCAGAATTTGGAAGTTTTGCTAAGAAATGTCTTTCTATTTTATTATACAAGGTAAGTTCAACTTTTTTAGGGTCCACTAAAACAAATTTTAATTCGGCGGGATGTTTTTTGTACAAAAGAGATAATAAGATAGCATTAATACCAACGGATTTTCCTTGCCCTGTGGCACCTGCCATCAGAAGGTGGGGCATTTTGGCTAAATCAGCAATATACACTTCATTACTAATCGTTCTACCGAGAGCAATGGGTAATTCAAATTGAGTACTTTGGAATTTTTCAGAAGTAAAAATATTTTTTAAAGAAACTATTTCGGGATGTTGATTAGGAACTTCTATACCTATTGTGCCTTTTCCAGGAATAGGAGCAATAATACGAATGCCAAGAGCGGCTAAACTCAATGCTATGTCGTCTTCTAAATTTTTGATTCGGGCTATTCTAATACCAGGAGCAGGCACAATTTCATAGAGAGTAACAGTAGGTCCAACCGTGGCTTTAATTTCTTGTATGTCTATACCATAATTTTTGAGTGTTTTGACAATTCTATCTTTGTTTTGGATTAACTCTTCTTGATTTATTTTTCCAATTCCGCTACCATAATCGTTTAATAAATCCAATCCTGGGTATACATAATCAGATAATTCGGCTAATGGATTGTATTCACCTTGTTGTTCCACTAATTGATCTGCGATTTCATCAATAGATTTTTCAGCATCATCGTTTTGATTTGTATCTTGTTGTAGTGGATCCGTTGTGTTTTCATTTACAACAGGATTTTCAATTGTAAAAACTGGTTCTGATTCTGAAGATGATTCTTTTTCAGAAGTGTTTTCAGAAGTAAAACTAATTGTATTTTCTTTTTCTTCAACAATTAAAATGGTTTTATCTTCGGTTTCATCCGATTCTTTTGATAATGGAAAAACATTGGGTTCAATAGAATTCTCATCTGTTTCTTGATTACTATCAAAAGATTCATTGATTGGTTCTGCATTATCTTGAATATCTTCTTTTATTTTATCTGAAAAACTTGATAAGTTGAATTTTAATAAGGATAGATAGTTTTTATTTATCAAAAAGTAAATTATTAATGATGTAATAAGTAAACTCAATAAGCCCCATTTACCAATGAAATGCGATAATGTTGTATTGATGATGTCGCCATAATTTCCACCTGCAAAAGGATAATTTTCATTAAAAATAAAATTGAGTGTTAAGGATAACCAAATTGCCCAAAAGAAAGTATGTAATAACGCATCAAAAGAAGTGGGTTTGAGCCGGATTTTGTTTAATCCCCAAATTGCTAAAGTAATAGGAATAACTAAACTTCCAATTCCAAAAAATCGGTAAATAAAGATATGGGATAGTAATGCCCCTAAAGTGCCGCCCCAATTTTGAATATCGGTTTCATAACTAAATAAATAAGAAAGAGGAGCCGTTACTTTATCAAAATCATATTGCCAAGTAAAAAAGAATGAAATGAAAGAAATACCTAAAAATATCGCTAATAGTACAATACCCCCCCCCGTAATAATAGAATACGTGGGATTTGTTTTATATTGATCTTGGAGAAATTTTAATCCTTTTTTGAGGGATGAATCGGCATTTGTTTTTGATGTTTTATTTTTTGGTAGATCGTACGAAACATCATCGCCTGTATCTTCTACATAGGTTTCTTCTAATAATGGGGTAGATTTTATTTTATTTTTTGACTTTGCCATAGTTTTATGCAAAGCACAAATTTACAGAGTTTTATGCGGATGCTTGCAAATTATTTATCCAAAAGTTATCCAAAATGAAATGTGAATAATTTGGATTAATTTTTGATTGTATTGTTTTGAATTTTTTGAAATCAGGATTTTATAGATGGGTGCGTTTATTTTGTGTAGTTTTGCAGGCAAGAGAGAATTTTATGGAAAATATTGAATATGTAGGAGAACATCTGTGGGCGGGGCAGTTAGGACATTTTTTGACTATTACCTTGTTTGCGGCTTCTTTGTCAAGTATGTTGGCTTACTTTTTATCGTATAAATATGTTGATTTAATCAAGGCGGCAAGAGTTTTTTTGTATTTGCATTTCATTGCTGTCATTTCAATTTTTGGGTTAAGTTTATGGATGCTTTTTCATCATTATTTTGAATATCAATATGTGTGGCAACACAGCAATAAGTCAATGGATAAGCAGTTTATTTTATCTTGTTTGTGGGAAGGACAAGAAGGAAGTTTTTTACTTTGGATATTTTGGCAATCATTAATTAGTATTGTTCTTTATAGAAAATTAAATAAAAAAGAGCCCATAGCGATGGGTCTGTTTATGTTGGTGCAAGTATTTTTATCTACTATGATTTTGGGAATATATGTAGGTGATACAAAAATTGGCAGTAGTTTATTTTTGTTATTACGAGAACATCCTGATTTTATGCATTTACCATTTTTACAAAATCCTAATTATTTGGATAGTTTAGATGGTCGTGGGCTGAATCCTTTGTTAGCCAACTATTGGATGACCATACATCCACCAACTTTGTTTTTGGGATTTGCGTCTACTTTAGTGCCTTTTGTTTTAGCATTAGAAGGATTGTTTTCAAAAGATTATTATTATTGGCAAAAGCAAGGCATAAAGTGGGCATTTTTTTCAGTATTAGTATTAGGTGCAGGTATTTTAATGGGCGGTGCTTGGGCTTATGAAGCATTGAGTTTTGGTGGCTTTTGGGCGTGGGATCCTGTTGAAAATTCATCATTAGTGCCGTGGCTATTGATTGTGGCGGCATCGCACTCTATGATTTTGAATACAAAAAATAAAGGTTCTGTTTTCACCACACATTTCTTTTCAGTATCTGCATTTATATTGGTTTTATACTCTACATTTTTGACAAGAAGTGGTATTTTAGGCAATGCTTCGGTGCATGCTTTTACAGATCTTGGTATGCAAGGGCAGTTACTTTTGTTTATCTTATTTTTCATTGGTGTTGTAGTATGGATGTTTTTAGAAGAATTATTACTTAAAAACTTTTATTGGTTAAGTTCTATATTGATGCTGTATTTTGCAATAATCACAGAATACTACAAGTGGTTTTTGATAATTTGGTTTTTAATGAGCGTTGCACTAATGGTGTATACTTACATAAAACATCATCATCAAAAAGAAGAAGAAGCCGTATCATCCAAAGAGTTTTGGATATTTTTAGGGTCTTTGTTGTTTTTTGTAGCAGGCATTATCATTATTTATTTTACATCTGTGCCTGTGTTTAATAAGATATTTAATACAAATAAAGCCCCCATTAAGCCCGATGATTATAATGTTTGGATGATGCCTTTAGCAATCCTTATTTTTGTTTTGATGGCTGTGTCGCAATATCTCAAATATCAAAAAACAAATTGGGCATCTATTAAAAAATACATTCTTTGGGATAGTAGTAGTTCATTTGTTCTTACATCTTTGATATTTATAGTGTTTTATTGGAATGATAAAGAAATAAGCATATCAAGAAAATTCATTTATTTCTTTTTAATATGGGCATCGCTTTATGCTGTTATATCTAATTTTCATTATTGGTTAAGCATTGCCAAAGGGCATTTAAAGAAATTATCTGCATCGCTTTCTCACATTGGTTTTGCTCTGATTATTCTCGGTGCATTGATTTCCACTTCTAAAAAACATCATTTATTACCTGCACAAACATCATCTATGATTAATCAACTTGGTGAAAGTTTTGATAAACAAAAAAGCATTGTATTAGTTCAAGGCGATACTGTTCAAGTGGGAAATTTGTATGCAAGTTATGAAAATAAAGAAAAAAAAGGATACACTTATTATTTCAAGGTCAATTATTCTAAAGAAAACGATCGGCATCAAAAAGAACATTGGTTTACACTTTATCCAAGAGTGCAGGATAATCCTATAATGGGGAAAGCCGCAGATCCTGACACCAAGCACTTTTTGTGGTATGATATTTATACTCATATTACCTATGCTGATTTGTCTATGAATACAAATTTACAAGAAGATGCTACTCTCACCAATTACAAAGGACATTTACACGATACTATTTTTACCAATAATGCATTTGTTGTTCTTGATTCGTTGTATGCCAATAAAAGTTATGAAGAGTTTTCAAAAAATCCTGATGAATTGGAAATTACAGTGCGATTAAAAGTAATCAATTCTAAAGGACAATACAAGTTTGTTTATCCCAAATATTTTATCAAGAATAAAACGATTGTTCCAAGCACCGAAAAACTTGAAGAGTTAGGTTTAAGTTTTACTATATGGAAATTATATCCTGATACAGAAGAAATAGAAATTGCAGTGTCTGAAAACAAATCATCAAACGATTTTATTGTAATGGAAGCCATCGTTTTTCCTATGATTAATTTACTATGGTTAGGATGTATAGTAATGTCTGTTGGTGTATTACTTTATTTGATACAAGCAATGAAATCAAAATAATATGAAAGTTGTAATTATTGGTGCAGGGAAAGTAGGATATCATTTAGCCAAGCAACTTGAAAACAAGGTAGATGAATTGACCATTGTGAATCATCAAGAAAATGAAGTAACAACAAAATTACAAAAAGAAAAATTTAGTATCATTATAGGCATTGAGAATACACCAAAAGATAAAGATATTTACATTCTTGCTGTAAAAGATAGTGTTATATCAAGTGTAGCCAATCAATTAAAAGACATTATTCTTGCAGATTCTTTGGTAGTTCATACTTCGGGGGCTATTGAATCATCAGTATTAAAAGCATTCAACAATTATGGTGTTATTTATCCATTGTATTCTTTCACACTTTCAGAACAAAAAATAGATTGGAATAAAATGCCTATTTTTTACATCTCCAATAATGCTGCTACAGATAAAAAAATATATTCTATTTGCTTTAAATTAAATCACTCATTCATTTTCAAAATTAATGATGAACAAAAATTAAAAATTCACTTATTAGCAGTATTTGCCAACAATTTCACCAATGCCTTAGCACATAGCATTTATCAATTAAGTCAATCTGAAGAAATAAAACAATTAAATTTAATGCCATTGATGATGTCCTTTGCTATTCAAACACTCCAAAGAATTCAACACCAATCCCCATCGGTACTACAAACGGGTCCTGCTGTAAGAAAAGACTTTGTGAGTATTGAAAAACATTTGATTTTATTAAACAATTATCCCGATATTAAAGAATTATATCAATGTTTCACCACCTACATTCAAAACACTATAGCCAATGAACAAAAACATTAGTAAGTACAAACTTTTATATTCTTTTGCTAAACTGATACGAATAGAAAATTTGTTCTTGATGGCTTTTGTATTGTATGTAGCAAACGATTATATTTATAGAAAAGAAATGGTTGCATTATCTCCCATAAATTTGTGGATATTAATTTTAAGCACCATCAGTATTGGGGCAGGTGGATATGTGATTAATGATTATTTTGATTTAAAAATTGATAAAGTAAATAAACCCAATGAAGTAGTATTAGAAAAAACTATTCACCGAAAAGCAGCGATATTGTGGCATTTGTTTTTTTCAATAATTGGAATGATTGGTGGAATATATTTAGCATACCTATCAGGACATCTTTCTTTAAGTAGTATTCAACTCGCATCCATTGTTTTACTTTTAATTTATTCCAACATTTTAAAGAAGATATTTATTTTAGGAAATATCACTATTTCATTACTCGCAGGATTATTGCCGATATTACCTTATATCTACATCAATGCTCAACATCCACATTTATCTATCATTACTGCCAATGCTTTGGTATCATTAAGTGCATTTGCTTTTTTTACAACACTCATTCGTGAATTAATCAAAGATATTCAAGATATAGAAGGCGATAGCATTGGCGGAAGAAAAACAATTCCAATTGTATGGGGCTTTTTGGCTTCAAAGATTATTATATTCTTTTTACTCTTTTTACTCATTATTTTTCTTTTACCTTTTGTAGTGTATTATTATTGGCAAAGAGATTATTTATCTTTTTGGTATCATATCTTATTGCTTATTTTACCCACTTTAATAATGATGCTTTTGACGATATTTTATCAACACCCTAAGCAATTTTCAACCCTTTCATTACTTATGAAATTAATTATGCTCTTAGGAGTCATCTATTACTATATTTTTTAAACTATAAAACAATGTTGAAATTTCCATACAATATCCTTTTAGGGTCTCAATCACCAAGACGAAGAGAATTGATGAAACTTCTTGATATTCCTTATACTGCCATTAGTTTAAATGCAGATGAAAGTTTCCCAAATGATTTAGTAGCAGAAGAAATTGCAGAATATCTTGCAGAAAAAAAATCTTTAATGTATTCCTTAAAGCCCAATGAACTTTTGATTACTGCAGATACGATTGTATGGATAGATAATCAAGTATTAAACAAACCTGCAAACTCTCAAGAAGCCATTGCAATGCTTAAACGTCTGAGTGGAAAAGCACATTATGTTTATACAGGCGTTTGTATTCGCACATTGCTACACAAATTTGTTTTTTCAGACGCTACAAAAGTTTATTTTAATTCTTTAAGCGATAAAGAAATAGAATATTATGTTAGTCGCTACGAACCTTATGACAAAGCAGGTGGCTATGGTGTGCAAGAATGGATAGGGGCAGTAGCCATTTCAAAAATTGAAGGCAGTTATTTTAATGTAATGGGATTGCCCGTTCATTTAGTATATCAACATTTAAAATTTTTTGAAAATGCATAGGCTTCGTTTTTATGAAAACATCCACATTCTTTTTTGGCTCATAAAAGATTTAAGTTGGGTAATGTTTTGGAAACCCTTAGGAATTTTGATGATTTTGCCTACTGTCGGTTTTGCTATATGGTTTTGTATAAAAACATTTTTATCCAACGATTTTTTTGTCTATTTAGCCACACTCTTTTGGATATTAGCAAATGCCACTTGGATGGTTTTAGAATTTTATCAATTAGAAAAATACAAGTATTCTTCTGCTATCTTGTTTATTTTAGGATTAGTAAGTGTAGGATATTATATTTTTATAGAAGTCAAAAACGGTATTGATAAAAATTCATTATCAAAATAAAATGCTATATTGATTGAATTATTTTACAATTAAAATGTGTCAATACACAAAATTTCCATTCGTCGTAATAATAATATCATTAGTCGTAAAAAATTACTTATACTTGCCAAAAAATTTTTAATTTTATGAAAAAAATATTTTTTGTTTCAACCCTATTATTTGGGATTTATTTAAGTTATTTCGCTCAAACAAATGAAGACAAAAAGACCTACAATGAATATTTTACAGAAGGATCTTATTTGATTTTAGAAGAAAACTATCCTACTGCTTTAATAAATTTGAAAAAGGCCTATGAAATTGATTCTACTAATGCGAATATCAATTTTTTAATTGGCGAGTGTTATTTACATTCTGCCACCGAAAAATCCAAAGCAGAATATTATTTAGCCAAAGCCATACAAAACATTAAGAAAAAATACAGACCTAATGACCCCACTGAAAAAGCAGCACCACCTCACGCTTACCTTTATTATGCACAAGCATTACATATTAATTACAAATTTGATGAAGCCATTCAAAATTACGATAACTTCTTAAAATTTATAGGACCGTCTGCTGCCAAAGAATGGCAAAGCGAAATTACTTATTACAAAAACCAAAGTAATTTTGCTAAAAAAATGGTAGCCAATCCTATTAATGTAAAACTTATCAACCTTGGGGATAGTATAAATAGTCCCTATCCTGATTATAGCCCTGTATTAACGGCTGATGAAAAAATGATCATTTTTACTACTCGTCGCCCCAATGTACAATGTAGCGAAAGAACTGTTGATGGTCAGTATTTTGAAGACCTTGTTGTTTCTTATAAAGACGATAATGGAAATTGGTCAAAACCAAGTTTGCTCAGTGAAAACGTCAATACCTGTGGACACGAAGCATCTATCAACCTTACCCCCGATGGTCAAACCTTGATTGTTTACAAAGACGATGGTGGAGATGGAAATCTTTATTTTACTCAATGGAATGGCAGAGAATGGTCTATTCTACAAAAATTTGGTTCGGATATTAACTCCCCCTATTGGGAAACACACGCTTGTTTGTCTACCGATGGACAAGTATTGTACTTTGTCTCTGACAGACCCGGAGGATTTGGGGGAAGAGACATTTATAGAGTGGTAAAATTACCGAATGGCCAATGGAGTAAAGCCCTAAATCTGGGACCTACCATAAACACACCTTATGATGAAGATGGTGTATTTATGCATCCCGATGGCAAGACATTTTTCTTCGCTTCAAAAGGACATCAAAGTATGGGGGGCTTTGACATTTTCTTTTCCATCCTTGATGAAGATGGAAAATTCTCCGAACCCTTCAATATCGGCTATCCTATCAATACTCCCGATGATGATGTGTTTTATGTAACCTCCCCCGATGGCAAACGTGCTTATTATTCTTCTTTCAAAGAAGGTGGCTATGGAGACAAAGATATTTATATGATTACTATTCCCGAATCTTCAGAAAAAAATGTGGTGGTGTATAAAGGTAAATTTATTCCCTCTAATGGAGAAACTTTACCTGACGATATTACAATCGTTGTTACCGATAAAGAAACGGGCGACATAGTAGGCGTGTATAGACCTCAAAAGAATGGAAACTTTGTATTTATCTTAAAACCCGGCAAAGAATACAACGTCTCTTATGAAGCAAACGGAGAAAAATTTTATGAAGATGAAATATACGCTGGAAAAGATGAAACTTACAAAGAACTTGGTAAAGAATTAGAATTAGAACCAATGAAACTGCTTGGCAAAGTGGCTATCAAGAAAAAAACTTACAAACTTACATTGTCTGTTGTAGATAATCCTAAAACCAAGAAGCCCGTTACCAATGGAGTAGTAAGTATAACCGATGCCTCTGGTAATAAAAAAGAATATCCTCTAACCGAAGAAAATAAAGGAACCATCAAAGACATAGACCTTGTACCTGAAAATAAATACAACATTAGTGTAAATTCAGATAACACCGTTCAAACAATAGAAATAATTACTGACAAAGAAGGCAAAGCCAAAGCATTTTCAAGAGTAATTTATTTACATCCTGCACCCACTTTTACAATACCTGTTGTAAAACTTAATATCTCCGTATTACAACAAAAACTTAAAAAACCATTTGCTAACGCAAAAGTAGTTGTTAAAGACACAGAAGGCAACACTCAAGAAGGTATAACCAATGAAAAAGGCATTGCTAATGTAGAATTAGAATCAGGAAAAACTTATGAAGCAGTGGCTACATCTGAAGATGGTAATACTTCAAAACCTGTAACTATTGACCTCAAAAAAATAAAAACTAAAGTATTAAATAAAGTTATCTTTATAGAAGGCATCTCTTCTAAATCAATTGCATCATCCTCCTCCCAAAACAACTCTAATGCTAATAATAACCTTAACAACACCTCTTCATCATCCACATTAAACAACAAACCCTTACCTCCATCAAAATACGAATTTTACTTCACTTATCTCAAATATGCTATTGATACTACTGAACAAAAATGGACTAATTTTATTGATTATATTGTTACTAAATCTCAAAAAAGAAATGTAACTATCTTTATTGAATCTTCTGCCTCCAAAGTACCAACACTTATAACCAATCCCGTATTGGCTAAACTTCGTGGCGAACGCTTAAAAGACAAGATATTGAAAGCAGTAGAACAAAAAGGTGGCAATACTAAAAGATTAAAATTCTCTATTGAAAGTAAAGTTCAAGGTCCGCCTTGTAATATCAAAAGAAGAGACCACGAAAACAAAAGATCTATTTTTGAAAAATACCAATACGTAAAAGCACGTGCTAAATAAACTCTTTTCTGTTATTATTCTAACAGATTAAATTAACCACCAAACACACTTTCAATATGTCCAATCAAGATTTCCATCATTGGGGATTTGGCACAAAAGCCATTCACGCTGGCGTAGAACCTGATCCTTCTACCGGTGCTATTATGACCCCTATTTTTCAAACCTCTACTTATGTTCAAGAATCTCCGGGCAAACACAAAGGATATGCGTATGCTCGTGGCAAAAACCCCACTCGTGATGCTCTTCAAAGAAATATCGCTGCCTTAGAAAACGGCAAACATTGTCTTTGTTTTAGCAGCGGAATGGGGGCTATTGATGCTGTGATAAAACTATTAAAACCCGGCGATGAAGTCATAACCGGTAACGACTTATATGGCGGAAGTTATAGAATGTTTACAAAAATCTTTGAACCCTTCGGTATTCGTTTTCATTTTATTGACCTTTCAGATGCCCAAAACATAAAAAAATACATTAACTCCAATACTCGTCTTATTTGGATAGAAACGCCTACCAATCCTACCATGCAAATTGTAGACATCGAAGCGTGCAGTAAAATTGCGAAAGAAAACAATTTAATTTTAGCCGTAGATAATACTTTTGCATCTCCTTATTTACAAAATCCATTAGCATTAGGAGCAGATATTGTAATGCATTCTGTAACTAAATATCTCGGGGGCCACAGCGATGTAGTAATGGGTGCATTAGTTGTGAATCGTGATGATCTTTACGAAAAATTGGCTTTCATACAAAATAGTTGCGGTGCTACACCAGGACCTATGGATAGTTTTTTAGTGCTAAGAGGTATAAAAACCTTACATTTAAGAATGGAAAGACATTGCGAAAATGGTAAAAAAGTAGCCGAGTTTTTGGCCCAACATCCTAAAGTAGAAAAAGTATATTGGCCAGGTTTTCCTACGCATCCTAATCATTCTATTGCTAAAAAGCAAATGAAGAATTTTGGCGGAATGGTTTCCTTTGCCTTAAAATCTGCAGATTTAGAAACTACTTTTAAGTTTGCTTCTTCTTTCAAAGTGTTTTCACTGGCAGAATCATTGGGTGGCGTTGAGTCCCTAATCAATCATCCTGCAACAATGACACACGCTTCCATTCCAAAAGCAGAAAGAGAAAAAGTAGGTGTTACAGATAATTTATTACGACTCAGTGTTGGCATTGAAGATATAGACGACCTACTGGCGGACTTAAAACAAGCATTTGACACACTCTCGTGAAAAAGGCAAAAAAAATAGGACTTTTCTTTGGTTCTTTTAATCCTATTCACATTGGGCATTTAGCCATTGCCAATTATTTTGCTGAGTTTACAGATTTGAATGAAGTGTGGTTTGTGATATCTCCTCACAATCCCTTAAAAAACAAAAGTTCACTTTTAGCCCAGCACCATCGTCTTTATATGGTCAATTTGGCTATTGAGGAATATCCAAAATTTAAATCCAGTGATATTGAGTTTCATTTACCCCAACCCTCCTACACCATTCATACATTAGCCCATTTAAGAGAAAAATATCCCCAGCATCAATTTTGTCTCATTTTAGGACAAGATAACCTTAGCACATTTCACAAGTGGAAAAATTATGACATCATTTTACAAAATTATTTTTTATACATTTATCCAAGACCCAATGTACCAGCAACACAATTTGATAATCATCCAAAAGTAATTTTTACCAATGCTCCACAAATTGAAATCTCTGCCAGTTTTATTCGCCAATCTATTAAAGAAAAAAAAGATGTTCGTTACTTCTTGTACCCCAAAGTTTGGCAGTACATTGATGAAATGAATTTTTACAAGCGGTAAAAATAGTATCTTAAAATCTCTCTAACTTTGCACAAAAGTTTTTTTATGAAAACAATTTTATCTGTCTACTTATTCGCAGCGGCTTTTATTTTAAATACTGTATTGAAAGCCCAACAAGATGTGAAAATACTCTGTGGCGATTATCTTTACAAAGAATACCTGAATAAAAAATATCCAGGATTTAAAGAAAGTTATGAAAAAACTTTATTTCAAATTGCTGAACAAGTTGAAAAAAATAAACAATTAAGAACAACCTCTACACAATATACTGTTAATGTAGTAGTACACGTTGTTTGGAAAGATCCCAGTGAAAATCTGGATGATAGTATTATTTACAACCAAATACAAGTACTCAATGAAGATTACAATCGCTTAAATGCTGATACCATTAACTTAAGATCTATATTTCAACCTATTGTTGGAAAAGTAGGTATACACTTTAATTTGTTTCAAATCATTCGTAAACAAACCAACCAAACATTTAATGTTAGTTTGACTTCTGGTGGAATGCCCAACCAAATGAAATACGATTCATTGGGGGGATCAAATGCTGTAGATCCTGTACATTACTTAAATATATGGGTGTGCAAAATTCAACCTATAATGATCGGTCCCGTTCAATTAGGACAAATACTTGGATTTGCCTTTCCTCCTAATAATTTATCGAACTGGCCTTCAAACTCAGGTGCACCTGATATTCGCGAAGATGGCGTTGTCATTGATTATAGATGTTTTGGACGAAACAATCCTAATACTTTGACGATGGGTAGCCAAACCATCACTATAAAAGGGAGAACACCCACTCACGAAGTTGGACATTACTTTGGATTAAGACATATATGGGGCGATGGATCTACATTCGGAAGTAATAACTGCACCGGCGACGATGGTATTCAAGACACTCCTAATGCTAATAATCAATCTAATTTTGATTGCAATACTTCCAAAAATACCTGTGTAGATACTAATTTGGGATGGACAACTGTTGATATGCCCGATCTTGTTGAAAACTATATGGACTATTCATCAGAAGATTGTATGAATATGTTTTCACAAGGACAAGCCAATTGGATGATTGCTACTTTACTTGGACCAAGAAGCGAACTACTTAATGCAAATGCAGTTAATGAAATTCATTCATCATTAAAATTTAATGTTTATCCTAATCCAAACAATGGAAAAATTTTTATTCAATCTCCAACTACAATGAATACTGCTTTTGTTCAAATTCAAGATATAACAGGAAAAATTATCCTACAAGAAAAAATCAATTTTCAAAATGGAAAAGTAGCCCTTGATTTATCTAATATACAAAAAGGCATTTATATTCTCCAAATAACCAACGAACAAATACATACTATTGAAAAAATTGCTATTGAATAAAATAATTAAAAAATCGTCTTCTATTTCTTCCTTTACTTTCTCAAATAATAAAGCACTGAAGTATTTTTTTCTTGAAACAGTTCTTGTGCTACTTGTTGAATGTCTTTTATACTTATACTATCAATGATTTCCTGCTCTTGATTAATCAAATCTGTATTTCCAAGAAGTGTATAATAACTCAAAGAAAACGATTTTGCACTTACCATCATTTCTTGGATATTATTTGATGTCTCAACAGCATTTTTAATTTTCTGTAATTCTTTTTCTTCCACCGATTTTTCTTGTATAGATTTTAACTCCTCTATTATCACTTTTTCTACCTCATAAATAGAAACACCCGATAGCACTTTGGCTTTAATCACAAACATACCATCCTCTATAGTATCTGTAATCATTGCTGACGCAGATACACACAGTTTTTTTTCTTTTACCAATAATTGATGCAAACGAGACGATTCGCCATAACTTAAAATATCTTGTAACAAAG
Source organism: Bacteroidia bacterium (assembly GCA_026414605.1). GTDB lineage: Bacteria > Bacteroidota > Bacteroidia > B-17B0 > Aurantibacillaceae > BPGX01. Next base: position 178,869 of record JAOAIP010000038.1, read on the forward strand.
CCGTGGTATAAAACTTTTTTAATCCCTTATCATTAGCAAGATTTTTACCTGTCATTCTATACACCAAATACAAAACATCATTGGGCACATCTCTTCTTACTTCTAATATCCTCTTTTCTGTTTGTGGCGGCTCTATTGGTAATTGCCGACGATGTTTAGATTTATTAGGCAAATCTCCAAACCATTTGTTTACTAATTGAAACGCCTTATCCGCCTTGATATTTCCCGAAATAGTTAATATCGCATTGGACGCTGTATAAAAAGTATTGTAAAAGTTTTGCACATCGCTTAAACTTGCTTTTTCAATATGAGAAATATCTTTCCCTATCGTATCCCACTGATAAGGATGCACTTTATACACCAATGGATGTAATAACAACCACACATCCCCGTATGGCTTATTCAAATATCTTTGTTTAAATTCTTCTATTACTACATTTTTCTGAACATCCAACTTTTCTTGATTTATATCCAATGCAAACATTCGGTCACTCTCAATCCACAAGGCCGTTTCAATATTTTGTGCAGGCAAGGTGCAATAATAATTGGTGATATCATTTGTCGTAAACGCATTATTTTCCCCACCTGCCAATTGAAGTGCTTCATCAAAGTCAGGAACATTTTTACTCCCTTCAAACATTAGATGCTCAAACAAATGGGCAAATCCCGTCTTCTCTGGATTTTCATCTTTTGATCCTACATCATACAAGATATTCACAGAAACCATTGGTGTAGAATGATCTTCATTTACAATGACTGTTAATCCATTTGATAATTGTTGTTTGTGATACTGCACCATACTTTTTATTTTTATTTTTATTTTTTCTATTATTATTTGGGCGTGCCCCTCGCCCACCACAGCAGTTTCAACCATTACTGATATTCACAATCAATTTTTCAAAACGACAAAAAATGTCGTTTAAAAAATTTCAATTGGCTGTAGTGGGCTCGGGTCGGGCTGCTACGGGCTTCGCTATCGCTTCGGCAATCCTTGTGGCTTCATCATTCATTGTTATCATAGTTTTCAAACGTTGGATATTCCTTCATTGTATTTATCCTTCTCACAATGGCCACAAGGCAGTGCTGCGGCTCGCTTCGCTCGCCGCACCCTCCGCATCCCTCACGCAAATTTTAGTCAAAAGTTGAAAGTAATTATCCTTAAAAAATTTAAAGCATCCAATATTTATCAAAAACATTATTCTTTATCACTTTCAACTTTTTACTTTCTACTAATAAAAGGGGGTGAGTTAATACTCCCTAATTTAAAAAAATAAGATGTTAAGCATATCCCAATTTAATAGCCGCTTTCAAAATACTTGCTACACTTATAGAATCTGTGATTTCGTTATTCATCACCATTTGCAAGGCGTCTTTCAAGTGAATTTTTTTAACGGTAATATCTTCCGTTTCTTCGGGCATTGCTTGTTTTTGTTCTAAACCAGTAGCTAAAAATACAATGGCTAATTCATTAGTAACAGAATTACTGGTATGCAATCGCAGCAATTCTTCATAATGCTGAGCCACCAATCCTGTTTCTTCCAACAACTCTCTTTGTGCGCTTTCTAATGGAGAGATATTGAGTTTTCCGCCACCTTCTGGTATTTCCCAACTATATTGATTTAATGGATATCTCCATTGACCTACTAAATAGGTAAATCCCTTATCATCTATGGGTAAAATACCTATGGCTAAATGCTTAAACTTGACGATATTGTACATTCCCTTATTCCCCGCAGGATTGATAACATCGTGAACTTCTAATTCTATCCAAGGTGATTCAAAAACTTTTTTAATAGACAATGTTTTCCAAGGATTAGTATGCTGCGTCATTCAAAATTTTTGCCCAAAGATACAGCAAATAAAAACAAATAAAAGCAGGAAAAAATAAAGTTATACTACTCATTTTTTATTTTACTACAGAGAACACATTAGTAAAAAGTGAAAAGTGGAAAGTTATAATTTTGAAGTAAAAGGAAATATTCTTCAATATAATGATATAGCGTTTTAATACTTTCTACTTTTAAATTTGAACTTTCTACTTTCTTCCTTATAGATGTCGCCCTTTCAGGGCTTAAAATGGTATGGATTTATTTTCACAGGGCTTTGTCCTGTGCTATTGTATTTTGCCCCTTCGGGGCTACCCATATTTTATCCCTACAGGACAATGAATATTTGAGATGATCTAAGTGCAACTAATATTCAGTTCCTATGGGACTTTTCACTTTCAACTTTCAACTAATTATTTTCTTCGTGCCCTTTGTGGTTAAGTTCAAATTGCTGAGTAGGAAAAAACAAATAAAATTTTTACTTCTCCCCTACTGCTGGCAATTGATGTTCTACATTTATTCCCTTTACAGGCGGTGGATTCAAAGGGAAACGAAGGTCTTGATATTTTGAAATTATAACACCATTTTCAACTTCATCTTTTCTAACAGCCATTATTAACCAAGAAAATTCTGCATTGCTTTGTCCATTATTTAATTCTACTACTTCAAATCCTTTATTCGTAATGTTTTTGACATATACACCATTGCACTCTCCTAAGGGTTGCACAAAAACATTTGCAGGATGTTTTTCATCAATAATAATATTGTCAGCAAAAATCTCATCTAATTCAATATATGCTTTTCCATTTACTAATTTACCCCTTCCCATATCTTGAAAAATCACTTGTGGGGCTTCGGGTGCAAACATTATTCTTTCTTGCTTATTTTTATCTTTAATTAAAGTTGACACTGAACCATTTCCCATCACTTTATATTCTGTTCCTCCCACAAAACCGCCAAGCATAGCAGTACGAATATTGCCAAGACCATCCCGCCACATAGCATAATAAGCCCTTCTGTCACCAGATGTGTTATTAGCATAACTAAATGTTCCTATTTCTGTGCCTGTAAAATATCCTCCTGCACCTACAATTGGGATATTTTGTGCTGAAGTACCATTACCCACACCCACTACACCAATACTTTTAGCCCCATGAGTTTCTGCCCATATAGCATAACTTTGCAATGTAGCACTATTGTTATTAGATACTCCCCATATAGTAATGGACTGTGGGGCATCGTTTTGCCCATAAATGGCCGTACCAGGAGAATTTGTATTAGTGGGAACACTTGTGGATGAATTATATCCTCTTACAGCATGCGCGTCATTAGAATATACTCTACCATCTACACCAAACACAACACCCGAAGTGGATTGATTTTCACCATAAACGCCTTTTGAACCATTAGAACTGGAATTTACCTTTCCCCATACGCCATAAGTAACCCCCGTGGCATTGACAAACGCATAAACACCATTTCCTGCATTCGCCGTACTTTCTACATAAATGCCATTCCCCACAGTGGCAGTACGAACATCCAATTTTCCATTTGGTGTATTTGTGCCAATACCTACTCTCCATCCTGCTGTAAATCGGGCTATTTCCGTGTTATTGGTTTTAATCACCAAATCGTTATTATCGGTAGTACCTAAAAAATTAGTTGCTGGCGATGTACCAGCATTACCCGTTGTAAGCCATGCAAAAGAACTTCCGCTTGATGAACCTGTTGAATATAAAAGACATCTCCATTTGCTGGACAAACTATCCCAATAATAATATCCTGCCCCGCATCCTCCTGTAATTGAAGCATTGGTATTATACACCAGGAGAGAATTAGCCGCACCAGGTATTGTAGTATTATCGGTGATATTTGTTAGATTTACTCTTGGAATCAAAACACCTTTATTGGAATAATTTACATCCAAACCCGCCGAAGGATGGGGCAATCCACCAGTTGCATTAATTCCCACATTTTGAGCACTTATTAAAGAAAAAACACACAAAATACTTGCAGAAATAATAATCCGTTTCATATCTTTAATTTTTTAATTTGGCAAAAATAAAAAAGATTTTTTGGAAAACGAACTACGTAAAAATAAAAAATGCAAATAATTTGGTCTATCGTAATTCCGTTCATTAAATTTACCCAACAAAATTTGAATTATGAAAAACATTTTACATACTTGGTGGTTTCGCCTTATCAGCAGTGTTTTAGTAGCGTGGGGTATTTATTTAATATGCCCTCCTTGTTTATCTAAACAAGCATTATTAGGGATATTAATTGGTTTATTGTTTATCATTAACTTCCCACAATGGATAAGTAAATTTCCTATTATCACTCATATAGCCCGTGCTCTTACAGGATCTTTATTTATTTTTTCTGGTTTTATTAAAGCCAACGATCCATTAGGATTTTCTTACAAATTAGAAGAATACTTTGAAGTATTCAAAGGCGATACAGGATGGGCATTGTTTGATACCTTTGCTAATTATTCTTTGGAATTAGCGATATTTATTTGTGCTTTAGAAATGATTTTAGGATTTACATTACTTATCGGTTATCAAGTAAAATGGACTTTATGGTTACTAATGTTACAAATTGTATTTTTTACCTTTCTCACGTTTTATTCAGCATGTTTTAATAAAGTTACACACTGCGGTTGCTTTGGTGATTTTATCCCCTTAAAAGCATGGCAAAGTTTTTGGAAAGACATTGCTTTGTTGTTTTTAATCACAATACTATGGGTATCACAAAAAAATATACATAGTTTGTTTGTAGAAATGTTTGCACATGCCGTATCTGTGGTTGCAATAATTATTTCATTTGCTATTCCCATTTATACGTACAATCATTTGCCTTTTTTTGATTTTCGCCCATATCACAAAGGTTCAAATATCCTGGAAAAAATGAAACCTGGAAAAAATTATCAACCTCCTGTTTATGAAACTCGCTTTAAATACCAAAACTTAAAAACAGGTGAAATCAAAGAATTTACACTGAAAGATTATCCTTGGCAGGATTCACTGACTTGGAAATGGGTATCTACCGAAAATATTCTCGTTAAAGAAGCCGTAGATCCTCCTAAAATATCGGACTTTGCTATCAAAACACTAAATGATGAAAACATCACCGATAGTTTATTAAACTCTCCTAATTATCAATTTTGGATTATTTGCTATGATCTCAAAAAAACCAATACCGATGAAGAAACAATTTCAAAACTTAAGGATTTACAAGCATTAGCCCAAAAGGACAATGTTCCTGTTATTCTAATTACTGCCTCTGGTAAAGATGAGATAGAAACATTTTTACAAAAAACAGGATTACATCTACCCGTACTAAACGCAGATGGTATTGTATTAAAAACAATGATACGCAGCAATCCTGGAATTATCCTTGTAAAGCACGCTACCATCATTGACTATTGGCATTACAACGACCTGCCCTCTTACTCTGTGATAAAATCAAAAGATATGAAATAAAATTGTAAAGATGCATCGCCTTAAATCCTGCAAGATTGCTGTATTATTAACTCTTGTAGTTTCATTCACTTGCCGTAGTGCAGATAATGATACACTTAATTATCGCCAATCCAGCAATTATTGTAAAAACATCATCGGCATTTCTATCAATGGTAAAAGTTTAGATTTTGTATTTGATTCATCCATTGTTCATTTGTATTGTGATACACTACCACAAGTAAAATTCTGGGACAGAGTGCTTGATTTAAGTCCAGATAGTGCAATATTAAACATTGCTCACAACAGGCAAATTGTTCAAACTATTTGCACAAATTGGTGGAACAATCAATCAGATGATTTCAAATATTGCTATAGAGATAGCATTCGTAAGTGTTATCAATTACCTGATACAACAAGAATTTTATTGACAGTAGGAAAAGGGCATTACTATGTTTGGGACAGTGCCTTTTATTTGATAGACAAAGCCATAGATGTTTTTGTTGAAAACAATGTAGACCCTTGGTATGCCCAATCTATTTTATTGATCGAAAGTCCTCGTGGAAACTATCGTTCTTCTGCGGGGGCACGTGGTTACTTTCAACTTATGAAAAATGTGGCAAGGAAATTTGGACTCAAAGTTAATAAACACATAGATGAACGTTTGGATTTTAATAAGTCGGCTTATGCAGCCGCTATGCTCTTAAAAACAATATGTATCCCTGAAACCAAAAAGATTTTAGATTCACTGAGTATCCCTTTTAATGAAAATGAATTGTGGTTTAAATTATTATGTATGCACGTCTATCACGCAGGATCTTATAACGTCCGAAATGCTTTATTTAATAGCCCTTGTAGAACACCCGGTATGCCATTAATTTATTGTCTTTGGCAAACAAGATACAAAGCATTTCAATCTGCATCTCAAAATTATTCACAACTTATCTTAACTGCTTATATTAAAGTTTATAAAAAGTTAGATCTTTTACAATGTTTTAGAAAATAAAAACAATTATCACAGAAAACTCACTAAAATTAAAATCACAAAAATCAAAAAGTATCTTAATTTACCTGATACTTTGTTCAAATATCTTCCTACATAATAAGAATACGGCAATGCAATAACCGAATAACTGTATTGATGATACGTTATGTAAATGTAAAAATAATTCAACAACGAGAAAAACATTAAAAAAAAGAAAAACAATGCCACACGACGATCTTTGGTAGAATAAAAACTTGCCTCCGACCACTCTTTTAATCCAGAAATAAACAACACGACCAATACCAACAAAATGGCTATATTAGTAAGTGGTTGCTGAAAAGCGATCAAAACATCTTGTATTTGAAACATTTTCCCAAAAGAATAATTGAACAGTATGCTTAAATACAGCCACGGATTTTTATTTATCAATAAATAAATAGTTACATAAAAATATACCGGTAATAAAAATCCCATTAAGAATATAATCCACGACTTCCAATCAAACCTTAAAAACAAAGTAAACAAAAATATAGGAATAATAAAAGCATACACCAAATTTAATCCAAATAAAAAGAAAATACTAAACACCAAACTCAAGTAAAAAACAACGATGTTTATTCTTTGTTTTGTTTCTTTTGGAACAATAAAAAACAATGAAAGAAGTATAGAAAAATCACTGATAAGATACGGATTCAAATGATTATCAAACCAAATTTTATTATGCATTAACAAGTATATAAACCCCACTACTTCTCCCGAAATACCTCGGTCTTTGTTAGTAAATATCGTTGAAATAAAAAAAACATTTACGACTAAAAACAAGACATTAATCACCTTTGCCCAATATGGATGTATGGGGAATAAACTGAATTTATAATAATCTATACTATTAAAATGGAAATTCAAATTGACATAACTCAACACAACAGACACCACATACAATACACCAATTGTAAATACAGGAATACTTTCCGATTTTCTAACCGACATCATTATTACAACAAACTAAAAAAACTTTTTCTATTTCTCTTCCTTCACCCAAGCGTCTGATAAAATTCCTTTTAATTTCAATCTATTCAACTCTTCCACCGCTGCTTCTTTTGTAGTAAATTGTCCAATAGATACTACATACAATTGCTTTTCATTATTCCACTTAGTACTTGCGTGTATGCCCTTTTGTGCAAATTGTTGAAACAATTTTTGTGCATTGGCTTCTGATTTAAAACATCCTACCACTACAGAAAAACGATTTTTAAAGCGATTATCCACTTCTTTTTTATCCACGGATTTTATAGTATTTTCAATACTTGTATTATTTTCTTCTGATGTTGTATTTACAATTGGGGCTTCCTTCAAGGGATCAAATCTATCATACTTCTTACGAATCACAGGATAACGAGTTGTATTCACGTAAATACTCATTTTTGTAGAACGAGTCCCAAATAAATTCGCCCAACTGTTCTTTATATCCCCCGCATTTCTCCACCAATATACAAATAACAAACTTGCAATTACTAAGACCACTGCTGCTTTGTAAATATTTCTATGTTGAAAACGAATCACTTTGGCAGATGCTTTTTCTGTTGAAACAAACACCTCTTCTTTTTCACGACTTATCGGAATTACAGAAATGGGCGACAACCCAAAACTTTCAGATAAATAAAACGGATTGAGTTGCGACTCAAACAATACATTACCCTCTATATCTCTATAAAAATATCCTATCCCTTCAATATCCGCTCTGGATTTGGTTTCTAACAACACTTTCAAACTTTGAACAAAATGCTGCACCATTGTTTGAGCCAACACATATTCAATTCCTAATTTCTTTTGAATCTCTGCTATCAATACCCCATCATTATGCTTCAATAATGGATTAAAAGTAATATTCTTATGCGGCGGAAACAATACATTTTGTGCAATCGAAAATTCTGCCGATTCCATTTGCATTACCAATGCTCCAAACTCAGGAATAATAATAAAATCCTGAGTTTCTATTAAGTCCTTCAAACATTCAATGATTTCTTTATAGGATGTTTTCATAATTTTAATTCATTCATGAACTTTGATTAATGTTCAAGTTATATTTATCACCAAGAACACATTAGTAAAAAGTTGAAAGTTGAAAGTAAAAAGTTGAAAGTAAAAGGAAATATTTTTCAATATAATGATGTATACTTTTTACTTTGAACTTTCCACTAATTATTGCGGTTAAGTTTGAAATGTTGAGTAGTAAGAATAAATAAAAAAATCAATCGCAAATAATCTATATCAAAGTATCCCAATTGTCAAAAAAACGCAGGTTGAGTAAGCCGGGTTCTGTTCGTGTCTGTCATTTATCTGAGCGACCTACCCGCTTCGCTGCCCTTATAGGCACGGACCAGGACAAATCCATTACGAAACTGTTTGGTCTTGCAGCGTCCGAGGTTTACCCGATGTGCAGATTACTCTACACATCTGTGGGCTCTTACCCCACATTTTCACCCTTGCTCCGAGTAAATGAATTACCCGAGGCGGTTATTTTCTGTGGCACTTTCTGTCATTAGTTTCTCACGAAACTAATGCCCTTCATTCGGCTTTGCTTATTCAGCAAAGCATCTGAAGGCGGACTGTCCTGTGCTGCCCGGACTTTCCTCCCCTTGATTAAAATCAAGGAGCGACAGACCTGAACCTGCGTAGTGCAAAGATACATAAATTTTTGCCTAAATACAAGCAGAATTCGTTTATGCAAATTTACAAAACTTGAAGAAAAACATGCTGACATTCAAATGTAAAAGAAAAAAAGTAATTTTGTGGATTAAAATTTTTAAACTAAAAAAAATAAAAATTATGTTTATCATAAACAAAAAAGAAGAATACAGATCTTTAGAAGATTTCTTATCCCAAAAAATTTCTTATTGTGAAGAAGTGAAAATCTTAACGGGGTTCTTTTATTTCAGTTCCATTGATATACTCATCGATTTCTTTAAGAAAAACGAACACGTTAAAATTAAAATTTTAGTAGGATTACAAGTTGATGTTTATAATTTTAAACTAATTGAATATGCTAATGAAAACTCTTTTCAATATACAAAATCTCAAATCAAACAGATGTTTGTGGAAAATTTCAAAAAACCATTTCAGTTAAAAGAATTTGATAGTAAGGAGTTTGAAGAAAAAGCAAAATTCTTTATTAATCTTATTCAAGATAAAAGATTAGAAATTCGCAAAACATTAGTTGACAATCATGCAAAATTGTTTATCTTAAAAATGAATGAAGATAGTAAAAATCTTATTAAAGGATTTTGGATTACAGGAAGTAGTAATCTCACTCGACCGGGATTAAGAGAACAAGAAGAATTGAATGTAGCAATTGTAGATTGGGGACACGAGGATGCAAATAAATACTTTGATAATCTTTGGAAAGAATCTGTAGAATTAAAAGATACAGATATAAAACAACTTGTTGAAAATCTAAAAGATAACTCTCCTCTTCGCGAAATTACACCTTTTGAAGCGTATTTACTTTTTCTGTATGAGTATATGTCTTTGTTTAGTAAAAAAGAAATCAAACCACTTACAGAAGAAATAATGATAAAAGCCGGATACAAGCCCTACGAATATCAAAAGGATGCCATAGGTCAAGCTTTATCTATCATTGAAAAATTCAATGGTGTAATTATTGCAGATGTAGTAGGTTTAGGAAAATCTGTTATTGCCTCTGCTATTGCAAAAGATATGGGAAAAAGAGGCATTGTCATTGCACCCCCAGGTCTTATAGGTGATGATAATGGAAATTATGGATGGAAAAAATACCTTGCTGACTTTCAACTAACATCAATAGGTTGGGATGCTCGATCTTCTGGAAAATTAGAAGAAATAAAAGAATTTGTAAATAAAAACAAAGACATTGAGGTAATTATTGTTGATGAAGCACATCGTTTCAGAAATGAAGAAACTCAAAACTATGCACTTTTACACGAAATATGTCGCAATAAAAAAGTCATTCTCTTAACAGCCACCCCTTTTAATAATCGCCCAGCAGATATTTATGCCTTACTCAAACTATTTATTATCCCCAAAAAATCTCCCATCACAATTGACTCAAACTTGGAGGAATATTTTAGAAAATTAGAGTCCGCATTTAAAAAACTAAAAGACGAAAAAAAGAATAATCCTAAAAATACTGCTACTACTCAAACGGATGTTAAACTTAAAAACATCTCCCAAGAAATAAAGTCCATTTTAACGCCTGTAATGATTCGTAGAAATCGTCTTGATTTAACGAAACATCCTGAGTATAAAAAAGATGTAAAAAATTTATCTTCAGTAAAAGACCCCGAATGTTTATATTTTGAACTAACCCCAAAACAATCAGAATTTTATGACAAAGTAATCAGTACCTTCGTATCTCCTGATGATAAATCACCTTTCGAAATAATTGAGGAAATCGTAAATAAAACTACAAAAAAATTTATTGGGGCCATTTACCAGCCATTTATGTATAAAAAAGAAGAAGATACAAAACAAAATAATAATCACATTATCTCAGAAAAAATTAAATCCCCCGACTTTGAAGAAATTTATCAAAAATCTCTTTATGATTTGATGCGTCGGCTTCTTGTCAAAAGATTTGAAAGCTCTTTTGATGCTTTTGAAAAAAGTATTCAAAATTTCATTAATATTCACAAAAAAGTTTTACATTTCATTGAACTAAATGAATTTTATATTTTGGATCGTGATTGGATAAATAAAATATCAGAACTTGAAGATGACCCCGAAGAATATGCAGAAGAATTAAACAAGAAATTGATTGAAGTCCTTGAAAATCAACAGAAAAAAGGAAAAAGAAATACTATCATCTATAATAAAGAAAATTTAAACTGGAAAAATTTTATTAATGCCATTAAAAAAGATATACAAGTTTTTGAAGAAATTCATAAAGAATTTCAAAAATTAAACCTCTTAGAAACCAATCCCAAAGGGCACGCAGTATGCAAAAAAATAAATGAAATACTCAGCAAAAATGAACATCCTAAAAGAAAAATTCTCATATTTAGTGAATTTAAAGACACCATTACCGGACTTTATTCTTTCTTTGAAAAGAATTATCCTGAAATTTACAAGAGAACTCTATTAATAAATAAGGACATCAACAAATCTTTATATGAAACTATTTTGTCCAATTTTGATGCTTCCTATCCAAAAGAAAAACAGGTAGACGATTATGATGTATTATTATGTACTGATAAACTCTCCGAAGGGTTTAATTTAAACCGTGCGGGGGCTATTATTAACTATGATATTCCCTGGAATCCGGTTCGTGTTATTCAAAGATTAGGACGCATCAATCGTATCAGCAAAAAAGTTTTTGATGAACTATACATTTTCAATTTCTTTCCCACAATACAAGGAGAATTACATATCAATCAAAGAAAAATTGCCGAAACAAAAATGTTTTTAATCCATAATGCTATTGGAGAAGATTCTAAAATCTTTTCTCCCGACGAAGAACCTTCTCCTTCCAAGTTATTTGAAAAAATCAACCAAAACCCCGAAAAATTAGAAGAAGAAAATATATTAACCAAAGTATATATAGAACTTGAAAACCTTAGAAAAAACTATCCTCAAGAAATAATTTCTTTTGAAAACAAATACAAAAATAAATTATTACCTCCAAGAATCAAAACATTCAAACCTTCTAACTCAGACGAACTCGTTACAATGATTAAACAAAAAAATTTATACTTTATTTATTTCAATTATAATACTGATAAGCCGCAATCTGTTAGTTTTGAACAAATATGGGAAAAAATTAAATGTACTCCCGATACTCCTGCTTTGCCTAAGTCGCCCCAATTTTGGGCAAAGTATCAAAAAACTTTGGATTTTAACTTTAATTCCAACGACTCCGATCCTGACAGCAGTAATCGTCGAAAAGCAATTCATATATTAAAATCTATTATTCATAACCCTGAATTTAAAGATTACTATGATGAGATAGATCATATCCTAAAAGACCTGGAAGAATACGGTTCGCTACCAACATATTTTATTAGAAAAATTGCAGGATTAAATACCCAATCTACAAAAGATTTTAAAACTATTATCAATGAATTAGGTGATAAATATTTTCAAAATCAAACATTTGATCTTATCCATTCTCAAATTATAGTAACCATTGAAAACCAAAGCAAATACCAACAAAGCAAATTGATGAATCATTAATCTAATTAAGAACTCTTATCTACAATTTAATATTTTCCCTTATCCCCTTTTCTCTTCAATAAATTCATTATACTTATCCCATCATTAAAAAAATATTATCTATGTCTAATTCCAGAGTTATTGATATTCCTGCTATTGAAGGTTTTTTACAAGATCTTTTTCAATCCAATAACATTAAGGAATTCGCAGAACAATTTGCCAATTTTTTCTATCACAAATCAGAAAATTTAAAAAAATTAAACAACTCATTCAAAACCCCTGAAAACACTGAATATCTATATTCTTATCAACACCTTGGAAATTTTGTATTAGACAATCAACGCGAACTCCCTCTTATTCTCTTTCATCTCCAACCTAATAAAATCATCAACGATAGACAAGGAAAAAAGACCCAATTTGACATTATCAAAAAATGGCTAAAACAAAACAATTATGACTCTGCCATTGCTATTTTTGTTTCTAACTCTTTAAATGCTTTCCGAATATCCTATGTTTATTCAATTTATAGCGGATCCAAAAGAACATTTAGCCACTACAAACGTTATTCATTTTATATCGCCCAAAACCTGCCCAACAAAACATTCATTCAGCGACTTTCTCAATACCCCATTGACTCAGAAAAAAACATCATTGAATTATTTTCAGTTGACAAACTTACCAAAGAATTTTATGAAGAAATACAAACCTGGTATTATGAAGCATTAAAGCACGTACACTTTCCTGAAGATGTACCCATTCAAGAAAATCCTAAAAATGCCACCAATCTCATTCGTCTTTTGACGCGTCTTATTTTTTGTTGGTTCATTAAAGAACGTGGCATTATACCAGATGAACTTTTTAAACCTACTGAATTATCCCAAATACTCAAAGAATTTAATAAAGATAAAAATTCCCGATATTACTACAATGCTATTTTACAAAATTTATTTTTTGCATCATTAAATACCCCCCGTGAAAAACGTGATTTTGCGATAGAAACAAATGATCCCGAAGAAAGAAAAAAACATTTTGGAGTAAAAAACTTATATCGTTACAAAGATTTTTTCAATATTTCAAAAGAAGAAGCCATCAAATTGTTTCAAGGAGTTCCCTTCTTAAATGGGGGATTATTTGATTGCCTTGACAAAGAAGATATTCAAAACAAAAAAGCATATTATATTGATGGTTTTTCAAGAAATCCCGAAAAGCAAGCCATTGTTCCTGATTGGCTGTTTTTTCACGACGATCCCATAACAGTAGATCTATCCGAATTTGGCTTAGGGAAAAAAACCTTTAAGGGACTTATTGATATTCTTAAATCTTACAACTTTACTACAGACGAAAACAGCCCTATTGACGAAGAAGTAGCCCTTGACCCCGAACTATTAGGACATATTTTTGAAAACCTATTAGCATCTTTTAATCCTGAAACCGCCAACACTGCCCGAAAATCATCCGGAAGTTATTATACCCCTCGAGAGATTGTAGATTATATGGTTACAGAGTCATTGTTTTATTATTTCCAAACTCATTGCCCTGAAATAGCAGAAGATAAAATACGTTTACTGCTTTCTTATAGTGATGAAAAAATTAATTTGTCTGACAGCGAGAAAAAAAGATTGATAGAAGCCATTTTTAAAATAAAAGTTCTTGACCCTGCTTGCGGTTCTGGTGCATTTCCAATGGGCGTTTTACATAAATTAGTTTTTGTTTTACAAAAAATTGATCCAGAAAATCAATATTGGAAAAAGCAAATACTTTCTGATGTTACTAAAAAATTTGAGCAGACACTATTAAACATTAAAAACAAAGAAGAAAGAGAAAAGATACTTAAAGAATTGAATGAAGTTTTTGAAAACAACACAGACGATTATTCACGAAAATTATTTTTAATTGAAAATTGTATCTACGGTGTGGATATTCAAAATATCGCCATTCAAATCAGCAAATTGAGGTTTTTTATTTCATTATTTATTGAACAAGATATTAATGATCAAAAAGCCAATTATGGCTTAAAACCTTTGCCTAACCTTGAAACAAAATTTGTAGTAGCCAATACTTTGATTGGATTAGATAAACC
>JAOAIP010000043.1 GCA_026414605.1 Bacteroidia bacterium
AATAGAGAATTGCAATTAAGTTTATTTGAGAGTGGTTGAAAGGGGGGGAGTATGTTTTAAAAATCAGAAAAATAAAAATTTAAGTTATTGATAATCAATAGCTTAAATTTTTATTGAAAAATATTTTGGACAATAGTGAATACAAACTAAAAATTTTTATACAATAAATTATTATTCCGTAAATTTCAGCGTGATATTAGAAATTATTGCAATGAATGAAAATACCGATATAATTCAACAACAAAGACAAAAAATTCTCTCTCTTTTAAAAGAAAAATCTGTATTAAAACAAGATGTGTTTTCAAATACCATTAATGTTTTTAATAATTTCAAAGATCAAAGTAAAACTATTGCCAACGACCTTAAAACTCAAGTGAGTTCCATAGATAAACGAGTAAGTATACAATATTCAGAAGTGAATCAATTTGCGTATCAACTTAAAATTGCCGGTGATGTTTTAGAATTTTTTATGCACACCAATGTATTTGAGTTAGAAAAATCTTCTCCATTATACAAATCGCCTTATATCAAACAAAATCCCTTAAATGCTTACTGCGGCATTATTTATGTATACAATTTTATGGCGGACTCATTCAAATTTAATCGCTTGAATGATATTGGAATTTTGATAGCACGGATATTCATCAATAAAGAAAATCATTTTTTTGTAGAAACAAAATTGCCTTTTGCTACTAAATACAGCAACTTTTCATTAGAACCACTCAATATAACAACTATCAAAGAAATAATTAACGAACTCATCATCTTTGCTATTCAATTTGATTTAACAACTCCACCTTTTGATTCAGTAAAAGAAATAACTATCAATGAAATCAATGAAAGAACCAGTTGGATAACTTTAAGAACAGGCAAACGATTGGGCTTTGTCTCCGATTCTAACAATGAAGATGAAATTAATTTTCAATTATAAGCATTCAATGACATCACTAATTATTTATCCAAAACAATCAAATACTTTACAGGTTTCTTCCCTGTATTTTCCTTGAAATTAAAACACTTCATCAACCCTAATCATTTACACATTACAATTAACCATTACTGCATTTAATATACAAAACTATTCTCCTTACACTTTTAACTTTCAACTTTCAACTTTTAACTTTCAACTAATAACTAATAACTAACTATGATCTTACCCAACATTTCTATTAAAGACATTGCAAATATTATAAACGCAAAAATTGTAGGAAATACGGACTTAATCATAACTGGAATCAACGAAATACACTGCGTCAATAAAGGCGATATTGTTTTTGTAGATCACCCTAAATACTATTCAAAAGCCATTCATTCAAATGCAAGTGCTATCATTATTAATAATGAAAACGTTGATTTTCCAAAAGAAAAAGCATTGCTTATTCACTCTCAACCATTTACTGCTTTTAATCAAATCATCCGACACTTTCAACCTTTACAACATTCTCTTACAACCATTAGTCCTACTGCTAAAATTGGCAAAAACACTATTATTTATCCCAATGTCTACATAGGAAATAATGTTAGCATTGGGGACAATTGCATTATTTATCCAAATGTAGTTATTTATGATAATTGTGTAATAGGCAATAATGTGAAAATCCACGCTAATACTACAATAGGGGCTGATGCTTTTTATTACAAAAAACATCCTGATTCGTTTGAGCAACTTGAAACTTGTGGAAATGTAATAATAGAAGATTTTGTGCATATTGGGGCTAATTGCACTATTGATAAAGGCGTTACATCCTCAACCATCATTGGGGCTCATTCAAAATTAGATAATCACATTCATATAGGACACGATACAAAATTAGGCAAACGTTGTCTTATAGCCGCACATACAGGCATTGCGGGGGCTACGACCATTGGCGACAGAGTAACTATATGGGGACAAGTTGGTATATCCAGCGGTTTGACTATTGGAAATGATGTAACGATACTGGCACAAGCCGGTGTTGGTGAAAACATTTCTGATAGGCAAACATATTTTGGTTCGCCCGCTGGTCCTGCCAAAGAAAAAATGCGAGAAGTATATGCCCTTAAGCAGTTAGTAAATTTAATACACAAATTGTATTAAGTAAAATTTAAAGGTAGTTTTGATTAAATGAAGATAGTGTATTGTCTTTCTGTAAGATTATTTGATAATTTCTAATACATCTACTTCCCGAGTTTGATACTTGTTACTTTAAATTTATTGATTTTCAATAAAATAAAAAAAATTTGACACTTTGTGCCACTACATTTTTATCTGTTTGTATGGTTTTCTCTTTTATATCTGTCCTTACCCAAATTCTCTTTTTCCCATTTTTAAAGATATCGCTGATACCGACCGTAACTCTTTTAATCTCGTTTATTGGGATACAGTTATCGTCTGCTTTACCGAAGGACATCAGCGTACGTTGTTTGACTTTGCCGTTACGAATATGACTCAACGAGATAATAGTAAGCTTGTTCTTTGGCCTTTTGGTGATTTTGATGTAGATAAAGCGAAGGATTAAAGTTCCCGACAAAAATTTAATTAACCACTTATTTAGGGAAATTTATTAAATATTTAAAGAATTTGTTCACTACCCTTTTCGGAAAAATGAGATAAGACATCAGCATTGACGCGACAGAGATCGGATCAACCCTCAAAAAAGTGTCAAACTCGGGATGCCTTGATATGTTTTTTTCCTAAAAAAATTAATTCCAACATTTCAATAGTTAAGTCGATGCAGACAAGCTAAGCACTGGAAAGTAAAGGGGCAAAATTACAATCGGATAGTATTATCTAAAATATTTTTTGATGATGCGCAGTTTATTGATCTGAATAAATTGTATAAACGTTTGTGTTACGGGTGATAAATTCCTGTTTTTTAAATAAATAAGGCGCCAATGCGTTACGATGGGTAGCCCTTTCTTTTTAATGATTTGTAGTGTTTGATTTTCCAATTCTTTTTGGATGCTCATTTTTGGCAAAATAGAAATTCCCATACCAGCTAAAACGGCTTGTTTTACAGCTTCATTGGAACTCAATTCAATTTTTCGTTTTGTTTCTAATGGTAATCCATATTGTAAAAAATATTTTTCCATCATACGGCGTGTTGCAGAACCTTTTTCTCTGAATAAGTAAGGCAATGATTTGGGGTCGGTATTTTTTTTGCAAACCATTATTAATTCGTTTTCCAATAAAATTTCTTCAAATACTTCGAAGGTATCAGGAAGTAGCGAAACGACCGCTAATTCTACTTCTTTATTTCTCAAAGAGGCAATGGCTTGTTTTCTGTTTGTAAAATCAAGTTTAATTTCAATGTTGGGGTATTGATTTAAAAATTCTGAAACGAAATAGGGTATTACATACATTCCGGTAGATGCCGATGCAATGGTAAGTTTTCCGGAAATGGTACTATCTAATTCCTGATAGTTGTATTGCAATTGATGAGTTTTTTCTAAAATTTCACACACAATTTCGTAAATTTTTTTTCCATATTCGGTAATGGTAATTCTCCTTCCTTTTAGTTCAAACAAAGGGAATTTAAATTGTTCCTGAAACTTTTTAAGCTGAATAGAAACAGCTGGTTGCGTCATATACAATTCTTCTGCAGCTTTGGATATACTGCTGTATTCTACAACTTTTTGAAAAATCTTGAATTGATGCAAAGTGTAATTCATAAATATTATTTATATTTAAAATTGCAAATATAAATAATATTAAACTTATCCTTTTAGATAACTTTGCCCCCGTAAAAACTTTTAATTATGATGATTGAAAAAAGTATGTTCATCGCTACTCTGAGTTTAATGGTCTTATCATTTGTATTTTCAAGATTTTTATCTGTTATATCTTTGATACGGTGGGGAAAATTTTTATTAAATGTTTCTTTTTTATTAGGACTCTTATCTTTTTTAAGATCACTGATAAATTCAACTGGTTGTTTTCCATTTGAGTGGTCATTAGGATTTAATAGTTTTTTGTTTGATAAAATCAGCATTCTTTTTTACTTAATGGTTTCGATCATTGGTTGGGTTATAATTTCATTCAGCAAAAATTATTTATGGGGAGATTCATTGCATAAAGTATTCATTATGCGTTTGCTGTTCACAATTGCTGTGGTTCAATTAATGGTTCTTTCGGGCGATTTTATTTTAATTTTTCTTTTTTGGTTCTTGTCGGATGTGGGATTGCGTTCATTAATTGGTCTTTATCAAAACAGAAAATACGCCCTTGTTGCACAGGCGAAAAAAAAGAAAATGAGCATTCTTTCCAATATTTTTATGATAGTGGGATTTTTTCTTTTGTTTGTAGATAAAGAAAGTGTGAATTTAATCAAATTGTTTGATGCTTCAAATAAACTCACTGGTTCTACTCTTCTGTTTGAAATTGCCTGTAGTTTACTGGCTTTATCGGCTATTATCAAATCAGCAAATATTCCTTTTTACGGTTGGCTATTAGGAATAATGGAAACGCCTACACCCGTATCGGCTTTATTACACGCAGGATTATTGAATGCCGGACCATTTCTGATGATTCGTTTTTATCCTTTGATAGATAAGGCCACATCAGCCCAGATTATTTTAATACTATGGGGCGGATTTTCTGCATTGTTCGGCACTCTGGTATCGTATTTTCAACCTGCTGTAAAAACCCGCTTATCCTATTCCAGCGTAGGACATATGGGGTTCAGTTTGATGTTAAGTGGATTGGGACTTTATTCTGCGGCATTACTCCACCTGGTTGGACATTCTTTTTACAAAGCCCATGCTTTCTTATCTTCGGGCAGTGAAATTGATAAACAACGAATTATTCAAAACCGAAACATCCGTATATTCCCAATATCACCACCTGCCATACTACTTGCATTCATTTGCGGAATTGTCTTTTATGCGGTATTCCTGATGCTTTTCAAAAAAACTTTTTTTCCAGACATTTCTTTTCTGATGTTGGGC
The DNA here is from genome assembly GCA_026414605.1 of Bacteroidia bacterium. Taxonomy (GTDB): domain Bacteria; phylum Bacteroidota; class Bacteroidia; order B-17B0; family Aurantibacillaceae; genus BPGX01. The sequence continues at coordinate 4,927 of JAOAIP010000043.1, forward strand.
ATTATTATTGCTATATCTGTTTCTGTTTTTATTAGTAACACAATTTACTTTGTCCGCTATTGGCGTGGTTTTGTCAATGTTTTAGGATTTGTAATTACTGTATTTGTTTCGTTTTTTTCATTGGAAATGGCAGCAGAATACGTCGTTCCTTCTTTAACAGGCGGATCCATTCATTTGGTGAAGATGGTTTCAATCAGTATATTGATTGTATTGTTTGTTACATTGGCTATTTATTCTATTGCATTGAAGTGGGGCTTTATTGAACCTATTCCCGTATGGGATGTTTATGTTCGTAATGGCTTTTATTTACACATCTTTTTGGATAAATTATTTACAAATTCAAAATTAAAAATTCATGAATCCGGCAAATAACAACACAGATAAGAATAAGAATTACAATTATTTGTTGCAAAAAGTGTGTTCGCGAATAGCACCATCGTGGTCATTGGAAAATTTTGTGGCATCCAATCCGTATTGGGGATTAAAACATCTTACTTTTGAAGATGCGGCAAGGACTTTGTTGTGCAATGGCAATATTCCGTCTTTTATGCCCTTGTCGTATTATTTGAAAAAAATTGAAAGTCAAGAAATAACATCCATTGCATTGCAACAAGCCATCCATGAGTCAAATTATCAAGGAGATTTTCAAACGCTGCTAAAAGAAGCCAGTGCGATGGAACATAAACAACCATCCTTCAAAAAAATGCAAAAGTTTTCAGAGTTTATAGATATTTGCCACAACACAGATATCAGTGCATTTATTGTGAATGAAACATCGGCTCGGCTTTCGGTGTATTTTGATAAATTCGGTGATTACTATCCTGAAAATGGTGCAGCACTATTTAAGCAATGGCATAAAGACGCACAGATAGATTTAATGCCTGAACTGTTTGGATTAAAGAATTTTCGTAAGTATATAAAAAATTTATCCGAAGATGGTGAAAAAATCACAAGTGAGTTTTTTGATAAATTAAATCTGAACGATGAAATATTGGAAGAATATCTGCACACACTTTTACTGGGATTAGTGGGATGGTCTTCTTATCTGTCGTCGTTGGATTGGGATGCACAACTTCAAAATAAATCTTACAATTACCTGCCTTCTCTTGTTCAAATTTTATTAAGCTGGGAAATGTATTTGTACGAGACATTTGCTGATTATCAAGAGAAATGGAAACTAAATTTGATGGAAGCAATAAAAGAAAGAAGCAATCCGCAGTTAGTTAAATACATTCAAATTCTTTCTGTATTGCAGAGATCTATGGAAATTTCCTTACAAAAGGAAATGATTGAAAAACTTAGTCGGCCGACTGCAATCACACAAAATTGCGAGCCAACTATTCAAATGGCATTCTGCATCGATGTTCGATCAGAAATCATCCGTCGGCACATTGAAGAACTTGATAATACCATTCAAACAATTGGAGTGGCAGGTTTTTTTGGTCTTCCTGTTGAATATCATCCTATCAATACAATTCATGGCAAAAAGCAATGTCCGGTATTAATACCTTTTCTATACACCATCCATGAAAAGCCAAAGAACCAACAAAAACAATATATTTTACAAAAACAGATAAACGATGCATTAAGACATTTTAAAGTCAAATACAGAATTGGAGTAGTAACGGGATTTGGATACGTAAGTCCACTGGGATTGTTTTATTTGCCCAAATTAATCAGCGATAATTTTGGATGGACAAGTCCTTATCAGAATCCAAAGAAAATAGAACTGAACGATCTGCTGAATGGCAAAACAGATATTGACGTTTCCAATATACCTTTTGATGAAAAATTGAAATTAGCCCATTCACTTATTCAATCATTGAATTTGCAAAATAAGATAGCGTCCTTGGTCGTACTTACAGGACATGGTTCCACGTCAGTTAATAATCCGCATGCAACGGCATTAGAGTGCGGTGCTTGTGGCGGGCATTCCGGAGAAATCAACGCACTGCTTGGATGTAAAATCCTTAATCATCCGGAAATTCGTCAGGCCCTGGCCTCTAAAGGCATCAATATACCTGACGATACTTTGTTCATAGCCGCTCTTCACGATACTACCACAGATGAAATAAAAATTTTAAGAGAAAATGAAATAAACGAAAAGCATTTCTCTCAGATACAAAAATTAAAATCCCTATTGCAAAATGCTTCTCAACGTGCAAGAAAAGAAAGAGTTCAAAACTTTCAGTCGGAATACAAAGTAACGGATTCCAATATTATGCAACGGGCAAAAGATTGGTCGCAGGTCCGTCCTGAATGGGGATTAGCAGGTTGTCATTCCTTCATAATTGCACCAAGAAGTTTGACAAAATCCATTTCACTGGATGGTAAGGTATTTTTACACGACTACGATTATTCGCAGGACAACGATTTTACTTTGCTTGAAACATTAATGACGGCGCCCATGGTTGTGGGTAGTTGGATCAACCTGCAATATTATGCCTCGGTAGTTGCCCCTGATGTTTTTGGATCTGGCCACAAACCATTGCATAACGTTGTGAGCGGATTGGGCGTATTGGAAGGAAGCACCGGCGATTTGCGAATTGGCCTGCCTTTTCAATCCATTCATAATGGTTTTCACTTCATGCATGTCCCCGTACGACTGAATGTATTTATTAAAGCACCTATTGATAAAGTATATGAAATTATTGATAAGCACCTTGTGCTTCAGCAACTCATCAACAACAAATGGTTATATCTGTTTGTCATTGAAGATGCAAATACAATAAAAGAAATAAAAAAGGTAAGCTTACAGAAAATTTAAAGATATTAGCTACTACTCAGCAGTGTTGAAATAAAGTAACAGTGCTTAAATTTTTTCACTATATCAAACACAAAATTTTACTAAATCATTGTTTTCTGCCTCACCACCTCATATAAGACAATACCTGCTGCTACGGATACATTTAATGAATCAAATGCTTGTGCCATAGGTATTTTGGCTTCTGTGTCACACATTCGCAGATATTCTTTTAATATCCCATTATGCTCCGAACCTAATATTATCACTGATGGCTTTGAAAAATCTACTTCATAAATGACCTTACTTGTTTTTTCATGACAAGCAACAATCTGAAATCCTTTATCCTTCAATAATTTCAATGAATCAACAATGTCCTGTTCTTTGCAAACAGGCAATTTAAATAAAGCCCCCGCCGATGTTTTGATAGCATCAGAATTGATGGATGCAGAGTCCTTTGATGGCACTAACAAAGCATCAACGCCCATAGAATAAGCCGTTCGGGCTATTGCCCCAAAATTTCGCACATCCGTAATCCTATCTAAAAATAAAATCAACCGTATGTTTTCCAATGAACGTAATTGAAATAATTCTGCAAGTGTGTAATATCTAATATCTACAATATTCGCAACAATGCCTTGATGATTTTTTCCTTTGGCTAACTTTTCTATCTTAATAGAAGGCACATACTGCACAGATATTTTATGCGAACGTGCGATATTTAATAAATGTCTTAATGATCCTTGTTTTTTTTCATCTACAAATATCTTTTCTATTTGTTTGACTTTTGACTCATCTTTTAAGAGTTCTTCAATAGAGTGAATACCATACACTATGTTATGTTCTGAATGTGTTTTGTTTTTCATTATTGTATTTCTATTTTATCAATTAATCCAAATTGTTTTAAGTGATGAAGGGCGTGCTTGTATAACAAATGCAACCATTCTTCGTAATTCAAATCGCCAAAAAAGGGATTTTGTACTATTATCCCAGGATTATCTTTATGAAATTGAATAAAGTTTTGTATTTCTCTTTCTAATTCTGCGATGGCTTCTTCTATGTTTTGATTTCTTAATGGTGGAACATCTGGCATATACGGATTGGGCGTATTTTCCTTAAATGGCTTATTACTCAACATAAATGCTTTGGCTTTGGGCAAATCTTCGGGCTTTGTATAAGATGGAAAACTAATCCGCTTCCATCCTATTCCAATAGAATCAGTCATATGTTCAATCATTGCTTGTGCAGATAATTTCCCCCACAAAGGTTTTTCATCTCCTTTTAATTTTTTCAATAATGGAATGTATTCTTCCCTAAAAAATTTTTCTTTGGCATTCATAGTATATTATTTTTTCAAACTGCAAAGTTAATGCAAGATAATTGTCTAATTTGGATTTTTAATTAAACAAAAGGTCTTTGAGTGGTTGTGGATATTGATTTTTGAAAATAAAATAAGTCGTATATCCGAGTGCTAATCCTGCTGCACCGCCTATTATAGCATAGATGCGTCGTTTAGAACGGGCTACTTTTTGATACCCTAAAATATAAGCATCGTGTTGTAATAATTCTGGATTTGAAATAGACGAATGTCGGATTTTAATTTTGGTAACATCGGATATTAGATAAAATCCCAAAGGCAGGACAGGTGCAACATACATTCCTGTCATTCCAGCGGCTATTCCAAGAGTTCCACCAATAATCATTGTAGCCACAGGTTTAAATCCTTTTTGAGCATCTCTTTCGCCTTGTGTAAAGTGCCACATTTCTTCTCGGGTAAACCAATCGCCACGAGCAGTATCTTGCGAATAGTAATAAAATAAATCCCCATTTTTATAACGAATACAAAAGATATCATCTTTTTCAAAATTGCGAATTTTATCAGGTTGTTGAGAATTTTGTATCTTGTAAGTAACCAATGCAAAAGATGTATCAATTACTACACTTCCAACTTTTTGTCCATTCATTAAGTAAATAGTATCTAAAACATTTTGCCCAAAATACAAATTAGAATAAACAAAAAATACATTTATCAAAATCCAACATCTAAAAAGATTTTTACACATAATTTTTTTGCTCAAAAAAACAAAAGAAAATGGTAAAAAAGAAATGGTTTAGTAAAAATTACTGAAAATAAAATTTAAACAAACCACAAAATACATCCCTTCAAAACCTCTATAAATTTAATTAGAAAAGAATCAACTTTTTTTACTTTCAACTTTTAACTTTCAACTTTTAACTTTCAACTTT